>JAFUWF010000030.1 GCA_017483575.1 Bacteroidales bacterium
TCAACAAATTGACATAGAAATCATCGGCATATCAGAAACATTTTGTATCTTTGCACCGTCAAAATGACTGCGCGGACACTCGGAATTTAAGGGTTCTGTTTCGGGTGAACGTGGAAATAAGGAATAAATAGAACCCGCCATTAGTAATGCTGGCATCCGTGCTGACGGCTTTCGGCGCCATGGCCCAGAGCCAGCAGATGAGCGACGAGGAGTTGCTGCGCAACTTCCGCCAGACGGTGCAGAAACGCGACATCGCCAAGCGCCACCTGGAGAGCAACATCCCGCTGAGCAGCATGGCTCCCGCCACCAAAGGCAACAATGCGAAGAGCCTGCCGGAGGACCGCGTGTGGTTCCCCGGCGAATGGGAGGAGGTGCAGGCCATCTGCGTCACCCCCTACTACATCTACCGTGTACCAGGCTACGAGACCAACGGAAGCTGGATGGCTGACCCGCTGGTGAGCGGATACGCCGAATACCTGCAGTACTCTGTCTCCGGCTGGCAGCAGCGCGGCATGGGCCCCTACATCTCGGTGATGGACACGGTGTCGACTTTCGGCAAGGTGTTCTTCTACCTGATGGACGGCATCCAGCTCGGCGGCGCCGAGGCATGGGTGCGCGTGGAGAAACCCGAAGACTCCGCCAAGGTCATCCGCACCCTCACCCGCATGAACCTGCGCCACGACAACGTGCGCTTCATCGTGGGCAAAGGCAACTCCTTCTGGTATCGCGACTGCGGCCCCATAGCCTTCTACTACGGCGACCAGGACAGCCTGGGTATGCTGGACTTCACCTACTACCCCGGACGCGCCCTCGACGACTCCCTGCCCTCGCTGATTCATTGGCAGATGGGAATACCTAACTACCTGACTCCCATTGAGTGGGAAGGTGGCAACTGCCTTGTCGACGGTGCCGGTATGGTCTTCAGCAGCGATGCAATCTACAGCAACAACGCCGACCGCTACGGTCAGCTGACCTGGGACGGCCAGGACCCCAACAGCATAAACTACAGCCAAGCCACACCGCTCACCCAGGCCCAGGTGCGCCAGGGTCTGCACGACCTCCTCGGCCAGCGCGCCACCTACGTGCTCCCCGCCTACCAGTATGACGGCGGCACGGGCCACGTGGACCTCTACGCCGACGCCTACGACGAGAACGGCTTCGTCTTCTCCGTGATGCCCAGCAACTATTCCAACTGGACCGACTACCGCACCGGTGCCCGCAACATCGACAGCCTCTGCTCCTACAAGAGCATCTTCGACCGCGACTACTACACCATGGCCACCCTGCCCTTCCCCTCCACCGACAACGGCGGCAACTTCAGCAGCCAGACGCAGTACAACAACCAGTACACCCGCACCTACTCGAACCACACGTTCGTGAACAACGTCATCCTGCAGCCCTGCTTCTCGTCCGTGGTCAATGGGCAGCCCTCTGCCGACTGGGACCGCGCCAACATCGAGGCCGTGGCCGCCGCCTATCCCGGCTACACCATCTACCCGGTGGACGTGCGTGAGTTCGACGGCTCGGGCGGTGCCATCCATTGCGTCACCAAGCAGATTCCTGCCGAGAACCCCATCCGCATCCTCCACAAAAACCTGCACGGCACCTTCGCCATCGGCGAGATGACGCAGATTCCCGTCAGCGCCATCATCACTAACAAGAGCGGTATCGCCAGTGCCGTGGTATACTGGCGCGAAGAGGGCAGCGAGGAGTGGAACACCTTGGAGCTCAGTGCCAACGGCAACCGCTTCAACGGCCTGATGCCCCGCATCGAGAGCGCCATGCCGCAGCACAGCGTGGAGTACTACATCAGCGCCACCAGCAACAACGGCAAGACCATCACCAAGCCCATGACCGCCAGCCAGGGTGGCTACTACACCTTCACCTACACCGACGGTGAGAGCGTGGACAGCACCATGTTCGACTTCGACACCCTGCCTATGCCCATGGAGGACATCACCTTTGCCTTTGGCAGCAGCTGGGTCGAGCAGGACGGCGACGAGCCCCGTCCGCTGGCCGGCATCGAGGAGGCTGAGATGGAGGAGAACTTCGGCCAGTTCTATCCCAACCCCGCCACCGACGAGGCCCACATGGCCATCAACCTCGGCAACGGCGAGAGCTACACCGTCAGCATCATCGACCAAAGCGGCCGCACCATCCACACCTCCAGCCTCATGGCTGCCGGCCACATCGAGTACACCATCAACGCCGGCCGTCTGGCCTCTGGAGTGTACAACGTGGTGTTCAGCAACAAGGACGCACGCGTGGTGCGACGCTTAATCGTCAAGTAAAGAGCGGTAGAGCGCAAGCATATCCTGCGAAACCTTTTCGGGGGCGAATCTCAAACGTTGGGTTCGCCCCTTTTCTATTTGCCCCTGGCGGAAAGCGGGGTCCTCCAGCAGACGGCGGAGGTGAGCCGCCACGGCATCGGCATCCATCGGGTCGGCATAGAGCGCCGCATCGCCACCAGCCTCGGGCATGGAGGAGACGTTGGAGGTCACCACCGGCGTGTCGCAGCACATGCTCTCCAGCACCGGTATGCCGAAGCCCTCGAAGACAGACATGTAGACGCTGGCAACGGCGTTGTGATAAAGCATCGGGAAGTCGGCAAACTTGGCATCCTCGAGGAAGACGACGCGTTGCTCCATGCCCAACTCCTTCGCCACCCGACGCACCTCCTGCGGATAGCTGCCACGAGGGCGGCCGACAATCACCAGCGCCACCTCCTCAGGCAGCTGCGCCAGGGCGCGCACGGCTGTCGCCTGGTTCTTACGCTCCTCGACGGTGCCTACGCAGATGATGTATCTGGAAGGGAGGGAATACCCGCTTCCCTCTCCACGACTCCACGACTCCACGACTCCACGACACCAGAAAATCGGGTCGCACGACTGGTAGACAACCTTTATCTTCTCCTCCGGCACATGCATCATCTCCACCAGGTCGCGCTTCGTCTGCTCGCTGATGGCCACCACCACATCCGCCACACGGCAGGCGTGGCGCTGCTTCCAGCGGTGAATCAGACGGTCCACAGGCTTGAAAAAATCAGGATAGCGGCGGACAATGAGGTCGTGCATCGTCACCACGCACTTCATGCCCTTCGGCAGGAAATACGGCAACTCATGGCTCAAGCCGTGATACAATTGCACATGCTCCCTTTCGGCATTCCGCCCGACGGCCAGCGTGCGCCAGAGGCTCGGCGCCAGACTCCAGAGTCCCTGGGGGACACGCGTCGCAACCTTTGGCATTCCGTCGAAGTAATGCTCGTGGCGACCCTTCAACGAAGGCGTAAACAGCACACAATCCACCTCCTTGGCCACACCGCCAATCACCATGCGGCTGTAGTTGCCCAAACCGCTGTTGTTCTTGTAAGCACGCTTGGCGTCGTACCCAATAACCATAGGATGTTCCTTTGCATTCACGGGTGCAAAAATACAAAAAAAATCCCACACGGGAGGCTATATTGAAAAAATTTAGTATTTTTGCAAATCGAAACAGCAAAGAAAAAGCATGAGCGAACGCCACAGAAAAAAACGACTCGACGCCTGGCGATACCTGCTGGCCCTACCGCGCAGCGCGTGGTACAACCTGCGTCTGCTGCCCTTCCAGCAAGCACGCAAGCTGCCGATACTCATCTCGCACCGGACGAAGATAGAGCACCTGAAGGGGACGGTCGTCCTCGGCTGTGCGGAGCTGCGACCGGGGCTGGTGAAGATAGGCTTCGCCACCTACCAGGGCACCCGTTTCCGGAGGGACCGGACGATGGTGAACATACTAGGTACCGTCAAGATAAAAGGCGAATGCTCCCTCGGGGCAGGATGCAGCATCGAGGTGGCGGAAGGAGCCATGCTGACGGTCGGCGACAAATTCCATCTGGGCCCCAACTCGCTGCTGATATGCCATTGCGGGATGTTCTTCGGGGAGAAGAACCGCTTCTCGTGGAACTGCACGCTGATGGACACGGACCAGCACGCACTGGAGGACATCGACGGCAAGCGCGTGAACAACGACCGGCCAATCAGCACGGGCAACAACGTGTGGGTGGGCTGCCACGTGATTGCCACCAAGGGCGTGGAGCTGGCGGACAACACCACCGTGGCCGCCGGAGCACGGCTGGCGGGACGCTACGAGGAACCGCTGACGGTACTGGCGGGCAATCCGGCGGTGGTGGTTCGCAGGGATGTCAAACGAGCATACTGAGACTATGGACCATATATCAGCCATCATCATCACAAAGAACGAGGAGCGGAACATCCGGCGCTGTCTGGAATCGCTGGCGGGCGTTGCCGACGAAATCATCGTGGTGGACTCCGGCTCGACGGACGCCACAGAAGCCCTCTGCCGCGAGGCGGGCGTGCACTTCGAGCGCCACGAGTGGGAAGGCTACGACGGCCAAAAGAACTACGCCGACAGCCTGGCCTCGCAGGAGTGGACGCTGAGCATCGACGCCGACGAAGCCCTCTCGCCCGAACTGCGCGAGAGCCTGAAAAGAATGAAGCAGGAAGGCCTTGAGCCGGGGACGGTATACAGCGTGAACCGCCTGACGAACTACTGCGGCCGCTGGATACAGCATTGCGGCTGGTACCCTGATGCACGCATACGGCTGTGGCGCACGGGGGCGGCAACGTGGGACGGCGAGGTGCACGAGGAGTTGCTGTTCCACGAACCACAGAGTCCCCGCACCGCCACCCTCCACGGCGACCTGCTGCACTACTCGTACTACTCCGTGTCCGAGCACGTCCAGCGCACGGCCAAATACGCCACCATGGCCGGCGAGAAAGCCTTCCACCAAGGGCGGCGCTACCGTGGAGGCCTGGCCCTGAAGACGGCCTGGACCTTCCTGCGCTGCTACCTCCTGCGCGGAGGCCTGCTGGACGGCAGGGCGGGCTACACGGTGAGTAAGATATCGTCTTTCTACACCTTGATTAAATATGCGCGCCTGCGCGAACTGACACAACAGGAGGAGGACAAGGAATGAAGATACTTGTAGACCTCAGCATCCTGCGCCACCCCTACTGCGGCCTGGGGCAGATAGCCCTCAGCTACGGCCGCTGGTATGCCGAGCACCCGGAAAGTATAGCACGGGGCTGCGAGGTGACGCTGCTGGTGCCGAAGGAATACATGGGGGCCTTCGGCCAAAGCGTGGACTACTTGGAGGCAAAGCCCCTCTACCGCCACCTGCCGATGCTGATGCCGGACTACGACCTCTGGCATTCCATCCATCAGCTGACGCCCTTCCGGCCCTCGAGCCGACGGACGCGCCGCCTGCTGACGATACACGACGTGAACTTCGTCTACGAGAAACAGGGAGCCAAACGGCAACGCTACCTTCGCCGTCTGCAACGCGAGGTGGATGCCGCCGACGAGCTCTGCTTCATCTCCCATTTCGCCCAAGAGGACTGCGCCCGCCACATCGACCTGCACGGCAAACCCCAGCACGTCATCTACAACGGAGTGGCCGACCTGACCCAAGGGCCGCAAAGTGCACCACTTCCCTCTCCCCCTTCACCCTTCTTCCTCTCCATCGGGGTGGTGAAGGCCAAGAAGAACCTCCACACCCTGCTGCCGATGATGGACCTGCTGCCTGACTACCGCCTCCTGATTGCGGGCAACGACAGCGACCCCTACGCCGACAGCCTGCGCCGCCAGCTGGCGCAGCACCCCAACGTGGAGATGCTCGGCACCGTGAGCGACGACCAGCGCCGGTGGCTCTACGCCCATTGCGCCGCGTTGCTCTTCCCCTCGCTCTCCGAAGGCTTCGGCCTGCCGGCCATCGAAGCCATGCAATGGGGACGGCCCGTCTTCTGCTCGCGATGCACCTCGCTGCCCGAGATTGGCTCCACCCACGCCCGCTACTTCGACGACTTCGACCCCGCCCACATGGCGGAGACCGTGAGGAAAGGGCTGGCAGACTTCGGACCCCAAGCCGCCGAAGCAGAAAAAGAATACGCCGCAACGTTCAGCTACGAGAGCCACATGCGGCGATACTGGGAACTGTATGTAAAACAGAAATGATTACTCTCCTGCCAGGTGCTTGTAGAGTTCGTAGTACTGCTGCACCATCTGGTCATTGAGTTCGAGGGGTGTACGCCCTCCGATGACGACAATCTTGTCCGCCATCACCTGGGCATCAATCAACTGCTGCTTCACCTCCTCGTTGACAGCGACAATAACATCCGACGCCTTCCACGCATAGCGCATACGGCGACGCCACAACATGCTGTCCATCATCGAGGTCTGGTGGTGTTCGTCGAGGCCGAAGCAGGTAACCATCGTCTTCACGGAGCGTCCGATGCCGTAGGGCAACTCCTCGTTGAGACCATGGAAAACCCTCACCCGTTCGTCCTTCAGCCATTGGTTCAAGCGGTAGCGCATCCACGCCGCGGGGAACAGCTTCGAGCTGCCCTCGGGGACATAGGTGCTCACATTCGCATAGCTAGTATAGTAGGTCTTGTATGCACTCTTGATTCGAGTGGAAAAAAGCAGCGCACGGAAGTCAGCAACATGGAACGAAGCCAGTTTTTCTACCAGATTCCGGCTCCATTCTCCCAGTTCGCCACCGTGGCGGAAGACATTGTTAGCATCGTATCCAACCAGCATATTACTGTATCTATGATAGGTTCAAAAATTTTTGCAAAAATACAAAAAATTTACGTATCTTTGCAAAAAAATTTACAGAAACGACAAAATCAAACACTCAAGCCATATCGATATGCCACAAATAGCCCTCGACAAACCCTCTTTCCATGCCCATCTGACCCTTGCGCAGAAAGAGGCCCTCTACCAGAAAGCCGGCAGCCTCATCTCCGACAACAAACGCGCCCTCTTCGACCGCCTGGCCCCCCTGCGCACACGCCACCTGGCCGTGGCGCTGGAGGACATCTACCAGTCCCACAACGCCGCCGCCGTCCTCCGCTCCTGCGACTGCTTCGGCGTCCAGGATGTCCACGTCGTGGAGGCCAACAACGCCTTCAACCCCGCCGGCGACGTCGCCGTAGGCTCCTCCAAGTGGGTGGACTACTACTCCTACCCCGACACCCCCTCCGCCTACGCCCGCCTGCACTCACTGGGCTATCGCATCGTCGCCACCACGCCCCACAACGACGACACGCTCATCAACGACCTCGACATCTCCCAGCCCACCGTTCTGGTCTTCGGCACCGAACTGACGGGCCTCTCCCCCAAGGCCATCGACCTCGCCGACGCCTACGTCAAGATACCCATGTTCGGATTCACCGAGAGCTTCAACATCTCCGTCTGCGCCGCCCTCTCCCTCTTCGCACTCACCTCGCGCCTACGCGCCAGCAACGACATCCATTGGCATCTCTCGCCGGAGGAAATCCTCGACCTCAAGCTCCATTGGTGCTCCCAGGCCATCCGCGACGGCGAGGCCGTCCTGACCCAACTGGCCTCCGAATGCTGAAAAGAGAAACTAAAAAAATTGGACATTAAAAAAATATTCGTATATTTGCAGATTATATTCTAACACTCGATAACAAATAAAATATTAGATATGAAAAAGATAGCACTTATCGCAATGGCACTCCTGCTCACCCAGGGTGCCCTGATGGCCCAGAAAAAGGTCGCCGAAAAGGACGTGAAAGTATCCTATGTGAAAGATTTCCAACGCCAGGTGAAGGACCCCACCAACGTGGAATGGTACCAAATCG
This sequence comes from Bacteroidales bacterium, assembly GCA_017483575.1. Classification (GTDB taxonomy): domain Bacteria; phylum Bacteroidota; class Bacteroidia; order Bacteroidales; family P3; genus Colimorpha. The sequence continues at coordinate 7,668 of JAFUWF010000030.1, forward strand.
ACGAGAACACCTTCAAGGTTACCTACCGCGACTTCGAGAAATCCCCCCAGGCCATGGTCTTCTCCAACAAGGGCATGGAGACACACTACATCATCGAGGACCACTACCCCCAGTCCATCACCTCCTACATCAAAGACAACTACCCCAAGCACTCCATCGACCTCCTCTGGGTGCGCAAGGCCCGCAACAAAATGACCTATCAGGCACGCATCGTCCAAAAGAAAGGCTTCCTCTGGTGGAAGAAAGTGAAAGACGTCAAGGTCCTCAACTTCGAGGTCGACGGCAAATTCATCTCTGCTGAATAGTCCATCCGAACAAACAAAAAAACAGGCAGTTCAATCAACAGAACCGCCTGTTTTTTTTTTGATTAACCCTGTTCATCAAAAAAAAATGTCGACCCTGTTGTTATTTTTCGGTCTTTCGATGCACCTAATAAGTTGACGTTAATTAAAAAAAATTATAAAATTATAACTTATGAAAAAAGTAATGAAAAACATGATGATTGCCTTGATGGCAATAACCACCATCTCCCTTGCCTCCTGCGGCAAAGACGACGACAAGACCGACAATCCCGGCCAAGGTGGCGGAAACCTGTCGACCTCTCTCTCCGGCACCTCCTGGGTAGGCATCTACGACGACACCTACCAGGGCTATCCCGCCGAGATAACCTACAGTCTCGACTTCACCAGCGAGTCCGAAGGCTCTCTCCTCATCGAGCTGTCGGTAGCCGGACAGGACCAGAACCCGCAAGAGGTACAGTTCACCTACACCTACTCCGACAACGTCGCCATGTGCACCATCCCCAATGCAGGTGTCTTCTCGGCCACCTATCATCCTGAGAACAATACGGTGACGGCATCCGTCGCCCTCGGCACCGAGGACGGCGGCTCTATGGGTGGTCCCACTACATTCTATCCCCGCGGCACCAACCCCATCCCCCACAGCGGCGGCAACAACGGCGGCGGCGACACCCCGACCCAGGGCGAGTACACCGAAGACTTCCCCGCCGGTACCACCTGGACGGCTACCGAACAGTCCTCCTACCAGGGCACACCCGTCGAAATCCACTACACGCTTACCTACGACAACTACCATGCCGGCACTATCGTCATCGAGCTCCAGGCGGAGGGTCAAAGCATCGGAGGCAATACCGTCAACCATACCTGGACCTACAACAACGAGACCGCCCAGGGTGCCTTCACGATCCAAGGCAACGGCATCAACTTCTTCTACGATGCCACCAGCGACCAGATTTCCACCTCGCTCCCCTTTGGTTTCAGCGAAACAGAAACCTTCGGCAGCAATCTGGTCTTCTCCCGCCAATAGAACGCATGTGATTTTGAATTGAATTATGGTTAATAAAAAGTGTTTTTACTTGGTAGCCATGCTGGGATTGTCCAGCATGGCTTTTGCTTCTCCTATGGACAGCTCCATCGTGGCGGCCAAAGCCAAAGCCTTCTGGCAACGGATGGGCGGCAAAAACGATGTCGTGCTGACGGATGTCAGCGCACAACCCCCTTATCGCCACTTGCGCATCCTCGTGGGGCAGCCTTGCGGATTTGTTGTCATGTCTACCGACGATGTGGCACGGCCCGTGCTGGCCTATTCGCTGACCTCACCCCTGTCGGCAGAGGGAATGCCCGCACAAATGGAAAGCTGGCTGCAGGGCTACGACCAGGAAATCGAGCGCGCCATAGACCTTGACTATCCCACAGACCTGGACTGGTATGGAACAACGAAGGATGCCAACCACACACCCGTCGGCCCTCTGCTGGAGACCCAATGGGACCAAGGAGCCCCCTACAACGGCCTCTGCCCTTCGGGCACCCCCGTGGGGTGTGCGGCAACCATGCAGGCTCAGATAATGAACTATTGGAAATACCCGGCCTTCGGAGAAGGACGGCACGGATACAACAGCCCCAACTACGGCCACCTCGACGCCGACTTCGGCCACACGCTCTACGAGTGGGACCTGATGCCTGCCATAGCGCGTCCTACCGACCCCTCCGCCTCCCGCCACGCCATCGCCACACTTCTCTTCCACATCGGCGTATCGGTCAACATGAACTACGCCCCCTCCGGCAGCGGAACGCAGGGTTTCTCGGGACTCGACGGCACCATCAGCACCGACAACTCCTTCTACCGCTTTTTCCACTATAAGAACACCCTGGAGGTGAAATACCGCAACCAGTACGACGATACGACCTACCTCGACATCATTCTCCAGGAGCTGAGCCTCCGCCGCCCCATCGCCTTCCAGGGCGTGGACCTCGCCGTGGGCGGCCACGCCTTCGTGTGCGACGGCAACGACGCCAACGGCTACCTGCATTTCAACTTCGGTTGGACCGGCACCGGCGACGGCTACTATGCCCTCGGAGCCATCAATCCCGGCATCGGTGCCCAAGGCCAGCTCGGCGACTACCGCTTCAACAGCGACAACGCCATCATCATCAAAATAGAACCCGACTACGCCATGCGTGTCAGCGACACCGTCCTTTCCGTGGCGCGGACCGCAGGAACGGACTCGGTGCTCTTCTCCATCGACGAGACGATGGACGTCGACTGGAGCGTAAGCTGCAACGACGCATGGATCACCATCGAGAACAACCACTTCGCCCGTGCCGGATGGGTGCGCTTCCACTTCGACGAGAACACCACCGGCGAGGAACGCCAGGCCACCCTCCGCTTCCAGCAAGGCAGCAACCGAATTGAAATGCGTGTGGTGCAAGGCTTCTTCGACAGCGCTTCGATGTGCCCTGTCACGGTGGTGATGGAAAGCACCCGCGGCAACGGATGGCAGAACGGCGCCTACCTCTCCCTGGAGTCCCCCTCGGGCTACGTCTACGGCACCGCCACACTTTCCAGCGGCTCCGACGGCTCGCAGACCATCCTGGTGCCCGACCGCGAGATGCGTTCCGTATGGCATAGCGGCGGCGGCACCGACCGCAACATCAACTACAGCCTCCGCAACCAATACGGCGAGACCCTGCTCAACGTCGAATACGCCTACACCAACGGCGGCACCCACACCATCGGCAACCCCTGCGGGCATGTCGGCATCGCCGATCCCCTGCCCTCCCATCAAAATCTGACCCTCTCCCCCAACCCCGCCACCGACTATGTAGACCTCTCTCTCGACGAACCCCTGCGGCTTGTGGAAGTACGCGACCTCCAGGGACGCACCCTCCTTCTCTCGCAGCCCGGGAACACTACCCCCTGCCGACTGGATCTCCGGTCCCTGCCCGCAGGGGTGTATATGGTTCTGGCGGTTACGGACACCGGCACAACATCCCGCTGCCTGATAAAACAATAGGAACACCAACGACGAGGGGCCCCGCGCGGCGCGCGGGGCCCCTCTTTTTTATTTCTCATTTTTTATTTCCCACTTTTCATTCCACCACGTCTCTGCCGTGGCAGTTCTTGTACTTCTTGCCGCTACCGCAGGGGCAGGGATCGTTGCGGCCCACCTTCTTCTCCACGTGCACGGGCATGACCTTCTGCGGCTGCTGGCTGCTCTGGTCGATGGCCTGGCGCTGCTGCGCGGCGGCACGGTCGAAGTCGTTCTGCCGTCCGGCACGCAGTCCCTTCTGCGGAGCCTGGGGCTGACGGGCCTCCTGCACCTCGCTCTCCTTGGGCATGGGCAGCTGCGCACGGCTCAGGAAGGAGGTAATCTCACGGTTGATGTCCAGCAACATCTGCTCGAAGAGCTTGAAGCTCTCGAACTTGTAGATGAGCAACGGGTCCTTCTGCTCGTAGGCGGCGTTCTGCACGCTCTGGCGCAGGTCGTCCAGCTGGCGCAGATGCTCTTTCCACAGGTCGTCGATGATGGCCAGGGTGATGCCCTTCTCGATGCTCAGCTGCACCTCGCGGCCATGGGTCTCATAGGCCTTCTTCACGGGAACAACGGTGTTCAGCGTCTTCTTGCCGTCGGTGATGGGGAAGGCCACGTTGATATAGCGCGTGTTCTCGGCTATGTTCTTGATGAAGGGCCACGCCATCTCGCACACCTTCTGCATGCGCTCCTTGTAGGCATTGTAGCATTGCTCGTAGAGCAACTGGATGGCATCCTTGCGCTTCAGCGACAGGAATTCGTTCTCGCTCATCGGCACCTCGTGGGCGAACACACGGATAACGTCCAGCTTGAACTCCTCCCAGTCGTGGCCCTCGGTGTAGAGCAATTCGCAGGTGTCGTAGAACATATTGGAGATGTCGATGGACAGGCGGTCGCCGTAGAGGGCGTTGCGGCGCTTGTTGTAGATGACGGTGCGCTGGTTGTTCATCACGTCGTCGTATTCCAACAGGCGCTTACGCATGCCGAAGTTGTTCTCCTCCACCTTCTTCTGCGCACGCTCTATCTGCTTGGTGATCATCGAGTGCTGGATGACCTCGCCCTCCTGCAGGCCCATACGGTCCATCACGGAGGCGATACGCTCGCTGCCGAAGAGGCGCATCAGGTCGTCCTCCAGGGAGACGAAGAAGAGGCTCGAACCGGGGTCGCCCTGACGGCCGGCACGGCCACGCAGCTGGCGGTCCACACGGCGGCTCTCGTGGCGCTCGGTGCCGATGATGGCCAAACCGCCACGCTCTCGCACATCGCCCTTGAGCTTGATGTCGGTACCACGGCCTGCCATGTTGGTGGCAATGGTCACGCGGCCGGGTTCGCCGGCCTGGGCCACAATCTCGGCCTCCTTCTGGTGCAACTTGGCATTCAGCACATTGTGCGGAATCTTCTTCATCTTGAGCATCTTGCTCAGCAACTCCGAGGTCTCCACGCTCGTGGTGCCCACCAGCACGGGACGGCCCTCGCCGATGAGCTTCTCCACCTCGTCGATGACAGCCTTGAACTTCTCGCGCTTGGTCTTGTACACCATGTCGTCCATGTCCACGCGGGCGATGGGCTTGTTGGTGGGGATGACCACGACATCGAGCTTGTAGATGTTCCACAACTCGCCGGCCTCGGTCTCGGCCGTACCGGTCATACCCGCCAGCTTCTTGTACATGCGGAAGTAGTTCTGCAGCGTAATGGTGGCGTAGGTCTGCGTGGCGGCCTCCACCTTGGCGTTCTCCTTGGCCTCGACGGCTTGGTGCAGACCGTCGCTCCAACGGCGGCCTTCCATGATACGGCCCGTCTGCTCGTCGACGATTTTCACCTGGTTGTCCTCGGTGAGGATGTAGTCCACATCGCGTTCGAAGAGCGTGTAGGCCTTCAGTAGCTGGTCCACAGTGTGGACACGCTCGCTCTGGATGGCGAAGTCGTTGTAGATCTTGTCTTTGGCGGCAGCGCGCTCCTCGTCGCTCAGGCTGGCATTGCCCTCCACCTCGGCAATGGCACTGCCGATATCGGGCAGCTGGTAGAAGTTGCGATCCTCGCCCAACGAGGTGAGGAAATCCATACCCTTGTCGGTGAGTTCCACCTGTTTGTTCTTTTCGTCGATGACGAAATAGAGCTCATCGTCGATGATATGCATGTTCTTGTTCTGCTCCTGCATGTAGAAGTTCTCGGTGCGGAGCAGGATGCTCTTGATGCCACTCTCGGAGAGGTACTTGATGAGGGCCTTGTTCTTCGGCAGGCCGCGGTAGGCACGGAGCAGCTGCTGGGCGCAGAACTCTTCGGGCTTGGCATCGGGCTTCTCGGCCAGACCCTTGCGAGCATCGGCCAGGTATTGGGTCACCAGCACGCGCTGGGCATTGTAGAGCTTCTCGATGGTGGGCTTGAAGCGGTAGAACTCCTGCTCGTCGTCGTCCTTGCCCGTGGGGCCACTGATGATGAGGGGCGTACGGGCGTCGTCGATGAGCACGGAGTCCACCTCGTCAACGATGGCGTAGTTGTGGCCGCGCTGCACCAGTTCCTCGGGGTTGCGGCTCATGTTGTCGCGCAGGTAGTCGAAGCCGAACTCGTTGTTCGTACCGTAGGTGATGTCGGCCGCATAGGCGCGGCGACGCTCCTCGCTGTGGGGCTCGTGCTTGTCGATACAGTCCACGCTGAGGCCATGGAACTCGAAGAGCATACCCATCCACTCGGAGTCACGCTTGGCGAGGTAGTCGTTGACGGTGACCACGTGCACACCCTTGCCGGGCAGGGCGTTGAGGTAGACCGGCAACGTGGCCACGAGGGTCTTACCCTCACCCGTGGCCATCTCGGCAATCTTTCCGCTGTGGAGCACCACGCCACCGATAATCTGCACATCGTAGTGCACCATGTCCCAGGTAATCATGTTTCCACCGGCCATCCACTGGTTGCGATAGAGGGCTTTGTCGCCCTCGATGGAGATGCTCTCGTGCGTGGCCGCCAGGTCGCGGTCGTGGTCTGTGGCGGTAACCTCCACCACCTCGTTCTGGGCAAAACGGCGGGCCGTCTCCTTGACGACGGCGAAGGCCTCGGGCAGAATGTCGTCCAGCACGCGCTGGGTCTTGTCGTAGCCCTGCTTCTCCAGTTCGTCGATGCGTTTGTACAGGCCCTCTTTCTCGTCGACGGGCATGTCATATTCCTCTTCGATGCGAGCGCGCAGGCGGGCCAACTCGGACTCCTCCTGCTCCACGGCTTTCGCTATACGGTCCTTGAATTCAATGGTTTTCGCTCTCAAAGCGTCGTTCGAAAGAGCCTGGATGGCGGGGTACACCGCCAGGGTGGCATCGAGGAAGGGCTTGATGACCTTCAGGTCGCGCTGGCTCTTGTTTCCGAACAGTTTGGTCAAAAAATTAGCCATGTTTCAGTTCTTATTATTATATATATTGTTACAAATCAAAACATTGTCCGTCACATTGTGGGACAGAAAAACAAACAAAAGTACAACTTTTTTTCCAATCCCGCAACATTTTTTTTCATCCCCACAGCGATTCCACAACAACGGACGAACAAAAAACGTGCCAAAAAGAGGTGTTTTCCTCGCCCCAAATTCGACTGTTCTTATATAGTATGTATATAGTATACATATACTTCTCATATAGTATTTATATACAGTATATGAATACTATATGAGAAGTATATGTATACTATATGCATACTATATGACAAGGGTCGAATTTGGGGGCTGTTTGGACGGGTTTTGGGACCGGTATTTTTAGGGTGTGTCATGCGGCGATGTCAGTATGGAGAGGGGTGAAATAGGAGGTTTGGTATCCGTTGGGAGGCGGCGCGGGGTGCCGTTGGGGAGGAGGGATAGGGGCGGAGTAGCAGAGGTTTATCCCGCTTGGTGCCAGGTGGTTGCAGGGATGGGAAGTTTTTTTTCGCGAGAAAAATTTGGCCATGTGGATTTTTGTTTGTAATTTTGCAGCCGTTTTCCGCGAGAGGAAGACGCCCGAGGAGAGATGCCGGAGTGGTCGATCGGGGCGGTCTCGAAAACCGTTGACCAGCTTGCTGGTCCCAGGGTTCGAATCCCTGTCTCTCCGCCAACAAAAAGAGCCGTTTCCAGACGGCTCTTTTTTGCAACAACACAATAAATCGACAATTCTGCCGTTTTACAGAAAAAAGGAAATATGAGTATACTCGAAAAGATATGGTTCCTTAGGAAAATGAACAAAATCACGCTGAGCAGTGGACAATCGGCGAAGGACTATATTCTGGGATTACCGAAGCAGCATCGGGCGGTGGCGGCAGAATCGATACTGGAATGCCTGCGGCTGAGTTATCCTCTCAACAATATGGAAATCACATGCATGGGACGCGAGCTGAACAGGAAGCGTTTGGGAATCGTCTGATTGACTACGCCAAAAAGAACGGTCTCTATCGGGAACCTGCCGCGTGGGGCAGTTTTGGCGAACGCAAAAGGAAGCCCTCAGGCGAATGCGTGGTTTACATTGACGAGGCCAACGAACGGGTTATCAAGGTGAAAGACCCCTATGCAAAAGCGCCCATGAAAGGGCATGCCGCCTCAGACGCCATCTTCGAGCATGTAGTCCACAACATTCTGTTTCCCAATACAAAATACAGGCTTGTCGGTATCAGCAATTCTCCGATTGGGGATGTTCGTTTTATGCTGGAGCAACACTACATGAAAGACGGATTCGAGCCCGCCACGCAGAAAGATATCGACAAGTACCTCTCGGACACTCTATCTCTGAATAAAGAGGGGAAATATTGGTACGGAAACGATTATTACGCCATCACAGATGTGGATGCAGCAAGCGACAATGTGCTGGCTGACGACAATGGGAATCTGTTTTTCATCGACCCTATCATCAAGTTCAAAAAGCCTGCCACGGAGGTTATCGACAACCTGCTGCAATCGATGTCCTCCACAGAGAGGACGAACTTCATGGAGACGTACTCATTGGAGCAGACCCTCTGGGAAGATTTTATACGAAACGCACAATAAACGAGACTTTTGCCTTTCTTTTCTTCACTTCGAGAGGACTTCGACGAGGAGGCCGTCGGAGGCGATGGTGGTGTTGGGGAAGACGGCGGAGGCTTGGTCGAGGAGGAGTTGGGGTTCTTTGTAGCGGGCGGAGATGTGTGTGAGGAGGAGCTGGCGGGGCTGGGCGAGGGCGGCGAGCTGAGCGGCCTGGCCGGCGGTGAGGTGCTGGCGCTGGCGGGCGAGGTCGGCAAGGTCGTCGGCGAAGGTACATTCCAGGCAGAGGAGGTCGGCGCCTTGCATGTAGGGGACGAGGTTTTCGTTGTATTCGGTGTCGCAGCAGTAGGTGTAGACCTTGGCGCGATGGTGCTCGCCGCGCGGAATCTCGGTGATGCGGAAGCCGAAGGTGGGGACGGAGTGGAGGATGGGGAAGGCGTCGACGGTGCAGCGGGGGCATTCGTGGACACGGTGGAGACCTTCAGTGAAGTCCATCTCAATGAAATTCAGTTCGTAGCCTATGTGGTTGCCGGTGAGGTTGAAGATGGTTTCGATGACCTCCTTGGCGCCCTTGGGGGCGACGACGGTGACAGGCTCCGTGCGGCCGCAGAGGTGCATGGTGCTTAGCAGCCCCGGGAGACCGAAGAAGTGGTCGCCGTGGAGGTGCGAGATGAGCACCGTGCCCAGCGACTGCAGCTTGACGTGGAGCTGACGTATGCGGTCCTGCGTGCCCTCGGCGCAGTCGAGGAGGATTTTGTATCCGTTGATGTTGACGACCTGGGCGCTGCAGTGGCGGCGACCTGTGGGGAGGGCGGCTCCCGAACCGAGGATGGTGGTGTAGAAGTTCATTATGATAGTGGTTATGGGTTATTGGTTATTGTTTTGCGGGGTTTGGCCATGAGGAGCAGGAGGAAAGTGATGAGTCCGTTGAGGAGGAGTATCTCGAAGCCGAAGGCATAGCCGAACCAACTGGGAGAGAAGCGTTTGAGCACGTAGCAGATGACGGGCGAGAGGATGGCGATGTAGGGCACGAGACGGTCGTTGACACTGCGTTTGGTGAAGAGACCGAAGGTGTAGAGGCCCAGCAGGGGGCCGTAGGTGAAGCCCGCCACGTCAAAGATGGTGGTGATGAGGGAGTCGTTGTGGAAGGGGCGGAAGGCGATGATGATGAGCAGGAAGATGAATGCGAAAGCGATATGCACGAGCCTTCTGATGCGGAGTTCGCGCTTCTCGTCGGTCCCTCTGAACTTGAGGAAGTCGTAGCAGAAGGTGGTGGTGAGGGCAGTGAGGGTGCCGTCGGCACTGCTGTAGCCGGCGGCGACGATGCCGAGGACGAAGCAGACGGCGGTGAAGCCGCTGAGGGAGAAGGCAATGGAGGGGAAGATCTTGTCGCCGACGACGTTGCCGTTGGCGCCAAGGGGAAGCTCGAAGCCGGTCTGGTTGGCGTAGGCTATGAGGGCGGCGCCGAGGCAGAGGAAGAGGAAGTTGACAACGATAAAAAGGAGGCTGGAGGTCATGACGTTCTTCTGGGCGTCGCGGAGGGTCTTGCAGGTGAGGTTCTTCTGCATCATATCCTGATCGAGGCCCGTCATGGTGATGGTGATGAACATTCCCGCCAGTAACTGCTTGAGCCAGAACTTGGGGGCCATGGGGTCGGTGTTGAATATCTGGGTGTAGCCCTCGGCGGAGGAGACGCGAAGGAGGTCGCCAAGGCTCATATCCAGTGTGTTGAGGATGGCGATGACGGTGGCGGCCGCCGCCAGGAGGAGGAAGGTGGTCTGGAGGGTGTCCGTCCAGACGACGGTCTTGATGCCGCCGGCGAAGGTGTAGAGGAGGATGATGGCGATGAAGACGACGGCGGGGACCCAGAAGGGGACGCCCCAGTACTTGAAGACGAACTCGTAGAGGACGAAGACGACGAGGTACATGCGGAGTGCGGAGCCGAGGAGACGCGAGATGATGAAGAAGAGGGCGCCGGTCTTCTCGCTGCGAAGACCGAAGCGCTGGGAGAGGTAGGTGTAGATGGAGGTGAGGTTGAGCCTGTAGTAGAGCGGCAGGAGGATGAGGGCGATGGTGGCGTAGCCGAGGACGTAGCCGAGGACCATAGGGAGGTAGAACCACTTGTTGGCCAGCACGTCGCCGGGGACGGACATGAAGGTGACACCGGAGAGCGACGCGCCAATCATGCCGTAGGCGACGACGGGCCAGGGCGACTTGCGCCCCGCACGGAAGAAGGCCTCGTTGCCTTTGGCTCCACGGCGATTGGTGAGCCACATGACGAGGAAAAGGAGCAGCGTATAGGCTGCAAAACACAATAGTATAGTCAGTTCCATATATCAGCGAAGAATATTACAGGATGCAAATTTACACAAAAAACTTCGATTTAAACATATACACACGAAAAAAAATATATTCAGCGGACGACCTCGATGGTGCCGTTGCGGCGAATGAGGCCGTGGAGGCTCTTGGCGGAGAAGCGGTAGTAGTAGGTGCCGTCGGGGCAGAAGGGAGCGTCGGGGTCCCAGAACTGGGACTCGTCGTGGATGTTGCGGACGTGGTAGACGAGGTCGCCCCAGCGGCTGTAAATCCACAGTTCGTTCATGGAGTAGAGGCCCGGGTCGAGCAGGTTGACCACCTCCCAGCGGTCGTTCACCCCGTCGCCGTTGGGCGTGACGAGGTTGGGGAACTGGAGCAGCGCGGTGACGATGGTGACGGTGCGCCGCGCGGTGTCGGTGCAGACGTGGGAGAGGGTGAGGGTGTCGTAGCGGAAGTCTATGGCGACGGAGGCCTGCAACTCCACCTCGAAGTCGCCCGTCGGCAGGTCGCCCGGCCAGCGGTAGAAGGGGCTGGTGAGGGTGAGGCTGTCGCGAGCATCGCTACCGGGCTCGGACTCGATGAGCCAGAGGTAGGAGCATTCGTCGAGGGGCTGGGAGAGGTTGTTGAACTGGGTCTCGGGAGCGATGTCGACGGGGAGGTCGGGGTACCAGTCGAAGTCGGCTCTCGGGAGCGGCAGCAGGACGACGGGCCACCGCAGCGAGTCCTGGCAACCATGGGGCGAGGTGGCCGTCATCTGGAGGGTGGTGAACGCGATGCTGTCCACGCGCTGGAAGTCGAAGGACGCCTGGGGGCCGCTGACCATCGGCCACTGGCCACTGTCCACCGACCACTGCCACCGGACGGCGGTGGAGCTGTCGCGTGCGAGGAGTTGCTGGTTGGAGCAGATGACGATGGGGAGGGAGTCGGTCCACTGCCGGCCACCGTCGAGGCTGTAGGCTGCACGGAGGGCGAAGAGGCTGTCCTGCGTCTCCAGGCGCAGGTGGACGAGGCTGTCGCAGCCCCACTGGCTGCTGAGCATCACGTCCACATCCACCTCGCCGCCGTAGTCGACGCCGTGGTACACGTAGGGCCCTGGAGGACAGACGCGGAGCGTGTCGAGCGTGTCGTATTGCGGATGCACCGTCAGTTGCAGGCGGTAGGTGCTGTCGCATCCGGCGGCGTTGGTGTAGACGAAGTCGTAGTCGCCGCTCCGGGTGAGGAGGCTGTCGAGGTAAAGCATCTGGATGCAGGCCGCCGTGTCGACAAGGCGTAGGGTAGTGTCCAGCACCGTGAGGCGCAACGTCCTCACACTGTCGCAATGGGGCGTCAGCGTGTAGAGCCCCCCTTGCGTGAGCAGGCTGTCACCCCAAGCGTAGGACTCCGCCTGGCATATCGTTGCCTCCAGGGTGTCGTATTGGAGACGGAGGAGGATTACGTCGGTGGCGGTGTCGGCACAGCCTCCGTCGGGGTCGAGACTGCTGACGAGCCTGACGGTGTGCTGCCCCTCCTCCGTCCACTGCAGGGTGCAGTCCCTGCTGCGCGAAACAAGGCTGTCGTCCACCAGCCAGCGCGTGAAGAGGCCCGCATAGAGCGAGTCGTCCACCAATCCGCTACGGTTTTTGAGGGAGAGCTTGAAGCGGCAGTCCTCCCGCCCAAGCTCGTAGTCGAACCTCGCCAGGGGCGCAATTTCCCGCGGCCTGACGCACATGGTAACCGAACAAGTGGCATCGCCGATGAAGCCCAGGTCGCAGTAGTAGACGTGGTTGTCCAGCGGCAGCGTCTTGCTGCGCCCGGTGCCCAGCACCACGCCCGCCAAGTCGTCGCGGCGCCAGCTGTAGGCAAAACCCTCCGGAGCCTCCACCAGCACGGAATCGTTGCTCGTGCAGGAAATGAAATTCATCGTCTTCTTGGCGCAGGCCAACGTGTAGTAGGCATAGCCGAAATGGCCGCCTTCGCTGCAGTCGAAGGTCGTCAGTCGCAGCTGCACCGTCTGACCGTGGTATTGCGAGAGGTCGATGCCCACGGTGGTCCAGTCTTTCCACAGTATCGTTTCGCCAGACACACTGATTGTGTTCCACCCCAACCCCTCGTTGGCCACAAAATCGTACGAATTGCACCTCGCGGGAGCGATGAGGTTCATCGCGCTGTCCAGCATCTCTATCCTGAAGCGCGGCTGGTCCTGCGCCGTGTGGTTCGGGTCCTCCAGCACCGCGGCGTACCTCAGTATCAGCATGTCCCTCTCGTTCGTGTCCACCGTCACCATGTAGCTCATAGCCTCCGCCTGGGCCCCTGTCTGCCAGTTGCCCAGCCTGACCGACAGACTGTCGCCTTCGGGCACACATCGCAGGGCGGGGACGTTGGGATCCCTCGCCGCCGTGTCCCGGCACACCGTGTGGCGGCTCCCCATCTCCCTCTCCCCCTCGTCCACAGCGCCCACCACCTGATAGGGGTCATTGAACGTGCCGTAGTACGGAGTGCAACGGTTCGTGTAGAGTATCTCCATACTCGCGCAGTCCGAAGGGTCATACTGCGGGAGCAGCATCCACACCGATGTATAGGCATCGGCGCAGGACGACGCCCCCGTCGCCTCGCACTGCGACACCAGCCTCACCTGCCGCCTACCACCTTCCCCCACAGGCAGCGCCATGCGTTGTCCCTCGGGAATCAGGACGTAGACCGTCGAGTCCGCCCCCAACAATTCCACCCTCACCTCTGGCTCTCCCACCTCCTCCCAGGCGTACACCACCGAGTCCTCGTCAAAGGAAACCATGTGGAAATCCCACGCCTGGCACGGTGTCCTGCTGACCTTCACATTGTCGATATTCACAAACGAATACACACTCCCTCCGCTATAGTGCCTGAAAGCCACGTGCCTATAGCCATCGGGCAACGGCGACAAATCCACCGTCACCGTCTTCCAGCTGCTCCCCACCGTCACCGTCGTCAGCACAACGAACGTCCCCGTATCCTGCACGTCGCTCATCGCCCCCACCTCCACAATCGCCTCCCCCAGGCTCGCATTGTTCATCAAGCTGCACTGCAGCCAGTAGCCACCGTTCAGGTCGTCCCCAAGGTCGGGCGTGCTCAGCACAACACCCCTCAGAGAACAGAAATACAACCTGTTCGCCGACGCCAGCCCCCCGAAGTAGACGCTGGCGTACGAATACGTGTCTCCCCAGGCGTGCGCCAGCGTCCACCCTGTGGGCATCGTGTTCGGGTAGTGCACCTCGTACTCGTCAAAATTGATGCACGTGTCCACCACCTCCCCCTGCCCCCACGCAGTCCCCCACGCCGCCGATAGCAGCAACACATACAGCATCCTATGGACAAAACCCTTCATACACCCCACATAACGGAGAAAACCCTTTTTTATTGTACATCCCCCATCATCGGAGGACCTCGATGGTGCCGTTGCAGCGGACGAGGCCGTGGAGGCTTTTGGCGGAGAAGCGGTAGTAGTAGGTGCCGTCGGGGCAGAAGGGGTTGTCGGGGTCCCAGAACTGGGATTCATCGTGGATGTCGCGGACGTGGTAGACGAGGTTGCCCCAACGGCTGTAGATCCACAGTTCGTTCATGGAGAAGAGTCCGTATTCGAGGAGGTTGACGATGCGCCAGCGATCGTTGATGCCGTCGCCGTTGGGGGTGACGAGGTTGGGGAACTGGAGCAGCGAGGTAGCGATGGTGACGGTGCGGCGGGCGGTGTCGGTGCAGACATGCGTTGAGGGGCTGAGCAACAGAGTGTCCAGGTAGCTGAGTGGATAGGTTAATGAAGCCATGAGTTCCACGTCGAAGTTGCCCTGTGGCAAGTCGCCCGGCCAGCGGTAGCGGAAAGGCCCGGCGAGGGCGAAGCTGTCCACCTCCACCCCACCCTGCTCGCGCTGGATGAGCCAGAGGAAGTCGACATTATCGGCAGGGTCGCTGAGGTTGGTGAATTCCGTCTCCGGGTCCATGTCCACGGGCTCTGGGAACCACACAAAATCCGCCGTCGGCGACGGCAGCACGGCCAGGGGCCAGAGGAGGGTGTCGGCACAGGAGGTGTTCCCTGCCTCCAGCGTCAAGTGGCCTTGCAACAAAGTATCCACATCGCGGAAGGCAAAGCTGGAAGATGCCGACCACTGTGTCTCTATGGTGTCAGCACCTTGCGTGAGGGTCCAACGCCAAGAGGAGGCCCATAGGGTGCTGTCGCTCGCCAAGAGGGTCTGGTTTGAACAGAGGACGATGGGTACCGTGTCCGCCCACACCTCGCCGTCCACGCTGTGGAACGCCCTTGCATGCACGATGCTGTCCACCAGCAGTACGAGCGTCACCACGCTGTCGGCCCCGTGCACGTCCGTCAGCGTGAAGGTCACGCTGTCCGCCTTCGCAAAACCATGTCCCTCCCACTCCAACGGAAGCTCAGAGGCGCACACCCGCCGTTCCAGCCGGACATACTGGTTCTCAAACACATGCAGCATGTAGTGCAACAGCGTGTCGCAGCCGTCGTCGTTGGGCAACACCATCGTCGTATCCGTTGCCGATGCAAAGATGTGCCCCATGAAAGAGCGGGGCAACTGGTTCTCCACCACGGTGTCGTGCACCACCACTTCGGGCCTTGCCAAAGCACGGCGGCTCATCACCATACGGCATTCGGGATTGAACATGTGCGACAACTCGCAGAAGTAGCGTCCCGAACCCGTAGGCACGGTGAGAGTCTGCGTGGTGTCCAGGGTCGACGTATCCCCTTCGCGCCACCATCGGTAGCGGAAGCCCCAGGGCACGGAGAGCTCCACGCTGTCGGCCTCGCAACCCACCGTCCCCTCGCCTTCACACTCATGGATCTTGGTGCACTCCACCGAATAGTAAGCATTGCAATAGCTCGTTCCGTCGCGGGTGGTCACCGAAAGGTTCATCTTCCGTCCATGGAACGGACGCAGGTCCATTCCCAGCGAAGACCAGCCGATAACCCGGTGGCCGAACTGGACAAGTTCCCACCCTGTACTGTCGTACGAATTGAGGTGAACACTATAGCACGGCCCCTGACCGACAGATCCCAATGTATCGTCGAGCAAAACGACGTCGAAACTCGGCGCACGTGTGCTGTCGGTACCTATCTTCGCCAGAGCGGCGTACTTGAACACCAGCAGCGAAGCCTCCGCGGTGTCTACCGTGAATGTGTGCAGCATCGCGGCACCATTGTGTGTCCCCAAATGGTCGTATCCCAATCCGATGGAATAGTCCGCCCCCGGCGGGATGCGGAGATACCAGCGGCGCGGGAGTTCCACCACAACCGCCTGCTCGGTGTTATAATGGTGGTCATAGATATAGTAGTCACCGCTCGAAGAGGTGACAAACACCCTCCCCAGGCCCCGTTCCTGCCATGGGTCGAAGGTGGTGCCGTAGAAAGACTGTGATGTCAGCGTGTTCAATCCGTATCCGTCCACACAATGGTGGCTGTTGATATTGGAAGCCTCCGTCCGTACGGAAAAGAGCCACGAGCAGTTGTCGCCTTCCGCGCCGCATTGGGCTGTCAACGATGCCTGTACATATCCCATTCCGCCCCATGCCAGGGTATATTCCGTCGTACCACCGGGCAGGGTATCCGTCCAGGAGGTGCCATCGTCGGCATCCAGATGGATGCTCACCACGGGGGTTCCAGCCTCTTCCCATCGCAACGTGAGCGAGTCTGTGTCGTTCCTCACAACCTTGAGGCCCCAAGCACCGCAGGGGTTGGAGGTGATGCGTACATCGTCGATATGTGTCTCCCACCAGTATGGCAACAGGTCAGTAACCCTGAAGGCGAGTCTTGCGCCAGTGGGCACGAGAGAGAGGTCCACCGCACAGGGATGCCACCCTCCAGCGATGTCGCTGGCGGTTTGGGCCCGACCGATATCATAGCCATGGAATCGTTTCAACTGTACGAATGTAGTGCTGTCCGTTGCATCCGTCAGGTATCCCACGTCGACATAGACCAGGGGCGACGCGGTGCAGTACCAGAACTGCATCCACGCACCCTCGGCGCCATAGTCCACCCCCAGGTCAGGCATGACAGCGAACACACCCCCAGGTACGTGGTCCACCACCAGCGACTGTGGCCAGGAGTGGTGCACGGGGTCGCCGTTCATCCCGGCATAATCCGGAACGGACGCATATACCGCCGGATGCGCCAGATTGCCCATTCCGTACATCGTATCCGGAATTGCCGTCCACCCTGGCAGGAGCTGCCGATGCGGCAAGGCTGGCGAACCGCCGAAGACGATGCATGTGTCCACCTGCCCCCGCCCCATCAGCGGCAAGCCCTGGGCCAAAGCCAAGAAGACGACAGCAATCCTATTTAGATACAACCTTTTCATTACAACAATTATATATATTTCAAACTCCCGCACAACAATTCCCCCTTTCACCAATATAGACACACTTTAGGCCTAAAAATTTCACGAGAGGTATCTTTTTAACTTTATTTAACCAAATTCTAAGTTTTAATATATAACAATTCAACAGGCAGGTAAAACAACATTTTCAAAAAAAATAATGACATAACACAATAAAGAGGGGCGAGGGGCGTTATTAAAGAAAATTTTTTTTATAAATAAAATGAAGATTAGACACATACTCGCAGCCGCTCTCTCCATCGCGATGGCGGTATCCGCCACGGCCCAGAGCGGCCACGACCTGCTGGACGACGGCCTGCACGGCGCCGTCAAGCGCGTCGACGCCGTCATGTACGAGGCTCGCTACGATTTCAACGACAACCTCGAACGCGGCGACCAGCTGGAACACCTCGTCACCGAATACAACCAGAAAGGCCAACGCCGCAACCAGGTCTATCTCTCTGTCGTCGAGGACGTCATCTTCCGCACACGCTACAAGCACGACGGCTTCGGACTCACCACCCTCGAGCACATCGTCGACAACGAGGACCGCATCATCGGCCGCACCTACTACGTCTACGACGCCGACCACACGCTAATCGAGGTCTACGTCGAGGATGCCGAGCGCCAGGTGGAGAGCCGTCTGCGCCTGAAGCACGACAAGATGGGCCGCATCGACCAGCGCAGCTTCAACGACCAGTTCAACGAAATCTACAAACGCGAGATCTACACCTTCAACGCCGACGGCACGGTGAACAAGGCCGTGGTCTACGACCGCACGAAGCAGAAGGTGCAGGAGAAGCGCTGGGAATACGACGAGCAGGGCGAGCCCGTCAGCTACACGCTCTACGACTACACCGAGGAGGAGCCAGAGATGTTCGTCACGGTCTACGAGTACGAGTACGACTCCCACGGCAACTGGATCAAGTGCACAGAGTACGAGGTTCTCGGTGACCGCCGCCTCCCCAACTACACCACCATCCGCACAATAGAATATTTCTAACCTCCCGCCTGCGGCGTGATCCATAGATCCATAGATTTATAGATTTCCGCGAAGCGGGAGAAAGATGAAATGGATTCAATGAAAAGTGGTTTCGTAAATATCATCGGCAACCCCAACGTGGGCAAGTCCACCCTCATGAACGCCCTCGTTGGCGAGAGACTGAGCATCATCACCTCCAAGGCCCAGACGACACGCAAACGCGTGATGGGTATCGTCAACGGCGATGACTTCCAGATAGTCTACACCGACACGCCCGGCATCGTCAACCCCGCCAACAAGCTGCACGAGCAGATGATGGGTTTCATCGGCACCGCCCTCCAGGACGCCGACCTCTTCCTGCTCGTCACCGAAGTGGGCGAGACCTTCAAGAACCGCCGCGTGCTGGAGCGCGTCGTCGACAGCGACACCCCCGTGCTGCTCATCATCAACAAGATAGACCTCTCCGACCAGGAGACCATCCGCCAGAAGATGGCCTACTGGCAGGCCGAGATACCGCGCGCCGTGGTCATCCCCTGCTCCGCCACCGAAGGCTTCAACGTCAGCAAGATATTCGACACCGTGCTCGAGCTGCTGCCCGAGCACCCAGCCTACTTCCCCAAGGACGAGCTGACCGACCGCACCATGCGCTTCTTCGTCAGCGAGATTGTGCGCGAGAAGATACTCCTCTACTACCAAAAGGAGATACCCTACAGCTGCGAGGTGGCCGTGGAGAGCTACGAGGAGAAGGACGGCATCGACAACATCTCGTGCCTCATCTTCGTCGAGCGCGAGAGCCAGAAAGCCATCCTCATCGGCCACCAGGGCAAAGCCATCAAGAAACTCGGCATCGAGGCCCGCAAGGACATCGAGGAATTCACCGGCAAGCGCTGCTTCCTCAGCCTCCACATCAAAGTCCTCAAAGACTGGCGCAACAGCGACCGCGCCCTCAAGCAGTTCGGCTACGCCGTGGAAGACTGAACGTTTGTATTTTTGCAGTCACGAAATGAATGTTGAACCAACAATTAATAATAGTATAAGATAACTGGATTATAAATAGATATTAACATAAGCGTTTGCTGTTTGTTCCGACCAGCCTGGAACGTGGAAAATTTCAACTGGGGTAAAAGGGTTACAAAAAGCGGATGCTCGCGTTGAGGCGGGCTTTTTGACTTTCCCTTTTACCGGTAATTCCACGACCGCAGGCTGGAGACGAGATGAGTTCGCCTCCTTTTTGTATGCGGTCTGGAATGTAGAAGGGACGGGCTGCAAACTGCAAAAAACAGCAAGCCCTATGCCCATAAAGTCCCTTATCGGCGAGTTGCCCAAGATTGTCAGTGACGGCAACCGCGAGGCAGCCGCAATTCTCGAACGCCTTTCTTCCACCAACCGCATCACCCTCCAGACCAATGAGGTGGTGCTGCCCGCCAAGGCCAGCAGCGCCATGCACTTCAATGGTACGCAGGCTGCCAGCCTGCGGAACGACGACACCGCAGGCTGGCAGCCTGCGTACCAGAACCGCCTTATCTATGGCGACAATTTGCTGGCTATGCAGGCGCTGCTGGCTGGCGACCCGCAGACGGGCCTGCCGTCGCTGCGTGGCAAGGTGGACCTCATCTACATCGATCCGCCCTTCGACAGCAAGGCCGACTACCGCACCAAGCTGACGCTCCCCGGCGGTGACATCAGTCAGAAGCCCACCACCATCGAGCAGTTCGCCTATGCCGACACATGGAAGGACGGCACCGTCAGCTACCTGCGCATGCTCTACCCCCGCCTCGTCCTGATGCGCGAACTCCTCTCCGACCATGGCAGCATCTACGTTCATATCGACTGGCATGTGGGCCACTACGTCAAGGTGCTGATGGATGAGATATTCGGGAAAGAGAACTTTAGGAATGAGGTAGTGTGGCAATACTCTGGATGGAATAAAAAACTAAAATGTTCATTTGAGAAGAGACATGATATATTACTCTTTTACTCGCTAAGTGAGGAATGTACATTTAATTCATACTTTGAACAATGGGCATCGGAAGAGGAATACGTAAAAAGGCGAAAACAAAAACCATTGACAGACGAAGATGGGCGCAGATATGTACTTTCAGATGGGGGAAATGGTACACGTGTTAGAAGATATTTGGACGAAGCAATAAAGGACGGTGTTGTTGTTGATGATGTTTGGAACCTTGACAAACTTAATAATTCTGCAAAAGAAGGAGTGGGCTATGCCACCCAGAAACCCGAGGCATTGTTAGAGCGCATCATCAAAGCCAGCAGCAACGAGGGCGACTTGGTATGCGACTTCTTTGGCGGCAGCGGCACCACGGCGGCGGTGGCGGAGCGGCTGGGGCGTAGATGGATTACCTCCGACATAGGCAAGCCGGCCACGCTGGTGATGCGCAAGCGACTGATTGACCAGGAGGTGAGGCCATTCCTCTATCAGGCCATCGGCGACTACCAGAAGGAGATGATGCACGGCACGCGCCTCTTCCGCAACATCGGCGACTTGAGCCAGGTGGTGATGCAGCTCTACGGCGCCCTGCCCTTTACACCTGACCAAGTGGCTGACCGTAATTATGGCTACATCAAGGATGAACGCACATTGGTCTACGTGGACAGCCCCAACAAGCTGACAGGCCGTGCCACCCTGCGTCGTGCCAGCGAAGCCACGCAGAGCCTGCTGGGCGGAGGCTGGCGGAAGTGCATCGTGCTGGCGTGGAACTTCAGCTTCGACATCAGCACCGCCATCGAAGAGTATAAGAACACCGTCGAGGTGCTGGTGATACCGCCCGACCTGATGGACAAGCTGAAGAAGCAGGGCTTCACCAAGCTGGTCCAAAGCGGTACGGTGCGCTTCAGCGGCCTGCAATACCTCGCGCTGCACCCCATCGAGAAGCACACCACCGCCGACGGCGACACGCTGACCATCCGTCTGCGCGACTATGTGCAGCTATCGCCAGAGAACATTCCACTCGACGACAAGGATCGCGAGGCTGTACGCCGTCTGATGGCCGAAGACCCACTGGCACTGATAGAATACTGGAGCATCGACCCCGACTACGACGGGGTGACTTTCCGCTCGATGTGGCAGGACTACCGCGAGAACACCGCCCAGGACCACGACCCGTTGCACTGCGTCTACCGCGCCGACCTCACCGTGCCACACAAAGACAGCCGCGCCGTCTGCGTCAAAACCGTTGACGTCTTCGGATTCGAAAGCGTAGTAGTGGAAAGGGTGTAAGGGTTATAGGTTATTGGTTATAGTTTTTTATTATGCAATACAATCAAGACAATATATCGCTGCTGCTGGCACAGCAGCTGACCAACAGGGTGAATACAGCTTGGGTGAGCGGTGAAATGATGGAACAGGTGACACCCGTCACCAGGGAACTGCTGCAGTACTGGTTTTGCGAGCCGTTCACCACCGAACGTACTTACAACTTCCACGCCGGGCAACGGCAGGCCATACTGAATACTGTCTACCTGCACGAGGTGGCGAAAGTGCAGACCGTTGAGGAAAGCTACGAAGCCGTGGTGTCCGACATGATGGGACAGGTGGATATGTCCACTTTGACACAGGTGAAGTATCAGATGCCCAAATACGCCATCAAAATGGCCACTGGCACCGGCAAGACATGGGTGATGCACGCCCTGGTGCTATGGCAACTGCTCAATGCACGACATACAGATATGCCCGACCGCTACACGCAGCGGTTCTTGCTCATCGCCCCCGGAATCATCGTCTACGACCGACTGTTGGATGCCTACCTCGGCAAGATGGTGAATGGCGAACGGCACAGCGAGACCAGCGACCTGCAACGCTTTCAGGACCTCTTCCTGCCGCCGCAGTATCGCGAGGAGGTATTCAACTTTGTTCAGACCAATACCGTCAGCAAAGAGCAGGGCATTGGGCGCAAGGCTACGGGCGAGGGACTGATAGCCATCACCAACTGGCACCTCTTCCTGCAGAAAGACGACGATGAGGAAGAGAATGACTTGGTGGACCAGCTGCTGCCCCTGCGGCCGGGCGTAGCGGCAGGCAACGCCCTCGACATGCTCGATCGCCGCTACCTGCGCGGCACCGAGGCGGAGTACCTGCACGATTTGGATGACTTGATGGTTATCAACGATGAGGCACACCATGTGCATGAAAACGCCGGAGATAAGGAGGACGTGCAATGGCAGCAAGCACTGGACTATATGCTGGAAGGTAAGAGGATGCGGATGCAGGTGGACTTCAGCGCCACACCCTACGAGCAGAGAGGCAAGAACCGCAGGATATACTTCCCACACATAGTGGTCGACTTCAACCTGAAAGATGCCATGCAGCGAGGCCTGGTGAAAACGCTGTCTCTCGACCAGCGGCAAGCCTTGACCGAGCTGACCGACCTCGATTACAGCGCCATCCGTGAAGGACGCTCGGTAATAGCACTCAGCGACGGGCAGAAACTGATGCTCAGAGCCGGACTGGAACGTCTGAACCGACTGCAACGCGATTTCGAGGGACAAAAACACCCAAAGATGATGGTAGTATGCGAAGACACCAAAGTGACACCGCTGGTGGAACACTACCTTGTCAGCGAAGGTCTTGCACCCGAAGAAGTGCTGCGCGTGGACAGCGACGCGAAGGGTCGCGTGAAAGAAGATGAGTGGAAGCAGGTGAGTGAGCGGCTAAGCAACATGGACGGATCTGCGACCCCACGGGTGGTGGTGAGTGTGATGATGCTCCGCGAAGGTTTTGACGTGAACAACATCTGTGTCATAGTGCCGCTACGCAGCAGCCAAAGCGACATTTTGCTGGAACAAACAATAGGCCGTGGGCTGCGCTTGATGTGGCGCGAATCCGAATACACGGAGGCAAAAACTGAGAACCGGCACCGCCTGCTGCTGGAAAAACGCGAGCCTCTGAACTATATGGACATCCTCTTCATCGTGGAGCATCCGCGCTTCCGCAAGTTCTACGACGACCTTATCAACGACGGATTGGCAGCCGTGGACAGCAGCGAAGACTCGCCAAATGCCCTTGGCGACATGGTGACTGCCAAATTGAAGGAAAACTACAAGGACTATGACATCGCATGGATCAACATATTGCGCGACAGCGAAGAAATACTTGAAATGCCACTGCCCGATGTGGAACAGATGGAGATATTTTCAGCATACACGTTGGAGCAACTGCGCCGCTATCTGGCCACCGACGGCGAGACCTTTGTCAGTCAAGCAGTAGCCATGAAGACCACCTTCGGCAAGTTCAACGTCAAGGCCGACCTCTTCACAGCCGACAGTTATCGTGAATACTTGCAAAAACTGCTTCGCACCGTCACCCATGCACAGGACCGCGAGAAGCCCCTGATGCAGATTGGAGAGGCAATGCTGATGCAGACGCTGGACCGATATATCCATACGCGGCTGTTCGGACAGACCTTCGACCCATTCAATGGCAATGACTGGAAGATACTGCTGGCACAGAACGGTGTGGTGACGCAACACATCATCAAAGTGATGGCAGCCGAGCTGTTCCGTTTGCAACAGGAGGTAATGACCACCGAAGCCGAAGTTGATGAGACCTGGTTCTCGCGAGTTGAAAAGGTGCCCATGCGAGAACAATACTCGCTCGAACTACGCAAGACCATCTACACCCGCACCACTTTCCCCAGTCATGGAGGTGGATTGGAACGTGCCTTTATGGAATTCATTGATGCCGACAGCGACGTGGAACGGTGGATAAAAATTAGCGAAACTCGCCATCGTTTTGCCTCAATAGCCTATATGCGAGAAGACGGACTGATGGCCACCTATTACCCCGACTTCATTGTAGTTACAATCGATAGAACATACATGGTTGAGACCAAAGGTGACGACAAAGTGCGTGACCGCAACGTGTTGCGCAAACGTCAGGCTGCCGTGGAATGGTGTGCCAAAGTCAGCAGCGTGCAAGAACGCCCATGGGAATACTTGCTATTAAGCGAAAGTGACTTTTATGGCCTTACGGGAGCCCATGCAACCTTCAATGATATTACATCACGGTGTAAAGTGAGCAGAGCAATTGTACAAGCTTCGCTATTTGAATGAGCCTATGGGATTCACATTCCAGAATCAACAAACCTATAACGAAACAAACCTATACCTACCATATACCGAGGCAAAGTTTGAGTAAAAGGGGGGGGGGGGTAACCCCTAAAGCCTCTATTGACATCAGTCGTCCAACGCCAGGCCGCCGAGGGAGGTCTCTTTGTAGAGGCTCGGCAGGTCATGGCCGGTGAGTTTCATGGTTCTTACCACCTTGTCGAAGCTGATGATGTGGCGGCCGTCGGACATCATGGCGTAGATATTGATGTCGAGGGCGCGGAGGGCGGCCATGGCGTTGCGCTCGATGCAGGGTATCTGGACGAGGCCGCAGAGGGGGTCGCAGGTGAGGCCCAGGTTGTGCTCCATGGCCATCTCGGCGGCATATTCTATCTGCTTGGGGCCGCCGCCGAAGAGCTGGTTGCTGGCCACGGCGGCCATCACGCAGGCGCTGCCCACCTCGGCCTGGCAGCCCGCCTCGGCACCGCTGATGGTGGCGTTGGTCTTGATGACGTTGGCGAAGAGGCCGGCGGTGGCCATGGCGCGGAGTATCTCGCGGTCGGTGAAGCCGTGGTTCTTCTTCAGATGGTACAGCACGGCGGGCAGTACGCCGCTGCTGCCGCAGGTGGGGGCGGTGACAATCTTGGCGCCGCAAGCGTTCTGCTCGCTGGTGGCGAGGGCGTAGGCGATGACGAGGGCGCGGCTCTGCAGCGAGGGCTTGAAGCCGCTGGCGCGGACGTGGTACTGGTGCGCCTTGGAGCGCAGGTGCAGGCCGCCGGCGATAACGCGGTCGTCCTGCAGGCCTTCCTCGATGGTCTGCTGCATCTGCTGCCACATCTCCTCAAGGTAGGGCCAGAGGCTGCCGTCCTCGCACTGCTCGACATATTCCCAGAAGGAGAGTCCTTCTTTGTCGATATGCTCCATGATGTCCTTCATGGTGTTGTGGGGGTAGACCTCGCCTTCGGGCGTGATGCCCAGCGGCACCTCGCCCTCCTCGGTGGCCAGGTAGCCGCCGCCGATGCTGTAGACGAGCCAGGAATCCACCACCCCACCCTTCGCGTCGAGGGCCTCGAAGAACATGCCGTTTGGATGGAAGGGCTTGACGATGTCCGCACTCCATACAATCTCCACCTCCTTCGGCGCGAGTCCGCGGGTGATGGCCATATCGGTGTGGTGCCCACGGCCGGTGGCGGCGAGGGAGCCGTAGAGGGTGACGCGGTAGCGCGCAGCGTCCTTGGTGCGGGCGGCAAACATCTCCGCCGCGCGGTGCGGTCCCATGGTGTGGCTGCTGCTGGGACCGTAGCCTATCTTGTATATCTTCTTGATGGTTTCCACTTGATAAATTGAAAATTGAAAATTGAGAATTGAGAATTATTCCTCTATCAGTATTATCTCGGAGATGCAGAGGTCGTTGTATTTGGCGCCGGGGGTGACGGCGGTGACGAGGAGGGTGATTTCCTTGACTTTCTGGCGGTAGTTAACCACTGGCCACGGGAAGACGTAGTTCATCCGGCGTTCCTCGACGGTCACCTTGATGGCGGCGTCGGTCAGCGCCTGCCAGGTGAAGGCCGTGGGTGTGCCGCCCATCAGCTCGGGGGTGACCCGCCTGTCTCGCGCCACGGAATAGGTCTCGCCCCAGTAGTACGGCTCGCGTGTGGTGAAATTGTAATACAGCGTGTCGATGCGGCTGTTGTTGAGCCAGGTCTGCCGGTCCTTGCAGTAGCCGTTGTAGAGCAGCAAGCCGTTGAGCATCACCGAGTCGTGGAAGCGGATGGTGACATAGAGTGAGTCGCCGCGTCCAGGGCGCAGCACCGTGGCCGTGGCGAGGTCCATGTCGCTAAGGTTGGCGGCGGGATACTTCGGGTCGACGCCGGAGAGGGTAATCGTGTAGCGGTCGGGACTGATGCGGCGGCTGAGCAGGTCGGGCAGGTCCTCGTGGAGGGTGCCCCGCGTGCAGTAGCTCACCTCCAGCGGCTCGGCGGCGGCGAGGTCGAAGCGGCGCGACTCGAAAAGGTAGCCCCTACCCTGCTTGCGCATGTCCAGTCCGCTGACGCTGACGGGCTGCCAGTAATGGACGATGTCCGAAGTGTCGAGCTCCACGTGGAAACGGTCGGCATGGCCGTCGCCCCAATAGGCGGCAGGCGAGAAGTCGTAGCGGAACTCACCGCAAGTGTAGCGACCAGCAGCGAACTCCGCCTGTACTTCGTAAAGGCCACTGCTCGTGTTGTTCTCGATACGGTAACGCACCGAGAGTTCCACCACCTGGCGCGGCGCGATGTCGAGGCGCACATAGTACCAGCGGCGGCAGACGGCGGAGTGGTGGTAGAGGATGCTGTCGCCATACTTGGCCACCAGCTGGCGGGTGCGCTCGGCGGAGTAGGTGTCGGTGCTGTCCCATTTGAGCAATGGGTCCTCGTAGTCGAGGCCCTCCACCGCATCCAGCAGGAACTCGTCGACATAGGGGCGTTCGGGCGTCAGCACCGTGTCGGCCGAGCACTGCCACGCGAGGCTCCGACCGTCGAGGCTGAACATCACGTCGCGCACATAGCTGTCGCGCCAGCCACGCTCCACAATGCTCTCGCTCACAATGTCGAGACTCTCCCAGCGCTGCGCCCCCTGGCCGAGGTAGTCGACGGGGAAGCCGTAGGGCAAGGCCTTGAAGGCGCGGTCGGAGCGGTTGAAGAGCAGATAGCGCACCTCCACCTCGGTGTAGGTGGCGTGGAGCGTGAAGCGGCACTGCTCGTCGAGCAGTTGCACCTCGGGCACATGCACCGCCATGGGCGTACGCGCCAACGTCAGGGCCGACCGCTCGGACACAGGGTCGCCATTGGCCCAGAGCAGCGTGTTGAAAGCCAGAAGAGATAAGATTATCAGTATTTTCCTCATGTTTCCTGCATTAATTATCAGATGCAAATTTACTAAAAAAATTTCATAATGGATTTTTTTTGTATCTTTGCAGCGGAAAAAACCTATTGTAATGAAGAGACTGAAAATATATGTGATGGCGCTGCTCCTCGCGATGACGGCGCTGCCCGCCGCGGCCAACGACGGCACCTACTACACCAAGGGCAACCAGCTGGTGCCCCTCCAGGAGACCTCCATCGGCATCCGCCGCGAGGTGCTGACCATCAGCCTGATGGACAACGGCTACGCCCGTGTGGACGTGCAGTACGAGTTCTGGAACCCCGAGAAGAAGGCGCGCCGCCTGCTGATGGGCTTCGAGGCCGACCCGCCCTACAACTTCGACTACAAGTTCTATCCCGACGGCCGCCATCCTGCCATCAGCAGTTTCACGGTGGAGATGAACGGCCGTACGCTGGCCTACCGCAATGCAGCCTGCGTGGCCGACACCAACTCCCTGGTGCCCATCGACACCACTCGGCCATACTTTGTCTTCGACGACAACCGGATTTACGAGGACGATGGCAAGGGCACCATGAACGATGAGGTTTACAATACAGGCATCTCGTTCGCCTATGTCTACTACTTCGAGGCCGAGTTCCAGCCGGGGCTCAACCGCGTGCACCACAGCTATGTCTACCGCATGTCCACCAACGTGGGCAGCCCGTTCATCGTGGACTACAAACTGACGCCCGCCGCGCGCTGGGCCGGGGGCAAGATCGGCGACTTCACGCTCACCATCCGTGCCGACAGTACGGCCAAGCATTTCTATGTGTTCGACAGCGTGTTTGGAGGCACTGACTTCACCGTCAGCGAGGGCATGGGCAAGCTGCGCCGTCCGCAGCACTACGGCAACCCCACCGAGGTGAGCCTCCGCAACGGCGCCATCACGCTCCACAAGACCGACTTCTCGCCCCGGAGCGAACTGTATATCACGGCCGTGGGCGTCGAAGGCATCTATGTCGGAGAGAAGTGCATCACCGGTGGCACCTACGACCGCTCCAATCGCATCGACTGGGGCCCCTACGAGGGCATGCAGTGGGTGCCCGCCGACGCGGCCTTCCGCCAGCGCGTGATGCGCAACCTGCCCTACGCCCACCGCGGCCATGTCTTCAAGGACAAGAAGCTGAAAGCCTATTTCGAAAGCCTTTGGTGGTACATGCCCGACCCCGACTACAAGGACGACACCAGCGACTTCACCGAGGTGGACTGGATGTTTGTAAACGATAAAGAAGAATGACTATGGAAGAACCTGTTTTAAACGTCCATAACAAAGACGAACACCTGCCGATGCATGGCACATACAATCATGTCAAGCACGCGGTACTATGTGTTGTTGTGCTATTGTCCAGTTATTATGCGATGGGGCAGGGACTCACCGAGGCAAAAAGCCGTGAACGAATCGAGCAATTGACAAATCTCATCGACCGCTATGGTAGGTTCACGTTTTATGCTGACTGCAATCTGGCCGTATTTTCCGACAGCGTGGACTGGCAAGGGATTGTGGCCCTTGACGGCACCGTGCTGCTGCCGGCACGGTATAGGGTCTACAGGCAGACAATAGACAGCCGCGAGTCGCCCTATTTCCTCATCATGAGCTGGGAGAAAGTGGGACTGATTGACAAGGAGATGCGCTGCGTGCTACCGATGGAGTATGACAATGTCTTCGCATGCATGGCAAGCTGCTATGCTCCCTATATCCACAGGTGGTTCCGAACAGGACGCGCCTGCCTGCGGAAAGAGGGAAAGTATGGCATCGTGGACACGGCAGGAAGGATCATCGCGCCCTTCTCGTCCGGCGAGCCATTCGAGTTCGACGACGATGACGACCTATTTCCCCTCGACACCATTGATGCAGAGGAACCCACGCCGCCGATAAGCGCCCCTTACGAACACAGCTACCCCCTTTCGGAAGACCTCTTCGAGTTCGCTACCCGCAATCCCGGCGACCGAAGCGACTATATCACCGGCTACGTAGACCGCTACGGCAACACCACCGCCACGCCCGAACAACTCGCCACCATGGAGAAATGGACAAAGGGTGTGGTGGAGTACGATGTGGAGCCCATCATGGTGACGGATGTCGTGCCTTACGTAGATGCGCGTAACTCGTATGCCACGGTGTACGCCTGCCTGAGCGATGCCGACACCATGGGCTATCTTCTCGTTCCGAGAGAAGATACCTCGTCGATGCGTATTTTCAGCAAGAGAGTGTCGGTGGACCCTTGGAACAATGCTGTTGGCATCTGCCCGAAGCGATACGACGCTGGCATGGACGACGTCAGGCAAACCGAAGCCCTGCTGCCCGAGGTGATGAAGGAGAGTGTGTTCCCCCAGCTTGGCCGGTGGCGCCATTATATCGGAAACCCCGACAACTACACGAAATACACACGGACATACTCAACCTCGACACCCGCAAGGTAATCAAAGCCATTGCCAGCTCATGTCAGTCATATTGAAATTATAAAGAAATGGAACAAGAACCTGTATTGAATACCCACAACAAAGAGGAGTACCCGCCGATGCATACGGCGGAGCACATACTGAACCAGACGATGGTGAGGATGTTCGGATGCCCGCGGTCGCGGAATGCGCACATCGAGCGAAAGAAGAGCAAGTGCGACTACCAGCTGGCGGCCTGCCCTACGGAGGCACAGCTCCAGGAACTGGAGCACCGCGTCAACGAGGTCATCGCGCAGCACCTGTCCGTCAGCTATGAGTTCGTAAAACGCAACGAGGTGCCGCCGGAGGTGGACCTCGGCAAACTGCCCGACGATGCCAGCGAGACGCTGCGCCTCGTCCGTATCGGCGACTACGACCTCTGCGCCTGCGTCGGCACACATGTCCGCAACACTTCTGAAATTGGCACCTTCAAAATCATCTCCCACGACTACAACGCCGACACCGGCTCCTGGCGCATGCGCTTCAAACTGTTAGAATAAAAAGAAAACAGGCGGCTCCGATGAGTCGCCTGTTTTTTTGTCAATAAGTATCCGAACTTATTCGGCAGCGGCCTCGCCTTCGCCCTCGCCATCACCGGCGGTGGCACTGGCACGGGTGCTGAGCACGTTGACAACCTCGCTGGTCTTCGGGTTGAGAATGCAGAAGTTCTCAGCGGGAATGTCCTGAACGCGGACACGCTGGTTGATGTCGAGATTGGTGATGTCGATAAGGACCTCGCTGGGCATATTGGCGGGCAGGGCCTTAACATTGAGGCGTTTCTGCTTGTAAGCCAGCTTGCCACCCTTCATGACGCCCTTGCTGGTGCCGGTGGTATGCACGGGAATGGACATCACGACGGGTTTGTCGTCGGTCAGCTCATAGAAGTCAGCATGATAGACAATCTCGGTCACGGGGTGGAACTCAATGTCCTTCAGCATGGCCATGTGGTCGATACCGCCCAGATTGATTTTCACATAGCAGGGCTCGGGGTTGAACAGCACACGCTGGAAGGCGGTCTGATCGACGGCGAACAGATACTGCTCACCTTTACCGTACATAACGCAAGGCACTTTGGCGTCGCGACGCAGAGCCTTAGCATCCTTTTTCCCTACGTTCTCACGAAGAGAACCGCTCATTGATACTACTCTCATTGTTTTAATTTGTTAGTTTGTTAATTTGTAAATTTGTTAATCATATCTGTAATGTATTCATGTGCTAATCTTCAACTTACAAATTAACACATTCACACATTCACACATTCATCTTATTCGTTCATTCTGTGGATGACGCCCTTGCGGTGGAGGGTGGTCTCGTAGAGGTTGTCAAGGCTCTCGTAGTTTACCACGCGGCGGATGGCCTCGGCCAGCAGCCAGTCGCAACTCAGCACACGGATCTTGCTACTCTCACGTTTCAGCGGAATGGTGTCGGTCACCACCAGTTCCTCAAGCTCGGAGGCTTCCACCTTCTCGATGGCCTGGCCACTGAGCACGGGGTGGGTAATCATGGCACGCACACTCTTGGCGCCGCTGGCCTTGATAATACCGGCAGCCTTACAGATAGTGGAGCCCGTGTCGATGATATCGTCCAGCAGGATAACATGCTTGTCCTTCACATCGCCGATGAGACGCATTTCGCCAATCTCGTTGGGCTTGTTGCGATGCTTGTAGCAGATGACAAAACTGTTGTTCAGCGTCTTGGCATAGGTACCGGCGCGCTTGCTGCCACCCATGTCGGGGCTGGCGAACATCACGTCCTCGATATCGAACTTCTCGCGGATATAGGGCATGAAAAGACTCGAACCATAGAGGTGGTCGACGGGAATGTTGAAGAAGCCCTGAATCTGGTCGGCATGGAGGTCCATGGTGATCACGCGGTCCACACCGGCGGTCATCAGCATGTCGGCGATGAGCTTCGAAGCAATGGGCACATGGGGTTTGTCTTTGCGGTCCTGACGCGCGAAACCATAATAAGGAATCACGGCGACAATCTTCTGGGCCGAGGCGCGCTTGGCGGCATCGATCATCATCAGCAGCTCGAAGAGGTTGTCCGTCGGGGGGATGGTGCTCTGGATGATGAACACGATTCCGCCGCGTATGGTCTCCTCATAGGAAGGCTGAAACTCGCCGTCGGCATACTGGAAAACCGTAGAATTGCCCAGCGGAATGCCATAGATTTCCGCCACGCGGCGTGCCAGGTTTTCGGTGGCGCGACCCGCAAAAATAAACACCTTGTCAGAACGCATATCGCTCATTACTATGTTGATTTTTAGTTGTATCGTTTATTTTTTCCTTCAATCTTACTGACTGAAAACGAGTGCAAAAATACACAAAAATATTGGTTCGGCAAAAAAAAGTTTTGCCACGTCAAAAAAAGTGTGTACTTTTGCACCCGATTTCGAGAGAGGTTACTGGTTATAGGTTATGGGTTATTGACGGCTGACGCGCCCCACTTCCATAACCAATAAACAATAACCAATAACCTTTAAGAAAGGCCCTGGTGGTGGAATGGTAGACACGGTAGACTCAAAATCTGCTGCCGGCAACGGCGTGAGGGTTCAAGTCCCTCCCGGGGTACCAACAAAGCGGAGGCCCACTCGTTTCGAATGGGCCTCCGCTTCATTTATTCTCCTCATTCATTTTGTGTTGCGGGGAAAGAAGAGTACTTGGAGAGCATCACAGAAAGGTCATGTTCAATTTCTTCACGGAATGCCTGAGGTGCCAACACTTCCGCATGAATGTTCATTGTCAGAATTTCCTGCTTGAGGTCATATGTCGGCTTGACGAACAGCGAGAAGATGCTGTACTCCCGTGTACGCTCCACTTCTTCCTGAGACTTGTGCAATGGCAAGCTCCGTAAGTATTTGGCTTGCCATTCGTCGACCTTGATGAGAATGGTTTGCGGCTCGTCTTTCACCGTCACATACGCACCAAATGTGCCGAAGAACACAGCCTCTGCATCGAAGTCTTCCGGCAGCTGGAATTTCTGGTTGGTCAGCTCTACGTCGCTGATGCGGTCGAGGGAGAAGATGCGCATGCCTTTCTCCGGCACGCTGCCATAGACGTACCAGCGACGCTTGTACATCTTCAGATTCCACGGCTGGAAGGCTTTGTATGGATTCACCACCTCCTTGTCGAAGGGGTGGTAGAGGAAGTTGACTGCCACATTGTCCTGCATGGCGGCAAGCAGGGGAATAAGTGCCGGTGCTGTCGAAGGTACGTCCTCAAGCAGGATGCGGTCGCGAAGTCGGTCGTTGCTGGAGATAATGTTGTTGAGGGAGATGGTTTCGAGAAGCCACTTGCGGAAATAGCCGAGGCTTTTGACGTCGTCGCTGTCTCGGACATAGTAGCGATTGTCGGAACGGTTGCAGGCTATCTCGATGCCGAAGAGCTCTTCTATGGCCTTGCGGTGGTCGTGGAAAGTGCGCAACGCATACTCCCCGCCACCGGAAATGCTATCGTTGTAGCGGTACTTGTCGTTGATTTCCTCGAAGGTCAGGCCTCGCTGTCCTGCACGAACAAGGGTGTCAACGAGCCAGATGTATCTGTTAAGTGCGGTCATTATTTTTCTTCTGTATTTTTATGAGACTGATAACCTCTTTCTTGACGACATTAATATCTGTTCTGCTCCCGGGTTTTATTTCAAAATGAGAAGTTGTGGGATTCTTGAGATTGAAGTGGAAGTTGTGTTCGATTCTCCAGTTGCCTGACAAGTGCGATAGTAATTCGTCCAATGTCATTTCTTTCTCATAATAAACGTGTTTGCCGTTTTCTATGGGGCCTTTTCGTAAGAAAACAAAGGAAAAATGTCCTTCATTTTCAAGAGCGCATTCTAACTGTTCAAGTTTAACCATTCCATCGTATACACTCTTTCCTATTGTTTTATTCTGAGATTTAACCTCGAAATAGTGGCGTACACCATCTTTCTCAGCGACAATGTCGACAGGGGTATTGGCAATAATTGTATATCCATCCCTGACCAACTTCTCAGCATACCATGTTTTTGCATTCACATCGGAATTATCGCTTGCTCTTTTTTTCTTTATTTTCATAGATGTTTCATTTTGGACGGTGCAAAGATACGTCTTTTTCTTCAAAGAAATGAATTTTTTTCACTTCTGCAATATTTTCGCATAGCCATACGATAATTTTGCAACCGAAAAGAATAAGGAATTGTAATCAACAGAAAGGATAAGGATATGTTTACAAAGGAGTTGTTACTTGACGAAATAAAGTTTGGAGAGATCCTCTTCAGCGACGACAGCATGGATATGTTCCCGAGGAACGGTGAGGAGATAATTCTTGTAGATGTGTACCAAGAAAGGTACATCGCCCATATCCACCCCTCAGAGAATAGCATTGTGGGCGTGTGGGCCATGCACAAAAACAACGAGGCGCAGGAGGGTATGACTATCACTATCAGGCTTATCGACCCCCTCCACAATACCTATCGAGTTTACTATGATGATTAACAGACTTAATGTCTGATTGTTTAACAAATAAATAAAAAGTATTATGAGCAACAACGCATTATCAATTGAAACATTGAACGAACTGCGCCTGTTGGGCGCTTGGAAGAAGATGTCCAAGGAATTTCCTTGGAATGAAGAACAGCTGGAGCGTTACAAAAACAACGTTGACTGGAACGATGTCTCTGGCAACCAGAATGTGGCATGGAATGTCTCGCTTCTGGAGCGTTTCAAAAACCAGTTGAACTGGAAGGAGTTGTCGGAGAACGACAGCCCTCACCTCTTCAAACCGGAGATTATCCGTGCTTTCGTTGACAAATGGGATTGGTCGGCATTCTCCAAGCGGTCGGAGTGGACTATCAGCATGATTGAGGAGTTCAAAGACCACATCGACTGGTCGGAGTTGGTGGACATCTACCTGGATGATGAAGGCATCTTCAACGAAACATTCCTCATCAAGTACCACGACTACATCAAGTTCCAAGACTTCTCAATAAGTAGTTCCTGTCGGCATTTCAGAAACAGTCTATGGGAAAAACTATGCGAGGAAGTGTACAAGAAACTGGCCGATGAGGTTTCTGGCTTAACGAAGAAATAATCCAATCTTTTAACAATTCGGGGTATACGACATGCCGCTATGCCCCGAATTGCCTCCGTAAAAATATCATGTGTGTACATAAGATGGAAACAGAAGAAGCAAGATATGTGTTCCGCTATGAAGTGGAGACAATGCTATGGGAAAATCCATTCGATAAGACCGTAATAGACGAGGCAGAATACATCAAAGAACGGCGTAAGAATGCCTATCACGACCTGAAGCGCTTCTCCAATGAAGACCCATTGGTGGCGAGAAGGCAGGCCTTCAGTTATCTGCAAAGTATGCTCGAAGTGCTGTGCGAGAGTATCGGCAAACCATACTGCGACTACTGGCAGGCAGTCAAAGACCTTCAACCGTTGCTTCGTGCCGACCACCCGTTAGCCCATCAAAGAGTTGGGATAATCCAATTCGACGATGACCTGCTTTGTGGTGTGTCGCTCACCATGATAGTTGAGAAAGGTAAGAAACGCGATCACGTTGCCATATTCAACCTTGGCGTTTATGACGATGAGCACAAAGAGGATATACTCTCCGATGTGGCATATTCGATTGTGGAACTTGAGCGAGAAAGGAGATATTATCAACTTGCTCAAATACCGAAAGAGACAGAGAGGATTGCTCTTGCTGGCATTGGGATGCCTGACGTAGAAGTAATACCAAGCATTATGGACTGGCAAGATTTCTCCAACACATTTTGCGGAATAGACATAGACGATATTATCGATACGACCACCATTCTCAACCGTCAATGCGAACCGTTAATTTATTGAAACTGGACATTCCGCCGGCGGTTGTCCTGGGGGTCTGATTATCTTTTCTCAACGCGGACGACATCGCTGCCGACGGCAGCGTGGACACGGAGGAGATAGAGTCCCGACGGGAGGAAGGAGAGGTCAAGCGTGGCGGTGTGTTCGAACGAGGCCACCCTGCGACCGGAGAGAGCGTAGACTTCGACCAGGAGCGGCTCGGGGCCTTCGACGGTCACCCATCCGCAGGTGGGGTTGGGATAAACGGAAACAACATGAATGCCATCCACATCGCCCAGACCGACAGACGAACTGCCGGTGTCCGAGGGCACGGCGAGCGAGAGGACGAGCGTGTCGGCCATGCAGTGGCGGAGGGCGATGAGGGTTACTTGGACGGAGTCGACGTGCTCATAATCATGCACCGCAATGGAGTCGGACGCGGCCGTGAGGAGTTCGCTGCCGTCGCCGAAGAGCCACAGGAGGCTGTCGGCATGGAGAGAGGAGGAGACGAAGGTCAGGCGCGAGGAATCAGCATCCTCGAAACGGACCTCGAAGCGGGCCTCGGGCCTCGGACGCTGCCACGAGGCAAGATTCTCAAAGACAACACTGTGCACCGCGGCGCGGACGGTCTGCGCCACGCTCGCCTCGAGGCCGGCATCGAAGAGGATGCTGTCGGGGTCGCGGTAGAAAAACATCGTGTAGAAGGCGCAGGCGGCGGCGTAGGAGCCTGCCACCGTGGGGTGACTGTCGTCGGCCTGGTAGAGTTCCACCTCGGGATGGTTCACGCGCAGAAAGCGCCACACGCGGCCCACGGGACAGAGCGAGGCGTCGTTGGCCTCGGCCATATACATATATCTCATACAAAGCATGCTGTCCATGCCCTCGTAGGTGCCCAGCACGGGGAAATAGGGGGCATTGCGGGAGTCGCCGTTCTTGTGGCCCCAGGTCATGTAGAACATAGGCTCGGCGCAGGGCGAATGACGATAGACCGAGTCGACGAGCCGCTGCGCGTAGGGGAACACCTCGGTCTCCACCTGCCCTTGCGGGAAGGAGGGCAGCTGGCTCTGTTCCTGCAGCACCACGAAGTCCCACCCGCCGCGGCGGATGAGCTCCATCGACTGGTTGGAGCAGTGTTGCTGGAAGTTGCATCCGCCGGGCGTATTACTCTCGGCGACAACCGTTTCGCCCATCGAAGCCGCCACCTGCTGCACCATGCGCGGCAGGTTGTTCACCTCGGTGTAGCTGTTGCCCACGAAGAGGACATGCACCGACTCCTGCCCACGGCCCAAGGCGCAGAGCATCAGCCCCGCGGCCAGAAACATCCACTTCCTGCCAATACTACTGCACACGGACATACTTCATCGTGTCCACCAGGACAGTGTGCGACGTGTTCTGATACACGGCATAGTAGGACAATTCACTAGCCGTGAGGGTGGTCACGGTGCCACGCTCCACATCGTCCATAATGGTCATAACGAGCGCGTGCGAGCCCTCATCGTAGGTGTAGGTGCCGTCGAGGCTTCCGCCGGACTGGAAAATCATCTTCACCGTGCCGTTGGCATTGAACTGACGGTAGCCCTCGTCGCTCTCGCCGGTGGTCTCGTAGACGGAGTGCTCGCCGGTGTTGACGTCCGACGAATCGGTCATGATGCTCACCAACTGCCACCTGCCGACGATGGAGGAGCCGTCGAAGTTGTCGGCGACGGGCTCTTGCGGACGCCCTTCGTCGTCGTCATCGTCGGAACAAGCCGCCATTGAGACAGCCACAAACGTGCACATGGCCAGGGCCATAAACCTGAAATAACTTCCTTTGTTGAACTTCATAGATAGTATCGTTTAATAAAAAATCACGATGCAAAGATACATCTTTTTTTTTACATGGCAAAAAAAACATGCAAAAAAAATGTCCTCTGGGAGGGGTTTGGTAGGTACCTTGTTCGACTGTTCTCATATACTTCTCATATCGTTCTCATATACTTCTCATATACTTCTCATATACAGTATATGAATACTATATGAGAACGATATGAGAACGATATGAATACTATATGAGAATGGACGTATCGGGTGGGGGGAGGAGGAGGCCCGGAGAGCGGACGGAGGAGTGTGTAGGACAAGACTAACTTTACAGGTGTTGGAAAATATTTTTTGTCGGATTATTTTTATTTTGTATATTTGCACTTTCAAAACATAAAAAATTTGGTAAAATAAATATCATAACATGTCACAGAATCAGATAGTTAATAAAGAGGACCTCGTGGTCCGATTTGCTGGCGACTCGGGTGACGGCATGCAGCTCAGCGGCACCCTGTTCTCCGACGCCTCGGCGCTGACTGGCAACGACATTGCCACGTTCCCCGATTACCCCGCTGAAATCCGCGCCCCGCACAACACCATTGCCGGCGTGAGCGGCTACCAGGTGCATGTGGGCAACCACATCTACTCCAGCGGCGACAAGTGCGACATCCTCGTCGCCATGAACCCCGCCGCCTTCAAGAGCCAGCTGAAATGGGCCAAGAAGGGCGCCACGGTCATTGTCGACATCGACACCTTCACCGACGAGGCCATGGAGAAGGCCGGCTACAAGGAGAATCCTTTCACCGACGAGTTGGAGCGTGCCTACACCATCATCAAGGCCCCCATCACCTCGTTCACCGAGCGTATCGGCGAAGAGAAGGGCGTGGACAAGAAGACCGCCGACAAGAGCCGCAACATGTTCGCCCTCGGCATCATCTTCTACTCCACTCACAAAACCCTGGACCACACCTTTGCCTATCTGGAGCGCAAGTTCGCCAAGAAACCCGCAGTTATCGACCTCAACAAGGCCGTGCTGACCGAGGGCTATGAATATGCCGACAAGCTGGAGGTGATGCACTCGCACATCTTCGAGGTGTCGAAAGCCGACCAGATGGAGAAGGGCCGCTATCGCAACATCACGGGCAACGTGGCCACCGCCTGGGGCCTCCTGGCCGCCAGCGAGAAGAGCGGTCGTCGCCTCTTCCTGGGCTCCTACCCCATCACCCCCGCCACCGACGTCATGGTCGAGTTGGCCAAGCACAAGAGCCTCGGCGCCCGCGTGTTCCAGGCCGAGGACGAGATTGCCGGTATCTGCTCCGCCATCGGCGCCAGCTACGCCGGTGCCCTGGCCTGCACCTCCACCTCCGGTCCCGGACTGAGCCTTAAGAGCGAAGCCCTGGGTCTGGCCGTGATGACCGAGCTGCCCCTCGTCGTCGTCGACGTGCAGCGCGGCGGTCCCAGCACGGGTCTGCCCACCAAGACCGAGCAGAGCGACCTCGACCAGGCCCTCTACGGCCGCAACGGCGAGGCCCCCCTGGTGGTCGTCGCCGCCAGCAGCAGCGCCAACTGCTTCTACTGGGCCTTCAACGCCGCCAAGATCGCCCTCGAACACATGACCCCCGTCATCCTGCTCACCGACGGCTATCTCGGCAACGGCAGCCAGCTGTTCCGCATCCCCAGCATGAAGGACATGCCCGCCATCACCCCGCGTCTGGCCAAGGAGAACGACCCGAACTACCGTCCCTTCCGTCGCGACGAGGAGAAGTTCGCCCGCGAATGGGCCCTGCCCGGCATGGAAGGCCTGAGCCACCGCGTCGGCGGCCTCGAGAAATGCCCCGACGGTCCTCTGAGCACCGACCCCGAGAACCACGCCCTCATGACCCGCAACCGCCAGGAGAAGGTCAACCGTGTGGCCAACTACATCCCCGACCAGCAGGTGTCCGGCAACCCCGACGCCGACCTGCTCGTCGTTGGCTGGGGTGGCACCGCCGGCGCTCTGACCCTCGCCGTCGAGGAGATGAACAACGAAGGCAAGAAGGTGGCCTACACCCACTTCAACTACATCTGCCCGCTGCCCAAAAACACCGGCGACATCCTGCGCAAGTACAAGAAGATTGTGGTCTGCGAGCTGAACAACGGCCAGTTCGCCGGCTACCTGCGCACCCAGTTCCCCGAGTGCCCCATGACCCAGTACAACAAGGTGATGGGCCTGCCCTTCGAGGTTGGCGAGCTGAAAGAGCACTTTAAAAAACTGATTGGATAATAGGACTTCATAGGATTTCCTAGGGTTTCCTAGGGTTTCCTAGAACACCAAAACAATAAAAACAATGGAAAAGCATTTTGTTCCCAAAGCGGATAAAGAATACACCAAGGCTGATTTCCAGAGCGACCAGATGGTGAAGTGGTGCCCCGGCTGCGGCGACCACGCCATCCTCGCCGCCCTCCTGGCCACCTTCCCCAAGACGGGATATAAGAAAGAGAACGTTTGCATGGTCTCCGGTATCGGATGCTCCAGCCGTATCCCCTACTATGTGGATACCTATGGCTTCCACAGCATCCACGGACGCGCCTGCGCCATTGCCACGGGCGTCAAGCTCGCCAACCCCGCCCTGAGCGTGTGGGTCAACATGGGCGACGGCGACTCCATGGCCATCGGCGGCAACCACCTCATCCACGCCGTGCGCCGCAACCAGGACCTCAACATCACCATCTTCAACAACGAGATCTACGGCCTCACCAAGGGCCAGTACAGCCCCACGACGAAGTTCGGCCAGATCACCAAGACCTCGCCCTACGGCACCATCGACTACCCCTTCAACCCCGGTGAGCTCGTCATGGGCGCCCAGGGCACCTTCTTCGCCCGTACGCTCGACTGCGTGCCCAACCTCTCTACCGACTGCATGACCCGCGCCGCCAAGCACGACGGCTGCTCCGTGGTCGAGGTGCTGCAGAACTGCGTCATCTTCAACGACAAGACCCATGCCGCCATCACCGACCGCGCCGTCCGCGACGATCGCACCATCGTGCTCGAGCACGGCAAGCCCATGCTCTTCGGCAAGAACAAGGAGAAAGGCCTGCGCTTCAACGGCCGCCAGCTCGAGGTTGTCACCCTCGGCGAGAACGGCGTCACGATGGACGACATCATGGTCCACGACGAGACCACCGAGGACACCGGCATCCACATGATGCTGGCCCACATGGGTCCCGCATCTAACCTGCCCGTGGCCCTCGGCGTCATCCGCAACGTCAAGAAAGTCTCCTACACCCAGCTCTACGAAGAGCAGATGGAAGAGCAGATGAACGTCGGCAAATACAAATGCATGGACGACCTGCTCAACAGTGGCGACACCTGGGAGGTGTGACACAGATAGTGGCCAGTAGCTAGTGGCCAGTAGTCAGTAGCCAGCAGTCAGTGATTGCTGGCTACTTCTTTTTTACTGACCACTGACCACTAACCACTAACCACTAACCACTAACCACTGACCACTAACCTCCAACCACTAAAAAAAATTTTGCCAGTTCCATCATTTTTTGTATTTTTGCATTTATTATATACATACCATCCGATGAAGAAGATACTGTTTACCCTCTTAACAATGAGCATCTTAATGGGTGCACAGGCACAAGTGAGGAAGTGTGCCATCGATACCAAGACCCTCGTGGCCGAAGAGATTGCCAACGGAGCCTCCAGCATCGACATGCTGGCGAAGATGGCCCCCGGCTTCGACCGTGCCGTGTTCGAGAAAGCCGGCATCACCTTCGGCGCCCAGGCCGGACAGATTGTGACCATGCGCGTCCCCGTGGACGCCCTACCCCTGCTGGAAAGCAACAAGCAGGTGCTGCAGTACAGCATCTCGCACAAGATCGCCCAGCAGGAGTGCGACCGCACCCGCGTCGACACCCGCACCGACAGCGTGCAGAACGGATTCGGCCTGGAGTGGGCCACGGACACCACCTTCACCGGTGAGAACGTCTACATCGGCATCACCGACTGGGGCTTCGACTACACCCACCCCAACTACAA
Organism: Bacteroidales bacterium; assembly: GCA_017483575.1. GTDB lineage: Bacteria > Bacteroidota > Bacteroidia > Bacteroidales > P3 > Colimorpha. The sequence goes on from JAFUWF010000030.1 coordinate 48,637, forward strand.
CCACATGACCCGCGAAAACTTCCGCCTGGACATGGCCTGGGACCACTTCCGTCTGGCCGGCCCCGCCCCTGACGGCTTCGACTACGGCACCCTCATCAGCGGCCACGGCCCCCTCTTCGCCGCCCAGGGCGACACCTCCAACCTCTACGGCTACGGTACCCACGGCACCCACGTGGCCGGCATCTGCGCCGGTCGCGGATACCAGGGCAAGAACATCGGCCAGGCCCCCAACGCACGCCTCCTCTTCTGCTCCTTCGGCCTCGGCGAGAAGGAATGGATGGACGGCGTGGCCTGGATGCGACAGGTGGCTCAGGACAGCTCCCGCCGCTTGGTCGTCAACAGCAGCTGGGGCATGTACTCCTTCAGCACCATCGACGGCACCTCGCTCCTCAGCCAGGCCATCAACGCCTGGGCCAACGCCGGCACCGTGTTCGTCACCAGCGGTGGCAACAACGGCCGCGAGACCATCCCCTTCCACATCAGCCACACCTTCCGCAACGACACCGTGGACACCCTCCGCACCGTCGTTGTCCGCGCCAGCCAGATCTACAACATCAGCGAGGCTGGCCAGGTGCTCATCATGTGGGGCGAGGAGGGCGAAGACTTCACCGCCGGCTTCCGCATCTGGAAAAACGACAGCACCTTCTGGTACAGCCCCATGTATAGCACCGCCAGCGGCGACACCGCCATCTACGACACCCTCGACTGCGACGACCAGCGCGTGGCCTACCGCATCATGATTGAACACAGCAACATCTACAACAACCGCCCGCACATCCAGCTTGACGTCCGCAAGACCCTGATGGAGACCCACCTCTACATCACCGCCACCAGCGGCACCGTCCACGCCTGGAACCTCGCCGACAAGGAAAACCATGCCGGCAACGAAGGCTGCACCTTCGGTGTGGCCCAGCATCCCGGATTCACCGGCGGCGACGCCCGCTACGGCGTCAGCGAACCCGCCTGCGCGGCCAAGTGCATCGCCGTGGCCGCACACACCGCCGACCACCTGAACACCAACAACGAGCTCGTCCTCGGCAGCCTCGCCGACTTCAGCAGCGCCGGACCCCTGATCAACGGCGTGATGAAACCCGAGATTTCCGCCCCCGGCGTCAACGTCATCTCCTCCATCAGCGCCTGGACCGACGACTCCTACACCCCCAGCATGGTGCAGTCCGTCCTCGGACAACGATACTTCTGGGCCAAGATGAGCGGCACCTCCATGTCCGGCCCCGCCGTCACCGGCATCGTGGCACTCCTGCTGCAGGCCAACCCCCAACTCAGCGTCGACCAGGTCCGCGACGTCCTCTTCTCCACCGCCCGCAACGACGAGAAGACCGGTCCCCTCGTGGCCCGCGACAGCATGGACTTCCGCTGGGGCTGGGGCAAAGCCGACGCCCTCCGCGCCGTCAACAAAGCCCTCAGCTTGGTCAGCATCAACCAGGTCGAGAACCTCCGCACTCCCCTCAAGGTCTACCCCAACCCCGCCTCCTCCACGGTCACCGTGAAGACCCTCTGCGGCGAACAGCAGACCCTGAAAGTCTACACCATCGACGGACGTCTCGTCCTGCAGACCCCTGTCAACCAGGAGGTCACCCTCAACCTCGACGGCTGGTCGCGCGGTGTCTATATCCTCCGCGTCGGTAGCCGCAGCGAGAAACTCATCGTCCGATAAGCACCCGGTTATGCTGAAGCTGTTCGAGAAAAGCACCGTCTTCCAGGTAGTCTTCATCTTCGTCGCTACCGCCCTGCTGTGGTCCGGCACCATCGCCGACCCGCAGCCCATGGAGCCTGCCAGCGGCTTCGCCCCGCTCTACGCCCTTCTCTGCAGCCTCTCCCTACTCCCCACGCTCTGCACCGTCGTCGCCATGGTGCTGGTAGTCCTCTGCGGCTACTTCTTCAACCTCATGCTGACGCACGTCGGCCTGGCCTCGCAGAACAGCCTCCTCCCCACCCTCCTCTTCATCACCGCCGCCAGCGCCAGCGAGACCACCCTCTCGCCCATGCTCATTGCCTCGCTCATCACCATCGCCGTGGTCAACCTCCTCCTCCTGCGCAGCACCCTCCTCACCGTCTCCGCCGACAAAATCTTCGGCGCCGCCGCCCTCATCGGCATCGCCTCCATGATCTACCTCCCCTCGCTCACCCTCATCGTGGCCTACCTCCTCATCGCCGTCAACTACCGCCTCTACAGCTGGCGCGACTGGATGGTGTTCCTCCTCGGTCTTCTGGCCCCCTACCTCTCTCTCTGGGCCGTGCTCCTCTTCACCGACGACCTCGTCCCCAGCTTCGAAGCCATCGCCGCCGACTTCTCCTCCATCAGCGTCTCCCTAGGGACATTCACACCCCTCCAGGCCGTCGCCAACGGATTCCTCGTGCTGGTCTTCGTCCTCAGCCTCATCATCGTCTGGCGCCGCCTTGGCGAGAAAACCATCGTCTGGCAGAAGAACGCCACCACCCTCATGCTCATCACCCTGGCGGCCGTAGCCATGCTGCCCCTCGGCCAGTTCTTCCCCGTGCGCCTCCATTTCTTCGCCATCCCCTTCGCCTTCTGCGTCACCCAGCGCCTCGGCCTCGTGCCCCGCGCCTCCCTGGCCACCCGCCGCACCTCCTGGCACAGCCACCTCTACGACCTTTTGCTCATCCTTATCGTCATCGCCGCCATCCTATGCTAGAGCCCAATATCATACCAGGACGCCTCGAAGCCGGATGCGACGAGGCCGGGCGCGGCCCCCTCGCGGGCCCCGTCGTGGCCGCCGCTGTCCTCCTCCCTCCCTCCTATTCCAATCCCCTCCTCAACGACTCCAAGCAACTCTCCGAGCGGCAACGCAACCTCCTCCGTCCCGAAATCGAGCGGCAGGCCCTCGCCTGGGCCGTCGCCGTGGTCGATGCCGAGGAAATCGACAGCCTCAACATCCTCCACGCCTCCACCCACGCCATGTGCCTCGCCGCCAACGCCCTCCTGGGCACCCCGAGCCCCCAGGTCACCTCCGGCGGCACCGCCCTCGGCACCTGCCGCCCCGAGTTCCTCATCGTCGACGGCAACCGCTTCTACAACGAGACCTCCCTCCCCTACCAGTGCGTCGTCAAGGGCGACGCCAAATACATGCCCGTGGCCGCCGCCAGCATCCTCGCCAAAACCCATCGCGACGAGATCATGCTCCGGCTCCACAACCAATACCCCCTCTACGGCTGGGACCACAACAAGGGCTACCCCACCGCCGACCACTACCGCGCCATCGAGCAGTACGGCCCCACACCACTCCACCGCCGCTCCTTCGCCCTCTATCGTCAACACACCCTCTTCGAATAATAAAAACAAATAAGATATGCTGGAATTCATCAAAAACTTCAGACGCAAGCAGATTATCCGCGACCTCAAGGCCGCCCCTCGTGACAAGCGCATCGAAAACATCCAGGAAATCAAAACCATCGGTGTCATCTGCCGCCTCGACAACGAGCAGAACTGGAACATCCTCAACCACTTCGCCAAGGTGATGGAAAACCAAGGCAAGAAGGTCCACATCATCGCCATCCAGGAACAGGACATCAACTTCGTCGTCACCCACCAGGCCACCACCATCTGCCGCTCCAAGACCGACATCAACTTCTGGGGCCTCCCCGCCTGGAACTCCATCCAGGACTTCGCCTCCAACACCTACGACCTCCTCATCGACACCATCGGCGAAGAGAACTTCTTTTCCCAGTACCTAGCCCTGCGCACCCCGGCCTCCCTCAAGGTCGTCTACGCCACCCCCGCCGAGGACCCCACCGAGATCTTCGACCTCATCATCCGTGGCGACGGGCGCGTGGAACTCAAGAACTTCTTCAACAACGTCATCGAATACCTCGGAATGATCAAAAAATAGCACTCACTCATGAAACAACAACCCATATTCTCCGGCACCGGCGTAGCCCTCATCACCCCCTTCCGCCGCCAACAGGAAACCGTCGACTTCACCAAGCTCGAAGCCCTCATCGAGCACATCATAGCCTCCGGCGTCGACTACATCGTGGCCCTCGGCACCACCTCCGAAGCCGCCACCATGACCCCCGCCGAACGCTCCGCCGTCCAGGAATTCATCGTCGAAACCGTCAGCGGTCGACTCCCCATCATGCTCGGCCTCGGCGGCAACAACACCCTCAACCTCACCGACACCATAGCCTCCACCAACTTCGACGGCATCTCCGGCATCCTCTCCGTCACCCCCTTCTACAACAAGCCCAACCAGCGCGGCCTCCTCGAGCACTACCGCAACATCGCCGAAGCCTCGCCCGTGCCCGTCGTCATCTACAACGTCCCCGGCCGCACCGGCGTCAACCTCGCCGCCGAAACCACCCTCACCCTCGCTCGCGAATGCCCCAACATCATCGGCATCAAGGAGGCCTCCGGCAACATCCAGCAGGCCATGGAGATCCTCCGCCAGCGCCCGGCAGGCTTCCGCGTCATCTCCGGCGACGACGCCCTCACCTACCCCCTCCTCGCCCTCGGCGCCGACGGCGTCATCTCCGTCATGGCCAACGCCCTCCCCAAGGAGATGTCCGACATGGTACGCTTCGCCCTCAAAGGCGACCTCAAGAAGGCCCTCCCCCTCCAGATGAAGATGCTCCCCCTCATGAACGCCATCTTCGACGAAGGCAACCCCACCGGCATCAAGGCTCTCCTCGAAATCCAAGGCTCCATCACCAACATACTCCGCCTCCCCCTCGTCAAAGCCTCCAAAACCCTCACCAACAAACTCTCCGCCCTCTACAATGAATTTAAAAACTAGACTCGACGACGTACGCGCCGAATACCTCCGGCGCCTCTCCCCCTCCGATGCCGCCGACACCTCGCTCCTCGCCCTCATCGAGCAGCACATCACGGCACGCATGGGCAAAATGCTGCGCCCACAACTCCTCCTCCTCGCCGCCGACACCCTCGGCCAGGCCGACACCCCCCGCACCACGCTCCTCGCCGTCGCCGTCGAAATGCTCCACAACGCCTCCCTCCTCCACGACGACGTCATCGACCACGACGACACCCGTCGCGGACAACCCTCCGTCAACGCCCGCTTCGGCAACACCGCCGCCGTCCTCGCCGGCGACTACCTCCTCTCCCAGGTAATGGCCATCCTCCACCAAGTCGGCGACCGCGACGCCTCCTCCCTCGTCAACCGCACCGTCACCTCCATGGTCCAGGCCGAACTCCTCCAACTCGAAAGTCATGAAGCCATGAAGTCGCAAAGTCATGAAGTCTCCACGACTCCACGGCTCCACGACTCCACGACCTACCTCCGCATCATCGACGGCAAAACCGCCTCCCTCTTCGCCTGCGCCTGCGCCCTCGGCAACCCCCTCTACTACGACTTCGGCCTCCACTACGGACGCCTCTTCCAGCTCCGCGACGACATCGCCGACCACGAGGACAACCCCTTCACCGCCACCCTCATCGAACAGGAACAGCAAGCCCTCCTTGCAATAAAAGACCACCTTCCGGTACAAAACATATAAAACAATAAAAATCATAAAACAATGAAAAAAATCCTCCTCCTCATCGCCGCCCTCTGCATGGGCAACGCCATCATGGCCCAAAACGCCACCCTCCCGCAGAACATCACCCTCCGCACCATCGACGGACAGACCGTCCAGTCCTCCGTCATCCAGAATGGCGGCCGCCCCGTCATCATCTCCTTCTGGGCCACATGGTGCAAACCCTGCAACCGCGAACTCAACAACATCAAGGAAGTCTACGAAGAATGGCAGGAAGAAACCGGCGTCAAAATCGTAGCCGTCTCCATCGACGACGCACGCTCCGCCGCTCGCGTCAAACCCCATGCCGAAGGCAACGACTGGCCCTACGAGGTCTACCTCGACCAGAACTCCGACCTCAAACGCGCCATGGGCGTCGTCAACGTCCCCCACACCTTCGTCATCAACGGCGAAGGCGAAATCGTCTGGCAACACACAGGCTATCAGGACGGCGGCGAAGAAGAACTCATCGAACACGTCCGCCAACTCCTCAAATAACCCTCCTCCCCCTCCCTTCCCACAGCGCACAAAACCCTGTCCGACAGCCCCCAAATTCGACCCAAGTCATATAGTATTCATATACTTCCCATATAGTATTCATATACCATATATAAATACTATATGGGAAGTATATGTATACTATATGTATACTATATAAGAACAGTCGAACAAAACACCTCTCAAAACCCTCTTTGGGACAAATATATTTTGTCTAATTCAAAAAAAAATACTATCTTTGCATTTTAAATTTGAAAATAAAATATTATATCATTCAGTGATTGATAATCTTATGAAAAGGAAGAAAGTATTAGCATTGACGCTCTTCGCCGCCATGGCGGCGGCAGCGCAGGGACAGGGGTTGCTGGGTGGCCATGTGACGGGCAACGTGCAGCTGGACGGCCAGATGAGCAGCGCCGACAGTACCATCGGGGCACAGGACGTGCCGGAGAAGCTGTTGCTGAACGCCCGTGCCGACATTCTGTACACCAACGGCGACTTCAGTGCCGGCCTGCGATTCGAGATGTACCAGAACCCGTTGCTGGGCTTCGACGCCCGCTACAAGGGCCAGGGCCTGGCCAACTACTTCGTGGCCTACAACGGCGAGCGCCTCAGTGTGACGGCCGGCAACTTCTACGAGCAGTTCGGTTCCGGCATGATCCTCCGCGCGTATGAGGACCGCTACCTGGGCTTGGACAACTCGCTCTTCGGACTGAATGTGCAGTACCGTCCCGTGGACGGCGTCACCCTCAAGGCCTTGGCCGGCAAGCAGCGCATCTTCTGGGAATACGGCGACGGCCTGGTGCGGGGCGTGGATGCCGAGGTGAACCTCGGAAGCCTGGTGAAAGCCATCGGCGAGAGCAAGTTCCGCGCCACCCTGGGTGCCGGATTCGTAAGCAAATACGAGGACGACGAGGCCGTTCCCGCGGCCGCGAACCCCGAGATGCGGCTCAACCTGCCGCTGAATGTCGGCGCCGCCTCCTTCCGTGCCGACCTGGGCTACGGCAACTGGAGCCTCCAGGCCGAGTACGTGCGCAAGGGCCAGGACCCCAGCGCCATGAACGGATACATCTACCGCCCCGGCGAAGCCCTGCTGCTGGGCCTCACCTACTCGCAGCGCGGCTTCAGCGCTAGCCTGCAGGCCAAGCGGATTGACAACATGGGATTCAAGAGCGTGCGCTCGCAGAGCGGTGAGATGCTCTACATCAACTACCTGCCGGCCATCACGAAGAACCATACCTATGCCTTCCTCTCCATGTATCCGTATGCCACGCAGGTAAACGGCGAGCAGGGCGTGCAGGCCGACGTGATGTACAAAATCAAGAAAGGGACCCTCCTCGGTGGCAAGTACGGCACCGACGTGCACCTGAACAGTTCCGTCGTCATGGGCCTGGACACCACCGTCACCGGCGGCGCCGGCACCGAGGGCTACGACGTGGCCGGCGGCCTGGGCCAGACGCTCTACGGCGACGTATCCGTCGAGGTGGCCAAGAAGCTCAGCAAAAATGTCAAAGCCACCGTCACCTACGCCTACCAGGTGTTCAACCCCGTGGTGGAGAACGAACCCGGCAGCCTGCACCACAACAACATCGCCGTGGCCGACGTCTCCTGGAAGGTCAACAAGAAACACTCCCTGCGTTTCGAAGCCGAATGGATGGGCAGCGACAGCCACTACGATGCCAACGATCCCGAGCACAACGACCGCCGCGCCGGCGACTGGGTGATGGGCCTGGTGGAGTGGAACATCGGCACGCACTGGTTCATCTCCGCCAGCGACCAGTACGCCTACAACGACGGCACCGGCAACTACCCGAGCGTGGCCGTGGGCTACACCCGTGGCGCCACCCGTCTGCAGGTGGGCTACGGCAAACAGCGCGAAGGCCTCCTGTGCATCGGCGGCGTGTGCCGTACGGTTCCTGCCAGCAACGGACTGACGTTCAGCCTGACCACAAGTTTCTGAACGGTGTAGTGTTTAGTATTTAGAGTTTAGAGTCAAAAGATAATGATTATGAAAAAGATATTTCTCGGAATGATAGGGCTGATGGGCCTGATGGGCCTGTGGGGGTGCGACAAAATCGACGAAAGCGAATACACAATCTACGACGGCGCCGTCGTCAGCTGGACGGCCGGCAGCCCGATAGCCAACCCCGTGCAGCGGGTCTACGTGGAGAAGTACACCGGACCGCGTTGCAGCAACTGCCCGACAGCCGATGTCACGCTGGCCGGCATACACAACGACAACGTGGTGGTGGTCTCCATCAACCATCCCACCGGACAAGGCATCCCCTACCCCGGCGAGCCCGACATGCGTACCGATGGCGGCACGGCCTGGGACCAATACTTCGGCATCAACGCCATACCCGCGGCCTACATCAACCGCGACCGCAGCACCCAGTATCTGGGCGAGATGGGCAATATCGTCAGCGCCGTCAACAGCGCCCTGGCCGAGGCCCCCTCGGTGGCCCTCGAGGTGAGCGCCACGCACAGCGCCAAGGTGGACATCACGGTGGACCTGCAGTTCCTGCGTCCGTTCAGCGACGGCGTCACCCTCACGGCGGCCCTCATCGAGGACTCCCTGGTGTACAAGCAGTTGATGCCCGACAACAGCGTGGATGAGGCCTATGCCCACAACCACATGCTGCGCAAGGTCATCACCGGTTTCTGGGGTCGCGACATCGATGGCAACGCCTCCGAAGGCGAAGCCGTCCGCGGCACGCTGAGTTTCACACCCGCCGACGACATCAACCTGGCAAACAGCCACATCGTGGTCTTCGTCAGCGACAAAGCATCGCGCAAAGTGCTGAACTGCGCCAGCTGCAGAATCAGCGAGTAGCGTTTAATGATACGTGTTTAGTGCCTAAAGGATGAACCGAAGGATTCTGGGACTGGCGTTGCCGAACATCATCACCAACATCACCGTGCCGTTGCTGGGCATGGTGGACACGGCGATTATGGGCCACCTGTCGAAGGAGGGCCTGGGGGCCATAGCCATCGGGGCATCGCTTTTCAACCTCATCTATTGGAACTTCGGATTCCTGCGCATGGGCACCAGCGGCATCACGGCGCAGGCCTACGGCGCCAGGCGTTGGGACGAGGCCGTGAAGACCCTCATCCGTGCCTGCACCATCGCCCTGTGCATAGCGCTGACGCTCATAGCGCTGCAATGGCCCATCGGGCTGCTGGTGCCGGTCTTCTTCGAGGGCAGCGACAAGGTGTTGTCCATGGCGCTGACCTACTTCCAGGTGCGCATCTGGGCCGCTCCCGCCACCCTGGGGCTCTATGCCATCAAGGGCTGGTTCATCGGCATGCAGGACTCCAAGACCCCCATGTGGATAGCCATCGCGCTGAACATCGTCAACATCATCTTCTCCCTGCTCTTCGTCATGGTGTTCCACTGGGACATCGCCGGCGTGGCCCTGGGCACCGTCGTGGCCCAGTACTCCGGCCTGGCGATGGGCATCGTCTTCCTGCGGAAGAAGCTGAGAGAGGAAAGTGGAAAGTGGAAAGTGGAGTGTCCTCAGCTTTCCACCTTCCACTTTCCACTTTCCACTCTTTCCAGCGTGCTGCGCTGGGAAGACATGCGCCGCTTCTTCAAGGTCAACGGCGACATCTTCCTGCGGACGGTGTGCCTGTCCGCTGTGTTCACCTTCATCACCGCCGCCGGCAGCCACATCAGCGACGAGGTGCTGGCGGTGAACAACCTGCTGATGCAGTTCTTCACCCTCTTCAGCTACATCATGGACGGCTTCGCCTACGCCGGCGAGAGCCTGGTGGGCCGCTACATCGGTGCCCGCGAGCCGAAGAACCTGCGCTCAGCGGTGCGCCTGCTCATCCTCTGGGGGCTGGTGCTGACGGTGGTCTTCACCGGAGCCTACGCCCTGGGCGGCGAGTGGTTCCTCCGCATCTTCACCGACCAGCAGGCCGTCATCGACGCCGCCGGCGACTACCTCTTCTGGGTGCTCATCGTTCCCGTATGCGGCTTCGCAGCCTTCCTCTTCGACGGCATCTTCATCGGCGCCACCGCCAGCCGCACCATGCGCAACGCCATGTTCGTGGCCACAGCCGCCTTCTTCGCCGTGTACTACGGGCTGAAGGCCGCCTACGCCCCCCTCGACACCCACACCTGGAACAACATCCTCTGGACTGCCTTCATGGTCTTCCTCACCCTGCGCGGCCTGCTGCAATGGTTGAGGCTCAAGAAAGATGTCTACGGACTGATCATACTCGCCCTGCTGACGTTCACCTTCGTGCCAACCCACGCCCAGACGGGCTGGACCGATGCCTTTGCCCGGCCCAAGGTGGCCGTGGTGCTCTCCGGCGGCGGCGCCAAGGGCGTGGCCCACATCAGCGCCCTGCGCGCCATCGAGGATGCCGGCCTGCCCATCGACATCATCACAGGCACCTCCATGGGCTCCCTTATCGGCGGCCTCTACGCCATCGGCTGGAGCACCGACGAGCTGGACTCGCTGGTACGCTCGCAGGACTGGACCTTCCTCCTCACCGACCGCGTCAACCCCGAGTCCGTGGACATCGACACCCGCCGCATACAGAACACCTACGCCCTCTGGCACGCCTTCACCCCCGGCAATGCCAACCGCAATTCCGGCGCCGGATTCATCCGCGGCACCAACCTGGACCACCTCTTCGACCGTCTGCTCGAAGGCTATCTGGATTCCATCGACTTCAACACCCTGCCCATCCCCTTCGCCTGCGTGGCCACGGACGTCATCACCAATACCGAGGTCGACTTCCACTCCGGCTACCTCAAGCAGGCCATGCGCGCCTCCATGTCCATCCCCGGCGTCTTCTCGCCCGTGCGCATGGGCGACCTCCTGCTGGTGGACGGCGGCCTGCGCAACAACTACCCCGCCGACATCGCACGCCAGATGGGGGCCGACATCATCATCGGCGTCACCGTCCAGGGCGACACCCTCGCGGCCGACGACGTCACCGGGCCCATCGACCTCCTGATGCAGGTCATCGACATCAACTGCAAGAACAAGTACAACGACAACATAGCGATGAGCGACATCGTGATGCACGTCGACGTCAGCGGCTACTCCGCCGCCTCGTTCACCGCCGACGCCATCGACACCCTCCTGCGCCGCGGCGCCGAGGAGGCCGCCCGCCATCGCGACGCGCTCGTCGCCCTGCGCAACGACATAGCCACCAAACGCCCGCGTTGGAACACCCAGCGCACCGTCAGCCCCACCTCCGTCGACCAAGCGGAAAACAAACACTCCTACAAACTCACCGCCCCTCCCACCCCCCTGCTCTACAACCCCATCGTCGGCGTGGCCTTCCGCTTCGACAACGAGGAGACCGGCGCCCTGCAGATCGGGGCCCGCTTCCCGTTCAAATGGGGCATCCCGATGGAAGTCAACGGCCACCTGCGCCTCGGCAAGCGCATCCAGTTCCATGCCGAGCAGTTCCTCTACCCCCGCGGCGTCACCTCGCCCTCCCTCTCCTACACCTACTTCCGCAACGACATCGACATCTACTCCGACGGCATCCGCAGCTACAACTCCAAGTACAACCAGCACCGCCTGAGCCTGATGCCCATCAACTCGCGTTTCCGCAACTACAAACTCCGCGCCGGTATCATCTTCGACTACTACGACTTCTTCGACCCCATCCTCTCCGCCGGCGGATCGACCATTGTGGTCGACGACTCGCGCTTCTTCTCCTACCATTTTGAATCCACCCTTTACACCGAGAACGACTACTACACCCCCACGCGCGGCATCTTCTTCATCGCCTCCTACACCTACCGCACCGACAACCTGCTGACCTACATGGACAATGCCGGCATCAGCGAGGTTCGCACCATCTGGCGCAACTCCTTTGCCCTCTCGTCCGCCTTCACCCTCTCCCCCTGCCTCTTCGGAAGACTCGTCATCGCGCAGGACGACGTCCCCTACCCTTTCGCCAACGCCCTCGGATCCTACCAGAACATTGTCGACCAGCAACTTGCCTTCCCCGGCGTGCACAGCCTCACCTTCGTCGACCCCCTCTTCGTCGCCGCGCAACTGCGTCTGCAGTTCAACTTCCACAAGAACCAGTACCTCATCTTCCGCGCCGCCGCGGCTCGAAAGTCCCGCGATTTTGAGGAGCTGCTCCGCATCGAGCCCAACATCTACGGCTTCGCCATCGGCTACTGCTACAATTCCTTCCTCGGCCCCATCTCCGCCGACCTCGGCTACTCCACCCTCGCCCCGGGCCTCAACTTCTACCTCAACATCGGACATTATTTTTAACATCGTATCATACAAAGCACCAACATAATGAAAGCAAACGACCTCTATAACCTATTTGCACAGCAAGTGGTTGAATATCACAAGACCGACAACGTCGACGCCCCCCAGCACAACCCCTACCCCGACGGCACCTACGAAGCCCTCCTCTGGGAGAAGTCCTGGGTGGACACCGTGCAATGGCACCTCGAGGACCTTGTTCGTCCGGACGACGTGGACCCCGTCTACGCCCTCCAACTCAAGCGCCGCATCGACCGTTCCAACCAGCACCGCACCGACCTCGTGGAACGCATCGACGACCACTACTACAGCCACTTCAAAGACATCGCCCCCCTCCCCGACGCCCGCCTCAACACCGAGACTCCCGCCTGGGCCATCGACCGCCTCTCCATCCTCGCCCTCAAGGTCTACCACTTCCAGATCGAGGCCAACCGCGGCGACGCCGACCACCGCGCCCGCTGCCAGGCCAAGCTCGACACCCTCCTCACCCAGCGCACCGACCTCACCCTGGCCATCGACCAGCTCCTCGACGACCTCGCCGCCGGACGCCGCCAGATGAAACTCTATCGCCAGATGAAGATGTACAACGACCCCAGCCTGAACCCCATGCTGTATGGGGAACGCGACCATAAGGGAGCGAACGCGGACAACATCAAGAAATGAAGCACGTCCTCGTCATCCGCCTCTCCGCCCTCGGCGACGTGGCCATCATGGTGCCGCTGGTGGAACGCTATGCCTCCGCCAACCCCAACCTGCACTTCACCGTCGCCGGACCTCCCCTGCTGCAACCGCTCTTCGAAGGCATGCCCAACGTGGAATACCTGGGACTCAAGAAGAAACAGAGCTTCATCAAGATATACCATACCCTCCACGCCGTAGGCGCCGACACCGTCGTCGACCTCCACAAGGTGAACCGCGTAGGCTTCGCCCTCACGCTCTTGCGCCTGCGCCACCTCCTCGACTTCCACTTCCGCATCCACGCCCTCCGCAAGGGCAAGCTCTCGCGCTGGCTCTTCCTCCACCACCTCAGAAAGACGCCCCGCCGCTCGCAGTACCTCCGCTACGACGATGTCTTCCGCCGCGCCGGACTGAAAAAAATGGAAAGCGGAAAGTGCAAAGTGGAAAGCAGGCTGCCGCGTCAGGGAAACTTCCACTTCTCAATCGGCATCGCCCCCTTCGCGCAGCACCAGGGCAAAATCTGGCCGCACGAATACACGCAGCAACTGATCAAGCTCCTCGCCGACCGCGGCTACCAGGTCCTCCTCTTCGGCAGCAAAGAGGAAGCCCCCCTCCTCGAATCCTGGACGCACCTCGAACCCTCCCTGGTCACCTCCGTGGCCGGCAAGCAGACCTTCCGCGAGGAACTGGACATCATCAAGTCGCTCACCCTCATGGTCTCCATGGACAGCGCGAACATGCACTTCGCCTCGGCCCTCGGAGTCCCGGTGGTCAGTATCTGGGGCGCCACGCATCCCGACTTCGGTTTCTACCCCTACAACCAGCAACGCTCCAATGCCCTCTGCGCCAACCTTCCCTGCCAACCCTGCTCGGCCTTCGGCAACCGTCCCTGCCGCTTCGGCGACTACCGCTGCCTCCATGCCGTCACCCCCCAGGGCGTCCTCGAAAAAATCATCGCCCTTACAGGCCAATCTTTGCAATAATACCCTTACCATCTCCCCACCAACTCCCTACCAACTCCCTACCAACTCCCACCACGGTAGGTCACTGCTGGCGGAGGTAGCCGACGATGCGGAAAGCGAGGGTGAGGATGAGCAGCAAGATGGCGGGCGAGAGGCCACAGCAGACAGTCCATACTGCCGCCACAACGAAGCATCCGACCAGAAGCCATAGCGACCACAGAGGGCTGCGATTGAGGCGGATGGCGACGAGCAGCAGCAGGGGGTTGGCCCAGAGGATGTTGAGGTTCCACTGGGTGCAGTAGTGGTCGGTGCCCACCCACATGAATACGAGGAACAGGCCTACCAGTCCGGCCAGAACGAAAAGCACACGGTCCATCCAGGGGCGCCACCATTGTTTCCACGACATAACCACCACCAGAACAAGCAAAAGCGCAAAGACCACCACCGGTGGGAAGCTGGCGGAGAGGGGCTGTCGGGTTTCGGGGAGGAGTTGCTGCGACGGGCTGACGATGTAGGCGTTGCCGCATTCGCCGCGCCAGAGGGTGGCGGCATAGATGTCGCGCATCTGCAGGGGGAGGAACATGCGCTCCATGTCCGTGGCGCGGTGGTCGGCGGGGAGGCCGAAGAGCATGTCGATACCGAGACGCCACCACTCAAGGGTGCCCTTGAGGTTGTCACTCACCAGGCGACGGTAGCTGCGGGGAGCGGCCTGCCAGTCGGAGCCGAGGATGGTGTCGTTCTTGCCCATGGCGAGTACCACCATGTCGCGGACACGCGTAGCGCAGTTGTCGCGGAAGAAGTCGTAGCGGTAGTAGCGGTACTCGGGCCGGTAGTTCTCTTCCAGCAACATGTAGAGGTTCGCCGTCTGGCGCGCGTCGAAGTGGAGGCGTTGCTGCGAGACGAAGCGTCCTTCCGAGGCGTATTCGGACATGAAATGGCTGAAGTTTGTGCGGCCGAGCTGGTAGTCCAGCTGGCCGCGCATGAACTTCCAGTAGAAGTGGGGCGTGTCGAAATCGAAGGTGCCGTAGTTGTACACCTGGTCGATTCCGCGCGCGGGGTCGCTGATGCGTATGGCGCTGTGGCCGAAGGTGGTGTAGAAATCGTTGCCGGGGCCGCAGGTGAGCACGTAGGCACAGGCGCTGTCGCTCAGCGGACTCTGGGCGTGGGCAAGATTCAGAGATGAAAAATGAAAAACAAGAAACAGGCACACAACCTTGAGAAAGCAACTCTGTATTTTCATCTTGACTGTTTTCATTATCTTATTTTCCATTTTTCATTTCTCATTTTTCATTTATCATTTATCATTTATCTCACTCTCCCTCGCCGATGGCCTCGTTGGCAATGTGGGGACGGAGCTTGTCGATGTCGGGCTCCTGGCGGGGTTCCATGTGGATGGGAGCGTTCTCTTTGGCGTTGTGGACCGTAA
Organism: Bacteroidales bacterium; assembly: GCA_017483575.1. Lineage (GTDB taxonomy): Bacteria > Bacteroidota > Bacteroidia > Bacteroidales > P3 > Colimorpha. The sequence continues at coordinate 63,966 of JAFUWF010000030.1, forward strand.
CCTGCGGGAAGGGGATGTCGACGCCGGCCTCGTTGAAGGCGATGTAGATGTCCTCGCGGATGTGTTTCCACACCACCCAGTAGTCCTCCACAGTGACCCAGAGCCACAGGGTGATGTCCACGGAGCTACTGTTCAGGTCGCTGACGGCGATGGTGGGGGGCTTGGGGTCCCACTTGATGAGTTTTTCGCTGCGCACGACGTCCCAAAGGACCTGTTTGGCCTTGGCGAGGTCGGTGCCGTAGGCCACAGAGGCCACCACATCGAGGCGGATGATGGGTTCCTTGGTGTGGTTGATGAGGCTCTTGGTGGCGAGTTCGCTGTTGGGGATGATGACGGTGCGGCCGTTGAAGGGGCGCATGATGGTGTGGAAGATACGGATTTCCTTGATGTAGCCCTTGTAGGAGCCGCACTCGATGTAGTCGTCTACCTTGAAGGGTTTCATGAGGAGGAGGATGACGCCGCCGGCGAAGTTCTGCAGCGTGCCCTGCATGGCCATGCCTACGGCGAGGCCCATGGCGCCGAGGAGGGCGATGAAAGAGGTGGCTTTGATGCCGATGACGTCCATGGCCATGATGACAATCATGGCTTTCAGCAACACGTCGACCAGGGAGCCGAGGAAGGTCTTGAGCGACCCTTCGGCGCCGCGCTTGTCGAGGGCTTTGACGATGAGTTTCTTGAGCCACTTGGCCAGCTTCATGCCAGCCCAGAGGATGAGGATGGCCACGAGGAGTTTGGGGACGAACTCGACGGTGAGTTTGGTGAGGGCGGAGAGGCCGTCGCGGATAATGGTGTTTTCGCCGGTGACAATGTCCTTGACGTCGGAGATGCTGAGGTTGGCAAGGCTGTCCTTCACCGTGGTAATGGTGCTGTCAACGGCCTTGATGGGTTCCGGCACAACAGCATCAGTAGGATTCGACTGCGCCGCAGCGGCAATCATGGCAGGTGTGTTGTCGTCTAAAAGTATCATAAATATTACATTTTATATTTTCAAACAAACTGCAAAAATACAACTTTTTCTTCAAATAAGAAAAAAAATTCGTACTTTTGCAAAAATTTAGATGCATGAAAAGAGAGGTACACAACTGTCCGGAGTTGATGGAGGCCATCGAGGAGATGGGGTTCCTGCCGTTGCTGGGCGGCGACATCCGGGGGTTCTCGGCCGACGAGCTGGTGGCACCGGAGTGCCGCTATGTGGCGTTGCCCGACGGCGGCTGGGAATGGCCCTTGTGGAATTGGAAGGGCCCCATCGTCACCGAAGGGGGCTTCGTCTACGGCAAGTTCTTCAACGGCAAGGCGGGATTCATCACGCGCCGTTGGTGGCCCGACTTCTGCAACTACCGCCGCAGCCTACATCCCCTGCCCGCCGAGGACTCCATCGAGGGCACCATCCTTGCCATCCTGCAGGTGAACGGCAGCATGATTACGCGCGACCTGCGCCGCGCCTGCGGTTTCGACGGCCCGAAGATGAGGGGCAAGTTCGACTCCTACGTCACACGCCTCCAGGCCGCCTGCCGCATCGTCACCGAGGACTTCGTCTACCCCCGCGACAAGCACGACCGCCCCTACGGCTGGGGCTGGGCGCTGCTCAGCACGCCGGAGAAGCTCCTCGGCCACGAGGCCTGCCAATGTAAGCACACGCCCGAGCAGTCGTACCGGTTCCTACTGGCCCACATGCACAAACTGCTGCCCTCAGCCACGGAGAAACAGCTGGCTAAAATCCTAGGTTGACAATGTGGTACTTCCGGGAGCCGAGGCCGATGGCTTCGGCGTGCTCGATGGTGTGGACTCCGTGCTGGTGGTCGATGCGCGAGAGCAGGTCGGTGGGGTCGTTGGTGGCTGAGAGTCCTCCAGTGGAGGACGATGGCGACGCGGCTTGTCCGCTTGGAGCCTTCATATTGTTGATGATGTCGATGCAGGCCTGGTCGAGGGCCACGGGGTCGGTGGAGGCGAGGATACCGTAGTCCTCAAGCTTCACGGGCTCGGGGTGGTCGACGCAGTCGCAGTCGATGGACATATTGTTCATCACGCTGATGTAGACGATGCCCTTCTTGGCGCGGAAGTAGTCGGTCACAGCCTGTGCGGCGGCGGCCATGCTCTCGAGGAAGCCATCCTGGTCGCCGATGAACTGGGGAGTCCAAAGTTTGGCGATGTCCAGCTTCTCCATCTTGCCGGCCGAATGGATGTAGGCCTTGCCGTTGGCGCTGCCGCAGCCGATGGAGAGGTTCTTGAGGGCTCCGCCGTAGCCGCCCATGGGATGGCCTTTGAAGTGGTTGAGGGCAATCATGAAGTCGTAGTTAGCCATGTGGCTGCCGACGATGTCGTACTTGATGTGGGTAGTGTCGCGCACGGGGATGCGCATCTCGCCTTCCTCGTCCATGATGTCGACCTTGAACAGGGGTGTGAAGCCGTGGCGCTCGATGACCTTCCAGTGGTTGGCGGAGGTGGTGCGCTCGTCCTGCTTGTCGGCGGGGGCGTTGCCATAGGCGGTGTTGCACTCCACGATGGTGCCGTTCACCTTCTCAACGAGAAGTTTGATTAACTCGGGCTTCAGGTAGTTGGGGTTGCTGCCCTCGCCGGTGCTGATCTTCACGGCCACGTTGCCTTCGGCCTGCACGCCCAGGGCTTCGTAGATTTTCACGAGAGACTCGGGACTGATGTCGCGGGTCAGGTAGACGGCGGCGCCCTCGTCGACAGGCGTGGTGTCCTGCGGTTCGGCGTTGTTGCTCTTGCAGCCCACCATCATCAGGGCCGCGGCGAATAATAGTGTCAGTTTTTTCATAATGGTATATTCAATTTTCAACTTTCAATTTACAAGCTGTTGGTGATTATTTCTGCAATGTCTTTCTCGCTGAGCGGAGCATAGGCCTGGTCGAGGCCTTCGTTCACGGCGATGTGGTGCGCCATCTCGCCGATGCGCTTGTCGTCGATGCCAACCTCGCGCAGGTGCATGGGAATGCCGATGCTCTCGAAGAACTTATACGTGGCGTCGATGGCCTTCTCGGCAATCTCGCGTTCGGGCAGCGTGGCGTCGATGCCGAAGACGTTAATGCCGTACTTGACGAATCGCGGCAGGGAGTGGTCGTTGAGTATGTGGCGCATCCAGCGCGGTGTGATGATGGCCAGGCCTTCGCCGTGGGTGATGTCGTAGTAGGCGCTGAGGGCGTGTTCGATGCCGTGGCAGGGCCATCCGCTGGGACTGTTGCCAAGGGAGAGGATGCGGTTGCAGCCGTAGGTGCAGCAGAGCATCATCTCGGCGCGGGCGGTGTAGTCCTCGGGGTTCTCCAGGCAGCGGCGGCCGTTGACCATGAGGCTGCGGAGCATGGACTCGCAGAAGCCGTCGTTCAGGAGCGTGGTGTCCTCGGTGAAGTACTGCTCGATGGTGTGGTTCATGGCGTCGGCGATGCCGGCAGCAGTCTGCTTGCGGCTGACTGTGAAGGTGTAGGTGGGGTCGAGGAAGGATGTATGCGGGTAGAGCAGGGGGTCGATGTAGCCTATCTTGTCGTTGGTCTCGGTGCGCGAGATGACACCACCGGCGTCGTACTCGCTGCCCGTGGCGGCCAGGGTGATGATGTCTACAATGGGCAGGGCAGCTTGGGCCTTGACCTTGTAGGAGATGAGGTCCCAGGGGTCACCGTCGTAGCAGGCACCGGCGGCGATGGCCTTGGAGCAGTCGAGGACGCTACCGCCGCCCACGGCGAGGATGACGTCGACTGTATGCTCTTTGCAGAGGCGCACGCCGTCCAGCACGCTGGGGTCGTACTTGGGGTTGGGCTGAATGCCGCTGAGTTCGATGATTTCGTAGCCCTTCAGCAGGTCTTTTACGCGGTCGTAAAGACCGATTTTCTTGATGCTTCCGCCACCGTAGGTGAGGAGGACTCGTTTGCCGAACTGCTCCATCACTTCGGGCAGTTTCTCCACGACGCCTTTGCCGAAGATGAGGCGCGTGGGGGTCATGTAATTGAAATTCTGCATAATGATTATATTATTTTTATTATTTTACCCTCGATTATTTTTTGCAAAGATACGAAATTTCCTTTACTGAACAAAAACAAACTGCTCCAGCCCAGCACCCGTGTGTAGAAATCCAGGCTCCGGCGGTGGTTTATACTAAACCAATAAATCTCCTTGCGCTACGATAACAGCTGTGCCACCCACATAAAGTGTGCCGTCGGCAGTTATGCGCGAGGCCACCACAGAGGGGCGGCCCATGGCTTCGCCTTGCAGGAAGTGGCAATCGGTAGGGGCGGCAATAAGGCCGTTCTTCGCCATATAGTAGGTGAGGGCGGCATTGGCGGTGCCGGTGGCGGACTCCTCGGGCACGCCGTAGAGGGGTGCAAAGTCGCGTACGTGGGCTGTATACTTGTCGTCGCATTGCACAAAGGCGTGGATGCTCACCGCCTCGAGTCTGCGCGTCAGGGCGGTCACGGCCTCCATGTCGGGCTGCAGGGCGTTCAGAGCTGCGAGGTTCTCGACGGGCAGCATCACGTCGGGCAGGCCGGCATAGACAATCTGCGGACGGAGGCCGGTGGCTCGTGTTCCCACGGCGCGATAGACGGCCTCTGTATCCTCGTCGTTCAGCGTGGCAACGATACGTGGCGTTGCCATCTGCATCATCACCTGGGTGCCGGATTCGATTTCGAGGTCGCCCGCCTGCGTGTGGCACAAGCAACGCCCACTGGCCATGCCCAAGTGGTGCAGCAGGAAGAAGCTGGCGATGGTGGCATGGCCGCAGAGTTCCACCTCGGCCTTGGGGGTGAAGTAGCGCAGCGTAAACTCTTGGTTGCCGTCCTGCCGCACGAAAGCCGTCTCGCTGTAGCGCAGCTCCGCCGCCACCTGCAGCATCAGGTTCTCGTCGGGATAATCCTTTCCGTCCAGCAGGACCACGCCCGCCGGATTTCCGCCGAAAGGCTTGTCTGTGAACGCATCAACGATATAGTATCTCATTTGCGTAAAGTGTTATTGCGTTATTGTGGGAATGTGTAAATCATTGATTATTTGTGTCTATTCCAAGAATCCTTCTGCAAGTATCCAGCTCGCCAAGCATGTCGGCATCCTTCTGCTGCCAAGGAATGCACTCATCCAGTTTTTTGTCTCTTGTTTCATCTTTATTCACTTTTACAATGGTTGTCAGTCTTCTTGGGAACGGAAACGGCCTTCGATACAAGAGAGGGGATAGTTTTCCATCCATTGTTGGTCAACGTAAGGCAGCATGCTGAAGCGGAGTCCATGGAGGGATTGTTCTGAAAACTCACCAGTGATGAATGTGTGAAGGGATTTGGACCTGACATTCTGCTCGGCCTTGACCTCGCAGGGGAAGACCTGCCCGTCGTATTGTACAAGGAAATCTATTTCAAGCGTGGAATTGTCCTTGCTATAGTAATAGGCTGGAATTCCTCCAATAGCGACCAGCTCTTGGAGAAAGTAATTTTCAGTGTAGGCCCCTTTGAACTCGGTGAAAGCATTGTTGCCAAGGAGCATGTCCTGCGGACGTGACTCGGAAAGCAGCGCCAGAAGACCGCAATCAAGCAGGTAGACCTTGAAAGCTGCATTGTCTTTATAGAACTTGAGTGGGTATTTCGGCGCCGAGACGCGATGGACCTTATAGATGAGGCCTGCGTCCACGAGCCACTGGATGGCAGCTTCATAGTCGGCAGCGCGGGCTCCTTTCTTGAGGGCGCCAAAGATGAATTTCTTGTTTTCCTTCGCAAGTTGGGCCGGGATGCTTTCCCATACCTGACGTATGCGGTGAATCATAGTCTTGCCGTGTTTGCCGAAATCAAAATAGTAGGTCTGCAGAATATCGTTTTGTGCTTTGCGAACAGCCTTAGGATCATCGGTTTCTACCCATTTGGAGACAGCCTCGGGCATACCACCGACAAAGTAGTACTGGCGAAGCATTTCGATGAGGAGATCGTGTAGACTGCGGAGCAAAGACCAGTCGGCAGAGAGTATTGCATCGCAGAGTTGAGGCCGGTTCATGGCCAATAGGAATTCAGTGAAGGTCATGGGGTACATCCTAATGGTGTTGACTTTGCCCACAGGGAAGCTCTCATCTTCACCCAGTGCGAGACCTAAAAGCGAACCTGCAGCAGCTACGTGGAGCTGGCGCATGTCTTCACAGAAATATTTCAAGGAGGCTATGCCGTTAGGAACCTCCTGTATCTCGTCGAAAAAGAGCAGCGTTTGTCCGATTTGGATTTTAACCTCGTAGTTGATTTCGATGGCATGAATGATACGGGGAATATTGAAGTCCTGAAAAAGAGTCTCGGCGAAAGCGTTGTTGTGGCAATTGACATACACGAGGTTCTGAAACTCGTTACGGCCGAATTCTTTGAGAATATAGGTTTTGCCCACCTGGCGTGCCCCCAAGAGTATGAGCGGCTTGCGGTCGGCGGCGTCTTTCCACACTTTAAGTTTCTTATAGACAGTTCGTTCCATTGAATTCCGTATAATATTTCCAAATGCAAAAATACATTTTTATTAGGGAATATTCAAATAAAAATGCATTTTTATGAGGAAATAAATCAAAAAATACAACATTTTTATGAGCGAATACAGCACACAACTGTTGCACATTGCATTGGCAGACGATGCAACCTCCTGCCTTATTGGTGAGGACTTCGATCATTGCCTCAACAAGCTGACTCGCTGCATTTTTTTCATTCCAGTGGTGCTCGCAGGTTTACCACGGCAGGCACACCACTTTGTGGTTCTATCCAGCAGCGCGTTGTTTGGGGTGGGAAATCGCCACTCGAAGCGGCACTGCACCGGGGATTTCTCAAATCCATTTAAAATGTCCGTCCTTCCAAGAGTGCTTGTGTTCCACATTTTAAAATACCATGCTTCAATAACGTTCATAGCAGCGAGAGCCATCAAACTTCTTTGATTGGCCGAGGGTTAAAAGCATGTCCTGAGAGCATACATGGGAATAATCTCTATATGTCTTACTGAATTGTTGTCTTGGGTATCAATATGGTCAAATTTTGAGAAATTTTCCAACGAAGTGCGGATGGCATTTGACAGGTGGCGCATACGCATAAAAAAATATAAACTCTGCATTCCACCTTGGGTATTGGCTTTCACTTCGATAGGAAGAACCTTACCGTTTCTCGCCATCAGGTAATCCACTTCGGCATTTCCATTTTTCGATTGGTGCTGCCAGTAGTGCAATGATGGCTTCACAAAACAATCTCCATATTTTATCAACTCCAAACCTGCAAACATCTCTGACAACGGGCCTTTATTGACCAAATGTGCTGTGTCAGAAAGCAGAATATCCGCTGCTGGTATGCCGAGCATTGTGAGCAATAGCCCGGTATCGAGGAAAAGGAATTTCCGATAGCTGATGTTCTCCTCCGCTCCGAGTGGCAGTCCATTGCCGGCAGTATGGGTGACGGGAGTTGCCAGTCCAGCTAAAGCAAGCATTGACAAGGCCTCTTTGATACTTGCAGAATGAGTGTCACGCGATACTTGGGCGTAAACGAATTTTTTGCCGGCTTGTAGGGCTACAGATCTGAGTACCATCCTGAGCAATACAGGGGAAACCCGCTTGTTGTATTTAGAGAAATCGTCTTGATAGGTGTCGAGTATATCGTTGTGAATACGTCTTACAGAAGCGAAATCGTTGCTTTCAATCCATTCTACTACGGCTGTAGGCATACCACCCACCAGCAAAAACGAGCGCAACTGCTCTATCAAACGGATATGGAGAGGGGAGACAAGTGGCACGTCTGGAGAAGCCGCGTTCTTCGCGTCAACCTGTATGCCGTGTCCCTGTGCCAGCAAAAACTCATCAAATGAAAAAGGATACATGTACAAGGAACGAATACGTCCCACGGCAAAAGATGGGAGTTCCTCCAATGCAAATTCAAGAAGCGAGCCTGCTGCTATCACATGCAATTCAGGATAGTCTTCCTTGAAGTAACGCAGTGACCTAATGGCCGCTTGGCATGATTGTATCTCGTCTATGAACAAAAGGGTTTCCCCCGGAACAATCGGGACAGAAAGCGTGGCACTGAGATTTGCACACGTTTTTTTGACGTCAACATCATCCGTGAACAAATTCCTCAACGACTGCTGTCGTTCTAAATTGATTTCCAAGTAGTATTTGAACGTTTTACCCAATTCCCGTACGGCGGTAGTTTTTCCTACCTGACGCGCTCCTCGGACGAGTAACGGCATTCTTCTTGGTGCGTTTTTCCATTCAATAAGTTGCTCATCTATATGTCTTTGATAGTATCTCATGTTTTTAGAATTTGAATGCAAAAATACGAATATTTTCTAATATCCAATTCAAAAATACGATAAAACACAAATAATCCCATGCAAAAATGGATGAAAAGATGTCAAAAACCAACCCAAAGGAGACGCGTCTCTCCACAAAAGCGTATGTTAACTAGTTATGTGCGCTGTTCGATGACCACAGTGTATTGCGCTAAAAAGGTTGACACAAAAGTCAACGAAAATGCAAAAGAATGCAAAGGCGCAAAAATCAATTACGATAAAATGCAGATAAAGTTTTGTCAAATTACGCTAAAATGCAATTCATCCTCTTTTGAACTACGGTATTGTTCAACCGCAACGAGGCAGCAAATCCATTTAAGGTATTCGTCCTTCCAGGACTGCTTGTATTCCACATTTTGAGATTCCATGCCTCAATAACGTGGAATATGGGGAAATATTGTGTGAGTAAGACATTGGGATATATATAGAAAAAAGTCTCGAGGACGATTTGTCAACGAGACTTTTTTGAAATGAAGAAAGTAATTGGGCCTGTACTTATATTCTTACAGAATACAAAGATGTGCCATTTTTGTCATACAGATTGCCTGTTACGTATGGTTTGTGGTTTAACTGTTCTTCCACGCCCTTTGTTATCTGCTGGACAGCTTGCTTAAGTGCGTTTAGTTGTTCTGATGACAATTGGCTTTTTGAGTAGGTCGGTACAATAAATCTTATCTCACAATCTTTATTGCCCGTTGCACGTATGTATTGCATAGTCAAATGCATGGCATCAGCGCCAAAATCATAAGGACATTCACGGTTTAACTCAGTTACAAGTTCTCTCCAGTCAAATTGTTGTTGTACAATCTCCCACTCATACCCATTCCAACGCTGTGTAGCCAAAAGAGTACCGTTGGCCTTATAGTATTTGCGAGTTAAAGCAAGAGTACCTTCATCATTGTAAGTGATGACTATTTTGTGGAAACCAGCACTAACATTGACAGGATTTCCCTTTGTATCAAATACGGCATCTTCAACTACATTGTTGGAATTATCAGCATATTTATATGTTTCTTTATGGAAGCCGTTAACCATTATGGGTTGTCCGTTTGTTCCGAAATAAGCATCTTCGATTTTTCGGTCGTACTGGTCATACAGATATGTCTGCTTATGATAGCCATCTGAACATAAAACAGGCTTGTCCTTTTTATCAAAGAACGACGTTGATGTCATGTTATTTCTTCTGTCGAATTCATATCTGCGTATAGACCATGTTTCGCCCACGTAGTTTGTATAATTTCCTTTGCTGTCTTGTGCAGCGACCATTGTCATGTTACCACGTCTATCATATTGAGCAATACCTACTGGTGGCATTTTGGAGGGGTCTGTGGGCTTCCCATCAATACCAAAGAAACATTGACGGATGATATGTCCAAATACATCATATTCATAAGTGGCACTACTCCATCCCTCGTCTATTGTGCAAGGCTTTTCATCGGTTCCATAGAAATGCCGTTCTACAAGATTACCTTTACTATCAAAAGTATTTTTACGTATTGCCCAATGTTCGTCACAAAGAATCAATCGTCCGTCTTTTCCGTATCTACGTTCTTCTGTTAATTGCTTTCTACTGTTGTATATATACTTGTATCTGTGCGTATTCTCGGCATTGAGAGTGGCTCCCTGTTTGTTGAAAACGGACATTTCGACAATATTGTTAAATTCGTCATATTTGTATTGCCGTATGACCTTATTGTATGCAAGAGTTCCATCCGTTCCTATTGGCCTATCTTCAAGTTGGTTACCCCTGCTATCATACTTATATTCACGACCTGCAATTCCATCAACCGACGTCAAGCTTCCTTGTAAATTGTAGTATTTTTCAGAGGTAATATTGCCATTGTCATCATATGCATATATCACTTTTGCATAGTGCAATCCTGATGGTGATATGGGTTCTCCCTTGACATCAAAAAATGCACGTTCAATATGATTACCATTATCATCATACACATCGTTCCATCCTGCAGTTCCTTCTCTGTTTAGACATGGCGTAGTACCATCTGGCCCAAAGAATGCAATTTTAATTGCATTACCTCGCTTGTCATAATCAACTCTTAGTATGGCGATATTATTGGCATCAATTGTTGGCTGCAAAGACTTGTCCAACGATGTCATGGACGTTTGCAAACCTCGTTCATTATATTCATATAATGCGCCACAAGTACCATCGTTCATTTCGCATGGGGATTTGTCCTTACCATAATAGACCACCTTTGTTTGATTGCCGACCGAGTCGTATTCTGCATTCATTCCCGCAAACAAATTGTTGTATAATGCCAATTCACCATCAATATCATAGAACCAGACTTCTACAATATTTCCATGAGCATCATTAATTCTTTCATCGCGAAATACCCCATTTTCATTAATTGTAGGATTGCCGTCAATGTCAAACACTTCCAGAGTGGAGATGAAGCCATTTTGATCGTATTTCAATTTAGCAGAAGCATAGCCACCTTCCTTAAAATAGGTAGGCTGTCCATCTACATCAAGACCACTTTGCTTCACCACAAGTCCATCTTCTACATCCATCACATATACTGCAATATTCATATCCCTACGATATACTGGATTGCCATCCAGATCCTCGTAGTACTGTCTTATGGTGTTTCCCCATTTATCAACCTCGTTTCGACACACAGGAGCCTCTAAATCTTTTTCCCCTGCGGGTTCGCGGTCTGGAGTAAGATACTGGGATTTAACAGGGTCATCTTGGTCATTATACTCCGTTGTTCTGATTCCGAGGCCATATTTAGTGGCGACAGGGGATCCATCTTGGTTCAGGAACACTTCTTCTATTACACGTCCCTTTTTGTCGTACTTGTATTTTCGACCATACAATCCTTCTCCATCAGCCACAATTGTATTTTGAAATCCAGCATACTTTAGTTCTGTCACATGGCCTTTCTCATCGTGAGAAAGAAGGTATCTGGAGATACGGCTTCTCTTGCCGCCGTCTTTGCTGCTTGAAGTAAATGTTCCAATGGTTTCGGACTGAAGTACTTTCTCTGTGTTCAATGAATCGGCATAGCGGAATATGACAACGGTTTGGTCGCGATTGTAATCACGCACCATGTCAACTTTACCACACTCATCATAGAACTCAACATAATCAATCTTTCCATCTTCTGTATAGTAGTATCGGCTGTCAGCAGGCCTATCGACGTAGCCTGTTGTGTGGTGAGCAATGACGCTGCCTTTACTATTGATGTGCGACATACGAAGCAGCTTTCTCTTGCTATACTCCATACGGTAGGAGTCGGTACGATGTGCAACTTCATTTTTTGACAGTTTGTGTACGCCTTGTGGAACACCCCACACTTCAACGTAATCTTTGAAATACTTCACTTTTGTACGGTTGTAGTCCCATACGTAAAAGCCGGAACCTATAATCAAGGCGATGACTGCAGCTGCCGCGAACTTCATCCAGGTCTTGGGCTTCCACGGATAGATGGCACTATGAAGGGCTTTCTTAAACTCTTCACAGCTTTGGTAGCGGTCATCAGGATTCTTGGCAGTTGCTTTGTCCACTACTGCCTGAACTTTGTCGGAAACATACTTGTAATAGGTACGCATCCTTGGCAATGGCTCTTCGACCACTTTTTGATTGATGTCCTGTTCTGTGAGTGTAGTTGTGTCATACGGCGCATTTCCTGTAAGCATTTGATGCAGCAGTACACCCAGCGAGTAAATATCCGACCGTTCGTCAAGATGTTCCCCCTTCACTTGTTCCGGACTCATATAGGAGGGCGTACCCATAACAAGATTGTCCGACTCTTCATCAGCATTCTTGTTGATGATTTTCGCGATACCAAAGTCGAGAATCTTGGGGGTGCCATCGGTAGATATGACGATGTTTGCAGGTTTGATGTCACGGTGCAGAATGCCTTTTTTGTGAGCGTATCCCACACCATCAAGAATAGGCTCAAACATCGGACAAATTCTGTCTTCAACAATCAGGCCGTTGACATTCTTGATGTATGATTCGAGACTTTCACCTTCTGCATACTCCATAATGAGGTAGATATTACCTTCCTTGTCTATGTGAAAATCAAGGAATGAAACAATATTATGGTGATGCAGACCGGCAAGATGTTCCGCCTCATCTTTGAGCATTTTGCGGGTAAAGTCATTGACCATATCCGCGTTAATAACTTTAATTGCCGCCTTCTGGGTGTTGATGTTTTTGTGTTCAGCCAGATACACGGCACCCATACCGCCCTTACCAATCATAGAGATGATGCGGTAGTTAAGTATTTCTTTGCCAATTATATTCATTGTGAAAGATTTTTACATTTTTCTTATTTCTTCTTCCACACCATCCATGACCTGAAGAATCTTATAGAAGATGTTTGTGAATGACGATGACGTAGTGAGATACATCTCGGACTTTATGATGTAGAATTCATTTGCCGGGAAGATTTTACACATTTTATAATCATTATCACCGTTAAAAAGAAGCAGTTTTGTCCGTGTAATGGCATCGTTGTAATTAAAATACTTCGAGAGCTTCACGAACATTGGATTTTCATCTGTTGCCGACACCCTTACAAAATAGGTATCGCCCTGACGTTTGAACTTTATATCCCCATCGTCATCTATCATTGGCTGAAAACCTTCGGCTTTCAAATACGATTGAATGCTGTTTCTTAAAGCAAGTTGTGAGCTTGAAAGGGTTTTGCTTTGAGCCAAGACGGAACCGCCAAAGCAAACAATTACCATAATGAATAATGCAATCTTTTTCATTTTTTTCAATTTTTATTATTTTACATCGTTTTTTTACATTGCTGCCGAAATAGACAGAATAACATTTATTGCAAACCCAATCCAAGCGATGGTGCTGGCTTGAGAGGCTTTGTGTGGAGATTCTTCTTTCCATACAAAATACATAATCCAACCAGCAAGAGGTATGAGGAATGCAAGGATGCCCCAGCCGACGCCGATATTGTCCTCTTTTACATAGACAACCTCTTGTCCTCCCGGGTGAGGATTATAGCTTGTCTCTCCCTCGAATGGTCGAACGCCCTGCAATGGCAACATAGAATAAACCTGCGCCCAAGGAAGGGGGACTTTGCCTGCCAGCAGTATTTCCGTACCTGCCGCAACCGATACTTTCTGTCCGTGGATAATTCTGCCACCAATGACAGAGCCGTTCTTGCCTACATCCTCATAGACATATTGGCCACCGACAACGCTTATTCGTGCATGTTCACGACTCACTTTGTCGTGTGGGATGATTATGTCGCAACTGCTACTGCGACCTATTGTTATTGTTGATTTCATGTGCTATAAATGATAATATTAATAATGAAATTGATTACAAAACCCACCCACGCGATAGATGATGCTGTTGATGCCTTCTTGGGATGGTCTTCCTTCCACACTCCCCAAAGAATCCAACCAACTAAGGGCACCAAGAAACAGACAATGCCGAGAAAAACTCCGATACGCTCATTGGATGGTTGAGGCGGGGGTGGAGGGTCTTTTATTACACGGCCAGGAGTCCAACCGCGCATCTTGAGTTTGCTAACCACATCATTCCAATTAAGCGGACACTCAGCCCGTGCTGCCAACAGAACTTCCGGAAGATTGACCGTTCCATCATAGTCAATGACCATTGAACTATTCCGAAGCGGGCGACCGTCAACGCCAGTTCCATTAGTGCTTTTATCTGTTATCTCGATGGAGTATTTTGTATCTCCACCTGTCAGGGGAAATTCAAGTCCCTTGATGACAAGATGGTGGCGGCTGACATACTGATTGTTTATCTGTATATCGTTGTCACCGCTACTTCCAACGGTAATTCTTGGGATTGGTTTGCCAGAAACCACTTCCAATGCTTCTTTGAAATCAGAGGCCGATTGGTATCGCAACGTCATGTTTTTGTCAACCGATTTGAGGAAGACCTCATCGATAGCAGAAGGAACAGCATGATTGGTTTGCGACGGAATAGGCATGCTTCCCTGAAGGATATTTGTTCTCGTTGCAAAATCATTGTTTCCTTTCTGAACAGCATGTTGTCCTGTGAGAAGATAATAAAAAACGCAACCGAGAGAATAGATGTCTGTGCGGTGATCAATATTCAGGCCGATGGCCTGTTCTGGACTCATGTATCCATCAGTACCAATAATCTGACCAACCGTTTGTCCTGTTCCTCCGACATGGGCATCCTTGGCAATTCCAAAGTCGATGACGCATACACTTCCATCGGGACGGATCATAATGTTGGATGGCTTGATGTCGCGATGAATGCGATGCCTATCGTGAACATACTGCAAAGCTTCCAGTATTTTAGACATCAGACTCACAGCTTCGTCAAGGGGATAGGCACCAAACTTGCTGACATGCTGCTCGATGGTTTCTCCTTCAATGAATTCCATAGGGAGGTAATAATTGCCCGAGTTGTCTGTATACGGGTCACCGACAATATGGACAATTGATGGGTGGTCCATCAGCCGCAGAGTGTTCACTTCAGACTGAAACAAAGCCCGATAGGCGGGTTGATATGTTACTTTGTTGCTCATCATTTTGAGAGCAACAATCCTCCCGTTGGAATCCTGCGCTTTATAAACGCAGCCCATGCCGCCATGCCCGAGTTCTCCGATGATATTGTACGACATGATGTTTTATCGCGTAACTTTTATAACAAAGGATTTGTCGGTATTTAGCAACGGTATGGATATGATGGCCTTTGCAGGTTCAGTGGGCACCTTTTTGTTGATTATATCGATCTCACATACATTCCCGTGTTTGCAATTGTAAGAGTACCATTCCGTCTCCTTGTGGCCAACCTTTATTCCATGAGTGGGAGAATATAAAGTATCATTGGTCGCTCGTCCTTTTGAACTTTTCAAAACAACATGAGTGGTTCCTCGTCTACCAACACGTATTTCGCCGGAGGTCTTTTCTTCTTCATCCTTTGAAGCATCATAAATTTCTTCCATGGCAATTCTCGGTTTGGAAGGTTCCTTGGTTACCTCATTGTTTTCTGCTTCTGTATTTTTTACTGCATTTTCAACAGGTATCATACAGAAATAGACACTGTCGCCGTTTTTGAATTCGATTGTTACAGCCTTGTCGGTAAATGGTTTGTCGTTGAAAGCGAAACGAGGGCGTCCATTAAATTCAGACCTAGAGAAATATTCCACAGGTGTAATTGTTATGTCATCGACAGTAATGTTTCCACATACGACAGGAATACGTTTGGTTTCTCCTTTCTTGTTAACAAGCATTATGTAGGCACCCCCGAAGTCGCTATGCATCTCAATCTCTAATCGGGCAGTGTTCTTTGCCCACACAATGGTGTCAGTGCAAGGTATCGGAATCCTATTGTCTGTTATTGGGGGAATACTATCTGTTCCCTCTGGATTTGGTGTCGGGTGTAAATGCTTCCATAATGCATATCCACCTATTCCAAGCAATAATAATGCTGCCAAGCAAGGTAGTACATACGGAAACAGAATTCTGTTCTTTGTACCACAACCATTTGTACCCGGTGCAGGTGTAATGGCAAATTCGACAATCAGACAGGTGATGTTGTCGAGACCTCCATTTTTTCGGGCGCGTTGAATCAACTCTGAAACACGTTCCCGCTGGGTCATACCTGTCTGGTTGCTTGCCACCTTCATTATTTCATGGTCGGATACCATACCGCTCAAGCCATCGGAGCATAGTAGGAAACAATCTCCTGCCTCTGGATTAATTGGGTCGGGAAGAACGGTAGCTGGTTGCATTGAGGGCAACCCCAAGGCATTTGTTATTTCATTCTTGCGTGGATGATGCTCGGCTTGCTCCTTTGTAATAGCCCCTTCATCAACAAGCATCTGCACATAGCTTTGGTCTTTTGTCAACTGCGTAATAGTCTTGCTTCTGACAAGGTAGATTCTGCTGTCGCCGACAGAACCCATATAAACCTTGCCATTGCGGACAATCAGCATGACACAAGTAGAACCCATACCCGTAAGTTCGGGCTGCTGTGATGTGCGCTGTAAAATAGCAGAATTGGCTGCGTTGCATGCCTCAATAATTGCCTTGCGTGGGTCGTCGAAATAATTGCTTTCGAGGAACAATTGGATTGTTTCCACAGCGAGATGCGACGCTACAGCACCGCCGACGTGGCCACCCATACCGTCGCAAACCACAGAGACAAGTCCGTTTTTGCACTCAAAATGAACATACCAGTCTTCGTTGGCTTTGCGTTTGCAACCCACATCGGTATCACCGACGACATTGCAATAACTATATTGGTTAGTGTCTTTCATACTTGACATTGATTAAAATTCCGGAATTGCAAGAAAAACCAACTTTGTCTCTCCTAAAACCAAGACATCGTTTGTTTTTAAGTCTATAGGTTCGTCCATAACATAAACCTGACCATTTACAAAACTGCCGTTAGACGATCCTTGGTCTTTCGCCTTAAACACGCCCTTTGCTTCGACAAATTGTATCAGGAAGTGTTTGGCAGACATGTGCGTGTCATTGGGGAATGGTATGTCACAGGTAGAATCGCGTCCAATGGTGGTTCGTCCTTCATAGACTTTGTATATCTCGCCAGCCGGATTGGCGCTATACGATACCAAGAGTCCAACCACTTTTCGACCGCCATCAGGATTGGAGGCACCCGTGCCGTTGAGGTTACGAATAACGGTGTGTCCTCCACCAAAATCATCTTGATAAGGGGCGGTTGCTCCAGTCTCACCACCAACCCAATCGCCAGTGGGGCGGGTTGCACCATCGAAGCCACCAGTTGCATTATTTACTCTGGTGTGGCTGCTCTCGGGGCAGAACGGACAGTTGTCGCCATAGATACTAGAATCGTACTGATGGCCGTTGGGACATTTTTTTGTTGCCATATTATTTATTTTTAAGTTGTTATTAATAGACGTTCTTGATGAAATTTGCAGCAGGTTGCGGTTTGATTGCCTGATTGTGTTGGGCTGGTATTTGTTGTATTTCGCCCGAAGGACTTACAGACTGGAATTCTGCGCCAGACACAATTATACCCGCGAATCTGCCTTTGGTGTCAAAGACTGGCGATCCACTGGCCCCATGGGTGACATTAATGTTATGACCATACAAGAATTCATTGACGCTCTGATTCACACTACCGCTCTCGTTCGTGGCCTGAACGCCTTGTTGGGTCAACGCCCACTCCAGACCTTTGGGGAAACCGATTGTATATAGATTCTTCCCCATTGACAAATGTTTGTCATCTGCCAGGTTATCCAAATTGACTAAATTAGTAACAGAAGAAGGAGTTTCTTTCGTATTCAACTGAATTACGGCGACATCCAAGTTGTTGTTATCGCTAACCTTCAATAGAGTACACGGCAGCAAATCTTTCTCGCTGCCAAGATGGGCATCGTTCATCGCGATAGAAAGAGATTGAACATATCGGACTTGGAGTACATTGATGACGGGACGTGCTTGATTGCCGTATGCTTGTATCAGAATGCGAGAGAGCGCCGTTTTGATGTAATTGGCAATAGCCTCTTCATTTCCCATCAAAGAAACCACGTGTTTGTTGGTGGCAATCCTACCATCAGACGACACAAAAAAGCCTGTTCCAGTTGCACCAGCAACGCCCGCCTGTAATTCGCCTTTCTCATCAATGTAATAATTGTCCGGCAACGCACTTACAACGTCACTCAAATCATAATCGCCCACAGTTGCTTTAAATGTGTATTGATTGTATATTAAAACAACACTTTTCTTATACATCGCATATATCTCCTCGGGCTTCAGGTCTTTGTCCCCGAAATGTTTAATTCCCAGGAATACGGCACCTGCGATAACAATGCAACCTGCCAGAATGGCTACAAGTCGCTGCCATTTGAATGTTGGTTTGGGGGGTACTGGCGGTTTATAGATGCTTTCCCAGTCAAGAGGATAGTTGCGTGTAATGGTGACTTTATCACCGGGATGCAACTCTTTACTTGTAATCTTAATGCCATTAACATAAGTTCCATTGGTCGAACCTCTGTCCTCTATAACAATGGAGCCTGTTTCAGTTTTGTAAATAACCGCATGTTCGCGGGATACGTCGTCCTGAGTCAGTCGGATATTGCAACCCGGATTCTTGCCAATAGTTCTTCTGTCAACTCCTGGCAAGGAGGGTTTGATTTTAGTTTCCCCTGACTTGGCGATAATGCCCCGTAACGAGGTTGTTTCTGAACCAAACCTAATCGTGTCTTTGGCAGTAACGGGAGTTTCAACCGATATCCTTTTGTTATTCACAAAAGTGCCATTTGTGGAATTGAGGTCTTTCAGAGTTCCTCGTTCTCCCGATGCATCAATCGTCAATACAGCATGTGTACCAGAAACCGTGTCATTTGGGAAAACACAGTCATTCGTTTTGGAGCGCCCTATTTTAATTGTCTTCATATATTGATTGTTGTTATTCCTCTGTCCAGAATTTCTTTACGGTAAAGATAAGCAGTTGTACCACACCATCCCTTTTGAACAGAACTCTTATTTTGTTATCGCCCATATCGAAAATATAGTGATAGTTGTTTCCAACATCGGATACAACATCCATAGAGAGTGTTTTCTCGTCTTCGTTATACTCGCTATCTGACACATAATAAGAGGACGACATATCTGGTGTGGTGTGCTCAAACATTGTCAGTTTGGCATTTATTTTGAACATGGAATTCTCGTCGTATCCATTTTGATATTCCAGTTCTTCTGTCACATCATTGTATATGTAATAATCACGATGGGTACAACTTGCATAGATTTGTGCCTGCACTGTGTTTGTAAACAGGCATAATGAAAATAATAGGATAACGCATTTCGAGATGCCTTTCAAACGAATGGCATCTGGGAACTTTTTCTGATTTGTTGTGTTCATCTCGGCCTATTTTGTGCCTCCCTGAGTTCCCGGCGGACGGCGTTATTATTACATATAAAAAAGCATAGAACTCAGTTGTTTTCAGTTCTACGCTAATTAGGTATCGCCAAACACTTTTCCGATATAAAACTGATTTGAACCTTATCTATGCCCCCAATATGCTGCAGTCTGAAGACTAAAGGAGTGTTCTATAAATTAAAATATTGTTAATCTTGTAATTGCATCAAATATTATTCGTTTTTTTACGTTATTACGAGAAAAGACGCGCAACATGAAATATCTTGACAATCAACAGGTATCAATATTCGACCGAGAGA
>JAFUWF010000006.1 GCA_017483575.1 Bacteroidales bacterium
CAGCACCAGTGTCCGCAGGGAGTCGCAGCTGAAGGCCGCGGTGTGCAGGAGGTGGCTGTAGGAGCCTGGAAGTGTATAGTCTGTCCCGTCGAAGGCATAGGACTGGTTGTCGCAGATGGAGGCGTGGACGGTGTCGTCGTAAGTGGGATTCACGTACAGCGACATTGATACCACGGAGTCGGCTCCGGAGGCATTCTGCAGCGTGGCCGTCTGGGTGCCGCTATCGGTAAAGGTGAGGCCGTTCCATACCAGAGGCAGTTTGTCGTTGCATACAGAGGAATCGATGCTTGTTTGGACATTCCAGTGGACGGTAAGGGAGAACGAGATGACGGAGTCGCATCCAAGGCTATTGGTAAGGACAAAGGCTGTATCGGTGACGGCGTGGTTGAACTCGACGCCGTTGAAACTGTAGGGCAGGTCGTTTTCAAAAACCTCCTCCTCGACGACAGAGGCCGAGGTGTTGAGAATGGAGAGACGGAGAGTGGTGATGCTGTCGCACTTGTAATCGCCGGTGGTGTAGTGGGCTTCGTAGACGAAAACGCTGCTGTCAACGGTGTCGAATGAGGAGAGCGAACGGCCGTCGAACGAGTATGTGTCGTTGCTGCAAACCACATCGGAGAGGGTGCTGTGGTAGGCTCTGCCGACGGTGATGTTGAGGTTTGTGATGCTGTCGCCGTCATTGTCAAGGTGGACGGTGTCGGACAGGGAAATGAATGGATGGCTGAAGTCGAAGTCGGCAGGGAGGCTTATCGTGGAATCGTTCCACGAGAGAGGGAACGCGTCCTGGCAGACCACGCTGTCGATGTCGACAATGACGGGAGGTGGAATGCAGGGCAGGAAAGTCAGGTCGATGGAATCGGAGAGCGGCTGGAGGCAGTTAGCGGTGTCGATGCCGCTCAGATAGTAGCGACCGGAGATGTGCGGAGCGTCCTGGGCAATGATAAACGGCGATTCCGTCAGTTGGAAACCATCGGGGCCGGTGAGGGTCAGTTGGTCGATATTGGGGGCATCGTAGGAGAAAGTGACGGCGTTGTTAGCGCATAGCACGGTGTCCATGTCGAGGCGGACAAAGGAAGCCTGCGCATAGTCGGAGAAATAGCCCTGGGTGCAGCTGGAACCTATGTTGTAGGTGACGTCGATAATGCCCATTTGGAAGCGGCCGGTGCTGTTTTCGATGGAGATGATGCTGTCGGAAGGGATGGAAATGCTGCGGACGCAGTAGGAGAGAGTGGGGTCGGAGGGGAGGGTCTGGAAATAGTAGGAAGGCATAGGGGAACCGCCGAGAGTGAAGTTGGTGGTTTGGTCGGTGGGGGCGATGATGGCGATGTAGGGGGAGCGAGAGATGTCGGAGGGGACTTTGTGGACCACGCGATGGGAACCAGTGCACTCGATATGAGGGAGCATGGTGCCTCCCATTTCGTAGCCGATGGTGGTGGTCTGGAAAACGACTATGGGGTTGTTGGCCTCGATGAGGGTGGCTGCCTGGTAGAGGTCGAGGGAGATGGACTGTCCGCGGGAGATGCTGGAGACGGTGGAGCCGTTGATGGAGACGACGGTGTTGTCTTGGACGGGAAAGATGAATACTTTGGAGGAGTAGGCGTGGGGGTTGGAGGGGGAACAGAAGGCGGAGATGGGGTTGAGGAGGACATAGCGGCGACCGATGCGGGAGAGGGGGAGTATCTGGTCGCCGATGAGGTCGGCGTTGTAGATGGGGGTGACATTGTCGTCGGTGGAGTTGACGGCTATGGGTTTGGTGGAGTGGATGACGGTGTTGTAGAGGTGGGCGTTGGCGGCGCGGTTGGCGGCGCGGATGCGATAGGTCTGTCCCTGTTGGAGGGTGAAGAAGAGGGTGCTGTTGGCGTTGATGCCGCCCATGAGGGTGGAACGGGGGGTGATTTCGACCTGGGTCTCGTCCTCTGTGGCGACAATTTCCACGGATGCTGTGCAGTCGAAAGATGAGTGGTTGGCATAGACGGTCTGCATGGGGATGAGGAAGTCCGTGCCAAGGGCGTTGCTGCCTTTGAGGGTGTATATCTCGCTGTTGTCGCCGGTGGTCTCATAGTAGCAGGAGACGGGGGCTGAAGAGCGGATACGTATGCCGCGATTGAGGGGGGTATTGATGGTGCCGGTGACCATCTGGGAGTTGCGGCTGGCGACGTTGTACTGGTGGAAACTGTTGGCAGGGACGGAGAAGGTGATGGGGGAGAAGGAGGGATTGGCGGGCTGGTCGATGGTGACAACGGCGGGTTGGTCGAAGGTGGTGATGCAGTAGTTGACGGGCAGGGATGTATAGCGACGCCATACATCGGGCTGAGCAAACCAGAAGAGAGTGTCGATCTGCGCCACGGAAGAGAGTGGCGAGAGCAAGAGGAACAATAAAAACAAGCCCGCCATCTGGTGGGGATAACGGGCTTGTGATGGTTTGCGTCGAGCCGTCATGAGGTGGACTTATTTCTTTTTGCCTTTCTTGGCGGGGGCGGCTTTGGAGTCGCTGATGCCAAGTTTGGCTTTGATGGCGGCGGGGATGGCGTCCTTGTGGACGACGATGTTCATGGTTTTGTAGCGGGCGAAGGCTTTGGAGACAAAGAAGTTGCCGCCGAACTCGCCGTTGTATTTGCCCCAGCTGTTCTTGACCATGTAGTACTCGTTGCCCATCTGGTCTTTGGCTTTGCCGAAGATGAGCATGCCGTGGTCGTCGGTGGTCTCCCAGTTGTCGTAGGCCTGCTGGCGCTCTTCCTGGGTGACCCAGCGCTGGGGAGTGGGGTGCTTGGCGGCCTCGTCGGCGATGTCGGCGGCGCTCATGCCGCTCCATTTGGCCTGGTCGGAGCCGACTTTGGCGGCAGCCTTGCCGTCGGTGGCGGGGAGGACGGCGAAGCCTTTGCGGGTGTAGCGGAAGCCCTGCTCGCTGACGTCGGAGCCCCAGGCAACGGTGTAGCCGTTGTCGATGGCGTAGTCGAAGATTTCCATCATCTCATCCAGCGGCACGTTGTAGCTCAGGCCCCAGCGCCAGTTGTCCTGGATCTCGATGACGAACTGGGAATAGAAGGGGTGATGGGTGAAAGAGGTGATGGAGACGTAGTCGTCGGGGTTCAGGCCGAGGCTCTCGCCGAAGCTCTGGGGGGTGTATTTGACACCTTTGTAGGTGAAGCTCTCGGGGATCTTGCCGAGGTAGGTCTCGTGGACGGCGGCGATGGCTTTGAGCCAGAGTGGCTTGCCGTCGGGGCCGTACTGGAGTTTCTTGAGCTTGCCTTTGGCCACGGCCTCGACCATGACGTCGGTGAGGGCGGAGAGCTCGGTGTGGTTGGAGAGGGTGTCGCCGTACATGGCGCCGGCGGGCATGATCTCGTCGGGCACCATGCCGTAGTTGCGGAGGCAGTAGATGACGTCGTTGAAGGCGCCGCCCTGGCTGAAGGAGACGTCGCCGTGGGTGCGGACGGCGGCCATGGCGCGGTCGTTGTAGGTCTTTTCGACGACGTACATCTCGCTGAGGTCGTACTCGCCTTTGCCCATGCGGAGGAGCTCGGCCTCGAGGAAGGCGATGCCGCTGTAGCTCCAGCAGGTGCCGGCGTTGTTCTGGTCTTTCACGGAGGTGATGGGCAGCACCTTGACGGTGTCGAACTTGTAGCCCTCGTCCTCTTTGGTCTCTTGCTGTGCGAACACAGTGGTGGCGCAGATGGCGATGGCGCCGAGAGTAAGGAATGCTTTCTTCATTGTTTGTCTGATATTGTGTTGATTATTGATTTTGTTACACATTTATTGCGATGCAAATTTACTAAAAAAAATCGATATGTGAGAGATAAAATGCAAAAGTGTGGCGATTTTTTTAAAATTTGGTCATGTCGTTGTTTTTTTGTATCTTTGCCGTTTGAAATATTTATATATATGATACGCAGGTTGTTCATAGTAATGATGTTAGTGGTGTTTAGTGGACAGTGGTCCGTGGTCAGTGGCCAGCAGGAGAAGACGCGGCTGCTGCTGATACTGGATTGCTCCAACTCGATGTGGGACCACTGGCAGAGCAACGCCAAGATCAAGGTGACGCAGCAGGTGCTGCTGTCGTTCCTCGACAGCATTGCCAAGCAACATGATGTCGACGTGGCCTTGCGAGTCTTCGGTCACCTGAACAAGGAGCAGTTCGGCACACGCCTCGAGGTGCCCTTCGGGAATGACAACATCTACCGCCTGCAGAGCAAGATTAAGACCCTCGTGCCGCAAGGCGGATGCACAGCAGCGGCGGCGCTGACCGATGCGCTGAGCGACTTTCCCGCGACGGGCTCTTCACGAAACCTTATTTTGATCATCACCGACGGCATGGACGACTGCGAGGCCGAGATATGCGACGTGGCGAGACAGGTGCAACTGAGCGGTGTGGTGGTGCAGACCTTCGTGCTCTGTATCGGCGGCAACATTTCGGCCCATGCCTCCTGCGCCGGCAGCGTCTTCTCGGTGCCTCACGAAGAGGGTTTTTCCAAGACCTTGTACGATATCTTCAGACTTTCCGGCCATAAGGCAAAGGTTCTACTCAATATGGTGGACGACCGAGGCGACCTCTACGAGACGGAGCACCCCGTGGCCTTCTACGACCACCGCACCGGCGTCATCCGTCACAGCACCATCTACAGCGTCGACTCCCGTCTGCAGCCCGATACGCTGTTGATGGACCCCCTGGTGACCTACGACATGACCGTTTTCACTCATCCGCCCCTGCGTCGCGAGGCCTTGCAATTCTCGGTCGACAAAGTGAACCCGATAGATATCACCGTCAGCGAGGGTACCCTCAAGGTGTGCTACAATGGTCAGCGGCCGCAATGGACGGTGCCCAATGTGGACGTCATTGTGCGGCGCGCCGGTGGCGGCGAACGCGTGGCAGCGCAGGAGATGGGCGAGACGGGCCAGTACCTCGCCGGGCGCTACGACGTCGAGGTGCAGACCCTGCCGGTGACCACCCTGCGCGGCGTCGAAGTGCGCGGTCAGGCCGCCACGGAACTCAGCGTCCCCATGCCCGGCATGCTCATCCTCAGCAAGCCCAAGGGCATCACTACCGGTGCGATATTCAGGTTGACCGACGGCCGCGTCGAGTTCGCCACCGACCTCAACCCCAGCACCGCGGGTGAGCGGCTGTTGTTGCAGCCGGGCGAATACGAACTGGTCCTCCACCCCCAGAACGCTACATCGTATAATAAAGTCCAGACCCGAAGATTCGTGATAGAGAGTTCGCAGACGACAAAAATACAATTCTGAGATGAAAAGAATCATTTATATCCTAACAGCCGCGCTGTTGCTTGTCGGCTGCAAGCATGAAGCCAAGACAACATTGTACGAGCCTGCCGGTTCTATCGGCATGGAGGAGCTGGCTGCCATTGCGCAGGATACCTCGCACTACCGCGCCCTCATCTTCACCAGCCCCTACTGCTATGGCTGCCGCCAGATGAGCGAGTCGACGCAGAAGGCCGTCGAGGCAATGGACACCTCGCTGTGGCGCATCTACTACCTCATCGTCGAGGACATCGTCGACTCCGCCCATTGGGAAGAGGTGGTCGGCGACATGATGGACATGGGCATCCCCCGCGAGCTGATACACCATTGCAGCCTGCCCTTCGAGGATGGGATGTACCGCGACGTGGTGGCGCTCTTCCGCACGGCACAGCCCATCGACCCCCGCGCCTGCATGCAGGGCGTGCCCTTCGAGCTGGTGGTCGACACCAATAACTACATCCCTGTGCAGCGTGCCAAGGCCAAGCCCGAGGACGAAGACTATTGGTACGTGGTGCGCGACTTCATCTATGAGGACTGGATTAGTGGGTACACCGACTTTACCTTCGACGACGGCAGCTTCGTCGTGGAGACCACCCCCACCACGACCACCGACGACCGAACGATAGTGCTCAACAGATAGATAGTTGCACATGGAGAACCGAGGAGAGATAATCATCTACCAGACCGCCGATGGTCAGACCCGCCTGGAAGTGAAGATGCAGGACGAGACGGTGTGGCTGTCGCAAGAGCAAATGTCAATGCTCTTTCAAAAAGACAGAACGGTTATTGGACGACACATACACAATATCTTCAAGGAAGGCGAACTTGAGGAAGATATGGTATGTGCAAAATTTGCACATACCACTCCGCACGGAGCAATACAAGGTAAAACGCAACTTCAGACGACCACGCTGTACAACCTTGATGTCATCATCTCCGTGGGCTACCGCGTGAAGAGCCAGCGCGGCACTCAGTTCCGCATCTGGGCCAACCGCGTGCTGAAAGACTATCTCACCAAGGGCTACGCCGTCAACGAGAAGATACGGCAGGAAAACCTCGTGGAGCTGCGGCAGCTGGTGCAGCTCGTGGGACGCACGTTGCAGCAGAGCCATGAGGAGCAGCCCGTAGACAGCCAGGGCCTGCTCGACGTGGTGGTGGACTACACCTACGCCCTCTCCACGCTCGACAGCTACGACTACCAGCGCCTCGCCGTGGCCGACACCACCGCCGACGCGCCTTTCCACGCCACCTATGAGAGCGCCATGCAGGCCATCCATGCCGTCAAGGAACGCTTCGGCGAGAGCCCGCTCTTTGGCAACGAGAAGGACGAGTCGTTTCGCAGCAGCATCGGCCAGATATACCAGACCTTCGACGGCGTGGAGCTCTACCCCTCGGTGGAGGAGAAGGCCGCTATGCTGCTCTACCTCGTCACCAAGAACCACTCCTTCAGCGACGGCAACAAGCGCATCGCTGCCACGCTGTTCCTCTGGTTCCTCAACAACAATCGCATCCTCTACCGCGAGGATGGTTGCAAGCGCATCGCCGACGGCACCCTTGTGGCCCTCACCCTGATGATAGCCGAGAGCCGTCCCGAGGAGAAGGACGTGATGGTGAAGGTGGTGGTGAATTTGATAAACAAGAATAACCAATAAAACAAAATGAGTAGAGCACTTAAAATAACCATATCTTCTATGATAACTGTATCAGTAGTATTCATTTTGATGCAGTTGTGTTCCGGATGTAGCTCACCCAGAATGAACAAGTGGCCATATCAAGTATTCCCAATCGATGATTCGCGGACGGCTTACATATACTACACCTCGGAGTCTGATTATTGTTGGAGACGTACTTTGGTTATGGATGAAAACGGCAAACGTTGTAAACTCAATTTGGATAATTTGAGCGAAATAGGTGATATATTCAGTTTCCAGCAAGACACTATTTTCCTAATGCTTCATACGTTTCACAACAGATTTACTGGTGATACCACTATTGTAAAGTATTGTGGCACATTGCATGGAATCCGAGACTATACGGTAATGCAGTCCGTACACTACCATTTGGATGGCTCTACAGTACACACTCCCTATAATGGAGAAATGACAAAGGATTACAGATATCTTGTTGACAGAATCACGACAAATAAAGATAACAAGGCTGTCCTTTGGTATAAAATGAATGCTGTGGCGATTGTTGATATTGCCCAATTACATTACAATGACCGTGATGGGAGGAAAGAATTCCATCAGTGTATTATCGACACCACACCGGGGCACCAGTCTATTTACAGGGACAATTATGGCGTTTTGTCAAGATGGGTAACATTCAAACCTACATCGGATTCTGTCATGGAGAATTATTTCAATGAACTTATGATAAACAACAAATAAAAACATCAATATTATGACCCGCTACGATAACAAACAATCAAAAGAGTTGCGCGCCGTTCTTGTAACGAATCTTTGCGGCGGTGTCGCAAACATTTCTGTCAAATAATTCGTTTCGCTGTCGCACGTATCAAAAAGATATAGAACATAATATGGCAAACAAGATTATAGTACAGACCAACGACACGACAGTGCTGGTGAGCCAAATCGGAGAACTGATTGCCGAGGCGCGTAAAAGAGTGGCGGTTCAGGTGAACACAACATTGCTCGCTACCTACTGGCACATCGGGCAATTAATAGTGGATTATGAGCAGAACAGTCAGCAGCGTGCAGAATACGGTAAACAGACCTTGCGCGAAGTGTCGCGACAGTTGACACGTGAGTATGGAAAAGGTTTTTCTAGGTCCAATCTACAATGGATGAGGCTTCTGTATATCAAATACCCGATTTGCCAGACACTGTCTAGCAAATTGAGTTGGTCGCACTATTATCGGAAGCAGATGTGCCGCCCCGAGGAGAAGGACGTGATGGTGGAAGTTGCGGAAGTCGAGCGCAGAGCAAGCTCGCTTGCTTTGCCGAGATGGAGCAACGTAGCCGAAGGCAAGGTGGTGGTGAATTTGATAAACAAGAATAACCAATAAGAAGATGAAGAAAGTATTATTGATAACGATACTCCTTTGCACAGTGGCGATGACGGCCGAGTCGCAGACCCATATTTCTGTGGAGGAAATGGATAGTATTCGAGTAGAGTACTATAACGACAATCGTTCGTTTGACTTTCTGATTCTTCCCAGTGCGACCTCTATGCAGGGAATGGTCTATATTGACAACAGGTGGGAAAAGACTCTTGACGACACAACCGCTACACAACTCCTGCAATTGGTTAAAGCAGCCTACTTCGACAAAAGTCCAATAGTGAAAACGATTGGTGAGGGGTACACCGACGGTGATGTTGTAAGCATCAAGGCTTATTCCAAAGGCAAACAGATATATGAAAGTTTCATTACATCTGAGACCGAATATGAATTCACGCCGGAGTATGAGACAATGCTTAATTGGATGAAGACTTTATTCGATCGTTTTCAATTCCGGAACACGAGATATCCCTCCGAGATAATTATGCTTGCGGAGGATTTGGATTTGCTGACGGCCGTTAGGGTTACACCTGAGATGTTTGACCAATGGGAACTCGACTCGGTGAGGCTTGATGGTGACTTTGTCTTTTGGAGCATAATAAGGGATTTGGACAAAGAAACCGTGAAATACAAACCGTGTGAAGGATGCGGTATCGATGTCCGTGGAAAACTTATCCTGAAATACTACAACCGCGCGGAGACTATCTATTACAATAAGACTACAATGTACCGTGATGGCGAGTACTACAAAATCCAAACAGACTTCCCCCAAAGGCTGGAACAATATAAAGACAGAAAGATTAACAAATAAAAACATCAATATTATGACCCACTACGAAAACAAATCAAGCAAAGAGTTGCGCGCCGGCATGGATAACTCGATTGTTATCTATCAGGATGACGATGAGGTTACCAGGGTCTCGGTGAGGTTTGCGGACGAGGATTTGTGGCTTACACAATCGCAGTTGGCTGATATTTATTGTACAACACAGCAAAATATTGCACAGCACATAGCAAATATATATGATGACAAGGAGCTGGACGAGGCAACTCACAAGAAATTCTTGTTAGTTCGTCAGGAAGGCAATCGCAATGTACAACGAAACATAGAACACTACAACCTTGACATGGTCATTGCCTTGGGGTATCGGGTGCAATCACAGGTGGCCACGCGCTTCCGTAGATGGGCGACAGTGAGGCTGCACGAATACATCCAGAAAGGATTCTCAATGGACGACGAGAGGCTGAAACAAGGCGGGAACAGATACTTTCGGGAGCTGTTGCAACGTATACGCGATATCAGGAGTAGCGAACGCAACTTTTACCAGCAGGTCACGGACATCTACGCCACCGCCATTGACTATGACCCACGCAACGACCTGACCAAACACTTCTTTGCCACTGTCCAGAATAAGTTGCACTATGCAGTGCACGAACAGACTGCCGCAGAAGTGATATACAATCGAGTGGACAGCGAAAAGCCCTTTGTGGGAATGACCAACTTCAAGGGCAACTATGTGACGCGCGATGATGTTCGCATAGCCAAGAATTACCTATCAAAGATAGAACTGCAGCGCCTCAATCTGCTGGTATCGGGTTTTCTTGACTATGCCGAATTTCAGGCTCTGGAGATGACTCCCATGACAATGAAGGACTGGATAGAGGCGCTGGATGGACAAATCGTGTCCCACAAACGCAAGCTGCTCGAAGGCAAGGGGACGTTGTCCCACGAGGAAGCTGTCCGCAAGGCAGAACAGGAGTTCGCCGTATACCGTCAACGAGAGATGCGATTGCTTGAAAGTGACTTTGACAAAGTAGTAAAGCAACTCACAATTGTGCAGAAAGAAACTGCACAAAATGAGGAAGGACGTGATGGTGAAGGTGGTGGTGAATTTGATAAACAAGAATAACCAATAAGATAAAAGAACATGGCGTTTGACTACAAAAAAGAGTACAAGATATTCTACCAACCAGCAAATAGACCGACGATAGTAACTGTACCGCCGATGAACTTTGTTGCCGTCAGGGGCAAAGGAAATCCTAATGCGGAGGACGGAGAGTATAAGCGAGGCATAGAACTGCTATACGGCATTGCCTACACCATCAAGATGAGCAAGAAAGGCGACCACCGTATAGAGGGTTACTTCGACTACGTTGTACCGCCGCTGGAGGGCTTATGGTGGACCGACGACAGAGCTTTTGACTACAGCGACAAGGATGCGTTGCACTTCATCTCTATGATAAGACTGCCTGAGTTTGTGCAGCACAATGACTTTGACTGGGCCGTGAAAGAGGCTACATACAAAAAGAAGGCCGACTTTTCGCAAGTGGAGTTCTTTACCTACAATGAAGGTTTGTGTGTGCAATGCATGCATGTAGGCTCCTACGATGACGAGCCTGCAACCATCGCAGCTATGCATGCCTACGCTGAAGCGCAGGGCTACACCATAGACTTGAACGACATCCGTCGACACCACGAGATTTACCTCTCTGACCCCCGCAAGACATCCCTAGACAAGTGCAAAACTGTAATCAGAATACCGATAATGATAAATAATCAATAAAAACATCAATATTATGACCCACTACGAAAACAAACAATCAAAAGAGCTGCGCGCCGGCATGGGCGAAGGCCTTGTTGAGGCTGGCCGCAAGAACGAAAATGTCGTCGCGCTGAGTGCCGACGTCAAAGGCAGCGTCAAGATGGACGGCTTTGCCAAGGAGTTCCCCGAGCGCTTCATCCAGTGCGGCATCGCCGAGGCCAACATGGTCGGCATCGCCGCCGGCCTCTCGCTCTGCGGCAAGGTGCCCTTCCTCGGCGGCTTCGCCGAGTTCGTCACCGGACGTGTCTATGACCAGATCCGCCAGGTCGTGGCCTACAGCAACAAGAACGTCAAGATCTGCGGTTCCCACGCCGGCATCTCGCTCGGCGAGGACGGCGCCACGCACCAGACCATGGAGGACATCGCCCTCATGAAAGCCCTACCGAACATGACCGTACTCGTGCCCGCCGACTTCAACCAGGCCAAGGCCGCCACGCTGGCCGCCGCCGAGCATGTCGGACCCGTCTACCTGCGCCTCGGCCGCAGCAAGATGCCCTGCTTCACGCCCGAAGAGCAGACCTTCGAGATTGGCAAGGCCCAGCTGCTGAGCGAGGGCCGCGACGTGACCCTCTTCGCCTGCGGCCACCTCGTGTGGGAAGCCCTGCAAGCCGCCGAGCAACTGGAGAAGGAAGGCGTCAGCGCCGAAGTCATCAACATCCACACCATCAAGCCGCTCGACGTGGAGGCCGTCGTCGCCAGCGCCCGCAAGACCCGCGCCGTCGTCACCTGCGAGGAGCACCTCTTCAACGGCGGCCTCGGCGACAGCATCGCGCAGACCCTCGCCCTCCGCTGCCCCACGCCGATGGAGTACGTGGCCGTAGATGACCGCTTCGGCGAGAGCGGCACCCCCGACGAGATGCTCACCAACTACCACCTCCGCTCCACCGACATCGTCGAGAAGGTGCACGCCGTGCTGAAACGGAAGTAAGGCTCCTAGCCGCTGCGCGGCAGAAATCTATAAATCTTATAAATTATCTTCCGCCTGCGGCGGGATGCAACATCCGCGAAGCGCAATAATCTATAAGATTTATAGATTTCGCGAGCCGCAGGCGAGCAGGAGAATTAAGAACAGATAAACAGTGAACCTATGGAAAACCCATTCCCCAACCAGCAGCGTTTCTGCCAGAGCTGCGGCATGCCCCTCAGCGAGGAGGTTGTGAGCGACAATCCCGACTACTGCAAGTACTGCTTTGCCGACGGCCACTTCACGCAGGAGTGCACTATGGAACAGATGGTCGACTTCTGCGTGCAGTACGTCGACGAGTTCAACAAAGGCACCGGCCAGCACCTCACTGCCGACGAGTACCGCCAGGAGCTGCTGCGATACTTCCCCACGCTCAAGCGCTGGCAGAAGTGATGCTCCTAGCCGCTGCGCGGCAGAAATCTTGTAAATCTTGTAAATTATTGCTTGCGCGCAACCGCGTCAGCCCCGCGAAGCGGAAATTTTACAAGATTTACAAGATTTCGCTCGCCGCAGGCGAGCAGGCGTTCCTGTCGCTTGCAATGGTGCGTGTCGAAATTGCAAAAATGTGACAAGAAATTGCACAGAAACAATAAACACAGACAGACAATGAAGAAGATATCGGTTTTTGGCATAATGCTTCTAATACTCACAACGGGAGCTTTTTCGCAAGAGACGTTTCGACACAGGTGGGACCTGGGGGAAAAGATGATAGTAGGAATCTCAACGCCGATGCTGCCTCTGTTGGGGGCGGAAGTGGATTTCAGCCACCGCGTGTCCGACACAAGGTGGCGTTGGGGCGTGGCTCCCGGCATTCTTGTTTCTGGTGCCGAATATGATGAATTGGATGAAGCTGAGTATGAGGAAGAGTTCGTGAAGAGTTTCGGCCATATCTATGTCAAAGGATATGCCGATTATGCTTTCTCCGTAATCCCAGACAAACTCACAAGCGTGGTGGCCTTCTATCTGCATGGAGGCATTGCCCCAAGTTGGCTCGGTGAAAGCATGAACACCCACGAAAACAAAGGGCTCTCGGCGATGGGAGAACTGGGAGTGGGGATGGACGGGGGCTTTGTCCGTTTGGAAATAGATGCTGGCTTTGACAAGCGTGGCCTGATGGGTGTATATGGATCCCTGGGATTCTATTTTGGAAGGAAATAACATCATCCTTTATTTGAAAAAGATTTTGCAGGACTGAAAAAAAAGCGTATATTTGCAATTTGCAACCGTTGTGCTGCGTGGTCGTTAAGGGGCACGTAGACAATGGATTGTATGGGATTTTGAATTAGTAAAAACAATAATATGGAACCTAAACGCATAAAATCAGCCCTCGTATCGGTCTTCTACAAGGATGGCCTGGAGGACATCGTTCGCGCTCTTGATGCCCAAGGAGTGACCATTTACTCCACCGGCGGCACTTACAAGTTCATTCATGACCTCGGCATCGAACCCATTGCCGTGGAGAGCCTGACGGGCTATCCCAGCATCCTCGGCGGCCGTGTGAAGACGCTGCACCCCAAGGTGTTCGGCGGTATCCTTTCGCGTCGCGACATGTACAGCGACGGAGAGCAGTTGGCCGAATACGAGATTCCGGAGATTGACCTCGTTATCGTCGACCTCTACCCCTTCGAGCAGACTGTTGCCAGCGGTGCGTCGGAGCAGGATATCATTGAGAAAATCGACATCGGAGGCATCAGCCTCATCCGCGCCGCCGCCAAGAATTTCAACGATGTGGTGATTGTTCCCGCTGTGGACTACTACAAGGAGTTTCTCGACATCTATACCGCCCAGCAAGGTTGCACCACGCTGGAACAGCGCCACCGTTTCGCGGCCTACGCTTTCAACGTGAGTTCGCACTACGATACCGCCATTTTCAGCCACTTCAACGAGAGCGAGCAGTTGCCGGTCTTCAAGCAGAGCAGCAAGCATGGCGAGGTGCTTCGCTACGGCGAGAACCCTCATCAGAAGGGCGTCTTCTACGGCGACCTTGAGGGTTGCTTCGAGAAGCTCAACGGCAAGGAAATCAGCTACAACAACCTTGGCGATATCGATGCCGCCTGTGCCCTGATCGACGACTTCGAGGGCCAGACCGCCTTTGCCATCCTCAAGCACAACAACGCCTGCGGCATGGCCGTCCGTCCCACGTTGCTCGAGGCCTGGAAGGACGCCCTTGACGGCGACCCTGTCAGCGCTTTCGGTGGCGTGCTCATCTGCAACCAGAAGGTGACCAAGGAGGTGGCCGACGAGATGCACAAGATTTTCTTCGAGGTGTGTATTGCGCCGGACTACGACGAGGAGGCCCTCGCCGTGCTGCGTGGCAAGAAGAACCGTATTATCCTCAAGCGCAAAGGGTTCAAGATGGCCGACCCGATGTTCCGTTCGGTGCTCAACGGCGTGTTGGTACAGGATCGCGACACCGTGGTTCCCACCGCCAAAGACATGTCAGAGAGCGTCACCAGCACCAAGATTACGAAGGAACAGGCCGAGGATCTGGCCTTCGCCACCATCCTGGTGAAGCACACCAAGAGCAACGCCATTGTGCTGGCCAAGGGCCGTCAGCTCTACGCCAGCGGCACGGGCCAGACCAGCCGCGTCGACGCCCTGCGCCAGGCCATCGCCAAGGCCAAGAGTTTCAACTTCGACCTGGACGGCGCCGTCATGGCCAGCGACGCTTTCTTCCCCTTCCCCGACTGCGTGGAGATTGCCCACGAGGCCGGCATAGTGGCCGTGGCCCATCCCGGCGGCAGCATCCACGACCAGGACAGCATCGACTACTGCGAGAAGAACCACATGGGCATGGCCATCACAGGAAAACGTCATTTTAAACACTAAAAAAGACATGGGACTTTTATCATTCTTCAACCGCGAAGTAGCAATGGACCTTGGCACCGCCAACTCCATTGTCATATATAACGACCAGGTGGTCATCGACGAGCCGAGTATCGTCGCCTATGACCGCAATAACAATAAGATTATCGCCGTTGGCAAGGAAGCCCAGCGCATGGATGGCCGCACGGACAACAAGAACATCGAGACTGTGCGCCCGCTGCGCGGCGGTGTCATCGCCGACTTCGAGATGGCCCAGCACCTCATCCGCGAGCTCATCGGCATGACCAATGTCAACCGTTCGTTCCTGCCGCCGTCGCTGCGCATGGTCATTTGCATCCCCAGCGGTATCACCAACGTCGAAGAACGTGCCGTGCGCGAGAGCGCCGAGCAGGCCGGTGCCAAGGAGATTCGCATGATCCACGAGCCCATGGCCGCCGCCATCGGTATCGGCATCGACGTGCTGCAGCCTGAGGGCCACATGGTGGTGGACATCGGAGGCGGCACGGCCGAAATCGCCGTCATCTCCTTGGGCGGAATCGTCTGCAACAATTCCATCCGCGTGGCCGGCGATGTGTTCAACGACAACGTGGTGGACTACATGAAGCGTCAGCACAACATGATTATCGGTGTGCGCATGGCCGAGAAGGTGAAGATTGCCGTCGGCGCCGCTGTGAGCGAGCTGGCCGATCCTCCCGAGGACTTCCGCACCCTGGGTCGCGACCTGCTGACGGGTCTGCCCAAGGAAATCAGCGTCAACTACAAGGAGATTGCCCACGCCCTCGACCGTTCTATTGCGCAAATCGAGCAGGCCATTCTCGACACCCTCGCCGCCACTCCCCCCGAGCTGGCCGCCGATATCTACAAAACCGGTATCTACCTGGCCGGTGGCGGCGCCTTGCTGCGCGGACTGGACCAGCGTGTGTCGTCGAAGACCAAGCTGCAGGTGCACATCGCCGACGACCCCCTGCGCGCCGTCGCCCGCGGTACCGGCATCGCATTGAAGAACTTCAACAAGTTCTCGTTCCTCATCCGATAAATCCGACCTTACACCCTACCGAAAGACTCGCTGACATTGACAACAAAGTCGGCGAGTTTTTCGTACTGGGCGTAGAGGCTGCTGTAGGCGTTGCCGACGGCGTAGTTGTAGGTGCCGTGCTTGAGGGCATCGAGATGCTCGGCGCGCAGCTGGTCGCGGTAGGCGTTGACCTCTTGCTCGGCGGCATGGGCGGCGGCGAGGTCGGCATGGTCGTAGTCCGTCAGGTTGGAGTCCATCACCAGCGTGATGGCCATCATGGCCGCCGAGGCCTGCACGATGCAGGTGAGGCCCGGCGCCGATGAGCACGAAGAGCAGCACCGACCAGAAGCCGTAGCCGCTCAGCGAGAGCAGGCCTGCGTTGACGAAGCTCACCACCATCAACGTCGTGGCCGACGTCGACTGGATGGCCGCCGTCACGGCCGTGCCCGTCAGGATGCCGCTCAGGGGGGTGTTGGTAATCTTGCCTAGCACGGCGCGCATCTTGCTGCCTGCCCCCTTCTGCAGGCCCTCGCTCATCATTTTCATGGCAAAGAGGAACACCGCCAGCGCTCCGGCGAAGTTGATGGCAATCAGTAGGATTTCTGTAATACTCATAGTTGTTCTTTTATTGTTTGACGGTGCAAAAGTACAGACAAATTGTTTCAAAAAGGTTAAGAAAAGGTTAAGTTATTATTACGTTTTTGTTACGAAATTGTTAAGTCGGAATCCGTTTTTTTTCGTATCTTTGCATCCGAAAACCCATGAGGCTGCCGTTCGGTAGTCCATTGACAATCCGCTTGGTAGAGCGTACAACTCCAGAACTTAGTATTAACAAAAACGCTCTACATCATGAAGAAAAACATGCGTGGATTGACCTACGCCATCCTTTCCATCAGCCTGCTGACCGTCATGGCAGGCGCCGCCATGGCCCCCGCGCTGGGTGCCGTAAGAGAACACTTTGCCGACTGCTCGCCAATGGTCATCAAACTGATTGTGAGCCTTCCGGCGCTCTTCATCATCGTCACCACCTTCCTCTTCCGTCCCTTATGCCGCCTGATGCGCACCAAGACCTTGGCACTGACAGGACTGCTGCTCTACGTGGCGGCAGGCGCCGGAGCCTTCTTCGCCGACGACATCGCCGTGCTGCTGGTGCTGCGCGCCTTGCTGGGCATCAGCGTGGGCATGATTATGCCGCTCTCCACAGGCCTGCTGAGCTACTATTTCCCTCCCGAGGATCAGAGTCGCCTGATGGGCCTTTCCGCGGCCATGAACCAGATGGGCGGCGTAGTGGCCACGCTGCTGGCAGGCTTGCTGGCCACGGTGCAATGGAACTATGCCTTCCTCGTCTATCTGGCGGGACTGCTGGCAGCGGCATTGGTGGCCGTCTTCCTGCCCAACGAGCGCCTGGCCTCGCGCGGCAGCCGGCTGAAACTGTCTACGCTGACGCGCTTCCATCCCTCGGTGACGGCTATGCTGTTCATCATGGTGCTTTTCTTCGTCTATCCCACCAACTTCGCCCTTACCGCCGCCGCTCAGGGTGTCGACACCCTCGCCACCACCCTTATCATGGTGGGCCTCGACGTGGTGGCCTTCTTCGTGGGCATGGTTTTCGGATGGCTGATGAAGAACCTGCGCCGCCAGATGAAGTACGCCGCGCCGGTATTCTTCCTTTTGGGATATGCCGTTCTGGCATGGATGGGAGGCCTGGCGGGCATGATTGTCGGTTCGGCGCTTATCGGCCTGGCCAACGGCGCCGGCGTGCCCTACGTGAACACCATCGCCAGTATCAAGGGTGGCAAGGACGCTGCCACAACGGTGATGCCGCTCATCTCCGCCGCACTCTATCTGGGCCAGTTCCTTTCGCCCCTGATCGTAGGCCCTCTGGCCTCGCTGCTGCCCGGCGACGCGGTCAATGCGCCCTACGCCGTGGCCATGGCCATCGCCGTGCTCTTCTTGGCACAGACCTTCCTCACCCGCAGCCATCATGCGCTGCCGCCGGAGGCCTAGTAGATGCTGACCACCTTCTGCAGAATCTTGTTGAGTTCCTCGGTTGCAACCGTCGACGACACCTCGTGGCCGTTGCTGATGATGGTGAACGCCAAGCGGTCGCCGTTGGCGGCGTCGATGTATCCCGCATAGGCCTTCACGCCATCCATGGTGCCTGTCTTCAATCGTACCGCTATGCCCGCTGGCAGATTGGGCAGCAGGTTCTTGGCGGTGCCGTTCTCGCCAACCTTGGACAGCGAGCGGAGGAAGTCGTTGAAGAACGGCTCCTTGCCGATGACCGTCAGGTAGCGGCATACGAAGTCGGCCGTCACCTTGTTCAGGGGCGACAGGCCGCTGCCGTCCACCACCTTCACGCCTCCCACATCGAGCTTCTTTTCGTGGAAGTAGTCCATCACCACCTTGCTGCCGTTGACAAAACTACCCTTGCCGTATTTGGCGTAGCCTAGGTACTTGAAGATGGCTTCGGCGTAGATGTTGTTGCTGGTGAGGTTGGTGTATTGGGCTATGGTGTAGTAGTCGCTGCTATAGTAGTCCAGCACCATGCGCAGGCTATCGGGTTGGGAGTAGACCTGTATGGAGTTGGAGGAGATGCTGATGCCGTGGGTGCGGAGGTAGGAGGCGAAGAGGTCGGCACATTGCTTGGCGGGGTTGGGCAGGGCACCGCGCACGCGGAAGTCGTTCTTGCCCAGGGGAACGGTGCCGCGGTAGAGGCGCTCTTCGCTCGTGGGGCCGCCGTAGATGACCACGTTGTCGCCCGAACCTTCGGGGCCCGTGGTGACCTCGCAGATGCCGTGCACGTTGATGTTCTTGGGCGACATCCTGACGCTCGAGGCGGGATAGCCTATCTTGTTCCCGGGGTTGAAGTAGACAAAGTACATGTTCTCATGGAAGTTCAGGCCGCTGACGCCAGCGCCGTAGTAGTTGCCCAGTCGCCCCACGGCCAGCTGTCGTGCAACGGCTGCTCGTCGAAGATGCCCACATGGTAGCACACACGGCCGTCGATGCGCTTGATGCCCTTCTTCTTCAATGCACGTGTCCAGCCGTCGAAGAGCGAGTCGGGCGAGGTCTGGCGGTAGCGATAGGAGCCCAGCATCGGGTCGCCGCCACCGATGATATAGATGTTGCCGTGCAGCACCCCATCGCGGTCGATGTTGCCACGGATACCCAGATGCGTCGTGAAACGGAAGTCGCTGCCCAGTCGCGAAAAGGCCACGCCGGTGGTGAACAGCTTGTTCACCGAGCCCGGCGTCATGGACATCTGCGAGTTGTAGCTGTACACCTCCTGTCCTTTGGTCATATTGTATACGCACACCGACAGCATGCCGTGCTGCATGCCGCTCTCGCGATGCACGTTCAGTATGGTACGCTCCAGGTCGGCCACCTGTTGTGCACCGGCAACGCATGTTATCAGAAAAGCAATAGTGGTAAAAAACAATCGTTTCATAGTTATTATAGTGTTTTGTTAATACTTTCAATACTTTCCAACACGGCTTCGCGCCCCATGCCGTTGAGCGACGAGGTGAGGAATATCGGTGGCAGCTCCTCCCACATCTTCAGCAGTTCTTTCTTCATGGCCTTCATGTTGGCCTGCACCTCGCGCTGGCTCTCCTTGTCGGCCTTGGTGAATACCAGCGACAACGGAATACCGTTCTCTCCAAGGAAGTTGATGAACTCCAGGTCGATACGCTGCGGAGGAATGCGGCTGTCGATGAGCACGAAGACATTGGTCAGCTCCTCCCGATGCAGGAAATATTCGCGCATCATGGTGCTCCATTTCTCGCGCGAGGTCTTCGACGTGCGGGCATAGCCGTAGCCCGGCAGGTCCACCAGATACCACTCGTTGTTGATCAGGAAGTGGTTGATGAGCTGTGTCTTGCCCGGCCGGCCGCTGGTTTTGGCCAATCCTTTGACACCCGTCAGCATGTTGATGAGCGACGATTTGCCCACATTGCTGCGGCCGATGAAGGCATACTCCGGACGGCCATCCTTGGGGCACTTGCGGTAGTCGGGACTGCTGATGCTGAACACAGCGCTGCTTATCTTCATCGTTTACTGTTGTTTGCGGTTGGCACGTTTGATTTTCTTCAGCTCCTGCTTCAGTTCGTGCTGTTTGTTTTTCAGTTCTTTCAGTTCCTTCAGGGCCTCCTTCTCTTCGGGCGACGCCTGCTTCTTCCACCACGGCATCAGCTTCATGTTGATACTGAACAGCCGCCGACGGTCGAGTTTGAGGTTGCGCTCCACGTAGCTGTCGATGTAGCGATGGCGTTTCTCGGGGAAGAGGTCGTTGAGGGTGATGAGGATACCGGTGTCCGTGGTGCCAACCAGATGGTGGTTGGGGCAGGTGCCGAAGGAGCGCATGGTGGGCGTGAGGTTCATGTAGGCGTTGATCAACGGCGGCACCGTGCAGCCACGCTCGCGCACCGCGCGGAGCAGTATCTGGTAGTCCTCCTTGTAGTTGCGCCCGGTGAACAGCTGCACCAGCTCGTTGTAGTCGCTCTCGATGCTGATACGCTCGTAGGGCCACACCAGTCCGTCGCGGTCCGGGAAGTGCTTCTGGTAGAAGAAGAGGATGAGGTCGCGGGCCTTCTTGTCGAGGTCGCCGTACATCGTGATCTTGCCGAAGAAATAACGGGTCTCGGGAATCTCCAGAATCAGGCTGCCAAGGCCGTCCCACAGGTTGTCGAGGCTGTAGAGTCCCTTGCGGAGGTTGGTGCCGGGCTGATAGGCAGGCTGCACGAAGGCACGGCCCAGCTCCACGGTATAGGGCAGGTACTCGTTGACGAACTGCTCGCTGAACTGGTACTGGTCCGCCGTGGGCGTGACGATGGAACCGTCCTCCCGGCGCATCATATTGCTGCCATGGATAAAACGGTAGGCACCGACAATCTCCTCGTCCTCAGGGCTCCACACAAAAAGCTGCTTGCAGCAGTAGGGGTCTTCCAACGTGTCGTACATGTCGATGTCCACCTCCTTGCCGCTGCCGCCGCCGTCGGCGGCAAAGCTCAGCTCGCGCAGGCGCCCGATTTCACGCATGATGTTGGGCGAGAGGTGGGCCGTAGTGACATAAATCTCCTTGTTGCCATAGTTGCTTTTGCGAAGGAAGTGCTTCTGCTTCAACTCCTTCTTTATCAGTTCCCGGTCAACGGGTGGCGCTATGTACGATAAATCCGTCATGGTTCTCGTTTTTCGGTGGTTAGGTGGTTCAGTATGCGAATTCGGCGGCGGGATTGGTTTTCAGTTTGTATACATGTTCGCGCAGCAGGGCGGCCCACTCGGCAGGGGTGTGCCTACGGTCGAAGGTGCTGGCGGCTATGGGTTTGCCAAAAGTGATGGAGAAGGTCTTGCCCCTCTGCGCGAACATCTCGGCAGGCAGCATGGCCATCTCGTAGCTGAACTTGATTCCCA
The DNA here is from genome assembly GCA_017483575.1 of Bacteroidales bacterium. Lineage (GTDB taxonomy): Bacteria > Bacteroidota > Bacteroidia > Bacteroidales > P3 > Colimorpha. Next base: position 21,099 of record JAFUWF010000006.1, read on the forward strand.
GGTGCTTGCGCAGGTTGGCAACGGTGTAGAAACGGTTGCGGTTCAGGGCGTCGGTGAACACCGGCACGATGTCGCGCCCGTACTTCACGGCTTTCTTCACGAACGTGGGCTTCCATTCCAGGTCCTGCACCACGCCCTTGATGCGGCGCGAACAGGCACCGGCAGGGAAGTAGAGCAGCATCTTGGCATCGGCGAAGGCCTGTTCCAGGTTGGCCAACGCCTTGGTTTTGTTCATCTTGTCGATGGCCACAAAGAGTTCCTTCAGCCCCGGCAGGTAGCACAGGAAGTCGTTCACCGGGAACTTGATGTCCTTCCGCACGCGGCCCACGGCGCCCATCAGCGCCAGGCCGTCCGGTCCGCCCAGGGGGTGGTTGCCCACCACCATCTGGTTGCCCTCGGCGGGCACGTTCTCCAGACCCTGCACATGCACGTCCAGCCCCAGGTTCCACGGCTCCTTGCCCTCGGTGAAGGCATAGACGAAGTCCAGGCCGAAGTATTCACGGTCTTTGTATATCGTCTCGTTGACCTCGTCGATGTGCAGCAATCGCTCCGCCCATCGCAGCACAAAACCCGGCAGGCGGACTCCCTTGTCGCCAAGAATCCGCTGCAAATCAATGTATTTCTCTCCAATTTCCTCTTTTTCCATCACTGTCTCTTTCGATGTATTCAAACTGCAAAGATACAAAATTTTTTTAATATGGATACAAAATTTTATTAACACGCAGCGCCAACGCCCCCGCTTCGCCGTCCTGCATGGCTCCTGCGGAAAGGCTTTCCGCCCCCCTCGCCATGAGCTTCGCCACATAAAAAATATTTCTGCCAAACCCCTGTCCGACAGGCCCAAAACTCGACCCTTCTCATATAGTATGCATATAGTATTCATATACTTCTCATATAGTATTCATATACTGTATATAAGAACTATATGGGAAGTATATGAATACTATATGTATACTATATAAGAACAGTCGAATAAGACACCTCTTTGACCCCTTTTTGGAGGGGCGTTGGGAAGGGGAGGGGAGAGGTTGGTGATATTTTTTTTGCCATGTTGGAAAAAGTTCGTACTTTTGCAACGACTTTTAATACTAGAATTATGGTTACTTTTATCGTATCAATCGTTCTGCTCGTTCTTGGTTATTGGCTCTATTCCAAGCTGATAGAACGCGTTATCGGTGTCAATCCGAATCGCATCACGCCCGCCGTGGCGCACCCCGACGGGGTCGATTATGTGCCGATGAAACCGTGGCGTATCTTCCTTATCCAGTTCCTGAACATCGCCGGCGTTGGCCCGATTATCGGTGCTGTGATGGGTGCGCAGTTCGGCACAGCCTCGTTTCTGTGGATTGTTTTCGGTTGTATTCTCGCCGGTGCCGTCCACGATTTCATTGCCGGTTTCATTTCCATTCGCGAAGATGGCGCCTCGCTGCCCGAAATCCATGGTAAGTATTTGGGCAACGGTATGAAGCAGTTCATGCGTGGATTCACCGTTGTGCTGATGATTCTGGTGGGTGTGGTGTTCGTCAATACCCCCGCCAAACTGCTTACCGGCGACCCCTTTGTGCCGGGATTCCTGGCCGGTGTGGACAGCCAGGTGGTTCTCTATGGCTGGATTGTCATCATTTTCGTATACTACCTGATGGCCACGTTGTTGCCTATTGACAAGGTGATAGGGAAAATCTACCCTGTTTTCGGCATCCTGTTGTTGGCCATGGCCGTGGCCATCGTGGTGGCCTTTGTGGTGCACGGCGTGGACATCCCCGAGGTGTGGGAAGGCCTGTCCAACCACCATCCGCAGGCCGAGACCAATCCGATCTTCCCGATGATGTTCATTTCCATCGCCTGCGGCGCCATCAGTGGCTTCCATGCCACGCAGAGTCCCCTCATGGCGCGCTGCATGATTAACGAGAAACAGGCACGTCCCATCTTCTACGGTGCCATGATTGCCGAGGGCGTTGTGGCCCTCATCTGGGCTGCCGCTGCCGCCTATTTCTTCTATGGTGGCGACGCTTCGCTCTATCATGGCGAGAAGGATGCCGGCATGGTGAAACTCATTGCCAGCACGTGGTTCCCCACCGCCATCACCTTTGTGACGCTCCTCGGCGTGGTTTCCGCCGCCGTCACCAGTGGCGACACCGCCCTGCGCTCGGCGCGTCTCATTGTGGCCGACTTCATGCACATCGACCAGAAGCCCATCGGCAAGCGCCTGTTGGTGGCCCTGCCGGTCTTTGCCATCACGGCGGGTCTGCTCGTTTTCTCCATTGCCGACAACGATGGGTTCCAGGTCATCTGGCGCTACTTCTCCTGGGCCAACCAGGTGCTTGCCATGGTGACCCTCTGGGCCGTCACGGTGTTCCTCAGCAAGCTGCACCCCGGTAAGGGTTGGTATTGGCTCACCCTCGTTCCGGCCCTCTTTATGACCATGGTCACGTCCAGTTTCCTCATGGTGGCGCCGGGCGTTGGCCTTGGCGAGGTGCTTCCGCGTACCCTCGGCTACTGCCTTGCCGCCGCTTTCACCCTCGCCCTCGGCGTGCTGTTCTTTGTCCGTAAAGGAAAGAAAGACAACGGGATTGAGACAATTGAAGATGCAAAATAATTTTCAATTCTCAATTTTCAATTTTCAATTCAAAAAATAGTTGTATCTTTGCATTTTGAAAACAATGATAAAAATGAAGAAAAATATTGCACTCATGATGGCCCTCCTCGTTGCAGGAACGGCCTTTGCAGCAGGCCACAAGCCCCGCAAGAACTCGCGTACCGAGATGGGAATCCACGGCAATGCACTCTACGTGATTGAGTACACATACAACCTCCACGGGGGTCGCGACGGCGGTCGTCAGCTCATCTGCATCGACAGTATCACCTTCGACAAGCGCGGCAACTTCGCCGACAAGTTCCGTACCAAGGCCAATGAGTACACATGGTACTCGTATTTCTTCGACGTGAACGGCTACAGTCTCGGCTGGAACGAGTACAACCGCGAGAAGATGCTCACCGGCCGCACGGCCTACCTCAACGACAAGGACGGCAACCGTATCGAGCGCACCGTTTATCTGGGCAACCAGATGACCAAGAAGGAGAACTCGAAGTTCGTCAACGGTCTGATGGTGGAGGAGCAGAGTTTCGACAGCGATGGCGAGATGACCGAGCTGCGCAAATACAAGTATGACCAGAAGGGCAACTGCACCGAGATGGAGTTCTACAACCGCGACGGCGACCTGATGCAGCACTATCTGTACAAATACGATGCCCGCGGCAACCGTATCGAGTGGCGTTTCTACGACGCCGACGAGTTCCTCTCGGCCCTGACGACCTACTACTACGACGATCATGACAACCTCATCGAGGTCAGCTCCTTCAACTACGACGAACACCTCAACTGGAAGCACTCGTATGTCTACGAATACGACGAGGACGACAACTGGGTGCGCCAGACCATCTACCGCAACAACGTGCCCTACCAGGTCATCGAGCGCGAGATCGCTTTCCCGGTGAACTGATACCAATAGCATGAAACGAATCATCATACTGCTGAGCCTGCTCGCCTCCATCGGTGTGCAGGCTCAGGGTTGTCTAAAAGGCACGGTCACCGACGCCAAGACTGGCGAGCTGTTGCCGTTTGTGAATGTCACCGTCCTTAAGGACGGCAAGCAGGTGCATGGCGGGACGACCGACTACGACGGCATCTTCACCATCAAGCCCTTGGAGGCCGACACCTATGACATTGAAATCAACAACGTGGGATATATCCGTTACCGCCGCGAGAGGGTACGGGTATACCCGGAGGGGTTCACCTTACTGGAGATTCAACTCAACCAAATCGATTCTGCGAGGCTTGAAGAAATCACCATTACACTGGAAAACTATGGCAGCCAGGACGGAGCCATGCTTGTGCCGCTGCCGGAATACAAGATTGTCAGCCGCGAGCTGAAACGCCTGCTCGACCGCGTCATCGACGGCAAATGCAACACCTACGGCTATAAGGTACCACGCCGTCGCATCAAACGCGGCGAGACGTGCAACCTGTACCTCTTCTCCACGGAAAGAATCGACACCTCGTGGAGCGAGGACTATCTGTATATGCTCCACAGCGAGGATTCCACCTTGCCGATGCCCATCAAGGAACCCGCACCGAAGTTTTCATTCGACAGCGCCTCCATTGTCATGATAGTCACCACGACCTACCATCCCGACGCGTTCGACCATGACGAAGGCTACGTGAAGTACCGCGGACGTATCTTCTTCCTGGTGTATCCGGTGGAGGACTTGGGACTTTTGAAACGAAGGGAAGGCAAAGGCGACCTCTTCAAATACAGAGAGATTCCCACCTGGGCTCGCCGCGACCCGCCGACTTGGATTTATACCAAGCAGCAGGGTGCCTGGTACCGGTGGATGGAATACCCGAAAGGTTTTTGATTATTCGAAGAGCGACATCTGGCGGACGCCCTGCTGGCAGTAGTGCTGGTAGGGGCAGGCGTAGGGTTCGAGGCAGTGCTGCCCTGTGGGGGTGGCGGGCTCGCCGTGGGCGAGAATGTCCTTCATGGCGGCAATGTTCGAGGCCACGGTGTCGGTTTGGGCAGCGAGGGCTTCTGTCAGGTCGACAATGGCGAAGCGGTTGTCGAAGTTGTCTGAATAATCGGAGTAATCAGAATATTCGGAGTTTTCAGATTGCTTTTTGGCATGCACAATGGAGAAGCTGTTCACGCGGCGGCAGTGGGAGATGACGTAGTGCTGGACGGCGGCGTCTTTGCGGTAGGTGTCGCTGAGCTGGCTGCCGGATTTGACTTCGTAGATGTCCAGAGTGCCGTCCTCGCGCTGGCAGACCACGTCGGCGAGGACCAGCACGTTGTCGTATTGGAAGCCCGCCTCGAAGAGGACGGCGGCGGGGTTGGCATCCAGCAGTTGCGCCGTGCGCTCGGGGTAGGCGTCCACCTTGCGGCCCAGCTCGGCGCTGAGGTCGATGGCGGCGGGGAAGGTGGACTTGAAGGAGTACTCGAAGTCGCGGCCGGCGTCGAAGCGACGCATCTGCTCGCGGGTGTAGCGCGCCAGGCGCGGCTGGTAGACGTCGAGCCACAGGGCCCGCTCGCACTGCAGGCCTCTTATATACTTGCTCTTGCTCAGCAGATGGGACATGCTATTTTTCATTTAACACGAATGGCCATGAATTATCCATGAATATTATTAATGGTCAATTCGTGGACATTCGTGTAAAAAAGCAAACAGTTCATCGACCGAGGCCACCGTGTGCAGGGCGGTCTCGGCACCTTTGCGGACGAAGCCGTCGTCGTGCATCACGCGGAGCTGGGAGAGGAAGGGGTCGTAGAAGCCGTCAAAGTTGAGCAGCACCATTGGCTTGCCGAGGTGCTGGAGTTGGTTTGCCACCATGACCTCGGAGACCTCGTCGAGGGTGCCGATGCCACCGGGGAGGGCAACGAAGGCGTCGCTGTGGCGGATGATGTACTCCTTGCGCTCGGCCATGCTGCCGACGCGGACGAGTTCGGTGACGGCCTGCGAGCGGATGATGTCCTCGCTGAAGAGTGTGGGGATGACGCCGACGACGCGGCCGCCGCAGCGCAGCGCCTCGCCGCTCAGCACGCCCATCAGGCCCAGGTTGGAGCCGCCGTAGACCAGCGTATGGCCGCCCTCGGCGATGGTGCGCCCCAGCTCGCGGGCAGCGTCGACAAATCGTGTGTTGTGCGGGAGCGACGCCCCGCAGAAGACCGCTATGTTCATAGTGGATGCCTTTCGATGGTTATATAATAGTAGTGCCTCAGTCGCCGAACTCGATGCCGACGCCCTTGGCGGTGTGCACCAGACGGCTGTCGGGGCAGACGAGGTTCTGTTCGCGTACGGCCTCTTCCAGGGGTATGCCGACGACATCGGGGTGGTGGTAGGCCACCATCTGGCCGAAGCGGCCTTCCATGACGAACTCCATGGCGCGGACGCCGAACTCCGTGGCCAGCACGCGGTCGAAGGCTATGGGTGTGCCGCCGCGCTGCAGGTGGCCGAGGATGGTGTAGCGTATGTCGTGCTCCACGCCTGCGGCCTTGAGGTCGGCCGCCAGCTGCTCGCCGACGCCGCCCAGCTTGATGTGCTGGTCGCCCACCTCGGTGGGGGCGCTGCCGGTCACCGTGCCGCCCTTGGGCATGGCGCCTTCGGCCACGACGATGATGCAGTAGCCGCGGCGTTTGTTGTAGCGCTGCTCGATCTTCTGTTTCACCTTCTCGATGTCATACGGTATCTCGGGGATGAGGCACACGTCGGCGCCGCCGGCGATGGCCGAGTGCAGGGCTATCCAGCCTGCGTCGCGGCCCATCACCTCGAGGATGAAGACCCGGTTGTGCGAGGCCGCCGTGGTGACGAGCTTGTCGATGGCGTCGGTGCAGATCTGCACGGCCGTCTGGAAGCCGAAGGTGTAGTCGGTGAGGGAGAGGTCGTTGTCGATGGTCTTGGGCACGCCGACGATGTTCAGACCTTTCTTGGCCAGGCCGAGGGAGATGCGCTGGCTGCCGTCGCCGCCGATGTTGATTACGGCGTCGACACCCATGTACTGCAACTTGCGCAGCATCTCGTCGCTACGGTCGACAGTGGTCCACGTGCCGTCGCTGTTCTTCACGGGCCAGGCGAAGGGGCCGCCCTTGTTGGTGGTGCCCAGTATGGTGCCACCCTGTATCTGCAGACCCTCGACGGTCTTCTCGTCGAGCATCACAATCTCGGTGGGTTCGCGCAGCACACCGTTGAACGACTCCACGCAGCCGATGACCTCCCAGTCGTCCGCTTGCGCGGCACGCTTCACGATGCCGCGGATCACCGCGTTCAGTCCGGGGCAGTCGCCGCCACCGGTCAATACCATTACACGTTTTAATGCCATATATTATTGTTTCTATTGTTCTTTATTTATTGTGCACCACGTTGGCCAACATGGCGTTACGCCGACGGCCCACCTGCGATGCGGACTACAAATGTACATAATTTTTTTCAAATATGCGTGAATGGTTTGAAAAAAAATACTTTGCCATTATTTTGGGCGGGCGTTTGAGTTGGGTTTGGGAGGCGCCCCGGATGTGGTGGGGTAGGGGAGAAAAAAATGCTAAAAAATGAGATTTTTTTTGCCAGGTGAAAAAAAAGTTGTATCTTTGCATCCGATTTGAATGGCCAACGAGACGATTGTGATGCTCTTTCGCTCCTGGAATTCAGTCAGATATGAAATTGAAAATAATAAAGACATGGCAAAGAAAAATAAAGACGCACGCGTTCAAGTCATCCTTGAGTGCACCGAACAGAAGGCTAGCGGCGTTCCCGGCATGAGCCGCTACATCACCACCAAGAACAAGAAGAACACTCCTGAGCGCCTCGAGCTCAAGAAGTACAACCCTTTCTTGAAGAAAATGACCGTTCACAAAGAAATCAAGTAAAAGTAAAGGAGAAATAGACTATGGCAAAGAAAGTTGTTGCTACCCTGAAAACCAACACCGGTAAAAGTTATGCAAAAGTGATCCGCATGGTTCGTTCTCCCAAGACCAACGCTTATGTCTTCCAGGAGGAAATCGTTCCCTCGGACAGCGTGCAGGAGTATTTGAAGAAGAAATAATCAACGTTGCAGCCAAGTGGGCACAACGTGTGAATTTCTCAAAAAAACAAATTTGAAAGGTAATAATTTTTTTCATACGCTTTTGTTTTGGCCTCTGGAGCAGTCTTGCTCCGGAGGTTTTTTCTTTATGCGGAAATGGTTGTTTTTGAGTGGCGTGTGTGGAAATGAACACCGTTTTGTTGAAAATAAACACGTGAGATTTCTTTCGTTCTAATGTCAAATGCGTAATTTTGCATCGAATTTATAAATTAATTATTAACTAAAAATTAAAAAAAGATGAAAAAAGTATTTGCTTTTATGGCAGTTGCGGCTGCAATGTTATTTGTTGGCAAGGCCAACGCTCAGTTGACCGTTCATCTGGGTTATGCTCCCACAACCATCACCACCACCGTCAACAGCAATGACTCCAAGCTGGACATGAACGGCTTCTTCGTGGGTGCCAACTACAACATCAACCTCACCGGTGACCTCAATGTCGCCGTCGGAGCCGACTTCCGCTACAACACCAAGACCGACAAGGATGGTGCTTCCATCGCCGGTGTTACCGCCACCTCTGAGACGACCAACACCCAGATGCTCATCGACGTCCCCGTGCTGTTTAACTATGGTCTCAGCCTCAACAAGGATATTCGTATCTCCGCTTTTGCCGGTCCCACCTTCTCACTGGCCCTCAACGGCAAGACCAAGGCCGAAGGCTCCGTTGCCGGTTTTGGCGGTAGCACCGAGTACGACTGGTATGGCGACAACAGCGACCAGAAGAAGTTCGACATCGGTCTGACCTTTGGCCTGAACCTCGGCTTCCGCCAGTTTAGCCTCTTCGGTGGCTACAACATGGGCCTCATGAACCTCTCTGATGCCGACAACACCACCATGAAAGCCAACGCCTGGTTCATTGGCCTTGGCTTCGCTCTCTAAATCATCATTGTGTAGAACGCTTTGTGCGGGGCGACGAATGTCGCCCCGCACTTTTTTTTGTGTCGTTTGCGATATTTTTTGTATCTTTGCTGATTGGTTCTCAGCCCTCTGTTGGGGGCAAGCATTTGATTATGAATAGATAATATTATAATAATAATGGGTTACAACGAATATAAGCAACTTAATTTGACCCAAATCGGCGAGGATATCCGCCGCTATTGGGAGGAGAATGAGACTTTTGAGAAAGGCCAGCGCCTCAGCGAGGGCCATCCTTCGTTCGTGTTCTACGACGGCCCCCCGTCGGCCAACGGCAAGCCCGGCATCCACCACGTGATGGCCCGCACCATCAAGGATGTCTTCTGCCGCTACAAGGCGCAGCGGGGCTACCATGTGGACCGCAAGGCCGGCTGGGACACCCACGGCCTGCCCGTCGAGCTCGGCGTCGAGAAGAACCTCGGCATCACCAAGGAGGACATCGGCAAGAAAATCTCCGTGGACGACTACAACCGCGCCTGCCGCACCGAGGTGCTGAAATACAAGGACCTCTGGGACGAGCTGACGCGCCAGATGGGCTACTGGGTCGACCTGAAGAACCCTTACATCACCTTCGACAACGAGTACATCGAGACCCTGTGGTTCCTGCTGAAAAAACTCTACGACAAGGGCCTCCTCTACAAGGGCTATACCATCCAGCCCTACAGCCCCGCCGCCGGCACCGGCCTCTCGAGCCACGAGCTCAATATGCCCGGCTGCTACCGCGACGTGAAGGACACCACCTGCGTGGCCATGTTTAAACTTTGCGACCAGGAGGAGACCTACGCCATCGCGTGGACAACCACGCCGTGGACGCTGCCTTCGAACACTGCCCTCTGCGTGGGACCGAATATCGACTATGTGACCATCGAGACTACTCATCCCTATAAGGAGACGCCGTGCCGCATCATCATGGCCAAACCGCTGGTGGGCAGCATGTTCCCCGAGGGCAAGTCGCCGGAGTACAAGATTGTCGCTGAGTGCAAGGGCCGAGACCTGGAAGGCATCCGCTACGAGCAGCTCATTCCCTGGGTGAAACCGCGCGAGGTGAGCGAACAAGGCTCGTTCCGCATCATCCTGGGCGACTACGTCACCACCGAGGACGGTACCGGCATCGTCCACATCGCCCCCACCTTCGGCGCCGACGACGCCCGTGTGGCTAAGAAGGCCGGCATCGGCGAGCTCCTGCTCTTCGACCGCGACGGCAAGCAGCTGCCCATGGTCGACAAGCGCGGCCGCTTCGCCCCCATCGAGGACCTCGACCCCAAGTGGGTTGCCGAGAATATGAACACCGAGCTCTACGGCCAGTATGCCGGCAAGTACGTCAAGAACGCCTACGACGCCACCAAGACCGAGAAGGACATGAGCCTCGACGTGGAGCTGGTCATCATGCTCAAGGGTGAAGGCAAGCTCTTCAAGAGCGAGAAGCACACCCACAGCTACCCCCACTGCTGGCGCACCGACAAGCCCGTGCTCTACTATCCCCTCGACAGCTGGTTCATCCGCACCACGGCCCTCAAAGACCGCATGATCGAGCTCAACAAGACCATCAACTGGAAGCCCGAGGCTACCGGCACCGGCCGCTTCGGCAACTGGCTGGAGAACATCGTGGACTGGAACCTCAGCCGCTCCCGCTACTGGGGCACCCCGCTGCCCATCTGGCGCACCGAGGACGGCAAGGAGGAAAAGTGCATCGGCAGCGTCGACGAGCTCCGCAAGGAGATCGACAAGGCCGTCGCCGCCGGCGTGATGACTTCCAACCCCTATGCCGGTAAAGACTTTGATCTGCACCGTCCTTACATCGACGGCGTCATTCTCGTCGGCGACAGCGGCAAGCCCATGCGCCGCGAGCCTGACCTGATCGACGTGTGGTTCGACAGCGGCGCCATGCCCTACGCCCAGATCCACTACATGGGCGAGCCTCTGCGCCAAGACCAGTTCCCCGCCGACTTCATCGCCGAGGGCGTCGACCAGACCCGCGGTTGGTTCTACACGCTGCACGCCATCGCCACCATGTGCTTCGACAGCGTGGCCTTCAAGAACGTCATCAGCAACGGCCTGGTGCTCGACAAGAACGGCAACAAAATGTCCAAGCGTCTCGGCAATGCCGTCGACCCCTTCGAGACCCTCGGCAAGTACGGGCCCGACGCCACGCGCTGGTATATGATTACCAACAGCCAGCCCTGGGACAACCTGAAGTTCGACGTTGAAGGCGTCGACGAGGTGCGTCGCAAGCTGTTCGGAACGTTGTACAACACCTATAGCTTCTTTGCACTTTATGCCAACCTCGACGGCTTCGACTACAGCCAGAAGGACCTCGACATCAAGGACCGTCCGGAGATCGACCGCTGGATCCTCAGCGAGCTCAACACGCTGGTGAAGACCGTCGGCGACGCTTTCGAGGACTACGAGCCCACGCGCGCCGGCCGTGCCATCGGCACCTTCGTCGACGCCTACCTCAGCAACTGGTACGTCCGCCTCTGCCGCCGCCGTTTCTGGCGTGGCGACATGACGGACGACAAACTCTCCGCCTACCAGACGCTCTACACCTGCCTCGAGACCCTCAGCCGCCTCATGGCCCCCATAGCCCCCTTCTTCAGCGAGCGCCTCTTCCTCGACCTCAACGGCGGGAGAGCGGAAAGTGGAAAGTGGAAAGTGGAAAGTGTGCATCATCTCGGCTTCCCCGAGTACCACGCAGAGATGGTCGACAAGGCCCTCGAGGAGCGCATGCAGCTGGCCCAGAAGGTCTGCTCCATGGTCCTCGGCCTCCGCAAGAAGAGCAACCTCCGCGTGCGCCAGCCCCTGCAGCGCATCGTCATCCCCGTGCGCGATGCCGAGATGCAGGCCCAGCTCGAGCGTGTGCAGCACCTCATCTGCTCCGAGCTCAACGTCAAGACCATCGATTTCCTCGCCGCCGACAACAACCTGCTGGTGAAGAAGATCAAAGCCAACTTCAAGACCCTCGGCCCCCGCTACGGCAAGGTGATGAAATCCCTCGGCGCCGCCATCCAGGCCTTCAGCCAGGAGCAAATCAACGCCCTCGAGGCCAACGGCCGCTGCATGGTCAGCGTCGACGGAACCGACTGCGAAGTGCTCCTCACCGACGTGGAAATCGCCACGCAGGACATCCCCGGATGGGTCGTGGCCAACGACGGCTCGCTCACCGTGGCCCTCGACATCACGCTCACGCCCGAGCTCATCGACGAAGGCATCGCCCGCGAACTGGTCAACCGCATACAGAACATCCGCAAGGAGCAGTTCGACGTCACCGACCGCATCGTCATTGAGTTGCAACGCGGCGAATGGGACGCCGCCGTCGAACGCCACCGCGACTACATCTGCACCGAGACCCTCTGCACCTCCCTGACCCTCGTCCCCGAGGTCCAGAACGGCCAGCAGATAGAAATCATCGACGGCAAACCCACCGCCATCAGCATCGTGAAGGCATGATAGAAAGAATAAAACAACTGGCGCATGCGCAACGCGAAGAGGTGATTGAGTGGAGGCGCTGGATGCACCGCCATCCGGAACTCTCGCAGGAGGAGTACGGCACCATGGCCTTCGTGGCCGAACGGCTGCGCGAGATGGGCCTGGAACCCAGGACCGGCATCGGCAAGACCGGTGTGATGGCCATGTTGAGTGGAAAGTGGAAAGAGGAAAGTGGAAAGAGTTATTGTGTGGCGCTTCGTGCCGACTACGATGCTCTGCCGATAACGGAATGCACCGGCCTGCCGTTCGCCAGCGAGAACCCCGGCGTCATGCACGCCTGCGGACACGACATGCACACCTGCTCGCTCCTCGGCGCCGCCAAGATCCTCACCCAGATGCGCGACCAACTGGAGGGCGACCTCATGTTCATCTTCGAGCCCAGCGAGGAGAAGTACCCTGGCGGCGCCCGCATGATGATGAACGACGGCCTCTTCGACGAGGTGACACCCAACGAAATCTACTCCTTCCATTGCCTGCCGGAGATGGACTTCGGCCGTGTAGGCATGCGCAAGGGCAAGTACATGGCCTCCACCGACGAGCTCTACTGGACCGTCAAGGGCAAGGGTGGACACGGGGCCACGCCGCACCTCAACGTGGACCCCATCCTCATCGCCTCGCACATCGTCATTGCCCTGCAGCAGGTTGTCAGCCGCAATGCCGCCCCCATGTCGCCTACGGTGCTCACCATCGGCAAAATCGAGGACGTGGGCGGCCGCACCAACATCACGCCCGACACCGTGAAGATGGAGGGCATCATCCGCTCCTTCGACCCCGAATGGCGCCTACGCACGCACGAGCTGATACGCAAGATCAGCAGTGGCGTGGCCGAAGCCATGGGTGGCGAATGCGACCTCTTCGTCGACGAGGGCTATCCCCCCGTCATCAACGACGACGCCTGCACGCAGCAGGTGCACGACAACGCCTGTGCTTTCCTCGGCGAGGAGAACGTCGAGTGGCTGGACCTCCGCATGACGGCGGAGGACTTCGCTTTCTACCAACAGAAGATTCCCGGCTGCTATTTCCGCATCGGCATCCACGAACCCGGCACCCCCTTCAGCAACCTGCACCGCCCCAACCTCATCGTCGACGAGCGCAGCCTCGAACTGGCCAACGGCCTCGTGGCCTACAACGCCATCATGGCGCTGAAGAACAGGATAAAGCTGTAAATGCCCTCGGAACGCCGGCGCTCCATTACAGCGAGTAACTGTAGCTGGCGCAGAGCCATCCGGTGAAGCCTCGCTCTTCGGTGTAGGCCTTCAGCTTGGTGCCTTCGGCGTTGGCATCCACCTCTTTGTCAATGCTGTAGTCCGCCATCAGGCAGACTTCCAGCGTGCTCCGTTTGTCGATGCGGTAGTCCACACCCAGCGTCCCGCGCAGGCGGTTGATGTACATGTTGTTGAATCCGTCCAGGAACCATCCGGCTTCGCCTTTCGTGTTGAAGGTGCTGCCGTTGTAGTAGCCCCAGGTATCGGTGGACTGGTTGTACACCGCGCTGACGGTCGGCGCATTGAGGGTGTTGCGAATCTCAAAGGATGCGTAGGGCTCCCAACGGCGCAACCCTTTGTACGCCACCTTCACGCGGCTCTTCAGCGCCCAGGCGTTGGCCGTATTCTGGTATTCGTTGAAACTGCCCGTGCGGTGTGTCATCTGCACTCGCTCGCGCAACGACACCTGCCAGTCGCCGAAACGGTAGCTGCCCGTCACGTCGAAAAAGAAGCGGTGGCGTGCCGACTTGAAGGCTCCCTCCGACGAACTGTAGCCATTGATGAGCGAATAGCCCAGGCCCACCTTGAGGTAGGGGAGTACCTTGTAGGTGGCGCCGAGGGTGGTATGGAAGCGGTCGAAACTGCCGAAATTGTTGTCGAAACGCACCTCCTCTTCGAGCGATACGTGCAATCCCCTGATAATCTTCTTGTCCAGCGACACGGATACCCTGCCGCCCACCTCGGGGTCGAGGCTCTCTTCGGTCTGGGCTGCTGCCGCAAGGGGCAGCAACGCGACCATCATCACTATCCACAATCTCCTCATATTTGATTTTTTATTTTTCATTTTTCGTTTCCTACCATCCCCAGCCGCCACCGCTGCTGTAGGTTGTCAGGTTCACGCTGTTGCCTCCCGTGGCCGTGGCGCCGGTGACCACCATGCCGTTCAGCATCTCGGTGCCGCAGCTGCTGGTGGTGACGTTCGATGTCACCTCCGGCTGCGAGGCTGCCGACACCACCAGTTTGGTGCCACCCGAAGAGGGGGTCTTGAAGAGGTAGGTCTCGTCGCCCACCTTCATGGAATACCACACGTTCTTGCTCCAAGAGCTTGCCTGCCAGCAGCTTTGCGACAGCTGGGCGCCGTTCTCCAGACTGCCGATGGCGAAGATGATTCCCCCCTGGACATAGAGTTTGTATCCTCCCTCGGTGTTGGCGTCGATGGCCATCTCGGGCGATGCCTTGCCGATGGCGTAGACCACGCCGCCTTTGATATACATGTTGCCGTTGGCGTCAAGGCCGTCGTTGCCGGTGGAGTAGGCGCATACATAGCCCCCGGTGATGGTCATGTGGGAGGCGGAGTTGATGGCGTCGTCGCTGCTCTGGCTGTACACCTCGCCACCGGTGATGGTCAGCGTCCCTTTCGTCTCGATGCCCTCGTGCTTGGAGGCCATGACGGTGATGACGCCGCCGCTGATTTCGATGTCGCCGTCGAACTTGATGCCCTTGGCGCCCACGCTGTTGTTGCTGCTCTGGCCGCCCCACGGACCGTGGCCGCCGCCGCTGGAGGAGCCGAAGTTGTTGCCCGTGACGGTGACATTCACCTCGCCTCCGCGGAAGTAGCCCACGCCATCGCCACTGATGCCCTTGCCGCCGGTGCCGCTGTTGCTGACGGTCAGCACGCCGGCGTTCATCTCGAACACCTGGTCCGCCTTGATGCAGTTGCTGCGATTGGTGTCGCCGTTCTCAACAACGGTGTTGCCCGTGAGGCGGATGGTGGTCTCGCCGGCATCGAAACGAATCAGGCTGTCGCTGCTGAAGCCCTTCTTCCCGTTGGCCGAAACGCTGACGTCGATGGTGCCTCCGCTAACGAGGATATAGTCCTTGCCGCGCACACCGTGGCCTGCCGACGAGGAGACATTCACCGTTGCGCCGCTGAGGAACTGCACCCAGTCGTCGCTCGTCACTCCGGCCTTGCCGCGGGCGTTGACGGTCAGCGTGCCGTTGCCGCTGAAAACAATCTGCCCTTCGCTGAAGAACGCGGCCTTCTCGTCCTCGGTCGAGGGGGTCAGGCTGTAGGTGGCGCCGTCGGCAAGGGTGCTGCTCCCGCTGAGGAAGACATCCACACGCTTGCCTTTGTTCGGCGTCTCCTCGAGGCCCTGCACGTTGATGGCCGCGCCACGGGAGTTGGAGATATTCACGCTGTTGAGCTGGAGGCCCTGCTTACGGCCGCTGTAGATCTTGAGGAATCCGTCGGAGGTGCTGCCGGAGAGCACGTAGAGTACCTTCTCGTCGCCGGCGTTGCGGATGGTGACGTCGTTGCCACTGACGGTGGCACTGACCGCGCCCTCGGCGCCACGGACGGTGGCCGCACCCGAGGTGGAGTAGACAATGGTCACCGTTCGGTCGTAGTCTGTGGTGACGGTGGTGGTGGTATCCGAGCCGTTGTCGCCGGAACCGTTGGTGGCGCCGGAGGTGGTGTCGGTCACCACGGTGATGTCGTCCTTCTGGCATGCAACGGCCAGCAGGGCAAACGAAAGGAGCATTGCTATAGTTCTTTTCATAACAGTATAAGTTTTCTATTTTAGAATTTATGTACCACAATATGCAAAAAACTTTCATCCTACATAAAAATTTTTTCTCCAACGGCTTCAACCATCCCCTCCCAAAACCGGGTTTGAGAGGTGTTTTATTCGACTGTTCTTATATAGTATACATATAGTATACATATACTTCTCATATAGTTCTTATATATAGTATATGAATACTATATGAGAAGTATATGAATACTATATGAATACGATATGAGAAGGGTCGAATCAGGGGGCTGATTGACAGGGGTTTGGGACGAGGGCGGCGACGCGGTGTGCCGAGGTTCTGTCGGCGGAGGGGGCCGTTGGTTGGTGCTGAGGAAGTTGGGATTTTTTTGAGTGCCGGGTGCAATAATTTGTAGTGTTTGCCGTTAGAAAATGTTAAGGATTGAAATTTTTTATCGTAAAATGGATAATATACAAGAGTTGGAGACCAAGCCGATGGGCAAGTTGCTGTGGCAGTATGCGCTGCCGGCGGTGGCGAGCCAGGTGGTGACGTCGATTTACAATATTGTGGACCGTATCTTCCTGGGCAACAGCGTTGGAGACGGCAAGATGCTTCTCGCGGCGCTGACCATCACCTTCCCCGTGATGAACATCATCCATGCCTTCGGTTCGTTGGTGGGTGCCGGTTCGAGTGCCCGTATGAGCATCGTGCTCGGAAGGAAGGATGTGCGCTGGGCGGAGAAGATATTGGGCAACAGTGTGTTGCTGACGTTCCTGTTCGGTTTCATTTTTGTGCTCGGAGGGTACCTGTGGATGCACCCCATCATGCAGCTTTTTGCCGACGGCGCCTCGGGTGCGGTGATTGATTCGGCGTGCGAGTACATGTACATCGTGCTGCCGGGTATGTTCCTGGTAACGTTGACGTTCAACCTCGTGGGCCTCATCCGTTCCAGCGGGTACCCGATGAAGGGAATGTGGATCATGGTGGGCGGAGCGGTGCTGAACATACTGCTCGACTTCCTGTTTATCAGCGTTTTGGGCTGGGGCATGAAGGGAGCGGCCTGGGGTACCACCATCTCGATGGGTGCGTCGGCGGCGGTGGCCGTGGCGCATTTCATGCTGCCGAAGTCGTTTATCCGTTTCAAACGCCATGCATGGCGTCCCAAGTTGTACATTTTCAGGAATATCCTTGCCATCGGTATCAGTCCGTTCTCGATGAATGTGGCTGCCTTTGCCGTGGTGGCCGTGCTGAACCGCCAGCTGATACGCTTCGGCGGCGACGACGCGATGACGGTCTATGGCGCTGCCAACTCGGCCATGGGGCTGGTGTTCATGGTGATGCTCGGCCTCTGCCAGGCCATGCAGCCCATTGCTGGCTACAACTACGGCGCCCGCCGCAACGACCGTCTGCGCGAGGTCTACCTGCTGACGATGAAGGTTTGTCTGCTGATAGGCGTGGTGGGTATGGTGCTGTCGCTGGTTTTCCCGCGTACCATTATCGGGTTCTTCAACTCTGAACCTGAGATACTTGCCATGGGCGCTCCGGCGCTGCGCTACCTGATGGTGATGTGTCCGCTGATAGCGTTCACGGTGACCAACTCGCAGCTTTTCCAGTCGATAGACCAGCCGTGGATTGCCATCGTGACGAGTCTTTCAAGACAGGTCATCTTCCTCATTCCCTTGTCGTTGATATTGCCCGATTTGTTGATGGATTTCAACCACGGCGACGGCGTCACCGGCGTGTGGCAGGCCTGCATGGTGTGCGATGTGCTGGGGGCGGTGTTGAGTGCCGTACTGCTGCTGACACACAGGCAGGTGTTCCGCATGGACTATGTGCCCAAGGAGCGCCGTCCGCGCAAGGAGATGGGTCCCAAAGTCGACGACAAATGAAGACGTACGAGCATATTTCGTTGAAGGCCTACAACACCTTCGGTATCGACGCATCGGCACGCCGCATGGTGGTGCTGGAACCCGGCGACGAGCCCGCCTCGTTGCCGCGGGAAGCCCCTTGGTTGGTGCTGGGGGGTGGCAGCAACATGGTGTTTACCAGGGATTATGACGGCACGGTGGTGCGGTTGGACACGGTGCGGGAGGTTTCCGTACGGGCCGACGGCGCGGAGGTGCTGGTCACGGCATGGGGCGGCATGGTGATGGACGAGCTGGTGGAGTGGACGTTGGAGCAGGGGTGCTACGGACTGGAGAACCTGACGGCCATTCCGGGTACGGTAGGTGCGTCGGTGGTGCAAAACGTTGGGGCTTACGGCGTTGAGGCCAAGGATGTGGTGGAGGGCGTGGAGGTCTACGACCTTCAGGAGGGTCGACGCTGCCTGTTCTCGAACGCGGACTGCCGTTTTGCCTATCGCGATTCGATGTTCAAGCACCATCCCGGTCGGTTCCTGGTGCTGAGGGTGTGCTACCGGTTGCGGAGGGAGTTCGTTGCCAACCTGAGCTACAAGGCGTTGGAAGGGCTGCCGCATGCCACGGCGGCGGAGCTCCGGCAGGCCATCGCCGACCTGCGGTGGGGCAAGCTTCCGAGGCCCGAGGAGCATGGGTCGGCAGGGAGTTTCTTCAAGAACCCTGTGGTGGAGGAGCCTGTATATCAGCACCTCCGGACGATGCATCCCGATATGCCTGAAGCCCACCGCAGCGAGGAGGGCTACAAACTCTCCGCCGGATGGCTGATAGACCGTGCGGGATGGAAGGGCCGCACCATGGGCGCCGCCGGCGTATGGCCCAGGAACGCCCTCGTCCTCTACAACGCCTCCGCCTGCACAGGCTCCGAAGTTCTCGCCCTGGCCCGCGCCATACAACAGGATGTGGACGACAAGTTCAATGTGAGACTTGAACCGGAGGCTATAATAATTTAGTTCTTTAACGACAACAAAGACAACAAAGACAACGGCGAAACGCCAACATGGCGTTTCGGTTAAAGATAGAAATGATAATGAAACGATAATGAAATGATTGATATTGCGGCCATAAAAGAGGTTTGTTTCGATGTTGTCGGGGCGATATACAACGTCAAAAACGAGTTGGGTCCTGGTCTGAATGAAAAAATATACCAGGAAGGACTGGCAATAGAACTGGCTTTGCAGAAGATTGATTATGAAAGGGAAAAGGTTATACATCCGATATACAGGGGTCAGGCGATGAATTCGACCTTCGTTCTTGACTTTTATTGCAAAAACAGTGTGATTGTGGAACTGAAGTCGGTGTCGGAATTGAACAAAGAACATCGGGCGCAGTTGTTCAACTATATGCATCTTGTAAAGCCGAAGGCAGGCATCTTGGTCAATTTTGCACCGCTGTATGCCGAAATCGAGCGATACTATTATGACCACGAAACCGATCAGGTAATTAATTCGCAAGGTAAATTTATCAGAAACAGATATGACGACAATGTTACAGTTCACCGCATCAAATAGACAGACAGCAGTCATTCTAAAAAAAGAAAAACGCATGTTGCGTTTTTCCTGTTGTCTTTGTTGTCTATGTTGTCGTTAAAGAAAAAAAACATTATTGTCGTAAAAAAGGAAGAAATATGGAAAAGATAGAGACGTTTTGGAAGTGGTTTGAGGACCACAACGAGCAGCTGGTGGCGATGGGCGACCTGGAGGAGAAGGAGCGCATGGAGTTGGAGAATGCCATTCAGTATCAGCTGACTAAGTACTGCAATGGGCTGACGTACGAGATTGGCGACGCCACGGCCAACGGGCGCACGCTGACCTTCACCGCCGAGGGCGACACCGACTTGTTCCGCTATGTGGTGGAGCTGGTGGACGCGGCCCCGGACCTGGACTGGTGGGAGTTCGTGGCGTTCAAGCAGCCCATGGGTACGGAGCTGAAGGTGAGGTTCGACAAATGGGTGTTCGACACCCGTAAGATGTACTTCGAACAGCTGGAGTGCGAGGAAGAGCCCGACATGCTGGGCCTGAGAATCGCCGTCGACAGGTCGGAGGTAGGAGGTAAGAGGTCGGAGGCGGCTGGCGCATCGAGAGGTTCAGACCTCAGACCTCAGACCTCAGACCTGGAAGAGGACTTCCAGGTGGGTGTCTATGTGACGCTGGAGGCCCTGATGGGCGAGTTCGACTGCGCCACGCTGGTGGGCTATATGGAGACCGTCGACGTGCCTGCCGAGCCCTTCAAGAGCGGCTTCCAGAAGCTGGACGACCTGCCCAAGTTCGTTGAATGGTTCAAACGAAAGAGAGATGAATAGGCGGCTGTGGCTGCCGCTGTTGGCACTGCTGACGGTATCGGCATGCCGTTCGGTCTCCGTTCCTTCGACGACAGAGGAGGTTCCCTTCATTGAGCGTCAGCGGCTTTACGCCCCGGGGGACTACGGCTCGGCCAACTGGCGTATCCCCGCGTTGCTGTGTCTGGACGACGGCACCCTGTTGGCAGTCAACGATAAACGCAAATACAACGAGTCCGACCTGCCGGAGGATATCGACATTGTCTACCGCCGCTCGACGGACCTTGGCAAGACGTGGAGCGAGCCACAGACGATGATAGCAGGGCAGGGGAGAGGCCTCGGCTACGGCGACCCGGCGTTGGTGCAATGTGCCAACGGCGAGGTGCTCTGTCTTTTTGCCGGCCACAACGGCTATTTTCAGTCCACGGTGGCGAAGCCTATCAGCGTTTTCCTTATACATAGCAGCGACCGTGGCAGGAGCTGGAGCGACACCGTCAACCTGACCTCTGTGCTGTGGGACGCTACGTCGGGCTATCACGGCGCTTTCGTGGCCTCGGGCAACGGCCTGAGGTTGAAGCACGGGCGGCATGCCGGGAGAGTGCTTTTTGCAGCTTCGTTGCTTCGCGACGGGCAGTATGTCAGCGACAACTACGTGCTCTATAGCGATGACAACGGACGCAGTTGGCATCGGTCGCAGCTGGCATTCAGCGGAGGCGACGAATCCAAACTGATGGAACTCAGCGACGGCAGGCTGCTAATCAGCGTGCGCCGCAGCGGTGCGCGTGGATACAATCTCTCCGAGGACGGAGGCGAGAGTTGGGGTGAGCAAGGCCTGTGGGAAGAGATGGCGACCAACGCCTGCAACGGCGACATGCTGAGGGTGAACGACACGCTGATTCTGCACAGCATTCCAAATTCGATGCAGAGGGAGAGGGTCAGTATTTTCAGCAGTTCGGACGAGGGACGGTCGTGGCACAGCCCGGTGAGCCTGTTCGAGGGGCCGTCGGTCTATTCGTCGCTGACCCTTTTGCCGGACGGCACCATCGGCGCTTTTATCGAGCAGAACCCTTCGGTGGCCTGCGAGCTGTGGTACTACCGCTTCAATCTCGCCTGGCTCCGCAGCCAGAGGTAGTCACTCTATCGGGTGCTCCCCGACGGGCAACTCCAGCGCCCCGATGCAACGCTCCATGCTGAGCATCGATTGCGGGAGGTACAGCGTGTAGTAAGTCCGGTCTTTATAGTAATAATAGAGGTAGTCGGAAGGGACATATTTCACCTTGCAGCGAGGCTTGGTGCAGTTGCTGTCTACTACCACGGAGAGCTTCACCCCGTTGGGGTAGCGCACAAAGACCTCCCGCGCCATGCGCTGAAAGAAGTCCAGCATAGGGCCTTCCTTCTGCCGGGCCTCGAGGCTGTCGGCCATGGCCATTTCAAGGTAGGCATTCGAACGGTAGAACTGCAGGTGCAGCACGCCGGTGCTGTCGGTGAAGGTCCAGGGCGTATATTCCGGATAGAAGGCCTCCTTTGGGTAGTCTTCGCGGTAGCAGCGGTCGATGCTGTCGATCAGCGGCAACTGACGCAGCAACAGGGCGGTATCCTTGTGCACGACGGCAAGGCCGATGCTGTCCATGGCGGCCACAAGGCGTTGGGTGCGAGAGCCCTTCTCGGGAGAATGGACATTCCCCGCGGCATAGCGGCGGCCGAAATAATAGCCTATTCCGTCAAGGATGGCTCTGTTGTCTGCCCAGTACGAGGCGGTGTTGATGGCGTCG
Organism: Bacteroidales bacterium; assembly: GCA_017483575.1. GTDB lineage: Bacteria > Bacteroidota > Bacteroidia > Bacteroidales > P3 > Colimorpha. Next base: position 42,827 of record JAFUWF010000006.1, read on the forward strand.
TTGAAGACGCCCTGGAGGCGCCAGGCCACGCTGTCGGGGATATGCATCTCGCTCTTTGTCACCTTCACGCCTTTGCGCTTTTTGGCGTACCAGATATTTCCCTCGGCGACACTGTAGGTCAGCAAGGCGCCACAGCCTGAACGTTCCACAAGCCGCATGCTGAGTGCACTCTCGGCGCCGAAGGAGGGACGCCGCATGTAGAAGAAATCGTATCTGGGATCCAGTAGCTTCTCCATGCAGGTGTGGTCGTAACCCGAGGTGAATGCATACGGCGCCAGCCGCTCCTGCCCCCAAACACCCCCGCAAACAAGCAAGCATCCAAGAATCAGTGCAATGCGTTTTGTATTCATATTCCAATATTTTGGTGCAAAAATACGATTATTATGTGACGTGGAAAAAATAAATTTGGCCGTGTGAAGAAATATGTGTTTTTGGCAGTCGATTTCAAATATATTATTATCAAGACTTTTCGGGTAAAAATGATTATATCGCCATACAGTTTTTTGATGGGGCGATAAAAGTAGTGGAAAGCAATAATGGTGAGACACTCAATGAATTTAAAAACCGCGTGGATAGAGTAATAAAATCAAGATCAAAGATAGAAAAGCAGAAAAAACTTTCAAAAGATGGGAAGGTTGTATTTTCTGATATTGATTTTGACTTTGGATTGAGTTATTATACTTTTTCAAAATCTTATAAAGAACTAGAGACATTATTTGAAATGGGTTACGAAAGTTTTGGCTCAAAGTATAAAAAAATAGCCAGTAGATAATAAATGTGCATTTGTCACAAATGAAATGAACATGGACTGATCGCCGAGACATCGCCGTGGAATCCTGCTTGTTACTTTAGCGTTATCCTGGACCGAGGCAAAAGTTTGTCAATTTTTCATTAAACGGGGAGCAAAAGATGAAGAATGAACAGGTCTTCCCGTTTTAGTCAAAACCGGAGAGGCTTGCACTAAACAAGGTGCAAGCCTCTATAGATGTAAAAAAGTTTTGTCGATAATGAAGAATTGAGTATTTTTGCAGCGTGATTTGAGTAAAAATGCGATGTGATTTGAGTAATTATCATATTAAAAATGAGCATATATGGATTATATTCGTAAGCAATTCGACACGCTGAAAAACCGCATACTAGAAACGCGTAAGTTCATGCAGGTGCTGGCGGGACCACGGCAGGTGGGCAAATCGACCCTTGTGGGGCAGGTGCTGGAGCAAGTTGACATTCCACATACGGTTGAGGTGGCGGATGCCGTGAATCCAAAGGACAGCGACTGGATTCATCGCATCTGGGAGTCTGCCCGCACAACGATGATGCTCCGTGGAGTTGCAGAGTTCCTACTAGTGATTGACGAGGTGCAGAAGATTGACAACTGGAGCGAAGTGGTGAAACGGGAATGGGATGCCGACACGCGAAACCGCGTAAACCTGAAGGTGGTTCTGCTCGGTAGCAGCCGACTGCTGTTGAAAAAAGGACTTACAGAGTCGCTGGCAGGTCGCTACGAACTAATCAGGATGCCGCACTGGAGTCTGCGGGAGATGCGCGATGCGTTTGGCGTGTCGCTTGACCAATACATCTATTTCGGCGGCTATCCTGGCCCGGCACACATGATAAATGATGAACGGCGCTGGCGCAAATACATAAAGGACTCGCTGGTGGCTCCGGCCATTGAGAAGGATGTTATTATGACGTCAAACATCTACAAACCCGCCTTGATGAAACAACTGTTCGAACTGGGATGCAGCTACTCGGCAGAGATACTGTCGTTGACCAAGCTGATGGGGCAGTTGCAAGATGCGGGGAATGTGACGACCTTGGCCTCTTATCTGGAAATACTGGACCAGTGCGCCCTGCTGACCGCATTGCAGAAATATGCAAAGGATGAGGCTCGTAAACGTGGTTCAATTCCCAAATATCAGGTGTATAACAATGCGCTGCTTACGGCCTACAAAGGACGCGGTTTTGTCACCGACCGTACTGACACGCAGGCTTGGGGCCGCTGGGTGGAGAGTGCCGTGGGTGCGCATCTGCTGAGCATGGCGGATGAATTGGATTATGATTATGAAGTGTATTATTGGCGAGAGCCGTCCAGAAACAAGGATGAAAAAGACAAAGAAGTGGATTTTGTCATCTTCAACGGTGGCGAAGTGACGGCAATAGAGGTGAAGACTGGACGAAGGGGAATGAATGCGGGACTACCGGCGTTTGTGGAAGCCTTCCACCCCAAACGGTCGTTTGTTGTGGGGACAGGAGGTGTTAGTCTGGAGGATTTCTTGGGAAGCGAAGTGGAACAACTGGTGTTATAATCGAAACGATTTGAATCCCGTAGGGGTGGCACATTGCTGTTTGGTGCCGCCCCTACGGAAATCCAACTACTCTTCAGGGGCGAACATGGGGTCCCAGGCGGGGAGCATGATGGGTTTCTGGTCCATCATGGCGCGGATGTTGGCGGGGATGTATTTTTCCTCGAGGACGACGCGGAACATGTACTCGTTGAACCAGTCGTTGGTCATGATGAGGTTGCCCTGGTAGCCGTAGCTGGGGCCCCAGCTGTTCTCGACCATCCACTTCAGGGGCTTGCCGTCCTTGTCGAGGTCGACGGCGCAGAGGGTCATGGCGTGCGAGGAGCCGCTGGCGTAGGTAGCCACGCGCTGCTTCTTGTCCATGCCGAAGGTGGTGCCCATGAGGCTCTCGTAGTCGTAGTTGTTCATGTCCATCAGGCCGTTGTCGCGGTTGAGGAATTTTCCGACGTCGCAGCTGAAGTACATCATGGTGCTGTCCTTGATGGAGGCGATGCACATGGGGGCGATGTCCTCCATGGGGAGGTTGAGGTAGCGCCAGTTCTGGCCGTCGTAGACGTGGCGGTCGTACTGGATTTCATACACCTTGTAGTACTCGCGTGTGGGGTCGTTCATCACCATGTAGTACTTGGAGAAGTCGGTCTTGGCGAACTTCTCGTAGAACTCCTTGGGGGTGTAGGTGGCGGTCTCCACAATCTTGCCCGAGGCGTCCTTTTGCTGCCAGGTGAACTGTGCGGGGGGCTCGCCCATGGTGAGGGCCAGCATGCGGTAGATGGTGCCGAGCATGGCGGTCTTCTTGGCCTGCAGGTGGGCCATGGTGATGCCTTTCTGACCGGCGAGTTCGCGCAGTTGCAGGCCGTCCTCGCGGAGCTTGAGGGCGAGGAGGTTGCTGATGGAGGAGGTGTTGTTGGTGTTGTAGGTCTCGGGCATCACGTCGGAGGGTACGAGGCCGTATTTGTCGATGAGGTTGGCCACGCCTGTGAACTGGCCGCCGTCGCCGATGGGGTTCTTGAAGAGCCACTGCACCTCTTGGTCGTCGATGGGTTTCTTGTAGGTGTCGATCATGGCCTGGAGGAAGAGGTTGCTCTTCTCCAGCTGGTCGTAGAAGAAGAGATAGGCCTGCGAGAACTGGAAGTCGGAGGGCAGGTGGTGGCGTCGGATGGCCTGGTTGCGGAGGACGTTCATGCCGGTGAACATCCAGCAGCGGCCGCTGCTCTTCTGGTCGGTGACGGCGCGGCTTTCCACGCGGTTGGAGAAGTGCGAGTCGAACTTGGTGGCGTTCTCGTAGTTCATGGCCAGCTTGGCGGGGCTCTGGTTCACCATGATGTTGCGCAGGGCCTTGTCCGAGGCTGTGCCTCCGAAGCTTTTCTTCATCTGCTGCATCATCTCGGTGGTGATGCCGCCGTTGTAGGTGGTCTCCACCTGTTTCTTCTTCTGGGCCATGGCGCCGCCGCAAGTGAGCATGGCGGCCATGGCGAGTACGATGTACTTTTTGTTCATATCGGTATACGTTTTTTTGATTTCAAATGCGGTGCAAAGATACAAATAAAAGCCGAATCGGCCAAAACTTTTTTCCCACCATGTCATCGCCAAGGCACTGCCGACTTCAACAGACCTCGTATAAAAGTGGGTGTTGGCAGGGTGTTGACGAGGGTCGGGAAGGGGGTCAAAAAATGGTTATCAACAGGCGGTGGAAATTTTATTTATTACAATTTAGAAAAAAATCGTATTTTTGCACTTGCTATGAAGAAGATTTGGATACTGATAGCGAAAATCGGCGGATGGAAGTTCATCCTGCCGGAGAAGGGTTCGCGACCCGAGCTTGAGCGCTGCGTTTTCGCCACGGCGCCACATACGTCGATAGCTGATTATCTGGTGGGTACGGCCTACCTGTGGCAGCTCGGCGTCAACGGGCATATATTCATCAAGAAGGAGTTTTTCTGGGGTCCGTTGGGACCGATACTGCGCTACTTGGGCGCCATCAGCATCGACCGCGGAAACCGCAAGAACGACATGGTGGGGGCCGCCGTGGCGGAGTTTGCCAAGGGTGGCAGCCTCGCCCTGGCCATCACGCCCGAGGGCACACGAAAGCCTACCAAACGCTGGAAGCGCGGCTTCTGGGAGATAGCCCACCGTGCAGGGGTGCCCATCGTGCCGGCGTTCCTGGACTTCAGCAAGCGCGAGGTGCGCATCGGCGAGGCTATCTGGACCACAGACGATTGCGAAGCCGACATACTGAAAGTCCGCCGTCTCTACCGCAAGGAGATGGCCAAGCATCCGGAACAATTCATTGAGGTGGACGGTGCAAGCGCCGCCCTACAGGACGAAAAATAAGAAAAAATACAGAATATGGTTAGAAGAATCTTTGTTGAAAAGAAGGCTCCTTTCGCCGTGAAGGCCAAGGAACTGAAAACCGAAATGAGCGAATACCTCGGCATCGAGGCCGAGGAGGTGCGCGTGCTGATCCGCTACGACATCGAGAACGTCAGCGACGAGACCTACCAGAAGGCCAAGGGCACCGTCTTCAGCGAGCCGCCGGTGGACGACCTCTACGAGGAGGAGTTCCCCCACAAGGAGAGCGACTTCTGCTTCACGGTGGAGTACCTGCCCGGCCAGTTCGACCAGCGCGCCGACAGCGCCGAGCAATGCGTGCAGCTGCTGTGCGACAGCGAGCAGCCCATCATCCGCTCGGCGACCACCTATCTGATTACTCCGAGTGCTCAGCGTAATCCGAAGGGCTTCTCCGAGGCCCAACGCAACGCCATCGTCGCCCACTGCGTCAACCCTGTGGACAGCCGTGTGACCGACGGCCCCAAGCCCACGACCCTTGAGGACCACTTCGACGAGCCGGCCGATGTTATTGTCTTCGATGGTTTCAAGGATATGCCTGAGGACCAATTGAAGGAACTCTATGGTTCTCTCGGGCTTGCCATGACTTTCGCCGACTTCAAGCATATTCAGCGTTACTTCCACGACGAAGAGAAGCGCAACCCCACCATGACGGAAATCCGCGTGCTTGACACCTACTGGAGCGACCACTGCCGCCACACCACCTTCGCCACCGAGCTGAAGGATGTGCAGTTCGACGACGGCTACTACCGTCCACTCATCGAGGGCGCTTTCAAACAGTATCTGGCTGACCACAAGGAGCAGTATGCAGGCCGCACGGACAAGTATGTCTGCCTGATGGACATCGGCACCCTGGCCGCCAAGCGCATCAAGAAGATGGGCTTGCTGGACGACCAGGAGCCCAGCGATGAAATCAACGCCTGCTCCATCGTGGTGCCTGTTACCATCGACGGCAAGGAGGAGGAGTGGCTCATCAACTTCAAGAACGAGACTCACAACCACCCGACGGAGATTGAGCCCTTTGGCGGCGCCGCCACCTGCCTGGGCGGCTGCATCCGCGACCCGCTCAGTGGCCGCACCTACGTCTACCAGGCCATGCGCGTCACCGGTGCTGCCGATCCTACGAAGCCTCTCAATGAGACCCTCGCCGGCAAACTGCCGCAGCGCAAGATTGTCACCACCGCCGCCCACGGCTACTCAAGCTACGGAAACCAGATCGGCCTTGCCACGGGCTTGGTCAACGAGGTGTACCACCCCAACTATGTGGCCAAGCGCATGGAGATTGGCGCCGTCATCGCCGCCGCCCCGCGCCGTGCCGTGAAGCGCCTGACCAGCGACCCCGGCGACATCATCATCCTGCTGGGTGGCCGCACGGGTCGCGACGGCATCGGCGGTGCCACGGGTGCCTCAAAGAGCCACACCACCAAGAGCCTCACCACCTGCGGTGCCGAGGTGCAGAAGGGCAACGCCCCCACCGAGCGCAAGATACAGCGCCTGTTCCGCCGCGAGGAGGTCTCAAGCCTTATAAAGAAGTGCAATGACTTCGGCGCCGGCGGCGTCAGCGTGGCCATCGGCGAGTTGGCCGACGGCCTGCAGATCAACCTCGACAAGGTTCCCAAGAAATATGCCGGCCTCGACGGCACCGAGCTCGCCATCAGCGAGAGCCAGGAGCGCATGGCCGTGGTGGTCGACCCCAAGGATGTGGACCAGATGCTCAAGTATGCCGACGAGGAGAACCTCGAGGCCACGGTCGTCGCCACCGTCACCAAGGAGCCGCGCATGGTCATCAGCTGGCGTGGCAAGGAGATTGTCAACCTCAGCCGCCGCTTCATCGACACCAACGGCGCCCACCAGGAGACCACTGTCCGCGTCAAGATGCCCGAGAAAATTGAAAATGGAAAATTGAAAATTGAAAATTCGCTGCCGCACCCGGATAATTCTCAATTCTCAACTCTCAATTCTCAATTGAAAGACCTCTGGCTCCAAACCCTCTCCGACCTCAACGTCTGCTCGCAGAAGGGCTTGGTGGAGATGTTCGACAGCTCCATCGGAGCCGGCAGCGTTGTGATGCCCTATGGTGGCAAGTACCAGCTGACGCCCACTCAGAGCATGATAGGCAAGCTGCCCTTGCTCGACGGCAAGTGCGACACCGTCAGCATCATGGCCTATGGCATGGATCCCTACCAGATGAGTTGGAGTCCCTTCCATGGTGCCGCCTATGCGGTGCTGAACAGTGTGGCTAAGATTGCCGCCGCCGGTGGCGATGCCAGCCGGGTGCGCCTCACCTTCCAGGAATATTTCAAGAAGCTCGGCAACGACCCTTACCGCTGGGGCGAGCCTTTCAGCGCCCTGCTCGGCGCCTACAGCGCCCAGATGGGCCTCAAGCTGCCCAGCATCGGCGGCAAGGACTCCATGTCCGGCACCTTCAACGACATCGACGTGCCGCCCACGCTGTGCAGTTTTGCCGTGGGCATGAGTGACCTGAAGCATGTGGTCACCCCCGAGCTGAAGAAGGCTGGCAACAAACTGGTGCTCCTCGACGTCAAGGAGGCCGACTACGGCATGCCCAACTACGAGGATGCCCTCGGCCAGTACGCCGCCCTGCGCCGAGCCATCGAGGCCGGCAAGGTGTGCAGCACCTATGTCGTCGGCTTCGGCGGCCTCATCGAGGCGGTCAGCAAGATGGCCTTCGGCAACAAACTGGGTGTGAAACTCAGCGTCTCGCAAGGTCTCACGGCCAAGAACTACGGCTACATCGTGGTCGAGGTGCCTTCGGTGGACGGCTTGCCGTTCCGCTGCAAGGAGATTGGCGAGGTGACTGACAATGCCGCCTTTGAGGTGAATGGCGAAAAGATTACCGTCGACGAGGCCCTTGCCGCATGGCAGAAGACGCTCGAAGGTGTTTTCCCCACCCGCACCAACCAAGCGGAAAGTGGAAAGATGAAGGTGGAAAGCCCGCTCTTCAATGCCCCCGCCGACAAACTTTCAACTTTCAACTTCCAACTTTCAACTTCGGCCAAGCCCCACGTCTTCATTCCCGCCTTCCCCGGCACTAACTGCGAGTACGACAGCGCCCGCGCGTTCAACCGCGCCGGTGCCGAGAGCGAGATCATCGTCTTCCGCAACCAGAACGGCCAGCAGATCCGTGAGAGCGTGGACGCTTACGTCGAGGCTATTCGCCGCAGCCAGATCATCATGGTTCCCGGCGGATTCAGCGCCGGCGATGAGCCCGAAGGCAGCGCCAAGTTCATCACCAGCGTCTTCCGCAACGCCAAGATTGCCGATGCTGTCATGGAACTCCTTAATAAGCGCGACGGTCTGATGCTTGGCATCTGCAACGGTTTCCAGGCCTTGGTGAAGTTAGGCCTCGTGCCCTACGGCGAGATTCGACCCCAGGCCGAGGATGCCCCCACGCTCACCTTCAACACCATCGGCCGCCACCAGAGCAAGATGGCCTATACGCGCATCACCTCCAACCTCAGCCCGTGGCTGCGCAAGGCCGAGCTGGGCGCCACCTACGTCATCCCCATCTCGCACGGCGAGGGCCGCTTTGTGGCTCCGCAGGAGTGGATTGACCGGCTGTTCAAGAACGGCCAGGTTGCCACACAGTATGTCGACCTGCAGGGCAACCCCACCATGGACGAGGAGTACAACATGAATGGCTCCTACATGGCCATCGAAGGCATCACCAGCCCCGACGGCCGCGTCTTTGGCAAGATGGGCCACAGCGAACGCAGAAGCCTCGGTAGCGCCATGAACATCTATGGCAGCGACGACCAGCAGATATTCGAGAGCGGCGTACAATACTTCAAGTAATGGCTAGCAATCCTGATTTTGTGCAGTATATCATCGACCAGTGCAGCGGTGCCGGAAGCATCGCTGCACGGAAGATGTTCGGCGACTACGGCATGTACTGTGACGGCAAGATATTCGGCCTCGTCAGCGACAACGGCTTTTATGTGAAGCCCACGGATGAAGGCCGGGCCCTTTTACGCAGCGTGGACATGCGCCCGCCCTATGAGGGCGCTAAGCCTTACTTCTACATCGAAGATGTGGACGACCGCGATTACCTGTCGGCACTCGTCGGCGCCACCTGTGTCGCTTTGCCAGACCCCAAGCCTAAAAAGAAGAAGGCATGACACAAGACGAAATCTGGCTGGCGAAGTACCATGAGTACGTCAACTTCGTCAAGGACAACCAGCGTTGCCCTTCGAAGCACTTCTTGGAGGAACACCGTTTGCATTCCTGGTGGAAGCACAATCGCCAGTTGCTTAATGCCGGAACAATGAAATTGGAACGACGGGAGATGTTTAAAAGACTGATGGCGCTGGCCGAAGACAATCGGCATGTCAACCAGTACGAATAGGAATATGAAACTGAACAACAACAAGATTGCAATCGAGGTCTCCCCGCACGGGGCGGAGTTGCTCAGCCTGCAGTACGCAGGGCGGGAATACATGTGGAGTGGCGATGCCGCCTTCTGGAACCGCCATGCACCGATACTCTTCCCCGCCGTGGGCAAGCCGTTCGAGAACATCATTCACATTGACGGTAAGGCCTACACCATGAAGCAACATGGCTTTGCCCGCGACAGCAAGTTCGAGGAACTGGACGACGGACGGATGCGGATGCTGTGGAGTGCCGACACCTACCCTTACCGCTGCTCGCTCGAGGCCCGATACCGAATCATAGACAACGAAGTGGAAGTACGCTGGACGGTGACAAACCTTGACAGTAGAACCATGCATTTCCAAATCGGCGCCCATCCCGGCTTTATGCTGCCGGACTACGATGCCGCCGAGGCGGTGCACGGCTATGTGCGCTACCTCGACCGCGACGGGAATCCCGTTGGTCCCGTTATGGTTTCGTCCTTGGAGGACGGCAACCGCGTTGGCAGAACGCCTGTCAGCTTCCCTGAGTGCATGCCTGTCACCAACGACACCTTCGCCCACGACGCTCTCATCTTTGAGAATGGGCAGGTGGCCGAGGCTCTGCTCTGCGACAAGCAGGGTAGGGCGGTGCTCAGCGTCAGCTGTCCGCAGGCTGAGGCCTTCGGCATCTGGGCTCCGCACAAAGAGGGGTGCCCCTTCGTCTGTCTCGAACCTTGGTGCGGCATCTGCGACGCGAAAGGGTTCCGCGGCGACATCGCCGACCGCACCTACAGCCATTGCCTGGCACCTGATGAGCACTATGAATTCACTTATATAATAAAACTACTATGACGGACCTCCCTTTATGCTTCGCTCTCGCGGCCATGCCGGGCAACTTCGTCATCGACAGCGCCCGCAACGGCCTCTACGAAATCCAGCCCCTACGCCAAGCGTCTCTTCGACCCTGGCAGCTACCTGCCCAAAGATACGGACAAATGATCGACGAATTAACAAATTGACAAATTAACGAATTAACGACATGAACAATACCATCCCCGTGCTGCTGCTGACAGGCTACCTCGGCAGCGGCAAGACGACCCTCCTCAACCGCATACTGAACAACAAGCGCGGCATCCGCTTCGCTGTCATCGTCAACGACATCGGCGAGGTGAACATCGACGCCGACCTCATCGAGAAGGGTGGCATCGTGGGCCAGAAGGAGGAGAGCCTCGTGGCCCTCCAGAACGGCTGCATCTGCTGCACGCTGAAGATGGACCTCGTGGAGCAGCTGCGCGACATCACGTCGCAGCGCCGTTTCGACTACATCGTCATCGAGGCCAGCGGCATCTGCGAGCCCGCGCCCATAGCTCAAACAATTGAAAGTTTAAAATTGAAAATTGAAAATTCGGCTGACGCGACCGATAATTCTCAATTCTCAATTTTCAATTCTCAATTACCCATTCTGGACAGCATCGTCACCGTCGTCGACGCCCTGCGCATGAAGGACGAGTTCGGCAGCGGCCACAACCTCCTCAAGCCCGGCCTGGCCGAGGACGACATCGAAAACCTCGTCATCCAGCAGATCGAGTTCTGCAACATCATCCTCCTCAACAAAGCCTCCATGGTCAGCTCCGACGAGCTGGAGCGCATCCGCCAGATTATCCGCGCCATCCAGCCCAAGGCCGAAATCATCGACTGCGACTACTGCGACATCGACTTCGACCGCATCCTCCACACCGGCCTCTTCGACTTCGACCGCGTGGCCACCTCCGCAGCCTGGATTAAAGAGATTGAAGGCCACCACGACGACGATGATGACGACGACGATGACGACCATTCCGAACATTCAGACCACTCCGAGCACTCCGACCATCACCACCACGAGCACCACGAGCACCACCACGACCACGACGAGGGCGAAGCCGAGGAATACGGCATCTCCACCTTCGTCTACTACCGCCGCGAGCCCATGAACATCGGCCGCTTCGACGAATTCGTGGCCCGCCATTGGCCCAAAGGCATCATCCGCGCCAAAGGCATCTGCTGGTTTTTGAGCGAGCCCGACACCTGCTACCTCTTCGAGCAGGCCGGCAGCCAGGTCTCCCTGCGCGACACCGGCCAGTGGTACGCCACCATGCCCGACCGCGAGCTGCAGGACTTCATGCGCCGCAACCCCGACCTCCTGCGCGACTGGGACGACACCTACGGCGACCGCATGCAGAAGCTCGTCTTCATCGGCCAGCACCTCGACCGCGCCGCCATCACCGCCGCCCTCGACGCCTGCCTCGCCAAAAGCGTCTGACCGCCGCATAATGGCATAACAACAGCGGAAGCGCACCCTGCATTGGGGCGCGCTTCCGCTTTTTTTATGCAATATCGCTGCGCAACATTGTAAAACCGTGTCGCAGTACTGAAAAGTGATTTCGCATCGCTGCAAAACGCATTTACAGCATTGTTTCATCATCTCGCATCAATGCGAGACATTTTTACGTAAAAGAGAGCTCTTCCCGCATGTGCGAAGAACATAAATGGGTCTTTGTTGAGGTATGTGCCATGTCGCAGCTTGTTGTTGGAGAAAGAGGGTGAAATCACATTTTTGTAAATGCCATTTCGAAGCCGTCGATTGGCAATATCAGTTGCTCACCTTCAATTTTGAAATTGCTGGTTCCAAATTGTCCCCAATTAATTACTCCATTTTTACTTTCTGGATTATAGGTATATGTAAAATTGACTATTGAATTTCCCTCTTCACCTGTCATTAAATCCGTCGTGTTATCTGTTCTTCTGCCTCTGCCTTCCCCATAAAAATCGATTATTGTCGTGAAAGCAAGTTCCTCGTTGGTATCGTGAAATATCCACTTTGTGCCAACTATTTCATCTTCCGAATTTTCCTGTCCCCATTTGTCCTGATACACGATGGTAGCACCAATAATGCCGCCACTCGTATTTACTATCCAATCCTTAACATACAAACGTACATAAGTATAACCAAAACCATCCCCTTTGTAGCGGATTAAGTATCCTGTACCAGGATTTACGGCTATCTGCTGCACCCACCCGGAAGTAGGTATGCTATTGATTGAGGACATCGATGCCACATTGCCAACACGTGCTATTTCACATTTAATAATGCTGTAATGTTCGAGATAAAAGTTATTAGACTTGTTTATCGCAAATTCAATGGTTGATGTTTGAATACCACCATTGGATGCAATATAACTCGCGATAAACTGCAAATAGTTGCTGCCATCATTGCTCATGTTAAATTCAATGCCAGTGTCGTCATCTGTGATGACGGGATTGTTGTTTGCACTGTTGCTGACATTTTCCTTCTCGCAGCCTACCATCAGGACTGCCGCCGATGCAAAGAGCATCAATAATCTTTTTATCTTCATCTTGTTGATGTTTTTATTCGGCTCTTCCGCACCCCGTCGAGCAAATGTATTTATAACAAGAAGCGTGGCACCGTATGCCGCTTCCCGAAAGGTGGTCCTAGGAAAAACCATGAATAAAGAAGATGCAACAAGCCCACGCTATAAAAGCGAAGACCATTACACTAATCCTGTTATTCTTGGAATTTCCTAGGTTCCCTTTCGCAGAATAAGCATAACGCTTCGACGATTTCCTTCCGAAATCGGCTGCAAAAATACAAAAATAAATCGGACTGACAAAAATAAATTTTGCCAGTCCGAAAAATAGTTGTATTTTTGCAGTCGGAAATCAATAGGGGAACAGTCCAGTTCAGACGTCCACAATTTGGCGATGACCTTCCGAGCGAGCCAGCCTGTCGATTTCTTTTTTTTTATGCCGTAATGGCTGTGATACAATACTGTATCTTCTCTCCCGAACGCTTGATTCCAACCATCATTTTCACCTCGCCGATGCCCACCAGCTCGCAATGCATCTCCTGCATCTGGGTGAAGATTTCCTGGTTTTTCACTCCTTTCTTGGGCGGTTTCGGCTTGCCGAATTTGACGGAATAACGCAAAATGGTGTCCAATTGCAGCATCGCCAACGTGGATGCATAGGTCTTGGCGGCGTGACGCATCGTCTCGGTGATGGAAAGGTAGCGGATATTGATGTAGTCTTTCAGTGAGCGGTTATAGACGCGCTTGTCAGGGTTTTCCTCCGTCCAGCGGCGGTACACCTGCGAGATTATCTCCTCGCGCTGCTTGAGTTCTTCTTTCGTGTTTCCTTGCGGTATGTCCATTGTCTTATTGTTTGAAAGCGTGTGCAAAAATACGACATTTATTCCATTCAGCAAAATATATTTTGCCAATTGCCCGAAAATGTGTAATTTTGCAGTCGGAAATCAATAAAAACTACATACCTATGAAGAAAGACATCATGAAAGGGTTGAAGCCAGAGCGCGTCTGGTTCTATTTCGGTGAAATCATGCAGATTCCGCGTCCGTCGAAGCACGAGGAGCGCATCAGCGCCTACCTCGTCAACTGGGGCAAGGAGCACGGCCTGGAGACCAAGAGCGACAAGCTCGGCAATGTCCTGATCCGCAAGCCCGCCGCCAAAGGCTACGAGAAGAGCCCCATGGCGTGCCTGCAGGCGCACATGGACATGGTCTGCGAGAAGAACTCGGACAAGCAGTTCGACTTCATGAAGGATCCCATCCAGCCCGTGCTGGACGGTGAATGGCTCACCGCCGACGGCACCACCCTCGGCGCCGACGACGGCATCGGCGTGGCCACCATCCTCGCCATCCTCGAGGACAAGAGCCTCAAGCACCCCGCCCTGGAAGCCCTCATCACCGTCGACGAGGAGACGGGCCTCACTGGCGCCAACGGACTCAGCAAGAGCTGGCTCAAGAGCGAGATACTGCTCAACTTCGACGACGAGGACGAGGGCGAATATTGCATCGGCTGCGCCGGCGGCATCGACACCGTGGCCGAGATGGACTACAAAATGGTCGCCACCCCGCGCGGCCACAAGGCCTTCCGCCTGCACGTCTCCGGCATGGTGGGCGGCCACAGCGGCGACGACATCAACCGCGGCCGCGCCAACGCCAACAAGCTCATCAACCGTATCCTCTGGGAGGGCACCTATCGGCACGCCATGCGCCTGGCCTCCATTGACGGCGGCAACCTCCGCAACGCCATCGCCCGCGAGGCCGAGGCCATCGTTACCGTGCCCGAGGACAACGTCCGCGCCTTCAAGTCCATGGTTACCAAGATGGTCAAGGCCATGCAGTTCGAATTCCGCTCCACGGAACCCGACATGAAGTTCGAGCTCCGTGCTGTCGACACCCCCAAGCAGGTCCTCGACAAGGATACGCAGGAACGCCTCGTCAACCTCATCTACGCCTGCGCCCACGGCGTGCTGGCCATGAGCCGCGAGATAGAGAACTTCGTTGAAACGAGCACCAACTTGGCCTCTATCAAGATGGCGGACGGCACCATCCGCATCGCCACCAGCCAACGCTCCTCCGTGGAGAGCGCCAAGATGGCCGCCGCCGCCAAGATCGAGAGCACCTTCCGCCTCGCCGGAGCCCGTGTGAAACACAGCGACGGCTACCCCGGCTGGACGCCCAACCCCGACAGTCGCGTGCTGAAAGTCGGCGTCGACGTCTACAAGAAAATGTACGGCCGCGAGCCCCTCGTCCGCGCCATCCACGCTGGCCTCGAATGCGGTCTCATCGGCGAGAAATACCCCAACATGGACATGATCAGCTACGGCCCCACGCTCCGCGGCGTCCACAGCCCCGACGAACGCATCGAAATCAAGACCGTCGAGATGTTCTGGAACCAGACCCTCGAGATCCTGAAGAAACTGAAATAATCGTCGTCCAACGTCCAACACAGCAGCAACGGACCGGAACCAACCTCCCGGTCCGTTGCTCTTTTTTGTGCCCCGAAAGGCTGTCAATCAGCCCTATAGGTCGCCCCTTCTCATATAGTATGCATATAGTATTCATATAGTTCTCATATAGTATTCATATACTATATATAAGAACTATATGAGAAGTATATGTATACTATATGTATACTATATAAGAACAGTCGAATAAAGTGCCTGTTTGACCCCTGTTTGGGACGGTTTGTCAAGGATGGAAACAGGAGGGCGACGGGGCGGAAACAGGAGGGCGACGGGATGGAAACAAAAAAGAACAGGCCGCGTTGTTGCGGCCTGTTCTTGTTGTTTTGGTAGCGGGGGAAGGATTCGAACCGACGACCTCCGGGTTATGAGCCCGACGAGCTACCACTGCTCTACCCCGCTATCTTGATGGATTGAGAAGCTTTTCGGTCTCTCGAAATCGGGTGCAAAAATACTAAGATTTTCCCAATCTACCAAATTTTTTCTTCAATTTTTTTATTTCAGTTTGATTATACGGCGGTTATATATGCCCGTCGAGGCGCGAATCTGCACGGTATAGGTGCCTGCAGGGAGGTCGTTGAGCGTGATTTTGGCCGTTCCGCCCATCATGTTTGGATAGTCTTCGCGCAGTACGGTGCGTCCCACGGCATCGATGACGCTGATGCTGGCGTTGTGGAAGGGGAGGGTGATGTTCACCTCGCCGGTGCTGGGGTTGGGCCACAGCTGCACCATGTCTTCGGAGACCTCGTCGATGCTCACATCGTCGAGCCAGAGGGCGAAGTAGGCGGTGTTTTTGTTGATGTTGACGGTCTGGCCGGGGGCGTAGATGGTGTCGTCGCCGTTGGCTTTGCTACACCAGCCTATGAAGAGTCCGCCGGGGTTGTCGAACGTGCATGCGGGGAAGGTGAAGCCCGTGGCGGGGCAGTAGCGAACCACTTTGGGTTCGTTGCCCGGGAGGTTGCTGTTGAGGAAGACCTGTTTCTGGCCGATGATTTTCAGGTGGTAGTTGAAGATGGTGTCGAGGTGGCGGAGGAGGGTGTCCATGGCTACGGCGCGGAGTTTGTACTCGTGGAAGTAGCGGTACTGCGACTGGGAGCAGATGGAGTCGTAGTAGTCGACGGTGTCGAAGGTTTCGACCATGGCGGGGCGGATGCCGAAGATGACGCCCTGGCCGCTGTTGAAGGTGTAGGTGGCGTTGCCGCCGGCGCCGCCGGCACCGGGGGCGAGGTTGTTGATGGTGTAGAAGCCGTTGCCGTAGCCGTCCCAGCCCCAGTTGAAGTGGTAGCGGCCCTCGAGGTCGGAGCCGTCGAGCACGAAGGCGTGTCCGCCGGTGCTGTCGGAGCCGTCGTAGTACATGGGCTGTCCGAGGGCGAGGTTCTGGTTGATGATGTTGCACCATTCGTCCTCGGAGTAGTGGTAGCGTTCGGCGTAGTAGAGGGAGGAGTCGTATTTGAAGTAGCGCACGAAGGCGTCGGTGGCGCAGGCCGAGGACCAGGGGCCGCAGGAGGAGTAGGCGCCGCTGCCGCCGTCGGCGGAGACGCCGTACATCATGTCTACGGCTACGCCGCAGTGGTAGGAGAGGGTGGACACGGCGTTGATCTGGTATTCGGTGCTGGTGAGGGTGAGGCGTTTGGGCATGAATTGCCAGAGGTAGGTGGTCTGGCCGAAGTCGGCAAACTGGCGGGGGATGCCGTTGCTGTGCCACATGCTTTGGGGCTGGTAGGAGTGGGTGTCCTGTCCGAAGCTGGGGTAGTTCCAGTACTTCAGGATTTGTGCCATGGCGGTGGCCACGCAGCCCACCACGGTGCGGGCTTGGCGGGTGGAATCGTAGGGGCAGAGTGTGTTGTAGGGGTCGCCTTGGTCCCACTTGGTCTGCAGCATGGCAGGCACGGCGACGAGGTTGGAGGAGGAGTCGGCGTTGTCGGCCTCGGCGTCAGGGTCGCCGTCGGTCAGTACGCCGGCCAGGGTGAGCTGTTCCCATGCGTGGAGTATGTTCTCGCGCCGGGGGTAGTTGTCGTCCTTGAGCATGGCCACGATCTGGTCGTTGTAGCCGTGGAGCCAGTAGGCGAGGTCGCGGTTGAGGGTGGAGGGGAAGGGGTCGTCGAAGGAGTAGGCCAGGACGGGCATCACGCGGTCGTCGGCAGCGACGATGACGAAGCCCAGGCCTTCCATGTCGAAGATGTAGAGCTGGTCCAGCTCGGGGAAGGTGAGGGCCTTGGGCGATACGTCGGCGCGGAGGTTCGCCGGCCGGTGGGCGGCCCAGAAGTTGGCGGCCACGCGGCTGGCCCAGGCGGTGGAAACCGGGGCGGCGAAGGCGTTGGCGGCCATGGTAAAGACAACGGCTATGAATAGAACGGTCTTTTTCATTGTGTGTATTGTGTTAATGGATTATTTCTTGAAATTGGCTTTGCCCTCGTTGAGCCAGGCAATGAACTTCTGCACATCGCGGCTATATGAGTAGTTTTTGTTTGTCAACACGTTGCCTTCGCTATCAATAATCACATAATAGGGTTGTGTGTTTGTGTTGAAGGCGGACTTCTGGTAGTCAAAGTTTTTGGCGCCCAAGGTTTTCAAAATACGGCCATTGCCGTTGGTCACCCACTCGCTCTCGGGCAGGTCGATGTTGGCGTCGCAGTAGAGGGACACCATGACGTAGTCCTCGTTGAGTATGCGCTTCACCTCTTTGTCGCTCCACACGTAGTGCTCCATCTCGCGGCAGTTGGCGCAGGTCTTGCCAGTGAAGTCGATGAAGATGGGCTTGCCCTGCTCGCGGGCGTAGGCTTTGGCCTCGTCGAGGTCGAAGAAGGCTTCGAAGCCCAGGGGCATGTGCAGCTTGTCGGCAAACTTGCGGTCGGCGGGGAGTTTGCCGTGGGCCACGTCGCCGGCAGCCACCACCTGCGGCTGGTTCTCGACGACAATCTTCTCAATGTTGAAGTCCTGGGTCTCCATCGGGGGGATGAAGCCGGAGATGCCTTTCAGCGGGGCACCCCAGAGGCCGGGAATCATGTAGACCACGAAGGCCAGGTCGAGGATGGCGAGCATCAGGCGGCCGGTGCCGAGGTGCTCGATGGGGCCGTCGCCTTTGAAGCGCAGTTTGCCCAGCAGGTAGAAGCCCAGCAGGCCGAAGATGACAATCCAGAGGGCGAGGTAGACCTCGCGGTCCAGCAGGCCCCAGCCGCAGTAGAGGTCGGCTTGCTGCAGGAACTTCAGACCGAAGGCCAGCTCGAGGAAGGCAAAGACCACCTTGACGGTGTTGAGCCAGCCGCCGCTCTTCATGTTTTTCAGGAACTGCGGGAACATGGCCAGCAGCGTGAAGGGCAGCGCAAAGCCGATGCCGAAGCCCAGCATGGTGACCAGGCTCACCAGGCGGTTGGTCGTGCTGGTGGACAAGCCCACCAGGGCAGCGCCGATGATGGGGCCGGTGCAGGAGAAGGAGACCAGCACGGTGGTCAGGGCGATGAAGAAGGGGGCCATGAAGCCGCCCTTGTCGGCCTGCTCGTCACTGCTGTTGATCCACTTCTCGGGCATTTTGATTTCAAAGAGGCCGAAGAAGCTCAGGGCGAAGATGAAGAAGATGACGAAGAAGATGAGGTTGGGAATCCAGTGGGTGCCCATGAGGTAGAGGGCGCGGGGGCCGAAAATGAGGGTGAGCACAGCACCCAGGAAGGCGAACAGGAACACAATGCTGAAGCCGAAGAACCAGGCCTGGCGACGGCCTTTGCGTTTGTTCTCGGCGCCGCGCATAAAGAAGTTCACCGTCATTGGTATCATCGGGAAGACGCAGGGGGTGAACATGGTGATGATGCCACCGCCGAGGGCTATCAGGAATACCAGCAGAAGGTTCTGGTGCTCTGTTTCTTCCTCTTCGGGCGTGGCGGCAATCTCGGTGGCGGGAGCTACAGTCTTCCCGGGATTCTCGGAGACCTCTTCGCTCGCGGATTCTTCGGGGAGTTCTTCGACAGGGGCTGCAGCGGAAACCTCCTCCGCGGTGGCGCCTTTCACCTTGAAGACCATGTCGTGGTCCTCAGGGGCGATGCAGGAGCCGTCGTTGCAGAGCTGGTAGGTGAGGATGCCTTTCACGGTGAAGTCCTTGTCGGAGAGGCGTTTGATTTTCTGGCGGAAGACGACGGTGCCGTCGAACGATTTGACCACGCAGCCGAACAGGGGGTCCATCTCCTCGTGGGGCTTGGGTTCGACGACCTTGCCCACCAGTTGGTAGTCGCTGCTGGGGTTGAACTCGAAGACTGTGGGCAGCGGGCCGTTCTCGTCGGTGTGCTGCGAGTACATGTGCCAGCCCTTGTCGAGCTTGACGGTGACGATGAGTTCGGCTTCGGTGGCTGACGTTTCTTTCACCGAGAAGCTACGTTTGGCGGGGTCGAGTTGCTGGGCGGAGACCCCGAAGGTTGCCAGAATGCAAAGGATAATTGTAAATATGCGTTTCATAATGGGGAAATTATTTCAGGTTGAACTTGATTTTCTTCTCGCCGCGGACGGTCTTCACCGACACGGTGTACATGCCCTTGGGCATGCGGTTGATTTTGATGTGCTGGTTGTTTTTGTAGTTCTCGGCGGTTTTCACTACCTTGCCGTCCTTGTTGATGAAGGTGACGGTGGCCGAGGGGCTCTCGAAGGAGATGGTGACGTAGCCGTCCTCAAGGTGAGGGTTGATGCGGACACGCTCGTCGCTGGGGCCTACGTTGGCGGGCTCGTTGTTGTCGTTGCTGCGGTTGCCGGTGCGGGAGTTGACGGCAGGGGTGTCGTTGGCGGCCACTTCGCGCGAGGGCATGTGGAAGCCGCTGAGCTTGGCAAGGCCTTTGGCGTCGTTGCCGAACCACACGGTGCCGTGGCCGTCGCAGGCCACTTTGTAGATGTTGCCGGCGGGGAGGAGGCTGTTCTTGGAGGTGAAAGCCACCCAGTTGTCCACGCCGTCGAACACTGCGGCGCCGGCGTTGGTGGCAATCCAGAGGAGCCCGTTCTCATCGATGGCGATGTCGTTTACCTGGTCGCTGGGCAGGGGGCTGTTGCGGGTGTTCCAGACGGTCCAGCGCTGGCCGTCGTAGCGTGCCAGACCGCTGAGGGTGCCGAACCATTTGACGTTGTCCTTGTCGATGACGATGGCGGGCACGATGTCGTCCGGCAGGCCGGAGTTGGCGGAGGTGTAGCTGGTCCAGCGGGAGCCGTTGAAGACGCTGATGCCGGCGTTGGTGGTGATCCACTTGCGGTTGGCGCGGTCCACGGCCAGGTCGAGCACGAAGTCGCTCAGCAGGTCGCAGTCGTCGGGGGTGTACTTGTCCCAGTCGTTGCCGTCGTAGCTGACGAGGCCGCCCAGGGTGACGCCGATCCAGGTTACGCCGTCCTGGTCGATGACGATTTCCTTGACGAACTTCATCTTCAGGCGTCGAGTGACGTCGGTGTGCTCGGTCCAGTTGGTGCCGTCCCACTCGATGACGCCGTGGTCGTCGGTGCCGATCCAGAGGATACCGCGTTGGTCGATCATGAGGCAGTTGACGGACTGGTCTTTTAGTTTTTCGTTGAACATGGAGAAGTCCATCCACGAGGCGCCTTTCAGGCGGCAGAGGCCTTGGTAGGTGCCGGCCCAGACGCCTTTGGCGTCGGCGGCGATGGCCGAGATGTTGTTGCCGCAGATGTCGCTCGAGCGGGTGTCGTAGACTTCCCATTTGCCGTTCTGGGCGCTTGCCGTGGATTCAGTAAGACCTATAAGAGCTATAAGGCCTATAAGACCTATAAGGCCTATTGTCGATTTCTTTCTCATGTTTTGTGTTTTTCTTTTTTTGCTGCTGGAAACAGTATGTTGTTCAATATCAGTCGGTAGCCTGGGGAATTGGGGTAGAGGGAGAGGTCGGTCGGCGGGTCGCCGATGAAGTGGCGGTAGTCCTCGGGGTCGTGTCCGCCGAGGAAGGTCCAGGTGCCCTTGCCGTATTCGCCGTGCAGATAGCGCACCTCGCCGAGTTCCTTGTTCTCGGCAAGGATGATGCAGCTGGTTTTCACCAGGTTGCTGCGGAATGCGGTGGTCTGCCCCATGAAGCCGTGTACCACACGCGTGTGGTTCTGCGTCAGCATGGTGGGAATCCAGTCCCATTTGGCCGAGAAGTCGAAGAGGACGAAGAAGTCGTTCTTCTCGTTGACGGTGCGTTGGCGCGAACGGTCGTCGATGTCGATGGTGGAAATCTCGTATTCGGAGGGGTTGGTGCTGATGCGGAAGTCTTTGAAGGCAAAGCATTTGCTGTAGTCGAGCATCTCCTGGGCGTTGGGTTGCATGGGGTCGCCGTCGAACATGGCGTCGCAGATGTCCACGCCGTCGGCCGCCAAGGCTACGTCGTAGCTGTCAGGTGCCGAGCACATGGCAAAGAGGAAGCCGCCGCCCATGACGAAGTCCCTGATTTTCTTCACGACGGCGAGTTTCAACTGGCTTACCTTGCTATATCCCAGCTTGTTGGCTGTGGTCTCCTGCTGGCGGACGTCCTCGATGTACCATTGCTGGTTGCGGTAGCTGCCCCAGAACTTGCCGTACTGGCCCGTGAAGTCCTCGTGGTGCAGGTGCAGCCAGTCGTAGGTGGGCAGCACCCCGCTCATTACCTCCTGGTCGTAGACCACGTCGTAGGGGATCTCGGCGTAGGTGAGCACCAGCGTCACGGCGTCGTCCCACGGCAGTTTGTTTTTGGGGGAATAGACGGCAATCTTCGGGGCTTTCTGCAGCTTGACGGCGTCCATATTCACCCCCGGATCGGCGATGTGGCTGAGGATGGCGCTGCTCTGGCCGTCGGCGATGACCTCGCAGGTGACACCGCGCAGTTTGCACTCACGCTCGATGGCGTCGGCGTATTTCATCATGAAGGTGCCTCCGCGATAGTTGAGCAGCCAGGTCACCTCCACGTCGCGCTCCAGGCTCCAGTAGGCCACGCCGTAGGCCTTGAGGTGGTTCTTCTGCACCTCGTCCATGGGTAATAGAATATAATTCGCCTGCGCGTGCGCGATAAAAAAAATGGACAACAGCACCACAGGCAGCCGTTTGAATGCTGCCACGACGCCGTTGTATAATCTTTCAGCTTTCAACTTTCAACTTTGATTTTTCGTGCGGATAGGGGGGCTCGAACCCCCACTCCTTTCGGAACAAGATCCTAAGTCTTGCGCGGCTACCAATTACGCCATATCCGCGGATGGTCAAAAACGACTGCAAAAATACGCAAAAATTACGACATACAGACAAATACGCTGAAATTATTTTTTAAGACACGAATTATCATGAATTTACCATTAACAATTATACGGGCCATTCGTGGCCATTCGTGTTTTTTCAGTGTTGTTTGTTCGCCTGGCGGGCCATTTCGAAGAGGGCTTCGGGGAGGTGGCAGTAGCCGTCGGGGTGTTTGTCCAGGTAGTCCTGATGGTACTCTGTGGCAGGGGTGAAGGTTTCCAAGGGCTCCACTTCCACTGCCAGCGGGCTGCTGTAGCCGTGCTGTACCTCGCGATAGACGTCGTCGATGGTGCCGTAGTCTTCCGGGTCGATGTAGTAGATGCCTGTACGATAGCGTGTTCCTTCGTCTTCGCCCTGGCGGTTGAGCGACGTGGGTTCGATGCAGAGGAAGTACAGCTCCACCAGTTTCTTCAGGGGCAGCACATCGGGGTCGTACACTACGCGCACTGTCTCGGCATAGCCTGTGCGGTCGGTGTACACCTGCTCGTAGGTGGGGTTGTCCACCACGATTCCGCCGGGGCCGCTGCGTTGTTTCGCTGTGGTGTTGCCGTTGGCAAACCCCGTCTGCGTCTCCAGTACGCCGTTGATCTGTTTCAAATAGTGCTGTGTGCCCCAAAAGCATCCGCCAGCTAGGAATATCGTTTTTGTCATGTTGTATTAACGGCGAAGTTTGCATATTATTATGTCGGTGGGAAAATCTTTGTTCTGATATGCACAACACACGCCTCGTCTACCCTACACACTCCTCAGTCAGCGCTCCGCGCTGCCAGCTCCCCTAACTTAGGGGAGCAGCCAGATAGTATTGTTTCCCTAATATAAACTATCTTCACTCCTCCCCTAAGTTAGGGGAGGTGGACGCCCGCAGGGCGGACGGAGGAGTGTGTTGGGAAGGGACGGTCTGAAGAGAAAATATAAGAAAAAATGCATATTTATTTTGCCAGTTCGGAAAATGTTCGTATCTTTGCAACACGAAATTAGTAAACGAATTATAAACAATCGTCTAATAAACAACGGATTAGACGGCAAAAAGTAAGAAAATGAAAAAAGGAATCCATCCCGAAAACTATCGCCTCGTGGTGTTTAAAGACATGTCGAACGACACGATGATCCTCACCAAGAGCTGTGCCAACACCAAAGAGACCGTCACCTATACCGATGGTAAGGAGTATCCCGTGGTGAAACTCGAAATCTCGAACACCTCGCACCCCTTCTTCACCGGCAAGTTGAAGCTCGTTGACACCGCCGGTCGCGTCGACAAGTTCATGTCGAAGTACAAACGCTACGCCAAGAAGGCTGAGTAAGCCTGATTGAAGTACATCTTCAAGCAGAAGGCTGAGTAAGAAAGAAAAAGGTAATTTGTTTTAGATTTTTTTAGATCTAGAGACCCTGCTTCCACGGCAGGGTTTTCTTTTAGCATCATGGACGAAAGCCATATCTATACTATCCGCTACAAGTTTCCGGTTGGCGAGCTGGAACTTGGCTCCATTGGCGACCGGCTGTGCTTGAGCCTTTGGCCCTACTCCACACACTATGAGGCCATCCGGCGCAGGTTGTCGAAGGGCTTTGGCGCCACGATTGTCGATGGCCAGTGGACCGATGTGCTGCACGTGGCGGTCGAGGAGTTGAGGTTCAACTTCTTCCGCGCCTACGACATGAATCCGCTGCCGCTCCGCACCTTCGGCACCGAGCTGCAACAGGAGGTGTGGCGGCAGGTGGCACGTATTCCGGTGGGTTGCACGGTAAGCTACTGCGAGCTGGCCTCCCTCGCCGGCCACCCCACGGCTGTGCGTGCTGTGGCCAGTGCCGTGGGGGCCAACGCATTGAATCTCTTTATTCCATGCCACCGCGTGTTGCCAGCCGACGGCTCTGTGGGCAACTATGCCGGACTGCCATACTGCAAGTACCGTCTGCTCCGGATGGAGGGCGTGGACATCGAGTATCACCGTCGTGTGCCGTATGGGCACAACCGAATAGAATAAAAAAAACGCCGTCCGGCATCATTTCGGACGGCGTTTTTTTATTATTATTTTGTTGTTTTAACAAAAATTATTATATTTGCAAAACGTATTCATTGGTTATTAGTCATGCAAATTATTAACATTTAAACACTTAAAAATATGGAAGAACAAAATCTGAAACTTCAGGACGAGGTCAAACAGTATGTCCATTCGATGGGCCGTTGGTACAAATTCTTCGGCATCCTTGCCATCGTGGGTTGTGCCCTCATGGTACTTGGCGCGCTGATGATGCTGCTTACGGGTGGCATGATGGGGAGCATCATGGAGAATGCCTCCGCTAGTGCTATGTACGATGCTGACATCGCTGCTGCCGCAGGTATGGGTAGCATGCCTTTCTGGCTGCTGGGAATTTTTTATCTGATTGGTGCCGGGACTGAGGTGCCGATTATCATTTATCTGCTGCGCGGCGCCAAGGCCGCCGAAACGGCCGTGGCGCTGAACAGCAATGAGGCTGCGGCGAGTTTCCTGGCCAATAGCAAGAGCTACTGGAAGTATTACGGCATCCTGACCATCGTGGTGTTGGCGTTCTGCATCATTGTGCTGCCCATCATCATCATTGGTGCCGTTGCCGCCGCTCTCTAGCGGAGCAATTCCTCGATGGCGTCCGTCACTGCCGACATGGGGTCGGTAGGTTCGAAGCGGCGCACCACATTGCCCTGACGGTCAATGAGGAACTTGGTGAAGTTCCACTTGATGTCAGGGTTTTTGTCGTAGTCGGGGTCCTGCGAGCGGAACATCTGGTCCATGCGTGCGCCCATTGGGTCGGTGGTGTCGAAACCGCCGAAGGGGGCCTTCTCCTTCAGCCATGCATAGAGGGCCGTGGCGGAGTCGCCGTTGACGTCGATCTTCGACATCTGGGGGAAGGTGGTGTTGTAGGTGCCGGTGCAGAAGGCGTGGATTTCTTCGTTGCTGCCGGGGGCCTGCTGGCCGAACTGGTTGCAGGGGAAGTCGAGGATGTCGAATCCCAGGCCGTGGTAACGCTCGTAGAGCTGCTGCAGCTCCGTGTACTGGGGTGTGAAGCCGCACTCTGTGGCGGTGTTCACCACCAGCACCACCTTTCCCTCGTAGGCGCTGAGGTCGACGGTGTTGCCTTCGCCGTCGACGGCGTCGAAGGTGTAGAGGTTCTCGGTCTGGACAGGCTCCGCCTCGGCGGGGGCTTCCGTCTTCGGTTTGCATGCGCCCATCAGCAGCATCGTGGCGGCGGCGAGGGCAAAGAATCTGATCTGTTTCATGTTGTGTATTAAGGTTTAAAGTTGTTCAATGACGGCGTTTTCCACGGCACGCATCGTCGAGGTCTGGGCGTCGAAGCGGGCCACGACTTCGCCCTTGCGGTCGATGACGAACTTGGTGAAGTTCCACGGAATGTTGCCGGGTTTCTTCTCCTTCAGCCACACGTAGAGGGGCGATGCGCTGGCTCCGTTGACGTTGATTTTGGCGAACTGGGGGAACGTGATACTGTACTCGTCGGTGCAGTATTCATGGATGTCTTCGTAGCTGCCGGGGGCCTGGCCGCCAAACTGGTTGCAGGGGAAGTCCAGCACGGTGAAGCCCTGGTCTTTGTAAGTCTGGTACATGCGCTCAAGGTCGGTGTACTGTGGCGTGTAGCCGCATTCGGTGGCGGTGTTCACCACCAGCAGCACCTGGCCTTTGTAGGCCGCGAGCGACACGCTGTCGCCCTGCCCGTCGAGCACCTTGAACTGGTAGATGTTGTCGGTGTTCTCGGGCTCGGCATCGTCTTTGCCGCAAGCGGCGGCCATGAGGGTGGCCACTGCCAGAAGGAGGATTCTGATGTGTTTCATGATGGTTGCTGTTTTTGGATTGTTGTAATAAATCATTTAATTTTGCGGTGCAAAGGTACAACTATTTTTTTGAATGGCAGTAATTATTTGTAGTGATTCTTCCACGAAGTTCTATAGGATATTGGAAATCAGATGATTGAAAGAAATATTTTGTCATGTCGTCAAAAAAGTGTATTTTTGCACCCTCAAACGAACACGACAGGAGAGATGGCAGAGCGGTCGATTGCGGCGGTCTTGAAAACCGTTGACCTGCGAGGGTCCGGGGGTTCGAATCCCTCTCTCTCCGCACATGTTATTAAATCTAAAATATGAAAAAGATATCTTTTTCTTTTTTTATTGCATTATGCTTTTTTTTCTGTTCATGCTCGAAGGGCAACGATGATTTGATTGTTGGCACGTGGACAGTATCGCAGATCTCCTTTACCTCTATTGAAGACAACCAAGTTGTTGCTGACTATGATGTCCCCGGTCAAGATTGGTTGTTCTGCTTTAAGAGCAATCGCACTGGATGGGTCAAAAATCCTCCCGACAGCATTCCCTATTCCTATACGATAACAGATAATGATCTTATACTTAAAGTCCAGATTCCACTTGATGGGCTGCGCAAATCACATGGGTACGAAGAGCTTGCATATAAAATTGACCAGCTGGACGAAAACAAGCTTGTTCTGGCAGAGGAGACGGTGTGGCACGACGTTGAAGTCATCTATCGTCTTCATATGAGTAAAATCTAACTTTGATGGATAGAAAACAGATAGAAGTTGTGGCCGGCGCTATTGTGAGCGCCGGTCGTCTTTTTGCCACGGAGCGCGGCTACGACGACCTCGGCAAGAACACACCGCCGTACGCTGGCTCCCGGCGGACCTCAAAGTACTCGACACATTGAAAAAGTTTCTATAGGATATAATATTTTTTTATGCCTTACGTTACTTAATAAGTTTAATTTTTTTATCAAGATGCTACAACTGCAATATATCAAGGATCATACCGAGGAGATTATCTCCCGATTGAAAATCAAGAATGTACAGAATGTCGAAGAACGTATTGCCGAGATTCTGGAGCTCGACGCCCAGCGGCGCGCGCTGCAGGTGAAGGCCGACGGTGTCAAGGCCGAGCAGAACAAGACGGCCAAGGAAATCGGCATGCTGATGAAACAGGGCAAGAAGGACGAGGCCGAAGCCGCCAAGGCCCGTACCGCCGAGCTGAAGGGCGAAGAGAAGGCCCTCAGCGAGGAGCTGGCCTCCACAGAGAAGACCCTCAACGAGAAACTCATCTCCCTGCCCAACGCGCCGCACATCACGGTGCCTGTGGGCAAGAGCGAGGCCGACAACGTGGTGGTCGGTGAGTTCGGCACCAAGCCGGACCTGCCCGCCGATGCGCTGCCCCACTGGGACCTCTGCGCCAAATACGACATCATCGACTTCGAGCTCGGCAACAAGGTGACCGGTGCCGGATTCCCCTTCTACAAGGGCAAGGGCGCCCGCCTGCAGCGTGCTCTCATCAACTTTTTCCTCAACGAGGCCACCGATGCCGGCTTCGTGGAGATCCAGCCGCCGCTGATGGTCAACGAAGCCAGCGGCCTCGGCACCGGCCAGCTGCCCGACAAGGAGGGCCAGATGTACGCCATCCCGTTGGACGGCTTCTACATGATTCCTACCGCCGAGGTGCCCATCACCAACATCTTCCGCGGCGAGGTGGTGGATCCGAAACAGTTCCCCATCAAACGTGTGGGCTACAGCGAGTGCTTCCGCCGCGAGGCCGGCAGCTACGGCAAGGATGTCCGCGGTCTGAACCGCCTGCACGAGTTCTCAAAAGTGGAGATTGTCGTCATCGAACACCCCGACCGTTCCTACGACATGCTGGAGGAAATGAAGAAGCACGTCGGTGGCTTGCTTGACAAACTGGGCCTGCCGTACCACATACTGAAACTCTGCGGCGGCGACATCAGCTTCACCTCCGCCATGACCTTCGACTTCGAGGTGTGGAGCGCCGCGCAGAAACGCTGGCTTGAGGTGAGCTCGGTTTCCAACTTCGAGACCTTCCAGGCCAACCGCATGAAGCTCCGTTTCAAGGACGAGAACGGCAAGATGCAGCTCTGCCACACCCTCAACGGATCGGCCCTCGCCCTGCCACGCATCGTGGCTGCTCTGCTGGAAAACAACCAGACGCCTGACGGCATCGTCATGCCCGAATGTCTGCGTCCCTACCTCGGATTCGATAAAATCGACTAATTTTCCTCCCCCTCCGGGGAAACCCATTCCAAACAGCGCCGTCGGCACCTACCGACGGCGCTGTTTTTTTTACGGTAGTAAATGGCATAAAACACTAACCAAAGCCTAACCAAACTTTACCATAACTTTACTAAAAGCTTACTACCGTGAACTTTAAGTGGTTTTTTGGTGTTCTTTTGAGTATAAAACGCCTGAATATTAATCAGTTGGATATGCAAAAAAGCCCGAAGGGGCGGCAGTGGGATGCTTTTCTCACTGTCGCCCCTTCGGGCTATTGATGATGTAAAAATTTATTTTTTAGAAGTGGAATCCGAGACGGAGCATGACGCTGCCTACGGAGCGGCGCTCGCGGGGTAGGGCAGAGGCCGTGAGGGCGTGCTCGTCGAGGGTGTTCTCGGTGTAGTCGATGTTGTGGGTGCCGAGGCCGTAGTAGTAGAGACCGGCGCTGACGTGCTGACCGAAGTAGGCGCCGAGGCCGAGCATCCATGCAAAGGCGAAGTTGGCCTTGTAGGCGAATTCCTCGTTGAGGTTGGTGACTTTGTTGGTGCCGCCTTCGGGAGTGATCCAGAGGAAGTCGGTGCCGATGCCGAACTCACCGTAGGCCGAGATGTCGTCCCAGGGCAGCTCGTCGTAGATGTAGCTCACGCCGGCGAGCAGGGGGATGTTGAAGTAGGTGGGGGTGGTGTAGTAGGCGTCGCTGTATTTGTCGCTCCAGCCGCCACCGATGGTGTTCCAGAGGAAGTCGATGTTGGCAAAGGGGGCCACCTCGCCGACACCCACGTCGAAGCGGTAGCTGGCACGATAGCCGAGGCCGAAGCCCACGGAGGCGTCCTTGCCGATTTCGGTATAGGTCAGGGGCACGCCGGTGGTGGAGAGGGCGTTGGCTGATGCGGAGGAGGCGAAGTCGCCGGTGGGGATGTTGCCGTTGAGGTAGATGGACTGGCGGAACTGGGCTTGCGCCACGGTGCCGACACCCATAATCAAGGCGGTCAGGCACAAAGCTTTTACTAATCTTTTCATTGTTTTCGGTATTTGTTGTTTTTATTATTCGCTTTTTTTCTTGCGGCCACGTTTCTTGGGTTCGGGTTTGACCATTTCCTCTTCGGGGATGGTGGCGTCGAGGGGCGGGTTTTCGGCTTCGAAGTATTCCTCCTCGATGCCGCGGATGTCCTCGTCGGAGGGTTCGAAGTCGTCGTCGTCGGGTTCGTCGTCGTCGCCGATTTTCTCGTAGCTGTCGAGCTCTTCAACCTCGTCGTCGCCGAAGGCGGCGCGGATTTCCTCCTTGTTGATGCCGAGGGTGAGTTTCTTTTTGCGCTTCTCGTCTTCCTCGATGTTGGTCTCGAAGTCGCCGTGGCGGAGGACGCGTTCTTTATGTGCGGGGTCGATTTCCTCTTTTTCGAGGGCTTCGCTCAGGGGGGCGAACTCGTCTTCCTTGCCGCTGTCGTCGTCGTCGTCGAAGAGTGCTTTGTCGAGGTCTTCGCCGAGGGTGTCGATGACCACCTCGAATTTTACCATATAGTTGGTGTCGTCGGTCTCAAAGGGGACGATAAAAATTGTTTCTCCGTTGGGCTTGACGAAGCGTTGCAAGTAGTTGTTATAGCCGTCGGGATATGCTTCTTTGAACATTTCCTTCAGGTTTTCAGTCAGGTTTTTGTAACTGACTATCAGGTTCTTTTTGTGTTTTTTGGTAGTTGCCATAGTTGTTGGATTTTGTTGCAATAATAGGAAGTTATTTTGATATGGCCAAATTTTTTTTATGCTACCACTATGGATTCGTCGTCTTCGACCCTCAGGTTGTCCATGATGAACTCACGTCGTTCGAGGGTGTTTTCGCCCATGTAGAAGGAGAGGACGCCTTTGGTGTCGAACTCTTTGTGCAGGATGACGGGGTCGAGGCGCATGTCTTTGCCGATGAAGTTCTTGAACTCGTCGGGGCTGATTTCGCCGAGGCCTTTGAATCGTGTGATTTCGGCCTTGGGGGTGTCGTGGATGGCGGCGATGCGCTCCTCGTCGGTGTAGCAGTAGGTGGTTTTCTGTTTGTTGCGGACGCGGAAGAGGGGAGTCTGGAGGATGTAGACGTGGCCGGTCTGGATGAGCTCGGGGTAGAAGCGGAGGAAGAAGGTGAGCAGCAGGAGGCGTATGTGCATGCCGTCGACATCGGCATCGGTGGCGATGACGACGTTGTTGTAGCGGAGGTTCTCCATGCCGTCGTCGATGTCGAGGGCGTTGTGCAGGAGGTTGAGTTCTTCGTTCTTGTAGACGTCTACCTTGCTGATGCTGTAGGTGTTCTTGGGTTTACCGCGGAGGGAGAAGACGGCCTGGGTGTCCACGTCGCGGCTCTTGGTGATGGAGCCGGAGGCGGAGTCGCCCTCGGTGATGAAGATGGTGCTCTCCAGACGGCGGGCATGGTTGGTGTTGTAGTGCACGTGGCAGTCGCGCAGCTTTCGGTTGTTGAGGCTGGCTTTCTTGCCTGCCTCGCGGGCCACCTTCTTGATGCCGGCAATCTCCTTGCGCTCCTTTTCGTTGGCGTTGATTTTGGCCAGCAGGGCGTCGGCCGTTTCGGAGTGCATGTGGAGGTAGTCGTCGAGGTTGCGTTTGAGGATGTCGAGCACGTAGGTCTTCAGCAGGGGGCTGTCGTTGGTGCCGTCCACCTTGTTGGGTTCGAGGTGTGTGCTGCCGAGCTTGGTCTTGGTCTGGGCCTCGAAGACGGGCTCCTGTATGCGCACGCAGAGGGCGCAGACGAGGCCTTGGCGGATGACCTCGGGGGGATAGTCTTTCTTGATGAAGTCCTTCACCACGCGGGCGTAGGCCTCGCGGAAGGCGCTCTGGTGGGTGCCGCCCTCGGTGGTGTGCTGGCCGTTGACGAAGGAGAAGTAGTAGTCGTTGCTCTGCCCGTTGACGTGGGTGAAGGCGGCCTCGAAGTCGCCCTCCTTGATGTGGATGACGGGATAGAGGGCGTCGCTCTGCAGGTTGTTCTCCAGGAGGTCCAGCAGGCCGTTCTTGGAGTAGTAGCGGCGGTCGTTGTAGTATAGCGTCAGGCCGTGGTTGAGGTAGGCGTAGTTCCAGATGCGGCGTTCGACATATTCGCTGATGAAGTGGTAGTTGCCGAAGAGTTTGCTGTCCGGGACGAACTCGACGAGGGTGCCGTTCTCGGCATTGTAGGTGTCCGGGACGATGCCGCTGTCGTTGGTGAGCTTGCCGTCGCAGAATTCGGCGATGCGGGTCTTGCCTTCGCGGATGGACTGGACCTTGAAGTAGCTGCTCAGGGCGTTGACGGCCTTGGTACCCACGCCGTTCAGGCCCACCGACTTCTGGAAGACCTTGCTGTCGTATTTGGCGCCGGTGTTCAGTTTGCTGACGGCTTCGACCAGCTTGCCCAGGGGGATGCCGCGGCCGTAGTCGCGGATGCTCACGTGGCGTTCGCCGAAGTTTATTTTCACTTCGATCTTCTTGCCGAAGCCCGAGGTGAACTCGTCGATGGCGTTGTCTATCACCTCTTTGATGAGCACATAGATGCCGTCGTCGTGGCTCGAGCCGTCGCCCAGCTTGCCGATGTACATTCCCGGACGCAGGCGGATGTGCTCCATGTCTTCCAGGTGCACAATGCTGTCGTCGTTGTAGTCTACAGGGTTGGTGGTGTTCAGTATGTCTGTCTGTTGTTCCATAGTATTCTCATTCCATTTTCATTTCCGAGCCGATGGCGTAGCCTGTGCGCTCGCCGTCGGCGGTGGGTTCGCCGGAGGTGATGTTGAGTTGGCTCTCGTCGACGCCCTGCTCCTGCATATAGCGCTGAATGATGTTGTTCCACATGGTGTAGCGGAAGGCGACGGAGTCGTTGGCGGGTGCGGGCATGCGTTGTTCGAGGGTGATGACCACCAGGGAGTCGCTCTTGGCGATGGTGGCGAGGTCGGAGAGGGTGTGGTAGTTCTCCGAGGTCAGGCCGTGCTGGCCGGGGGCAATGGCCATGAAGTCGAGGTTGTCGCTGCCCATTCCGAGGGCGTTGCCGAGGGCCCGAACGGGCGAGGTGGCCACCTTCACCAGCAGGTTGCCGAGGGTCTTCCATACGAGCTTCATGTAGTTGAACTCCGGGCTGTCCACATTGCCTTTGATGGGCAGGTCGATGAGTATCTTGTCGTCCTTGTCGCGCAGGATGTAGAGGGCGGTCTTGAGGGGTACCTTCATCTCGGGGTCCACGTCCTTGCGGCGGCTGCCGACGCGGGCCTTGAAGATGTCGATTTTGTTCTGGTTGTCGAGCTGGCTGTTGTTGATGTTGAGGCGTGTGGAGAGGCCGAAGATGCCGTCCTCGATGGGTTGGGCTGTATAGGCCACGGCCCAGGGGCTGAGCTGGGTCATGTCGAGGCCCTTGATGGAGAGGAAGAGGTCCTGATGACGCTTCCAGTCGTCGAGGTCGCCTTTCCAGTTCACCATCAGGTGGCCGCCGCCGGGCAGCGTGGCACGCAGCTTGGCGTTGTTGCCGCCCGCCAGGGTGAGGTCGCTGGCCTCGGCGCTGAGGTTGGTCACCGGGAAGTGGAAGGGGTCGGGGAGGGTGTAGTCGGAGTAGGTGACGTTGCAGTCCTTGATGGAGAGCTGGCCCACATGGAGCTTCATGGGAGTGGAGTTGTCGGAATTCTTGGAGTTTTCAGAGTTTTCTGAGTTTTCGGATGACTCCGAGGATTCCGATTCTTTCGATGCCAGCAGCTCGTCGAGCGTGCTGTGGTCGGTCCATTGCTCGTAGTGGGCTTGCAGCCCCTCGAGGGTCACCTCCTGGATGTCGTAACTGTTGGCATCGAGGTTGATGTTGTTGATCAATACCTCCAGTTTGCGCAGCTGCGCCATGGGCTCAGCACCCTTCTTTTCGAGGCTCACGCCGTTGAGCGTCAGCGAGCCGCCGATGTAGCTCTTCAGTATCTCGCTGATGGTGCCCTCGGCCTTCACGCCGGCGTTGAGGGTGCCGCCCAGGCGGTCCACCGTCAGGATGTCCTCCGTCAGCGGCTGCAGGTTCTGCAGGGCGAAGTTCTCGAGCTGGGCGATGAGCTGGTAGCTGCCGCGGTGGCTGTCGTAGTTGCCGTCGATGGAGAGCCGTCCGCCTTCGGCAAAGCCTATGCGCAGGCCGCCCTCGCTCTGCTCCTCGCCGCCGAGGACGAAGCCCGGTACGCGCAGGCCGATGTGGGGAAGGTGCCATTGTTTGCCCGATTGGGCGTCGAGGTAGTTCACCTGGGCATGGCTGAGGCGAATGTTGTAGAATTTCAGCACCCAGTCGCTGGGTGTGGTGTCGGTGTCCACTTCTGTGGTGTCGCTGGCGAAGTGGTCTATGATGCTCTGGAAATTGAAGGTCTCGCCGTTCTGTATCAGGTTGACCTTCAGGCCTGCCAGGGTGATGTGCTTCAGGTGTACGGTGTGGCTGAGCAGTTTCAGCAGGCTGGCTTTGACGTCGAGGGTGTCGAAACTGGCGAAGACATCGGAGCCGTTGTCCTCGTAGAGGCTGAGGCCGTGGATGGCCACATGGCCAGTGTACACGTTGAGCTTCAACTCCTCGACGTTCACCTTGCGGCCCACGAGCTCTTCGCCGTGCTTGTTGATGTAGCTTTTGGCCACCGGCGCGGCAATGAGGGTGGCAACGAAAACGATTGCCAGCAGGATGCCAATCACCCATAGTGTTATCTTCAAACCACGTTTCATTTGTATATGGTATTCTTTATTATATACGGTCATAACGTGCCCTTCGCCACTTTATTGTGTGGCGACTGAAAATAAAATCACCATGCTTCCACTGGGCGTTAGCGCTCGTAGAAGTGCATCTCGGTAAGGTATTGGTATACAGGTTCTGTCAGCAGATAGCGCACATCTTTTTTCTCGCCGATAAGGCGGCGGATGTAGCTCGACGAGATGTCCATCATCGGCACCTCGGCCATGCTGACATGCGGGTGCGACGAGAGCTTGCAATGCTCGCTCCCCGGACGGGGGTAGACGTGGATATGATAGTGCTCGAGGATGTACTCGTAGTTGCGCCAGCGCTCGAAGGTGGCCAGGTTGTCGCTGCCCATGATGAGGCTGAAGCTGTAATCGGGGTATTTCTCGCCCAGGGCTGCCAGGGTTACCACCGTGTAGCTCGGAATGGGCAGGTGCATCTCTATGTCGCAGGCCTTCAGGCGGTAGTTGTCGTCCACGGCCCGTCGTACCATCTGTAGCCTGTGGTGGTCGGCCAGCAGGCTGGAGCGCTCCTTCAGGGGGTTCTGCGGGCTCACCACAAACCACACTTCATCGATGCCTTCCTGTTGCACCATGGTGTTGGCTATCACCATGTGCCCCACGTGGATAGGGTTGAACGATCCAAAGAAAAGCGCTACGTTTTTCACCTCGACTCCACGACTTTACGACTCCACGACTCCACGACTTAATAATAGTTATACGCCGTCTCGATTTTCACATGGCGCAGGCGTGTGCCCTTGAAAGTGTAGATCTCGGCCACTTCGCCGGCACCCGATATCACCTTCAGCACCGCCACGTCGGAGGTGTACGATTTGGGATACTTCTTGAAGAACACGCGGAACACATCGTCCTTCGACATGCCCACATGGATGCCGTTGGCCAGCACTATCTCGGGGTCGTTGATGCGTCCGCCGAGCAGTTCTACCTTGCGTGTCCAGATGGAATAGAACATGTCCAGGTAGCTGTCGTCCAGGCGTTTCATGCGGTTCACGCTCACCTCCATCGAGTCGAAGTAGCTGCGGTAGCCGCTCTCGCGGTACCAGTGCAGCTGGTTGTCGGTGATGTATTGCTCCATCGACTCCCACTCGCCGAAGGGGTAGATTACGTAGTTCGACAGCGAGTAGACCGTCATCGTGTCGGTGTACACCTTGATGTCCTTGATCATGTATTCTTCGCGGCCGAAGTTCATCATTCTCATGGCTTTGGCGCGCGATGCCACTTGCTGCGAGAAAGCCATTGTGCTGCACAGCACCATGGCTGCTATGGTCAGTATCTTTTTCATTGTTTGTTATTTTCTATTTTGAATGTGAAAATTGTGTTTCCGTTCTGGTTTGCAAGATGAAAATCTCCCTGAGCAATGATGTCCATGCCTATCAGAATGTCCAGATGACCTATCGGACAGCACGCTGCCAGGCATTTGAATGCCCCTACGCCGTTGGGCAACACCATCTCGACATAATGCAATGTGGACATTACCATTCCTCCGGCTGTGTAGTTGGGTATTTGGGCCACGGTTTCAAGCCCTAACTCTTCAACCACCTTCGGGGAGATGCAACTCTGGTATGCCCCTGTGTCCCAAATGGCATAATAAACACCGCCTTTGGACGTGTTGTTTCCTGCGATGGCTCTTACACCGCATTCTGTGACAACGGCTTCCGCTATACCGTTAAATTGCGCGTGAATAGTGCCATTTTTTTGCATAGTCGGATGGGTTGATGTTGGAATAGGTGTGGATGACAATGCCTCTTGACCTTGACGAGCAGGGATGGAGGCTGAAGTGTCCTAACCCATATTTCTCTGTGGCGCTGTTGTAGGCGTCTTCCACATTGTTGTATACACCTGCCACAGCTTCATTCACGATAATCAGTACTTTGCCATCATATTTTTGCACCAATTCATCGTAATGATTTTGGTAATATAGGGAATTTTTCTTAACCTCGTCCATTATCATTTTTATTTTTATATCAAAGTAACGCACCAACTCCCCCTTTATTGTATTTCACTCGAAAAAAAATCTTCAAGCCATTTGCGGGAAAAAATAAACGGAGTGCAAAGCGAACTTTGCACTCCGTTTAGTTGTTTCGTTGTGAAAAAGGATTACTTCACGATGGTCAGACGCTGGGAAGCGACACCGTTGTCGGTGGTGACGTTGATGAAGTAGACACCCTGTGCCAGGGCTCTCACATCGAGTTCGAGGGCCGTGGCGTTGAGGTTCTCGGACTGCATGACCACACGGCCAAGGGCGTCGACCATCTGGTAGCTGCGGATGGTGCTGCCGGCCTCGATGACGGCCATCTCGGTGGCGGGGTTGGGATAGGTGTTCATGCTGATGCTGGTGTTCTCAACATCCTCGATGGCCACGTTGGTCAGGTAGCCGCTCTTGGCGCCGTTGGCGATGGTGCGGTGCATGACGTCGGTGCCGTAGTCGTTGACAAAGGCGGCCACCCAGCAGTTGTTGGGACGCCAGGTCTCGGAGACATGGAAGGTGTAGGTCTTGCTGAAGGTGCTGCCGGCGGCGGTGCTGGTGATGACACCCTCGTCGCCCCAGACATTGCTGATGCAGGCACGGAGCACATGGTTGTGGGTGTATATGCCGGTGGCACCGGACTGGGCGCCCTTGATGCCGTCTTCAAGGATGTAGGCGGTCAGGCGGGGGCTGGTGAAGGTCATCTCGCTGAGGAACTCGCCGCTGACGGTGAAGGACACGGTGCGGCTCTCGGCATTGTAGTTGAGGTCGCTGATGTTCACGTTGACGAGGGCGGGCGAGTTGATGGCGTTGGTCAGGATCTGACGGGCGTTGGTACCGGGGAAGAAAGCGGGACCGGGGTATTGGCTCTTGTTGTCAACAAAGTCGAAGTTGCGGTCGAGCATCCATGCAGGGGCAAACGTGCTGCCACCGTCGTTGAAGAAACTGAGCATCTGGTTGGACTCGTTGATGGTCATATCGTCGGTGTAGTAACCCACATGGTGGGCAATCCACACCACGCGGTCTTCCTGGCCGGCGACTGCGGCGTCGAGACGGTCATGACCGGCGGGGCAGTTGGGGCAGCGGGCGGTGGTGAAGTGCTCCATGACGGTGGTGCGCTGGGCCACGGTGCTGGGATCGTAGACGGTCATGGTGGTGCTGGCGGTGTTGTCGGAGGCATCGACATCGGTCTCGCCGTTGGGCGCGGAAACGGTCACGCTCAGGTTGTTGGCACCGAGTTCGCTGCTGCTGAGGCTGAAGGTGTAGGTGTAGCTGGCAAAGGGAGCCACGTTGATGTTGTTGACGTTGATGGTCTGCTCGCTACCACCGTTGAGGCTGTACTCGAGGGTGAAGGAGGTGAGGGGGGCAGTACCTCTGTTGGTGACAGTCACTTCGACGTTGAAGTTGTTGTCCTGAGGAACGTTGCTGGGCACATCGACACCGTTGCAGGCAATGGCGTTCTCCGGGAACACGGCGACGGAAATGTTGTCAATCATGGTGTAGAGACCGTCGGCAGTGGTGTTGCGGAACGCAATGTAGACGGTTTCACCGGCATAGGCGCTCAGGCTGAAAAGTTTATGGTTTTCGCCGGCAGGGAGGACGGCGGTAGCCATCAGGGTTTCGGTGAAGTCTGTTTTTTCAGTGCCCGTAGTGCTCAGCAGCACGGAAATATTTTCGTCGTACTGCGAGGCGAAAGCATCGAAAAACAGGCTGTATTCGCCGGTGGAGGGCAGGGTGATAGCGGGGGTAATCATCCAGCGGTCGCAGGCTGTGCCTTCGTTGGTGTAAGTCATACAGAAAGCGCTCTTGCCTTGCCAGCCAAATTCGTTGACGCACCAACTGTTGCCGTAACCACGGTAGTCGTAGTTCCCGTTGTTGAAGTTCGTCAGGTTGTCCTCATAAAGGGTCCAACCGGTGGGCATCGAACCGATACCATTGTCGTTGACGGTGACGTTTTCAAAATCCTCCGACCATACAGTCTGGGCGTTGGCGGCCATGCCCATCAGGGCTACAGCCAAAAATAATAAGACTTTTTTCATAATGTGATGGGTTTAATTATTGTTATTTTTCAAAGTGCAAAAGTACATATATTTTTTGATATGGCAATAATTTTTTTTCAAAAAATGTTTTATTTTTCGTATTTTTGCAGCATGAATTACGCTACTGTTATTGCCAACCGACTGGAACTCAACGTTCGACAAGTCGAGAAGACCATTGAATTGCTCGAATCCGGCGCCACCGTGCCCTTCATCGCGCGCTACCGCAAGGAGGTCACCGGCTCCCTCAACGAGGTCCAGATTGCCGCCATACGCGACCTTCTGCTTCGGCTCAAGGAGCTCGACAAGCGTCGCGAGGCCATCCTCCAGTCCATCGAGGAACAAGGAAAACTGACCGACGACCTGCGTCAGGAACTCCTTGCCGCCGAGACGCTTACCGAACTCGAGGACCTCTACCTGCCCTATCGGCCCAAACGTCGCACCCGCGCCACCATTGCCATCGAGAAAGGCCTCGAGCCCCTCGCCGATGCCATCATGAGTGGGAGGTGGAAAGATGAAAGTGGAAAGTATACAGAGGAGGACCTCCAGGGCGCCCGCGACATCATCGCCGAGCGCATCAGCGAGGACGCCGCCACGCGCAACCGCGTACGCAACGTCTTCCGCCGCCGCGCCATGCTCTCCTCGGGGCTGGCCCGCGGCGTCAAGGAGGACGACGAGCGCGTGGGCAAGTTCGAGTCCTGGATCAACTGGAAGGAGCCCATCGCCAAAGCACCCTCGCACCGTATCCTGGCCCTCTTCCGCGGCGAGGAGGCCGGCGTGCTCAAGGTGCATGTGCGGCCAGAGAAGGACGACGAGGCCATTGCCTCCATACACACTCCTCAGTCAGCACTCCGTGCTGCCATAGGGGAGCAGTGTGTCAGGCAGATTAGAATGGCCACCGAGGACGCCTACAAGCGCCTGATAGAGCCCAGTATTGAGACCGAATTCCGCAACCAACTGAAGGAGAAGGCCGACAAGGAAGCCATCCGCGTCTTCGCCGAGAACCTGCGCCAACTGCTGCTCGCCGCCCCCATGGGGCAGAAACGCACCCTGGCCATCGACCCCGGCTTCCGCACCGGATGCAAGGTCGTCTGCCTCGACGCGCAGGGCCAACTGCTGCACAACGAGACCATCTATCCCTTCACCTCCGTGCGCGAAGAGCGCGCCGCCGTCAACAAACTGGAGGCCCTGGTGGAGGCTTTCCACATCGAGGCTATAGCCATCGGCAACGGCACCGCCGGCCGCGAGACCGAGGAGATGGTGCAGAAGTGCCATTTCAATCGCAAGGTCGTCGCCGTCAGCGTCAGCGAGGCCGGTGCCAGCGTCTACAGCGCCAGCGAGGTGGCCCGGCGCGAGTTCCCTGAATACGACATCACCGTCCGCGGCGCCGTCAGCATCGGCCGCCGCCTGATGGACCCCCTCTCCGAACTTGTCAAGATCGACCCCAAGAGCATCGGCGTGGGTCAGTACCAGCACGATGTGGACCAGAAGCTCCTCTCCGAGAGCCTCGGCGACACCGTCGTCAGCTGCGTCAACAGCGTCGGCGTGGAACTCAACACCGCCAGCCGCGAACTCCTCAGCTACGTCAGCGGCATCGGACCGGCCCTGGCCGACAAGATTGTGGCCCACAGGAACAAGAACGGCGCCTTCGCCGACCGCGAATCGCTGAAACAAGTCAAGGGCCTCGGCGACAAGGCTTTCGAACAGTGTGCGGGCTTCCTGCGTGTACGCGAAAGCCAGAATCCCCTCGACCACAGCGCCGTGCACCCCGAACGCTACGCCCTCGTGCAGCGCATGGCGGCCTCCGTGGGGGCCGACGTGGAGAGCCTGTGCAAGAACGCCGACCTCCGCTCGAGCATCAAGCTGGAACAGTTCGTCTCCGACGACTGCGGTCTGCCCACGCTGCACGACATCATGAAGGAACTGGAGAAACCCGGACTTGACCCCCGCGCCAAGTTCGAGGTGTTCGAATTCGACAAAAACGTCACCCGCCTGGAGGATGTGCAGGCGGGGATGGTGCTACCCGGCATCGTCACCAACATCACGGCCTTCGGGGTCTTCGTCGACATCGGGGTGCACCAGGACGGTCTGGTACATATAAGCCAAATGGCCTCGCGACGGGTCAGCGATCCGTCGGAGGTGGTGCATCTGCATCAGCATCTGAAGGTGAAGGTTCTCGACGTGGACTTGCGTCGTCGCCGCATTAGCCTTACGCTTCGAGGGGTAGAGTAGTCTCTACCCCCTTTTTGGCGTTCTTCTTATTCGGCACGATATTCCAAAATGTCGCCGGGCTGACAGTCGAGGGCTTGGCAAATGGCATTCAGCGTGGTGAACCTGACGGCGCGTGCCTTTCCGGTTTTCAGAATGCTCATGTTGGCCATTGTGATTCCCACGCGCTCGCTGAGCTCGGTGAGTGACATTTTGCGTTTGGCCATCATCACATCAAGGTTTACGATAATCATAAGCGTTTATTCTTGGTTTTTAAAATAATTTGCAAAAGTACAACTTTTTCTGAAACTTACAATAAATTTTTTTCATTGCCAGCAGCAGAATCGTCGTTTCCCTTGTATTATTCGGCCACGAGGACGAATGGCACTCTTGCCTGCACCCCCTCGCTGTGGGCTACAAAGAGCAGGTCCTGCTCCAGTTTCGAGAGCGTTTTTTGGCTCTTCGAGGCTGTCTTCCAGCGGTAGGCAATCCAGCCTTTGGCCAGGAGGTTCAGGTCGCTGTCCGGGGCATCGCCGAGGAGTTCCTGCAGCTGTGTCCACACATCCTTCTCGGCGGGATAGGTCCTGACGGCGTATTTGTCGATGCCGGCCTTCTCGGCGGCAATGCTCAGGGCCAGGTCCATGCCGCCCAGGGTGTCCACCAGGCCGATGCGTTTGGCATCAACGCCGGTCCACACACGGCCGCGGGCAATCTGGTGCACAGCGTCATAGCTCATACCGCGGCCCTCGGCCACGCGGCCCACGAAGACCTTGTAGAAGTCCTCCACGTTGCGCTCCATCATGGCCATGGCGGCCGGGCTCAGCGGACGCATGATGCTCAGGCCGTTGGCGTTGCGGTTGGTGCTGACGGTGTCGGGGTGCAGCCCCAGCTTTTGGTTGAGCAGCTTGCCCACGTTGGGCAGGGTGCCGAAGACACCGATGGAGCCCGTGATGGTGGTAGGCTGGGCCACGATGACGTCGGCCATGCAGCTCATCTCGTAGCCCGCCGAGGCGGCGAGGTCGCCCATGCTGACGATGACGGGCTTCTTCTCGCGGGCCTGCATGACGGCATGGGTCATGCTCTCGCTGGCCGTGGCCTGGCCACCGGGCGAGTTGACGCGCAACACGATGGCTTTCACCGTCTTGTCCTCTGCGGCCTGACACAGGGCTTTCACGATATCGTCGCCGTAGACCCCCTGGTCCATGCCGCGGGCGCTGCCGTCCACAACGTTGCCTTCGGCGTAGATGACGGCTATCTTGTCCTTGGCCGCACGGTTGGCGGAGGCAAGGTTGAAGTTCTTCGC
The DNA here is from genome assembly GCA_017483575.1 of Bacteroidales bacterium. Classification (GTDB taxonomy): domain Bacteria; phylum Bacteroidota; class Bacteroidia; order Bacteroidales; family P3; genus Colimorpha. Next base: position 84,161 of record JAFUWF010000006.1, read on the forward strand.
ATACTCCTCCAGGGGCAGCAACTGCTTGCCGTCGTGCTTGTCCTTAAGCTCCTGGCGCACATCTGCTTCGAAACGCAGGGCGTCGACAAGGCCGTTCCGTTGGGCATCCTCGGCCAGGTAGCCGCTCAGGTTGTCGGCAATGGCATTGAGCTGCGACACCTCCATCTTGCGACTGGCGGCGATGGCCTGGGTGGCGGTACTCCAAATACTTGATATATAGGCGCGTATCTGCTCGCGGTTGGCGGCGGACATGTGGTTGAGGGTGTACACCTCGCCGGCACTCTTGTAGGCACAGCTCTCGGGACGGATGAGCTGCATCTCCACGCCCAGCTTGTCCAGCAGGTCCTTGTAGTACATCACCTCGCCGCCCATGCCGCGGAAGTCCACCATGCCGCTGGGGTGCAGGCACACGCGGTCGGCCACGGAGGCCACGTAGTAGCCGCCCTGCGACCACGCGGTGGCGTAGGCCACGATGGTCTTCCCGCTCGCGCGGTAGTCGTCCAGGGCTGCGCGCAACTCGGTGAGCGACCCCCACGAGAGGTCCGAGAGGCCGTCGTCGGTGAGGTAGATGAGGTTGATACGGTCGTCGTTGGCGGCATGGTGGATGGCGCAAACGGCATCCATCAGGCCCACGGTCTTGCCGCCCCCGAGCGACATGCTGAGGCCACTCTGCGTTCGGTCGCCGCTGATGCGGCCCAGGTCCACTTTCAGCACCGAGCCGGCGCGCACGGGCACCAGCTCCTTGCTGTCCATCTTGGCCACCGAGGCCACCATCAACATCATCATGGCGAACATCACAATTCCTGCAACAATCGAAACAATCACCATGCCCAGCGCCGAGGCCAGCATGGTCATTCCAAAGGATAACGGTTTCTTCATTTTCAAAAATTTTTCCCCAATAACGCAGCAATTCCTTTTTTATTGTATAAAAAATATTTGTCCCAAACCCCGACCCCATAGGTGTTTTCTTCGACCTATGTCATACAGTATTCATATAGTATACATATAGTTCTCATATAGTATTCATATACTGTATATAAGAAGTATATGAGAAGTATATGTATACTATATGTATACTATATAAGAACGGTCGAATAAAGTACCTGTTTGGTCTGGTTTTGAGGAGGTTGCGGAAGGGGGTGAAAAAAAGGTCGGCGGCGAGCCGTATGGCTCGCCGCCGACCGTGGAAGTCGTTGTCTGCGTGATGGTTAGAGCTTGTCGTTCGAACCCAGGACGTTGACAATCTTGTGGATGTACATCTTCTTCATGCTCTCGCGGGCGGGTTTGAGGTACTGGCGAGGGTCGAAGTGGTCGGGGTGTTCGGCCATGTGTTTGCGGATGGCGGCGGTCATGGCCAGGCGGCTGTCGCTGTCGATGTTGATCTTGCAGACGGCGCTCTTGGCGGCCTTGCGCAGCTGTTCCTCGGGGATGCCGACGGCGGCCTTCAGGGCGCCACCGTTGGCGTTGATGGTGTCCACCTCGTCCTGGGGCACGGAGCTGGAGCCGTGGAGCACGATGGGGAAGCCGGGGAGCTTCTTCTCGACGGCCTCGAGGACGTCGAAGGCCAGGGGAGGAGGCACGAGGCGGCCTGTCTGCGGGTCGACGGTGCACTGCTCGGGTTTGAACTTGTAGGCGCCGTGGCTCGTTCCGATGCTGATGGCCAGGGAGTCGCAGCCCGTGCGGGTGGCGAAGTCGATGACCTCTTCGGGCTTGGTGTAGTGGCTCACCTCGGAGGAGACCTCGTCCTCGACGCCGGCCAGCACGCCGAGTTCGCACTCGACGGTGACGTCGTACTGGTGGGCGTATTCAACGACCTGGCGGGAGATGCGGATGTTCTCCTCGTAAGGCAGGGCGCTGCCGTCGTACATCACCGAGCTGAAGCCCATGTCGATGCAGCTTTTGCAGGTCTCGAAGCTGTCGCCGTGGTCCAGGTGCAGCACAATCTGGGGGTTGGGGCAGCCGAGTTCCTTGGCGTACTCCACGGCACCTTCGGCCATGTAGCGCAGCAGGGTGGGGTTGGCGTACTCGCGTGCGCCCTTGCTGACCTGCAGGATGACGGGGCTCTTGGTTTCGACGGCGGCCATGATGATGGCCTGCATCTGCTCCATGTTGTTGAAGTTGAAGGCGGGGATGGCGTAGCCGCCGTTGACTGCTTTGCGGAACATCTCTCGGGTGTTCACCAGTCCTATTTTTTTGTAGTCTACCATGATGTTATTGTTTTATGTTTTAATGCTTGAATAATTTTGCAAAAGTACACATTATATTTCACATGGCCAAATTTATTTTCGGAAGATGCCGAAGACGGCGGCGCCGCTGCCGGTCATGGAGGCGTAGAGGGCGCCGCGGCGGTACATGTCGTCCTTGAGGGCGGCGATGGCGGGGTGGGCGGGGAAGACGGAGGCCTCGAAGTCGTTGACGATAAGGTGGCGCCAGTGCTCTATGGGTTCTTTTATGGCCTGGCGGAGGTCTGGTCTGCGGGGTTGACACACTCCTCCGTCAGCGCTTCGCGCTGCCACCTCCCCTAACTTAGGGGAGGAGCTGCTGACGCGGTCTGTGCTATCCGGTTGTTCTCCTAACTTAGGGGAGGAGCTGCTGACGCGGTCTGTGCTATCTGGCAGCTCCCCTAAGTTAGGGGAGCTGTCTGCCGTCAGGCTGACTGAGGAGTGTGTAGGGTCAAGTTTCAGCCCCGCGTAGGCCTCTTTGGTGCTCACATGCTCGCCTTCCGGTATCTCGATTTGGATTGAAAACAGAGAATTGAGGATTGGGAATTCTATCGGCTCCAGCACGTCGCCGATGCCGGTGGCGTAGGCGGGCTGGTTGCGGATGAAGAAGGCACAGTCGGCACCGAGGCGGGCGGCGCGGCGCTCGAGGTCGGCGTCGGATAGGCCCAGGGAGAACATGGAGTTGAGCATCTTCAGCGTGAAGGCGGCGTCGCTGCTGCCGCCGCCGAGGCCGGCGCCGAAGGGGATGTTCTTCTTGAGGCGTATGTGGACGGCGGGGATGGCGAACTCGTCGTGCAGCAGGCGGTAAGCCCGCATGCAGAGGTTGTCGTCGGGGTTGCCGTCGAGGGCGATGCCCTGCACCGTGAGGGTGCATTCCGGTTGCTCCCCTAAGTCAGGGGAGCAGGCAACCGCTTGCGGTTGACTGAGGAGTGTGTCGATGGTTGTTATCTCCAGCTCGTCGCACATGTCGTGCACCGGCAGGAAGAGGGTCTCCAGGTCGTGGTAGCCGTCGGGACGTCGACCCACGACGTGCAGGCCGAGGTTGATTTTACAATTGGGATAGGTTATCATAGGCACGTATAATATCGGTCACCAGCCGGTGGCGGATGACGTCGCTGTTGTTGAGTTCGATGACTTCGATGCCCTTCACGTCCTTCAGTATCTGTGTGGCCTGGAGGAGGCCGCTCTGCTGGTGGCGCGGGAGGTCGACTTGGGTGAGGTCGCCGGTGATGACGAACTTGGCGTTGCGGCCCATGCGTGTGAGGAACATCTTGAGCTGTGCGGAGGTGGCGTTCTGGGCCTCGTCGAGGATGACGAAGGCGTTGTCCAGCGTACGGCCGCGCATGAAGGCCAGGGGGGCTATCTCGATGGTGTTGTCCTCCCAGTAGGAGAGGAGTTTCTGTTGGGGAATCATGTCGCGCAGGGCGTCGTAGAGCGGCTGGAGGTAGGGGTCCAGCTTGTCGCGCAGGTCGCCGGGGAGGAAGCCCAGGTTCTCGCCGGCCTCGACGGCGGGGCGCGTGAGGATGATGCGGCGCACGTCCTTGTTCTTCAGGGCGCGGACGGCCATGGCCACGGCGGTGTAGGTCTTGCCGGTGCCGGCGGGGCCGATGGCGAAGACCATGTCGTTCTCGTGCACGGCCTTGACCAGACGCTGCTGGTTGGGGGTGCGGGCTTTGATGAGGAGGCCGTTGCGGCCGTGGACGAGCACCTCGTCGCTCACCTCGCTCTCGGGGCTGCCGCCGCTTGCCGCCCCGGGGTGGCGTTCGCTCCATTCCGTCGCGTTCTCCATGATGCCCATGATGGCGTTCTCCGTCAGGCGTCCGAACTTGTCGTAGTAGGTCCTCATGGCCTGCAGCTTGCCCTCGAACCAGGCGATGTCCTCGTCGCTGCCGATGGCTTTCAGCATGTCGCCGCGGGCGATGAGCTTCAGTTTGGGGAAGAGCAGGCGCACAAACTCGAGCATGCGGTCGTTGGTGCCCCAAAAGCGCGAGTAGTCAATCTCTTCGAGCGAAAAAATCTTTTCTATGGGTGTGTCATTACTCACTGTCATATATCCATTTATAGTATGTTCGTGACTTTCAGTTTATGGTGCAAAGATACAATAAATATTGAAATGTTGCGTTAATGGAGGACAAAATATTTTTAAGACATGAAGAATCATATCGTTATCATGGCCGGCGGCATCGGTAGCCGCTTCTGGCCGCTGAGCACGCCCGAATATCCTAAACAGTTCATCGACATCCTGGGATGCGGACGCACGCTCATACAGCTCACCGTGGACCGTTTCAAGGGCCTTTGCCCCATGGAGAACTTCTGGGTGGTGACCAATGCCGCCTATGTGGACATCGTCCGTCAGCAGTTGCCGGAGATGCCCGTGGAGCATATCCTTGCCGAGCCTGCGGCACGCAATACGGCGCCCTGCATTGCCTGGGCCTGCTGGCGCATCAAGGAGGAAGACCCCGAGGCCAATGTCGTTGTTACGCCCGCCGACGCCGTGGTGATGAATCCCGAGGAGTTCCGCCGCGTTATCGGCAACGCCCTGGCGTTCACCGAGAAGAGCGACGCCATTGTCACTATCGGCATCAAGCCCTCGCGTCCGGAGACGGGATACGGCTACGTGGAAAGCCTCACCCCCGGCCCCTCTCCAAAGGGAGAGGGGAGTGAGATATGCAAGGTCGCTTCCTTCAAGGAGAAGCCCAACCGCGAGGTGGCGGAGCAGTATCTACAGGCAGGCAACTACCTGTGGAACGCCGGCATCTTTGTGTGGAACGTGAAGACTATCACCGACGCCATCTCCACCTACAAGCCCAACATCGCCGCCGACATGGAGCGCATGCGCACCGACAAGGACGTGCAGGAGGTGTTCCCGCAGTGCGAGAAAATCAGCATAGACTATGCCGTCATGGAGCCCGCCGCTGCCGACGGCAAAGTGTACACGCACCCCGCCGACTTCGGCTGGAGCGACCTGGGCAACTGGGCTTCGCTGCACGACAAGTTGCAGAAGGACGCCAACAGCAACGGAGCCGTGGGCCCTGTGCACCTCTACGAGTGCAGCAACTGCGTGGTCCATGCCGAGGACGCCGAGAAGGTGGTCCTCCAGGGACTGGACGGATACATCGTCAGCGCGAAAGGCGGGCGCCTGCTGGTCTGCCGCCGCAGCGAGGAGCAACGCATCAAGGAGTTCTCACAACAATAAAAAAAGAGGTCTGACTCGAATTTGAATCAGACCTCTTCCATTTTTCATTTTTTCATTTTCCCACAGGTGCAGTGGGCACAACGCCCCGTTTTGGGGTCGGCGTTGGCGCAGGGGCGCTTGAACTCTTTCTCCTTGTGCAGGAGCATCTTCATGCCCAGTCCGCCCATCATCAGCGCCAAAGTGCCAATGGCTATTGCCAGTACTATCAATATCGTTTTCATACCGAACCTTAACAAAAAAGCCGCATCTTTGTGCGGCTTTCTCTTTTTTTTTGCTCCCCCTGAAGGACTTGAACCTTCGACCCCCTGATTAACAGTCAGGTGCTCTAACCAACTGAGCTAAGGAGGAAGTTGGGATTTCTAAGTCTTTGTCTCTCTCGAAATCGGGTGCAAAAGTACAACCTTTTTCCGAACTGACCAAATTTTTTTTTAAATATTTTAATAATTTATTGCTAACAATCTGTAATGTCGGTTGATACAAGGCGAAGATTTTCTACCATATCGCTTGCGATGAGGCTTGATTCCGACTGTTTCCGCACCGCAATATCGCCAATTTTGCCATGCATCTCGACAGCTTTGCATACCATACGGAAGGGGTCTCCCCCACCCTGCGCTGCCATACCGAGCAGGATGCCCGTCAGCACGTCGCCGCTGCCGGCGGTGGCCATGCCGGCGTTGCCGGTGTGGTTGACGTAAACGCGGCCATCGGGGGCGTAGACGTGGGTGCGGTGGCTTTTCTTGACGATGATGAAATTGCATTGTTTTGATACCTCGGCAGGATCTTCTGAGCCGAACATCCGTTCATACTCCCTTGCATGTGGGGTGAGAATTGAGAGTTGAAAATTGAGAATTGAAAATTGTTCTTTCGGGAGAGTGGCCAGGATGTTGAGGGCGTCGGCGTCGAGGACGAGGGGGACGCCGGCGGGGCGGGCTTCGAGGAGATGCAACAGGGCCTGCGCGGTGTCGGGGTGGGTGCCGAGGCCTGGCCCCACGGCGATGGCTCCGTAGCGCTCCAGGTGGTCGGGCACCGTGGTGAAACGGGTGTCGCTGGGGTCGATGCTGACCATGGCTTCGGGGAAGGCGGCCTGCATAGGGTCCACGCAGCGCTGGGGCAGGTGTACGCTCACCAGGCCGCAGCCGCTTCTCAGGGCCGCCCTCGCCGCCAAGATGGCACAGCCCATGCGGCCGTAGGCGCCGGCGATGAGCAGCGCGTGGCCGTAGTCGTGTTTGGTTGTCTCGGGGTTTCTCATCGCCCATATTAACGCGACATCGCGCGAAATATTGTGTCCACGGCAAGCCATTCCTCACCCCACGAACATACTCTCCGGATGCCCACCGGGTGCCTCAATAAACAGCAAGGGGTACCTCTTAGCGAGGCACCCCTTTGCTGCACTTATGCTGAAAAAAAGTTACTTGAACTTCACAGTTACGCGACGGTTCTTGGCGCGGCCTTCCTTGGTGTCGTTCGGCTCCACGGGCTCCCGCTCGCCACAGGTGGCGACGGTGATGTTCTGCGCGGGAGCGCCCATTTCAGTCATCATACGCCTGACGGCAGCGGCACGACGACGGCCAATCGTCAGGTTGTTGCGCTTGGTGCCGACATTGTCGGTGTGGCCAGTGACGACAACACGGATGTTTTCGTCTTTTTGCATGGCATCGCAAAGGTTGCGCAACTGGTTTTCGGACGACTCATCGTGTATCGGGCGGGTCACATCATAGTCGAAATAGAACAGGATCATGGTGTCGGGGGTCAGAGCCACCGCCGCAGGCTGCTTCTGTGCGGGCCGAGGGGTTTCCTTGGGCTCGACGCGGCTGGCTTTCTGCTCGGCGAGCGACTTGCGGTATTCCGCCAAATCATTTTCGGCTTTCGAGCGGGCAGCTTCGACGCTGGCAAGTTCCTTCGCGGCCTGCTCGCGCAAAGCCTTGATGGCGGCCAGTTCCTTCTCGGCCTGCTCGCGGGCGGCATTCATGGCAGCCGTCTCGGCCTCCGTCGAGGCGGCCTTGCTTTCGACATGGGTCAGGTCGGACTCGCAGGGTGTGCGCGACCTCTGGCGTTCAATGCCGAAGTTCACGCCCAGGTTCAGGCCCACCTCGTAGTAGCCCCTCTTTTCGGCCATGGTGGATGTGGAGGGCTGCACCACCTGGTAGGTGGCGTCGGGCTGGGTGGCAAAGGCCTCGACGGCATTGTCGGTCTTGTAGGATATCGGGGCGAAGCGTCCGAAGATTCCCACGCTGATGTTCGTGACATCTCCGACGGGGATGTTGTAGCCCACCTCGGCGGCGAGCGGCACATAGAAGGGTTTTTCCATGTTACGGTTCTTCACGCTGCCTTCAGTCTCGCCGTCAAGCGTCATCGGCACCGGCGTGGCTGGGGTGATGCCGAGGTCGGGGAGCACGGTGACTGCGCAGGTGGGATCGGTGTAGCTGTAGTCGGCGGTGGCGTTGAGGGCCTTGGCCAACGAGAGGCCGAGGTTAACGTACACCTGGTTGAACCTCATGGCCAGAAGCAGGGGTATCTCGACAAAGGTGTACTGCTGCTCCTCCTGCACGGAGGTGGCGGTGGCGCTGAGGTTGACCGTGGTCATGCCGCTGCCTCCGGGGAGGCCGAGGCTGCTCAGAGGCAGGGACGAGGAAAACGGCATGTTGAAGTTGCTGATTTCCTGGTTGTGCGACAGGAGGTTCACCCTCACTCCGGACCGGACGCCGAAGTGGGTGCTGAACCAGTAGGTGTACCCCAGGTTGAAACCGAGGCTGAGGCCGGGCTGGTCGTTCCACGAGGTAGTGCCATTGAATGGTGTAGAGCCGAGTCCCAGGCCCTGGAATGACGCCGACACCTCGTGTCGGGGGGCGGCATTCTGAGCCTGCAGCGCGCTGCCGCATGCCGCTATGGCCATAAAGCTTATGAGTAATCTCTTTGTGTGTGTCATTGTTTTTTTCTTTTTTGCAAAGGTTAAGGAATAAAGTTTAGGTTAGTGGTTATGGGTTATAGAGGGTAGCCGTGTCATGGACTGCGCAAGCATCTATAACCCATAACCTATAACCACTAATCGTTTATCTGACGATCAGACGTTTCACCGTGCTGCGGCCGTCGCTCAGCGTCAGACGCACCATGTACATGCCCGAGGCGAGGTTGGCCTCGAAGCGGTCGGTGTTCTTCAGGCTGATAACAAGGCGGCCCTGGGCGTCGTAGACATGGATCTCGGAGCCTTGGAGCTCGCTATTGCCGGCCTCGGTGCTGACGGTCACCATGCTGCCATGGGACACGGGGTTGGGGGCCAGGACAAAGCTGAGTTCCTTGACGTCGTCGATGCCTTCGATGCCGATGCAGACTTCGTTTGAACGCACCCAGTACATCATGCTCTCGTCGGTGGCCACCTCGAGGTAGTAGCAGCCGTGGAGGCGGTTGCCGTTCTCGCTGTAGCTGTCCTTATCGGGGCCTTCGAGCACGAGCTCGCCGTTGCGATACCAGCGGTACCAGACATACTGCAGGTCTTCCAGACCTTCCTCGTTGTGGTTGATGGTGAGCATAACATCCATGAGGTTGTAGAGTTAGGGCATCACAAAGCCTTCAGGCAGGATAGACAGGGTGAGGGTCACCGTGCTGTCGCAACCTGTGGCGGTGGTCAGCACACGCTCGTAGACACCGCTCTCGGTGAACACTTCGCCGTTCCACTCTATTGAGCCTTGACCCTGCATGAAGAGGGCTGTGTCGGCGCTGTGGTTAACGGTGAGGGTCAGGGTCACGGTGCTGTCGCAACCACTGATGGTGGTGAAGTGCTGGACATACTCTCCGCTGACGGTATATGTCCGGTCGTTCCAATCATAGTAGTCGCAGGCAGTCTCGCTTACGGCCACTTCCACAGCCTGGCTGATGGTGAGGGTGAGGGTGGTCACGCTGTCGCAGCCGTTGGCGGCGGTGGTGGTGTAGGTGTAGTTACCGCTCTCGGTATAGGTCTCGCCGTTCCAGGTGTAGCTGTCGCAAGCGGTCTCGCTAACGGCATTGGTTACAGGCTGGTTGATGGTGAGGTTGAGGGTAATCACACTGTCGCATCCAGCGGCGTTGGTGACGGTGTAGGTAGCAGTGCTGTTGTTGGCGGTATAGGTCTCGCCGTCGATCCAGGTGTAGCTGCCGCAAGCCTCCTGCACGTCGATGCCAGTGGTGGCATTACGCACGGTCAGTTGCAGGGTGGTCACGCTGTCGCAGCCGTTGCTGCCGGTGGTGGTGTAGGTGTAGTCGCCGCTCTCGGTGTAGGTCTCGCCGTTCCAGATGTAGCTGTCGCAAGCGGTGGCGGTGACGATGGCCGTCTTGGGTTGTTTGACGGTGAGGGTCAGGGTCACGGTGCTGTCGCAGCCGTTGCTGCTGGTGAAGGTCTGGGTGTAAGCACCAGAAGCAGCATACTCAACATTGTTCCAGGTGTAGCTGCCGCAAGCGGTCTCGCTAACGGTGGTGGTTACAGTCTGGTTGACGGTGAGGGTCAGAGTCACAACCGAGTCGCAGCCGTTGGCGGCGGTGTAGGTCTTGTTGTAGTTTCCACTTACATTGTAGTAGGTGCCGTCCCAGATGTAGTAGCTGCAGGCGGCGTCAGCAATGTTGTTCTCAACACGGTTGTTGATGGTCAGGTTGAGGGTGGTAACCAGGTCGCAGCCGTTGGCACCGGTGCTGGTGTAGGTAGCGGTGTTGTTGTTGGCAGTGTAGGTAGTGCCATGCCAAGTGTAGCTGTCGCAAGCGGTGACGGTCTCAATGGCAGTAGAGCTGTTGTTCACAGTCAGCTGCAGGGTGGTCACGCTGTCGCAGCCGTTGGCGGCGGTGGTGGTGTAGGTGTAGTTGCCGCTCGTGGTATAGGTCTCGCCGTTCCAGGTGTAGCTGTCGCAAGCGGTGGCGGTGACGATGGCCGTCTTGGGTTGTTTGACGGTGAGGGTCAGGGTCACGGTGCTGTCGCAGCCGTTGGCGGCGGTGAATGTTTGGTTGTAGACACCAGTGGTAGTATACTCAACATCGTTCCAGGTGTAGCTGCCGCAAGAGCTCTCGCTGATGGCATTGGTTACAGGCTGGTTGACGGTGAGGGTCAGAGTCACAACCGAGTCGCAGCCATTGGCGGCGGTGTAGGTCTTGGTGTAGTCTCCGCTCTCGTTGTAGTAGTTGCCGTCCCAGATGTAGTAGCCGCAGGCAGCGTCGGCAATGTTGTTCTGAACGCTGCTGTTGATGGTCAGGTTGAGGGTCACAACGGTGTTGCAGTTGCCATTGGCTACGGTGTAGGTAGCGGTGTTGTTGCTGGCGCTGTAGGTCACACCGTCAATCCAAGTGTATCTGTCGCAAGCGGTGACAGTGTCTACGCTGGTGCCGGTAGTGAGGATGGAGAGCTGCAGAGTGGTCACGCTGTCGCAGCCGTTGCTGCCAGTGGTGGTGTAGGTGTAGGTGCCGCTCTCGGTGTAGGTCTCGCCGTTCCAGGTGTAGCTGTCGCAAGCGGCAGCGGTGACGGTAGCACTGGTGGGCTGGTTGACGGTGAGGGTCAGGGTCACGGTGCTGTCGCAGCCGTCAACAGACTGGTAGGTCTTGCTGTAGGCGCCGCTGGCAGCGTAGGTAGTGCCGTCCCAGGTGTAGCTGCCGCAAGCGGTCTCGCTAACGGTGGTGGTTACAGTCTGGTTGACGGTGAGGGTCAGAGTCACAACCGAGTCGCAGCCGTTGGCGGCGGTGTAGGTCTTGGTGTAGTCTCCGCTCTCGTTGTAGTAGTTGCCGTCCCAGATGTAGTAGCTGCAGGTGCTGGCGATGATAGCGTTGGTCACATTGTGGTTGACGGTGAGGTCAAGGGTGACGGTGCTGTCGCAGCCAGTGCTGAGCTGGTACACGTAGGTCGGAGTGTTGGTGCTCTCGGTATAGGTATTGCTGTCAATCCAAGTGAAGCTCTCGCAAGCGGTCTGGACATCGGTAGAGGCCAGGCTGTTGCTGATGGTCAGAAGGAGGATGGCGGTACTGTCGCAACCATTAGCGGCGCCGCCTACATAGGTGTAGGTAACACTGCTGTCGAGCTGGCTCTCGGTGTAGGTCTCGCCGTTGTCCCAGGTGAAGCTCTCGCAGGCTTGACGTTCGTCAATGCCGGTGAAGGTGTGGTTCAGGGTCAGGTTCAGAGTGGCGGTGCTGTCGCAGCCGTACTGGTTGGTGGTGTGGTAGATGCCAAGGGTCGAGGTGGTGTAGTGGAAGCCGTTCCAATCGTACATGGTGTCGCAGGTGACGACGGTCTCCGTGCTCTCGCTGCTGTAGTTGACAGTGAGGTTGAGCTGGGCGGTGCTGTCGCAACCCACGGCGTTGTGGTCATAGTAGAAGGCGGTGGTGGTGCGGAAGTAGTCAACATCGTTCCAGTTGAACTGCTCGCAGACCGTGGTGTCGAGGACGCTGATGGTGCTCTTCTTGACGGTCAGGTGCAGCGTGACGGTGCTGTCGCAGCCGTACTGGTTGGCGCCGGCGAAGAGGTGCGTCAGGGTGTCGACGCTCTCGGTGATGGCCTGGTGCTCGTACCAGTTCATGGTGTCGCAGACCACGGCAGTGGTGTCACCGGTGCTCTTGTAGTTGACAGTGAGCTTGAGTGTCACAGTGCTGTCGCAAGCCGCGGCGTTGGCACCGGCGAAGACGTGCTTCAGGGTGTCGACGCTGGCGGTGATGCCGGTGTGCTCGTACCAGTCGAAGCTGTCGCAAACCACGGCGGTGGTGTCGCTGGTGGTGGCGTGACGGATGGTCAGGTTCAGGGTCACCGTGCTGTCGCAACCGTTGGCGTTCTTATAGGTATAGGTGGGAGCCACGGCGGGAGTCACGGTGTAGGTGCTGTCGTGCCAGGTGAACTGGTCGCAGACGTCAACCGTGGTGTCGCCGGTGTAGATGTTGAGGTCGAAGTTGGCAACAAGGAGGGTGTCGCTCACAGGCGAGACGGTGAGGGTATCGTCGGTGCTCACCACATTGCCAAGGGTGTCGGTCCAGCTCACGAAGTGGTAGCACGGGGTGGCCTCGGCGATGACGGTGTAGTTGGCGAAGTGGCGGGCGACGCTGTCGCTGCCGCTCACGGTGCCGCAGTTGTCGCAGCTATCCATCACGCGGACGGCGAGCTGGTAGTGGTTGGTGTCGAAGACGGCTTTGACCGTGCTGTCGCTCACAGCCACAATCTCCAGGGTGTCGGCGGTGCCGAGCATCAGGCCGGTGGTGTCTTCCCAGTTCACGAAGTGGTAACCGGTGCCGGCCACGGCACGGAGGACGACGGCGTCGAGGTAATCGACGGTGTCGCTACCCGCCACGCTGCCCATGTGCTCGGCCTGGGGCTGGCCCACGATGGCGTACTGGTTCACGGTGAAGCGGGCCTCGAAGGCGGTGTCGCTCACGGGGCTGAACACAAAGGTGTCGGCAGTGCTGGCAAGCACGGTGTCGGCATACCATCCGGCGAAGGTGTATCCGTAGACGGTCTCGACGGTCAGCGTGTCGTTCAGGAAGTGCTTGTGCTGTCCGGCGAGGCTTGCGGTACCCATAGCCTGGGTGCTGTCGCGCGGGTCGTTCTGCACGGTGTAGGTAACATTATAGATATTGGTGTCGAAGCTGACGCTGACGGTGCTGTCCATGGTCATGGTGACCAGCACGGTGTCGTTGGTCAGATCATTCGGATTACTCGGAGTATTCTGATTACTCTGAGCATTCTCCCAGCTGGTGACATGGTAGCCTTCGGCGGCGGTGGCCACGATGGTCACGGTGCTGTCGGCCATGACGGTGTAGGTGCCGTCGGCATTCTCGGCCACGAACACGGCGCTGTCGGCAGCGATGGTGCCCATCGCCTCGTCGGCCTCAAGGGTCAGCGTGTAGGGGTTGTGCAGGAAGTTGGCCACCAGGTGGGTGTTGTAGCGGATTGCGGTGTCAATCACGGCGTCGACGACCGCTTCGTGCCCTACATCGCCATCGCTTCGCCCGTCATCTGCTACTTCCTCAAACTCTTCTCGCCCACATGGTTCGGCTACACCTTCGGCTTCGAAATCCTCCTCCTCAACGGCCTCATCACCTTCCTCCTCCTGCTCCTTGCCAAACCCAAACACGAATAACGACAATGCAGACAACGACTTTAACGGCGAATTACTCTGATTCTGCGCGGCTTAATAAACGGCGAATTACTCGAATTATGCGAATGCTACGCAGGGCAATGAGCGGCGAATTACTCGAATGCTCCAATGCAAACCGCATGTTGCGGTTTGCAAGTTGTCCCTGTTGTCTCCGTTGTCGTAAAAAAAAGAATCTGTAGCCGTTAACGAATTTTTAATTTTTAATTATTAATTTTTAATTGATAAAGTGAACTTCTTCGTCACCATCCTCGGTTCGGGCGCCGCCCTGCCCACCGGACGCCGCCGCTGCAGCGCCCAGGTCGTTAACATCAACGGATTCAAGATGCTGCTGGACTGCGCCGAAGGCACCCAGGACCGCATACGCCAGCACCACCTCAAGCTCCAGAGCCTTGGCACCATCCTCATCTCGCACCTCCACGGCGACCACTTCTTCGGCCTCCCCGGCCTCCTCTCCACCATGCACCTCTGCGGCCGCACGGAGCCCGTCACCGTCGTGGCCCCCAAGGGCGCCAGGCAGGTCATCGAGACCACCTTCGACCTCACCGGCAACCACATAGGCTATCCCATCAACTTCGTCGAGATGGACTTTGCCGAAGGCCTCCACCGCGTCTTCGAAAGTCCGCGCTGCACCGTCGACGCTTTCCCCATCCTCCATTCCGTGCCCACCTACGGCTTCCGCATCACCGAAGTGCCTAGGAGTGGAGAGCGGAGAGTTGAGAGTGGAGAACGGAGAGTGGAGAACGGAGAGTGGAGAGCGGAGAGCGGAGAACGGCGAGCGGAGAACAAGCTTGCGCAATCAGGCGCTCTCCACTCTCCACTCTCCACTCTCCGCTCCCCCCGGGTCTACACCTACTGCTGCGACACGGAATACAACGAGAGCCCCGTGCCCTACATGCAGGGCGCCGACCTCCTGTGTCTGGAGTGTACCTTCGCTGACGACCTTGCCGACCTCGCCCGCCAACGCCAGCACCTCACCGCCGGCCAGGCCGGCCAACTTGCCGCCCTGGCGCAGCCCAAACAGCTGCTGCTCACCCACATCAGCGCACGCTACCACGAGCCCGACCTCCTCCTCCAGCAAGCCACGGCCCACTTCCCCCACACCCTCCTCGCCTCCGACGGCCTCGTGGTCCCAATAGAAAAAGGGTAGGGCGCCCCTGGAGGGGTAAATCGGACCCTTACTGACGCACTCAGCAGCCAGCAAAAACAGCAAGGGATGCCCCATGACGGAGCATCCCTTTACTGTACTTATGCTGAAAAAGTGGGGTTACCGAATCATCACGATTCTACGGGCGGCGTGGTTGCCGATCTTCACCAGGTAGGCTCCGCTGGCCGGGATGTCGAAGCGCAGGGGCAGGCCCTCGTCCTGACGGCGGGCCAGGATGCGGCCGTTGACGTCGAAGAGGATTACCTCGTTGAAGTCGGCTCCCTCAACTACAATCTGACCGTTGTTGCCGTAAATCTTGGCGTCGAGGGCGTCGACACCCTCGATGCCGACGAAGATGGTGTCGTGGATGAAGATGGTGTCGTGGACAATCACGGTCACCTCGACGGTGTCGTGGATGTACTCATACTCCGTCACCGTGGTGGTGTCGTGCACCGGCACCTCGACGACGGTGGTGTCGTAGACCGTGGTGGTGTCGTACACGTAGACGGGCACCTGGACCTCGATGGTGGTGGTGTCGTGGACGTAGACAGGCACCTGGACCTCGACGGTGGTGGTGTCGTGGACGTAGACAGGCACCTGGACCTCGATGGTGGTGGTGTCGTGGACGTAGACGTTGACGGGCACCTCGACCGTGGTGGTGTCGTGGACGTAGATGATGGTGCCATCGCTGACATACACCGTGTCGTGGACAGGCACGTTGACAAACGTGGTGTCGTGGACATACTCGGTCACCGTGACGGTGGTGGTGTCGTGGACATACTCGGTCACCGTGACGGTGGTGGTGTCGTGCACATAGACGGGCACCTCGACGATGGTGGTGTCGTGGACATGGACGGTGACGTCGATGCTGTCGTGGATGTCGATGTAGGTGGTGTCGTGGACGGTGACGGTCTCCGTGACGGTCACGGTGTCATGAATCTCGACGGTTTCGACGACCGCGGGGCGGAAGAAGGCGGTGTAGCTCATCTCGCCGGTCACCTGGAAGGTGATGGTGCTCTCGGTGGACTCATTGCTCCAGTGGTCGAAGAGGTAGCCGCAGGCGGGCTCAGCCGTCAGCATGGCGTTGCTGAGGTAGGCATAGCTGCCCGAGCCCGTCACCGAACCCTGGCCCTGGTCGGCAAGGCCGGTCACAGTGTACTTGTCGGGAGCAAAGTAGGCACGGTAGGTGGCGTTGGCCGTCACCGTCACGGTGCGCGGGTTCTGCATGTTGCCGTCCTCCCACTGCTCGAAGTGGTAGTGCTCGTTGGCCGTGGCGCTGATCTCAACATCGGTCAGGTAGTCCACCGTGGTGGTGCCGCTGACGCTGCCGCGGGTGGCGTCGCCGGTGACAACGGTGACGGTGTACTGGTTCTTGGCAAACATGGCGGTGAAGCTGTAGTCATGCTCCTCGTTGATGGTCACGGTGCGGGGGTTGGCGGTGTTGCCGTCGTTCCACCGCACGAAGTGGTAGCCGTAGTTGGCCGTGGCGCTGATCTCGGTGCTGGCCTGCCATTCCACGCTCTCCTGGCTGCCGCTGACGGTGCCCATCGTCTCGTCGGCACTGGCCACGCTGACGCTGTAGGGCACATGCTTGAAGTTGGCCACTATCTCGGCATCCTCGGTGATGGTCACGGTGATAACGTTGGTGGTCTGGCCGGTGCTCCAGTGGTCGAGCATATGGTGCTCGGCGGGCGAGGCCGTCAGGTTGAACTGGGTGCCGTAGCTGCCCTGCAGACGCGGGATGGGGTTGCCGGTGGTGTGGTTGTCGTAGGGTCCCACCACGTGGCCCATCGTCTCGTCGTTCGAGCTCCATTCCACGATGAAGCGGTCGATGGCAAACTCGGCCTCGTGGCTCTCCTCGCCGGTCACGTCGATGATGCGGGGGTTCTGCGTGTTGCCGTCCTCCCAGCGCACGAAGTGGTAGTGCTCGATGGGCAGGGCCGTGAGGGTGGCCGTGGTGAAGTGGCGGTATTCGCCGCTGCCGGTCACGCTGCCCCATTCCGTGCTGCCCTCGGCCACGCTGCCGCCAATCTGGTAGCTGTTGGTGTCGAAGGTGGCGGTGTAGCTGCCGGCCTCGGTGACGGTCAGAGGATTCTGAGTATTCAGAGCACTCTGGGTATTCAGATTATCCATCCAGCCCACGAAGTGATAGCCGGGGTCGGTGGCCGTGGCGGTGAGGGTGCTGGTGCTGCCGCCCTGGGCGGTGGCCTCGGCGCTGGCGCCGGCGGCGGTGGTCTGGCCAGCGCCGTCGATGTCGGTATAGGCTATCGCGACGGTGCCGCGCACGTCGTCGCTCTCGGCAACGCTGGCGCTGACGTCATAGCTGTTGATGCCGAAGAGGGCGCGGGCCGTGGTGTCGCCGGTCACGGTGAGGGTCAGGGCGCTCTTGGCGGGGAAGAGGTTCTCCGGCTCGGTGATGAAGTAGTCGCTGTAGGTTGCGCCGGTCAGCTCGGTGCCGTTCTGGTCCTGCCAGCCCTGCACATGGTGCAGCGCGGTGGCGTCGGCGGTGACGGTCACCTCGGTGCCGTAGTCCACGCGGTAGGTGTTGTTGGTCAGCTGCTCAACGCCGCTGCCGCGGATGAACTTAATCTGGGTGATGTAGAAATCGTCGGCGTTGGTGATGGTGACGCTCTGCGCGTTGCCTTCCCACACGGCCACGCCGTTCGCGCAGGTCCACTCGTTGGCGGGTTCCAGGTTGGTGCCAGCCGTGTAGGTCATCTCGATGCGGGTGAAGTTGTCGCCTGCCGAGGTGAAGGTGACAAATGAATTGTTGTCGGCGTTTCTGTCCAAGAGCAGCTTGCCGTAACTGTAGTAGCAATAGAAGTTGTATTTGTTGATGGTGATGTCGCCAATGGTTTGGGGGAATGTGGCGTTGAAGTAATCCCAGCTGCCCCAGACCTGGTTGTTCCAGACGACGGGGCCATTGACGCTCACCGTGCCCCAGCTCTCGTTCTGGGCGAGGGTGAGCACGGGCTTGGCGGTGAAGGTGGCCTCAGCGGTGGTGAGGGCGGCGGTCAGGGGGCCGTAGGTCTTCTCGACAGCCACGTTGCTGTTGGTGTCGTCATCGGTGTCGAAGCGCACGAGGTAGGTGGTGTCGCTGGGCGTGGCCTTGACGGTGACGTCGGTGCCGTAGTCTATATAATAGGTATTAGGCTCGGCAGTGGCGGTCACGTTGCTGGGGGTAACGCCGGTGGTGATGTATAAAGTGCCTGCACTTGCCATGTCGTAGAAACCACCAGGACTGAAGAGGCTTTCATCATTTCCAGTCAATCTTCCGTCATTGAAACTCAAGTAATAGAAGGTTTCCCCATCAATGTCATAGACCAGCGTGATCTCGCCGGATGCGGGAACGCCCGTCCAGGCTGCGGCTGCGGCCTGATCGACGGCCACGAAGCCCAATCCTGCCGGCAGGTCATTCTCCGAGAGAGTACCACCATAGAGAGATTCCCAGAGGTCGATCTGGTAGGTGAGGGGTACGATGGCAGTCACGCCGCCAGCGGGCACAATCTCCATCTCGCCGCCGTCGTTCTGGGCGAGGGTGAGGGTGGGCTTGGTGGCGAAGTTGGCGGTGAGGGTGGCAGGGGCGGTGCCCATGGTGAGGGTCTTCTCGACGGCGGTGTTGCTGTTGCGGGCGGTCTCCTCATCCCAGTTGACGAAGTAGTGGGCCGAATCCGGCGTGGCGGTGACGGTCACCTCGGTGCCGGGCAGGACGAGGTAGTTGCCGTAACCAGCGTAGGCCACGACGCCTTCGGGCATGATGGGTAAGCCCTCAACGGCCCTGCAGAAGATGGGTTTGGCGCCCCCACCGTGTTCATCATTATAAAAGTACCCGTACTCAATCGTTCTGCCTCCACCGTAGGACTCGCTGATGGTGATGTCGGCGCTGTTGCCATTTTGTTCGGCGCTCAAAGGATTTTGGTCGAAAGCATCCACCGACTCGAGGCCTTCGTGGAGGAAGACCGTGGTGTGGAAGGGGAAGCTGACGTTGGTGTAGGTGTCGCCGCCTTCGATGGTGATGTCGTAGGTCGTCGGGCCGGGGGTCACGCCGTCGAGCTCAACGGTGCCCCACTCGCTGTTGTTGCTGGCGAGGGTGAGGACGGGGATTTCGTTGAAGGTGGCGGTGAGGGTGGCCTGGGTGGCGGGCATGGTGTAGGGGTGGCTGCTGCCGAGGCGGGCGTTGCCCTCGACGGGCTCGGTCTGGTCGCTCCACTGGGCGAGGTAGCTGCCCTCCCCGGGGGTGGCGGTGACGCTCAGCTGGGTGCCGGGCAGGACGCGGTAGGTGTTGTCACCGGTCTTGGTGATGCCGTTGGGGGTCACGGGGCCGGTGCCGGTCGTGCAGGAGATGGTCCAATCGTCGCTATCTCCCCCTTCAAGTTCGCACGAATAATAGCCGCCGTATTCGAAGGGACCGCTGATGCGGACAGTGACCGTATGGTGGTCGTCGCCATGGGTGATCATGCTCACGCCTTCGCCCGCTTGGTCGTATGCATGGGCAAAGGTGATATTGGCATTATAGCTGAAGGTGGTGTCGTAGGGCAGGCGGTTGGCGGGGATGGTAATAGCCCTGTCGTCTTCGGAGTTGCCTGAATGCTCGAAGGTGAAGGTGTAGACGGTGCCAATGCTATCGCCGTCGAGGCTCACGGTGCCGCCGTTGTTGCTGGCGAGGGTGAGCAGGGGGTTCTGGGCGAAGGTGGCGGTGAGGTTCATGCTCCCGCTGACGGTGATGGTGTTGGTGTCGGAGGTGTAGTGCTGGGGCTGGCGGTTGTCGCTCCAGGCCTGGACGTAGTTGCCGTCCTGAGCCTCGGCCACGACCTGGACCTGGGTGCCGGGGATGACGAGGTATTTGCCTTCCTGGCCTACGAGGGCCACGATGTCGGTGCCGCCGGTGGTGTAGTAGATGGCAGTACCACTTTCCTCACAGGCATAGAATGCTTGTTTTGCCAGGTTAGTTAGTTTTGGGCTGTAGGAGTCATTATTGCGGATGATATAGTACCATCTGTCATCGCTGTCCTGGTCGTATATCACTATGGCCATGTTGTCAGAGACACCAGTGGCTAAGGCCATGGCCTCTTCCTGTGTCGTGGCCAGGAAGCCGGGGAAGTCTTCGGTGGTGGGATATTCCGTGTCTTGCCCGTTCCAATCGGCGGGGGCGTGGAACTGCGTGGCGTTGCCGCCCAGCAGGGCGCTGACGGTGCCGTTGCCGTTGGCGGCGAGGGTGAGGGTGTCGGGGTCGAGGATGTTGACGGTGAAGTAGGCGGAGTCGTACAGGAAGTCGTCGTCGCCGTCGAAGACTGCGTAGAGGGTGGCTGTGCCGGCGCCGACGGCCTGGGCGTGGCCGTTGGCGTCGATGGTCACGACGCTCGGGTCACTGCTGCCGTAGCGCAGGGTGGCGCTGCCGGCGGTGGTGTAGTAGTATTCGGGGCCGTAGCTGACGTGTAAGTCATACACATCACCCCGTTGCAATGTATAAGTAGAGGGGTAATTGTCAAAGGAACCACTTTCATATAAAAGATACGTCCATTGGGAATTATCTGCATTATAGGCGTAAAGCAGCTTGCCATGGCCCGTGGCGGGAACGCCGGTCCAGGCTTTTGCCTCGGCCTCGGTCATGGGCTGGAAGCCGGGGAGGTCGGAAGGTGTAATGAGAGTTTCCTGGCCAGCCCACGAGGTGGGGATGTCGAAGTGAGTCACGTCGCCGCCGAAGTGGGCTGCGAAGGCGGAGTTCATCTGCAGCTGGAGGCCGGCGAAGAAGGCCGAGTCGAAGCCGCGGTAGGCCGTCAGGCCCTCGGCGGGCATGTCGGCGGAGTTGTAGGTCCATGCCAGGTCCGGCTGCGAGTAGTAGGTCACGTTGAGCGCGGCGTTGTAGCCGGGCATGGTGAAGCCCCACGAGCCGTCGGTGTTGTGCGTCACCGTCGAGGCGTCGGCCGCGTAGCCGTAGACCTCGATGTTGGTGATGCCAACAGAGCCTAATTGCGTAGATATATCATTAGCCAATACCCTATTCCCTTCAAGGGCGACTTCAAAACTGCTACCCTCAAATTCGATAGGGTCAGTGGCGCTGAAGTATAACATGTAGCCGGTGACGGTGACACCATTGACGGGGGCGACCTCCACAGAATGCGGCGAGCCCGGGCAGTACCAACCATAGTTGGCACTATAAGATACTTCGTCTAACGTCACGGTGACGATGTTGTCGAACGTCTGTGTGCCGTTCGTGAAGCCACTACTGGCGTTGATGGTCGTCAGCAGCACCTCCTGTTGCGCCCAGGCCCCGAGGCTCATGGCCAGGGCGAGCGCCAAAATCATGAAATGTTTAATTCTGTTCATTGTTATTGATGTTTAATTTTAATTGTTTTACTTCTTTAATGGGGTCGCTTCGCGAGAAATCTTACAAATTTATCCAAATCTTTCTTTTCTTTTGAGTCGCTTCGCGAGAAATCCTTCAAATCAATTCAAATCTTTCAAATCTTCATTTTATTTGTTTGATTTGTTCAGATTTGTTGGATTTCTGCACGCAGTGCACTGGATTTCTGCCCGCAGGGCACTCCTTTGGCACTCAAATCAGTTTTATTTTGTCTATCTCGCCGGTGCGGCTGTCTCGCTCGTACCATTCGGAGTAGAGACCGTCGGGGCTGAAGTTGACAAGCATGCCATAAGGAAGGTGCGTCAGGTTCATGTAGTTCCACAACTGGCGGCGATGGGGCGTGTCGATGTGGTTGACAGCTTTGAGCTCCATGATGATGTCGTCGTCCACGACCAAGTCCATGCGATAGGTCTGGTCGAGCTGGACATCGTCCCAATAGATGGGGAGCATCACCTGGCGTTCCACCTTGTAGCCTTCCTTCTCAAGCAGGTACTTGAGGGCGGCCTCGTAGGCGCTTTCCAGCAGTCCGCCACGGAATTTGCGATGCACCTGCATTGCCACTCCCGTTATCTCGTGGAAGAACATGTACCGTTCGTTATACTCCTTGATTAAGTCCATGATAAAGATTTGTTCTTTTGAGTCGCTTCGCGAGAAATCTTTCAAATCTGTTCAAATCTTTCAAATCTTCATTTTATTTGTTCGATTTGTTAAGATTTGTTGGATTTCTGCCCGCAGGGCACTTCTTAAACTATCATTTGTTTGATTTGTTAAGATTTGTAGTCGCTTCGCGAGAAATCTTTCAAATCTGTCCAAATCTTTCAAATCTTCATTTTATTTGTTTGATTTGTTCAGATTTGTTGGATTTCTGCCGTCAGGCACTCCTTTTAATCATTATTTGTTTGATTTGTTAAGATTTGTTGGATTTCTGCACGTCAGTGCACTCAGCCTTCGTCCCCGCCGCCGTCGGGTGTGGGCGTGGGTGTCGGCGTGTCGCCGCCGTCGCTCTCCGGCGCGTCGGCGCGCTCCCAGCGGATGTCGTCGCTCACCAGCACGGGCACCTGCAGCGCCTTGCCGCCGCCGCCCACGCGCTTTTTCTGCGCCGTGAAGCGCACGTTGACGCGGTTGATCTGCTGCGCGCTCACCTCGGCCTCGGTGGCCACGCCGTTGCCGCTGGCGTCGGCCATGAGGTAGAAGGTGCCGATGTTGTCGAGCTTCACCTTGTCGCCGTCGCTCAGGTGGCCGCGCATGGCGTCGCTCAGGGCGCGGAGCACTGCCGCCACGTCGGCCGGGGCCACGGTGCTGGCGCCCGCCACCTCGTCCATCAGGCGCGCGGTGGTGATGGTCTTCCCGCTGCTGATGCTGCGGGGGAACCATTTCTGGACTTTTCCGTTGTAATGAGCTATGTATTTCATATCTTTATGTATTTATTTGTTTTGTTTTTCGTGAAAGGTTATTGGGTTGCCCCGGAATCGTATCACGATTTGTGAATTTCGTATCACGATTTGTGAATTTCGTATCACGATTTTTCAGAATCGTATCACGATTTTCGGGCCCCTCCGCGGGGGGGGTATTGTAGTTGCCAATGATAGTTCGACTGTTGGGCGGGGACGTATGGGTCGGATGTATAAACCTCACCGCCAAGATCTAATACTCCTCGTCCGATTGCTGCTACCACACCATCATAGTCCTCTAACACGCCGGGGTTGCGGGCGATGATGTCGGCCCATGTGGTGCAGCCCGTGATGTCGAGGGTGATGCCGTCGATGGTGACGGTCTGCACCGCCGGGACCTCCACCAGCGTCACGCTCTTCACCAGCGGCTTGTCCTCGGGCGAGGGGATAAGCAGCACCGGCTGGCCGGCCGCGATGGAATAGGAGCCGTCGGCGTTGGAATCCACGCCGGTCAGCGGGTCGCCGGCCTGCACCGTCCATCCCTGCGGCACGCCGGTGAGGGTGCGCACCTGCGGGCCGGCGGGGACGTCCTGCTCGAAGTTGGCATACACCTGATACTGTCCGTTCTGCTCGCAGGTGACGTTGATGCTGGCATCGGTGCCGAGCACTTCGCCGCCGGCTCCCTTCGTCCAGTTCTTGAACTTGTAGCCGCTGGCGGGGGTGGCGGTGAAGGTGTAG
>JAFUWF010000007.1 GCA_017483575.1 Bacteroidales bacterium
ATAGTATGCATATAGTATACATATACTTCTCATATAGTATTTATATACGGTATATGAATACTATATGAGAAGTATATGTATACTATATGCATACTATATGACAAGGGTGATATTTGGGGGCTGTTTGACAGGGTTTTAGGGGGGATGCAATATTTTTCCGTTTGTGGCGTTATTGGGGTTGGAATGGAAAAAATGGACTATTTGAAACAAGGCGACCGCGTGGCCCTTGCGGCGCCGGCACGGGCCGTGAGCAGGGAGGAGATGGCTCCGGCCATCGCCATGCTCGAAGGATGGGGACTGCAAGTGGTTGTTCCTGAAGGCCTTTACGAAATGGAAGGCCAGTTGGCAGGCAGCGACGGACACCGCACGACGCTGTTGCAACGGCTGCTGGACGATGCCGATATTCGTGCAATATTCTGCTGCCGTGGCGGTTACGGCACGGTGCGTATCGTCGACAGGCTGGACTATTCGCGTCTCGCAGAGCATCCCAAATGGATAGTGGGCTACAGCGATATCACCGTGTTGCACAGCCACATACACCGCCTTCTCGGCCTGCCTACGCTCCATGCCGTCATGCCCATCAACATGCATGGCGAGGAGACCCCGGCCACACGCACGCTGCACGACTTCCTGTTCGGCATCGATGGCGACTTCGTAGACTACGAATGGGCGCCCACGGCGCTGAACCGCGCGGGGACGGCGCATGCGGAGGTGGTGGGCGGCAACCTCTCGATTCTCTACAGCCTGCTGGGCTCGCCGTCGCAGGTGGACACCCGGGGCAAGATACTCCTCATCGAGGACCTGGACGAATACCTCTACCACATCGACCGTATGATGCTGGGACTCAAGCGAGCCGGCATGCTGGAGGGGCTGGCGGGCCTGATGGTTGGCGGACTGACCGACATGCACGACAACACGGTTCCTTTTGGCCGAACGGCGGAG
Source organism: Bacteroidales bacterium (assembly GCA_017483575.1). Classification (GTDB taxonomy): domain Bacteria; phylum Bacteroidota; class Bacteroidia; order Bacteroidales; family P3; genus Colimorpha. Next base: position 943 of record JAFUWF010000007.1, read on the forward strand.
CAAATTGTGCTCGACGCGGTGGCGGAGTACCGTTATCCCGTTTGTTTCGGTACTCCCTTCGGGCATCTGGGAGACAACAACTTAGCGATTCCGCTGGGTGTAAAATGTTCCCTCGAGGTGTCCAATTCAAAAAAATGTCGTATCTTTGCACCCTGAATGCTACTGATATATGTACCAAAACTGACCAATCGGCTGGGCTACACGTTGAAAGTAGTTTTCAACCACTTGCTCAAAGCCGAATACAGCATCACCACCGAGGAGGAATACTTCCTGAAATGGGGCGACGCCAAGCTCTGCTATGGTCCGAAACGGCTGGGCGACAGTGTTTTCATCAAGTCCGTGCCGTTGCTCTTCCAGACCACTATCGAGGAGCAGGAGCCGCACCCGGAATGCCGCGGCGGGCAATGGGTGATGTATCCCGTCTACGGACGCGACCTGGACTTCGACTTCGACCCCCTGGCCGCCACGTTCTTCATGGTGGCGCGCTACGAGGAGTACCTGCCACACCGCGAGGACGAGCACGGCCGCTTCATCCCCGAGGAGAGCCTGGCCTGGAAGGCCGGTTTCCTGGACCAGCCCGTGGTGGACCAGTGGGCACGCCTGATACGCAACAAGATAGCCGAGCGGTTCCCTCTGTACGAGCTGCCCAAACAGCTGTACACCTTCGTTCAGACGGTGGACATCGACGCCGCGTGGCGCTATCTCCACAAGGGCACCTTCCGCACCCTCGTGGGGATGATGCGCGACCTCTTCTCGCGGCACCAGCCGGACGAGGTCATGAGACGCATCAGAGTGCTGATGCACAAGGAAGAAGACCCCTTCGACACCTTCGACTACATCATCGACCTCCACGAACGGACCCCGGGGTCGTACCTGCTGTTCTTTGTGCTGCTGGCAGACTACGGGCAGTACGACAAGCCCGCCTCCTACCTCAACCGCCACACGCGCGAGCTGGTGCAGCACCTGGGCGACTACGCCAAGATGGGCCTTCACCCCGGATACCACTCGCTGGAGCAGCCCATGAAGCTCGACACCGAGAAGAAACGCCTGGAGGCCATCATCCACCGCACGGTGGTCCGCGGCCGCTACCACTTCCTCCGCCTGCGCCTGCCGCGCTCCTATCGCATCATGCACCATGCAGGTATAAAGCACGATTACACAATGGGTTACGCCGATGTCGCAGGCTTCCGCGCCGGCATCAGCGTCCCCTACCCTTTCTATGACCTGGAGCGCGACCACGAGAACGAGTTGCTGATACACCCCTTCTGCGTGATGGACACCACACTGAAGAAATACCTCAGGCTGAGCCCGGAAGAAGGACTGAACGAATACAAGAAACTGATCGACCGCGTGCGCGAGGTCGACGGCACCTTCTGCTGCATCGTGCACAACCAGAACCTCAACGAGCTGGACGGATGGGCCGGATGGAAGGAGGTGTACGAGCAGATGGTGGAATATGCTGGAAACAAACAAGTAACGACATGATAAACTACAAGGAGAAACTGGGTCCGGTGAAGGCTTTTGTCTTCGACTTCGACGGAGTGATGACCAACGGCGACGTGTGGACGTACGGCGACGGGGAGACGGTGCGCTGCGGCAACATCAAGGACGGCTTCGCCGTACAGTATGCCGTGAAAAAAGGCTATCTGGTGGCCGTGATCTCCGGTGCCACGTCGAAAAGCATCGACAACCGTATGCATTCGCTCGGCGTGGAACAGGTGTTCACCGGCTGCGGCGACAAGATCAAGACCTACGAGAATTTCCTCTCCGACAACGGGTTGACGGACGAGCAGGTGCTCTACATGGGCGACGACCTGCCCGACTATCCGCTGCTGCGGCGTGCGGGGGTGGCCACCTGCCCTGCCGATGCCGCCGTGGAGGTCAAGGCCATAGCCGACTACATCTCCATCCAGCCCGGAGGCAAAGGATGTGTGCGCGACGTCATAGAGCAGGTGCTACGCCTGCACGGCAACTGGTTCCACGAAGACGCTGTAGTATGGTAGCACACAGGATGATAGCCGTGTTTGCAATGACCGTGGCCCTGCACCTCTCGGTGGCGGGGCAGAACTACGATGTGAACGACACGGTGACCGAATACCCCCTGAAAGGCACCTACTACCACAACAAATTCGAGGGCCGCAAGACCGCCAGCGGCGAAATCTTCAACCAGAACCTCTTCACCGCCGCCCACTGGAAAATCAAGATGGGCACCCACGTGCTGGTCACCAACAAAAACACTGGACTACAGGTCATTGTCAAAATCAACGACCGTTGCCCCAAGCACGGTGTGCTCGACATGACCCACCGTGCCGCCAACGCCATCGGCATCAAAGGCAGCCAGCCCGTATCCATACGCATACTGCCCCCCGGATACGAGGAGCAGTGCACGGCGCAGGATGCGCTGTTCGACTCGGTGAACTCGCGGTTTGCCACGGGCACCTACGCCCTGGGGGGCTCCGCCTCGGAGCCTGACGCCTCGGCGAACGCGAATCCGAACCTGAAGAAGGGTTCCAAAGCATCGCATACTGCTGGCAACAAGCGCAATAGCTCCTCCTCCCAAGGGGAACGCTACAACCTGATTCTCGGCACCGTTCAGAGCCATGGGGAAGCCTTCGAGATGATACAGAAACTGCCCGAACCCTACCAGGAGAGGACCCTCATCGACTCGACCGACAGCGAGACCTTCGTCCTCATCCTGGAAGTGAACCTGGAAAAGAGGAAAGCCCAGGAGCTCAACAGGGCCCTGAAACACACCTTCAACAACTGCCAAATCACACCCTCGAAATAAAAAAAAATGAAAAAATTTTAGATTTTTTTGCAATATTTAAATAATTATTACTATCTTTGCACAATCAATTTCAACCTCAAAAGCACTGGGCAAAATTGATTTAAAAACTATATAAAACGATAAAAAACAGGCCGTTGTGGCAAAACTAAATAGACAGAGAAGCGAACATTGGGCACCCAAAATAGTGTCATTTTTGGCAATAATGATGCTGTTTTCCTCCGTTTGCAAGGCGCAAAACGAGGGTCAGTACACCCATTTTATGTTCAACCGTCTCAGCTATAACCCCGCTTACGCCGGTAGTTCGGGAGCCATTTCTTTCACCCTTCTGTACAACAACCAGTGGCTCGGTTTGGACCTTCAGGCCCCCCTGCCCGGAATCGATGCCGGTACCACCCCCGTCAACTACCTCTTCTCCTTCGACATGCCCATCCGCTGGCTGCATGGCGGCGTAGGCCTAATCCTCAATTCGCAGTCCATCGGCTACCACAACAACACCACCATCGACATCGACTATGCCTTCCGTCTCTACTGGGGTCCGGGCAACCTGGCCGCCGCCGTCGAGGCCAACCTCTACAGCTTCGGCTTCAACACCGCCAACCTCTATGGTTGCAACGACCTGACGGGCGACATCCACAACCCCTCCAGCAATGCCGGCGACCCTGCCGTGAGCGGCAAGGATGTGTCGGACTTCATGATCGACGTGTCCACGGGTCTGTACTATCAGGTGCCCGGCGTGTGGTACGCCAGCCTCTCGGTGAAGAACCTGCTGGGTTCGCACAGCGACCAACTGAACTATCAGAACGCCCGCACCGTCTATGTGATGGGCGGCTACGAATACCAGTTCCCCTACAATCAGTCGTTCAAGCTCAAGCCCTCCGTGCTGGTGAAAGGCGCCGGCATGTCGGTGTGGCAGGCCGAGGCCGCCATGATTGTGGACTACGACAACGCTTTCTGGGGCGGTCTGGGCTATCGTATCCGCGACGCCTTCACCTTCATGGCGGGTGTCAACTGGAAATGGCTCAAGATCGGTGTGGCCTACGACCTCACCACCTCGAAGCTGGGATACATGAAACCCGGCCGTAGCCTGGGCACTTTCGAGGTGTTCGTCAACGGAAGCTTCCATATCGACGTCCCGAAACGCAAACCGACGGTCTCGGGCAACACACGTCTCACACGATAATATATAATAAGAATTCATAATATAAATGAAACTTTTTTGACAAAAATCCGTTTAAGAATAAAATAAAACATTGACAATATGAAGAAGCTGTTTTTCATCATCGCCGCATCGACAGCCCTGCTATGGAGCTGCAAATCCTCCAACAACGGAGAAGTCACAGGCGTCAACGACCGTCCCTACTTCGAGGATATCGACCTGAAAGGCATGGTGTTTGTCAACCAGGGCAACTACACCATGGGTGCCGGTGTACAGAACGTCACCTACGGTAGAACGCCGCAACCCCGCAAGATGCAGATTGGATCGTTCTTCATGGACGAGACCGAGATTACGAACAACGAGTACCGCCAGTTTGTGGCCTCCGTACGCGACTCCGTCGCCCGCCGTATCCTCGGTGAGGCCGGTGCCGAAGGCTTCCTCATCGAAGAGGACCAGTATGGCGAGCCTCTGGACCCCCCCATTCTGAACTACAAGACCAAGATCGACTACGCCGACCCCGAAATCCGTCAGTACCTGATCGACGGCGGTTTCTATATTGTCGACATCTACCATCGCCGCGCCATCGATGTATCGAAGATGAACTATGAATACTACTTCATCGACTACACCCAGGCCGCCGAGAAAGAGAACAACATCGAGACCAAGAGCGAGTACCGCGGCACCTCCCTCGCCGTGCGTCCCAAAGGTCTGAACAACCGCAACTCGCAGATCCAGCGCGAATACATCAATATCTATCCCGACACCCTCTGCTGGGTGCACGACTATGCCTACAGCATGAACGAGGACTATACCCGCAGCTACTTCTCCTCGCCTGCCTACGACAACTATCCCGTGGTGGGCGTCAGTTGGCGTCAGGCTCGTGCTTTCTGCGTCTGGCGTTCCAACATGCTGAACAACTATCTGGAGAGCATCAACTACTCCAAGCTCAACGACTTCCGTCTGCCCACCGAGAGCGAGTGGGAGTTCGCCGCCCGCGGCGGCATCCAGGCCCAGAGCTATCCTTGGGGCGGCCCCTACGTCCGCAATCCAAACGGTTGCTTCCTGGCCAACTACGAGCCTCTTAAGGGTGCCTACGACGACGACGGTGGCGTGAAGACCCTCATGGTCGGCCACTACGCCCCGAACGACTACGGTCTGTACGACATGGCCGGCAACGTCAGCGAGTGGTGCTACGACGCCTATTCGGAGACCACCTATATCGTGGCCAACGCCATCACCCCCTACTACAACTACAATGCCAAGGACGAGGATGCCCTGACCATGAAGCGCAAAGTGGTCCGCGGCGGCAGCTGGAAGGACCAGAAATACTTCATCCAGGTCCAGACCCGCGACTTCGAGTTCATGGACACCGCCAAGTGCTACATCGGCTTCCGCTGCGTGCAGCCCTACCTGGGACGTGTGAAGGGCGACAACCTGCGCACCGCCTCCAACGTGGCTCAGTAAAAAAAAACATACACAAGCACATATATAATAAAGAAAAAACACATTTACAAATAAGCAACACAAAAACATTTGAATTATGAGTTTCATCAACAATCTCGTTCGCAGTAAAGGCTACAAGTCTTTCATGGCTTATCTCTATGGCTGGGGCGCCGCCGTCGTTATCATTGGTGCTCTGTTCAAGATTATGCACTGGCCTGGTGCCAACTACATGCTTATTGCAGGTATGGGTACCGAGACCATCATCTTCTTCCTCTCGGCTTTCGAGCCGCCTCACAAGGAGTGGGACTGGAGCCTTGTCTATCCCGAACTGGCCGGCATGATCGACGAAGCCGGTCTTGAGGGCGAAGTTGAACTGGACGAGAACGGCAACCCCATCGAGAAGGCCGCCAATCTCCCCGTGAGCAAAGACCCCCTCACCGCCAAGCTGGACAAGATGCTTGAAGATGCACATATCAGCCCCGAGCTGATCGACCGCTTGGGTCAGGGCATGCAGAACCTGGCCGAGAGTGCCAACTCCATGAACAACATGGCCAGCGTCACCGCCGCCACCGACAAGTTCGTCAGCAACATGGACGGTGTGGCCACCCAGGCCGGCCGCCTGCTGGAAAGCATGCAGGGTGCCCCCGAGGCCATCTCCACCCTCTCCACCATCTACCAGGAGACCGCACAGTCGCTCAACGGCGAGGTGTCCTATGTCGAGGAGATGAAGAAGATGTCCGCCAGCCTCAGCAGCATCAACGCCATGTACGAGATGCAGATCAACAATGCCTCCACGCAGATGAACCTCAACAAGGAGTTCGAGGAGAAGATGGGCACCATGCTCGCCAACTTCACCAACTCTGCCGATGGCATCATGAAGTACAAAGAGCAGGTTGACGCCCTCACCCGCAAGGTTGCCGAGCTGAACAACGTCTACGGCAACATGCTGGCCGCCATGCAGACCCGTCTCTAAAGCCACCCTAACGTCCCACTAACTAACAGATTGTAGAACAAAAAACGAATTAGACAATGGGTGCAACAAACTGTCCGGAAACACCGCGACAAAAGATGATTACGATGATGTACCTCGTGTACACCGCCATGTTGGCACTGAACGTCTCGGCCGAAGTCGTCGAAGGCTTCCGGTCGGTCGGTACCGCCATGACTAACGCCAATGTGAATCTACAAGAAAAACTGGATGATACGTATGTGAACTTTGATGCCGCTCTGAAAAACAGTCCTGAGAAAGTTCAAGCCAGTTACGATAAAGCACAGAAAGTAAAAGCGCTTTCCAACGATTTGAAACAATACATCGACAGCCTTGAATGCGTATTCATCGGTGAAGTCAGTATGGACGAAGCCACCATTCACATCGACCCCCAGAACCCCAAAATCACGACAGTAATCAAACTGAAAAACGAAGACGGCACCACCAACCTCGACAGTGTTCGTCGCGCACTTCAACTGGGTGGATTCTCCTGGATGGAGAAGGGTCTGGACGATACTCACGGCGCTCCCAACTTCTTCCTTGACGGCGACTTGACCAAAGGAACTGGCAAAGCATTCGACCTCCATCAGAAGATATCGGACTACGTCAAAACCGTCAAAGATATCCTCGGCGAAGATTCTACCAAAGTGAAATTCCCCTTCGATGTGGACAAGACCTTCCTTGACAAAGAAGGCGAGCCCACCTCCTGGGAAGGCAAGAATTTTGACGAAGTGGTTGCCGGTGCCGGTCTTGTCACGCTGACCCGTATGAAGGCTGAGACCATGAACGCTGAGTTCGATGCTGTCAACATGCTTTACAAACAGGTAAGCAAGGGCGATATGACCTTCAGCGACGTGGCCATGATTTCGCGCCCCCGTTCCACCTATATCCTGCAGGGAGGCACCTACGAGACCAAGATCAATGTGGCCGCCTACGACTCCAAACAGCAGTTCCGCGCCACCATCAACGGTCAAAACCTCGTCAGCGGCGACAGCGGCACGGTGGTGTACAGGGCCACCTGCAACAACCTCGGTCCGCAGCGCATCACGGGTACCGCCTACGTCACCTCCCCCGACGGTGGTACGAAGGAATACCCCATCAACGACGTCTACTTCGTGGCCAAACCCGCCGGTGTTGTCCAGCTCGATGGTCTGCAGGTCGTCTATGCCGGTCTTGACAATCCCATCACCATCTCTGCAGCAGGTATCGACTCCCGTAACCTGAAACCCGTCCTCGACGGCCAGGGAACCATCACCCCCGGCACCGGCGAAGGCAAATATATCCTCAAGCCCGCTTCCGGCCAGAAGAACCTCCAGATCCACATCGACGCCACCGTTGACAAGAAAGTCACTCGTGTAGGCTCCTACAAATACATTGTGAAGGACATCCCCGCGCCTGTGCTCTCCATCAACGGTATCGCCAGCGGCGACAAGATTGCACGCAAAGACCTCACCGCCAACACCGTCGTCGTGGCACTGAAAGACCCCGGATTCCTGCTGAAGATTGACCCGAAGATGATCCGCATCGTGAAGATGATTGTGGCAGTGGGCACCAAGGAAGAACCCGTCACCGGACCGCGCTTCAACGCATCCGTCGAGTCGATGATCCGCAAAGCTACCAAAGGCGAAAAGCTTGTTATCATTGCCACCGTCATGATGCCTGATGGCAAAACCAAGCAAGCGCAATACACTGTAACATTAAAATAATCTGAAATATGAAAAAAGTCCTGTTCTATGTGCTTGCAATCGCAGCCTATTGCACCACAGCCAATGCACAGAGCATCATCGATGAAGACGACCAGCGCAATCCCAACGACTTCTACACCAAAGTCGTCACCACGGGCAAGAAGGCCACTCCGTATCCCGCAGTGCGCCAAAGCGACGTGATCTGGGAATGTGTCATCTGGAGAGAGATTGACTTCAACGAGAAGTTCAACCAGTTCTTCTATTTCCCCACCGAGGACTCCGCCGACAATCAGGGACGTACCAATCTGGTCAACCTCATCCTTCGCGCTGTCAGAAACGGAGATATTCCCAATGTCTACGAGGATGACGATATGAATGTGGCCAAAGACCCTGCCAAAGCCCTTTCGGACCTTGCCGGCGAACCCATCGAAACTCAGCGCCCTAAAGTTGACGAAGATGGTCAACCCATATTCGATGAAGACGGTGAACCTGAAACGGAGACCTACCTTCGGGCACGTACCTTCGATGTCTCCACCGCTACCAAGATTCGTCTGAAGGAGAAATGGTATATCGACAAACAGGACTCCCGTCAGAAAGTCCGTATCCTCGGCCTCGCCTTCGAGTATGACAAGGAATTAGCCTCCGGCAACACCGGCCGCGACTGGTCCTTCTGGATTCCCATGGACTACATGGATGTTCGCAACGTCCTTGTCAATGCCAACGCCTACGACGAAAACAACGACGTGGTGGAGCGTTCCTACGACGACATCTTCATCCAGCGCTACTTCGACAGCTACATCATCCGCGAGTCGAACGTATACAACCGCTCCATCTCCGACTACCTCGTCGGCGAAGATGCCATCCTCGAATCGCAGAAGATCGAAGAAAAAATCTTCGACATCGAATCCGATATGTGGGAATACTAAACCTATTTCAGACAAACAAAAAAACAAGAGTTAAGAGTGCAAACTCTTAACTCTTTTTTTCAATGAGGAAGAAACTGCTCATAATAGTGTCCCTGCTCGTTCTGGCCCTTCCCCTTGCGGCACAGACCGTGGAGCCGCACCCCGACAACATCTATTCGAGCCAGCCCCAGGGCTACGAAAAGCCCATGCCCTTCCCCTTCATCCGCCAGTCGGACATCGTTTGGAGCACCGACCTGTGGAAAACCATCTCCGCCGGAGAACTCTTCAACCAGTTCTTCTATTTCCCCGACGACGAGTACCACGCCTACGGCAAGAAAAGCCTGGCCTACATCCTCTGGGATGCCATGGCCGCCGGCGAGATACCCATCTACGAGGACGACGACCTCCAGATACCCATCGACAACGAGGCCTTCGTCGAGCGATACACACGCCCCGACACCATACAGCTCGAAATAGGCTACGACGAGGACGACAACGAGCTCTTCGAAACCATCATCCGGCCTAAGAACTTCGATGGCTCCGAGATATACAGCTACGCCTTCCGTGAGACCTGGTTCATCGGACGCCAGGACTCGCGCCAGGACTCACGCCGCATCGCCCTGGCCCCCCTGAAAGAGACCTATCGCGAACTGCTCCAGGGCGAGGCCATTCCCTTGGGCGTACAGCCCCTTTTCTGGGTACCCATGCAGCATCCCGCCGTCCGTTCCCTTCTGATCCGCTACACGGCCTATATCGACCCCAACAACGTTGTCCGCCAGCCCTCGTGGGACTGGATTTTCATCAACCAGTACTACGATGCCTACGTCACCCGTGAGAGCAACCGCCACCTCCGCAAGATCAGCGACTACGTCACCGGCGAGGACGCCCTAATCGAGGCCGCCATCATCGAAGACAAAGTCTTCGACATCGAAAATTCCATGTGGGAGTATTAAGCGTCGTGAAGACCACTGTATTTACGCCATCGGGCTATGCACTGTGCCATATCCTCCGGTAGCGGGCTTTCGAAATGCATCTTTTCCTTTGTGGCAGGGTGAACAAAACCCAACACCATCGCATGCAGGGCCTGGCGCGGCAGCACCTCGAAGCAGTTCTCCACAAACTGACGGTAGCGTGTGAACGTGGTACCTTTCACAATCTCGTCGCCACCATAGGCCATATCGCTGAACAGCGGATGCCCTATGTGCTTCATGTGGGCACGTATCTGGTGCGTGCGTCCCGTCTCCAGCACGCATTCCACCAGGGTCACGTATCCGAACCTCTCCAGCACCTTCCAGTGCGTCACGGCATGCTTGCCCTTCTGCTCCTCTTCGGGAGCGCCCTCTTCGTGAGGGTACACGCACATCACCTTGCGGTCCCTCGGCGACCGGCCGATGTTGCCCACAATGGTACCGCTGTCCTCCTCAAAGTCGCCCCACACCAGGGCGTTGTATTTCCTTTCAATACTGTGCTCGAAAAACTGCTTGGCGAGGAACGCCTGAGCCTCCTCGTTCTTGGCCACCAGCAGCAACCCCGACGTGTCCTTGTCGATACGATGCACCAAGAAAGGCTTGGCCTCTTCCCCACCCCTGGCCTTTTTGCCCTGAAGGTAGTACAACAAGCCGTTGACCAACGTCCCCGTCCAGTTGCCCACGCCCGGGTGGACCACCAGCCCCGGCTGCTTCTCCACCACCATCACATCCTCGTCCTCGTAGACAACATGGATGTCCACCGGCTCCGGCAGCAGCTCGAACTCGTGCGGCGGCTCCGGCAGCAGGATGCTGATTTCATCCAGAGGCTTCACACGGTAGTTGGCCTTGGCCGGTTTACCGTTGACCACCACGCACTCGGCCTTTGTCGCCGCCTGTATCTTCGTGCGCGACACCCCCTGCAACCGCATCTGTAGGTACTTGTCTATACGCAGCATCTCCTGTCCACGGTCCACCACAATATGGTGGTGCTCGTAGAGTTCCTGTTGCTGTTCGTCCAGTTCGAGTTCTTCTGCCATCAGTGTTTGATTATTAGTTTCTTTGCCACGACGGCCTTCTTGCCGTCCACACAGCGCACCACGTAGACACCTCCCGGCAGTCCACGTGTCTCTATCCGGTTGCCCTTTGCGCCGGCAACCTTTTTCCCATTCATGTCGTATACCCACACCTCCGCGTCCGCCGCCACGCCTTCCATCTGCACATATTCGTCCGCCGGATTGGGGTACAGGCTCCATCCGTCGTTCTCTGCCCGCCGTTCCTCGATGCCAACGGTGGCAGCCGCCCCGAAGCACGGACGCATCATCAAGGCACCCCGCAGTATACTCTGCTGCCATTCCGTACCCGTCAGGTAGCATATGCGGTCGCTGGCATCGCCGTTCCGGTCGAAGCCGAGGTTGATGAAATAGTTATTCGCCTGTTCAAACCCCACGAAGATGCTGTCGCCAACCACTACCGCCTCTTCCAACGCATAGCGGTGGAAACCGTCCAGCCCTTCGATGACGGGCCGGCGGCCGCTGTGGTCACGGTAGAGCACCTCGCGCGGCACACCGTTTTCGCAACGCCACACCGTGATGTAGAACGGCACATCCTCATTCTCTCCGTTCAGCGAACGGTTGAAACACATATCCAGCGCCGTCAGCGTATCCTCGGCATTCAGGTCGAACCGATAGGCCAGATACACGCGGCTCGCCGTCGACGTGAGCCCGTAGCCGTTCTCGGCCGTGCCGTCGTCGTAGGCGTAATAGTCGGCAAGCACCTGGCGGAACCTCATCGTGTCGTTGTCCCCGTGCATGTCGCCGCCAACGCCTTCCCTCACCGTGTGCACAATGGTGTATTCCCTCTGCTGCTCCCCTTCGGGAAACGCGTAGCCCACCGCCGGAGCGGCATGTGCCTGCGCCGTCTGGTAGCTGCCGTCAGGAAGGAACGCCGGGGCATTCTCGAAACCGCCGTCGTAGCGGTAGAGCGTGTCGCCCCCCGCGCCAACCACGGCGTATTGGTATTGCGTCGCCAGCGGCGAACCGTAGAGGTTCGCTATGGTCATCTCCAGCCCTGCAGCCATCTCGCTCTGGCGGTACTGCCGTGCCGGCATGGCCTGGTAGTGGGCCAACAGCGACGGCGCCGGGGCCACAAAGGCCACATCCCTGAACTCAGGCACGCCAACGGAAGTGCGCCCCTGGTCCACGAGGACATAATCCAGATGCCAATAGTCGCAGTTGCCGGCCAATCCCGGCTTGCTCGTGGCCGCCACCGAACAGAGGTTCCTGAAGCGGAACGCGAACCCGTCGTTGAAGAACGCCGTATCCGTAATGGCCACGGCCACATACTGCCATGCCCTGCCCGTGGCCGCCACGAGGGAATCCACCTCCGTGCCGCCGCGGCTCCACACGGGCACCCAGGCGCTGTCCGCCGCACGGTAGAACTCCAGCATCAGCGAGTCGCCCGTCTCCGGGGCGTCGCCTATGCGGAGCCACAGGTCGCCCCAGCCGCCTCCCGGCAGGTAATAGAAGCTCAGCACCACCGAGTCCTCCGGACCCAGTCCGCCCAGCGCCAGGGCCTGCGAGCAGAGCGTATCGGCACCGAACACTCCCGCCGTGGCACCGTCGTACAGTCGTCCGTCGGCCCCCACGGCATCCAGCGTGGCCACCCCCACCGTCGGGGGCAGCAAGCCCGCGCCGTTGCCTATGGTGACACCGTGGTTGTCCCACAGCTCCCCTGTCGGCAAAGCCCCGGCTTTCGCGAAATCGTCAAAGAACGGCAGCCGCACCGTATCCGCAACCGCCTTGGTTCCCGGTCGCACCGCGGGGCCCCATTGCAAAGGCACCAGCACCTCCTGGGCCTGTAGCGTCAGGCCCGCACACAGCATCAGCGCCAGCACCGCACCCCTTTTCCTCTTCCCTACCATGACCACGAATCGGCATTGTCCTCAATATCCTCGGGGCTGGGACGGCCGTCGTCCACCTCGTTGGGGTCCACAATCTTGCTCGAATCCACCTTGAATTCCGACACCATCTTGGCCACATCGGTATTGTTGGCGTCTATGTACCACAGCTCCACGCTCGTACCGTAGGGATACTTGTTCACTCCCGTATAGTCGGGCTCCTGGCGGTACACCACAGCCGTGCTTCTGTCTTTCACATCCTTGAAGTGTTCCTTGCCCACATTGAGCGACACCGCCAGGATGTCCCTGCGGGCCTTGTCGGCCGTCTTGCCGATGACGAAGGGCACACTGTTGCTTCCCATGCCGTCGCCGCTGCCAACCACCAGGTCCACCACCGAGCCACGTGCTATCTGCTGCCCGGCATAGAGACTCTTGCCCTTGCAGCTCTGGTCCACCACGCTGTTCTTATAGGGGTCTTCAACAAACGTCAGCTTGCCCACCGTGAGGCCCAACGCATAGAGCTCCGACACGGCCTGCCTCACCGAGAGGCCCGCCAACTCGGGCAGGATGGCGTCGTCGGCATTGTACGACGTGATGCTCACATACACTTTGCGGCCGCTCTTCACCATGGTGCCCCCCTTGGGATCCTGGGTCAGGATGGTGCCCCCCTCGGTCCCTTGGCGGAATATGGAATCCATCACCACGAACTCCACACCCAACTCGTTGTTGGCCATAGCCTCGGCTATATTCATTCCCACCACGTCGGGCATCTCGCTCTCCGTGCCCTGGCGGGCATAGATGCGGATGAAGACAAACACCAGCACCAGTATCACGGCGGACACGGCCACCATCAGCAGCAGGTGCAGCACCCAGGGGAATCGTTTGAAAAACTGTCCTTTTTCCATAATGTCCTTTTTTAACGGCAAAAATCCTTTTTTATTGTACCAGCTGTCCGATGAGCGTCGCGGCGGTGCAACGCTCCACCCTCACGCGGCGGTAGGTCCCCGGCACCGCGTCCCCGCGGTCGAACACCACCACCTTGTTCTGGCTGTTGCGCCCGAAGAGCTGCTCCTTCGAACGGTGGCTTTCGCCCTCCACCAGCACCTCGTACTCGCGGCCCACCTCCTTCTGGTTGTTCTCCAGCGCTATCTCGCCCTGCAGGGCTATGATCTCGTTCAGCCTCCTCGTCTTCTCCTCCTCCGCAATGTCGTCGGCCAGGTGCTTCCACGCATACGTGCCCTCGCGCAGCGAGTACTTGAACATGTAGGCGTAGTCGTAGCGCACCTTGCGGAACAGCTCCAGGGTGGCCTCGTGGTCCTCCAGCGTCTCCGTGGAGAATCCGGCGATGACGTCGGTCGTAATGGAACAGTCGGGCATGTACCTCTTGATGGCCGCCACGCGGTCCAGATACCACTCCACGGTGTACTTCCTGTTCATCAGCTTCAGCATCCTGTTGCTCCCGCTCTGCACCGGCAGGTGGATGCAGCGGCAGATGTTGGCATGCCGGGCCATCACCTCCAGCAGCTTGTCGCTGAGGTCCTTGGGATGCGACGTGGCAAAACGCACCCGCAGCCGCGGGTCTATCTCCGCCACCCGTTCCATCAGCTCCGGAAACCCAACAACCCGTTCCGTCTGCTGCGTGCCTACACACTCCTCCCCCACCGCTTCGCGGCGGTCCCCCTCCCCTAACTTAGGGGAGGAGCCAAGTACCATAGCAGCACCATCTGGCTGCTCCCCTAAGTTAAGGGAGCTGTCAGCCGTCAGGCTGACTGAGGAGTGTGCCCGCTCCTCCCAATGGTAACTATTGACATTCTGTCCCAACAGCGTCACCTCGCGGTAGCCCTGCTCGAAGAGCGTCCGTGCCTCGCGCACGATGGTCTCGGGATCGCGGCTGCGCTCGCGTCCGCGGGTGTAGGGCACCACGCAGTAGGCGCAATAGTTCTGGCAGCCACGCATAATGCTGATATAGGCCGAAATGCCATTGCCCGCCAGGCGCACCGGCTCGATGTCGGCATAGGTCTCCGTCGTGCTCAGCTCCACCTCCGCGGCCTTCTGCCCGCGGCGCACCTGCTGCAGCATCTCCGGCAAGCGACGGTAGGCGTCGGGGCCGCACACAAACGACACGTTGTCCTCCTCGGCCATCAGGCGGCTCTGCAGGCGCTCGGCCATGCACCCCAGCACACCCACGCGCAGCCCCTGGCGGCGGTTCTGCAGGGCCCGCAGCTCGCGCACGCGGTGGCGCACACGCTGCTCGGCGTTGTCGCGGATGGCACAGGTATTGATCAGGATGAAATCCGCCTCGGCAACCTCGTCCACCACCCCGTAGCCCGACTGGGTCAGGATGGAGGCTATCACCTCGCTGTCGGCGAAGTTCATCTGGCATCCATAGGTCTCTATATATATGTTTTCCATCTCTAAAAAGTCATCTTTTGAAACTGCAAAAATACACAAAAAAATCCATTTATCGGAAAATTCAAAAAAAAGATGTATCTTTGCAATCCAAACGGGAGGGCACCGACGCGTCCAACCCGCAAAAAAACAATATTTTATTACAATCTGCACCATGAACTGGAAAGACGAATATAAACGCAAAGTATCCAAGCCCGAAGAGGCTATCAAAGACATCCACGACGGCGACTGTGTCGTCCTCGGCCACGCCGCCGCCGTACCCAAAATCATCCCCCAGACCCTCGCCGACCACTACGAGGACTACAACGACGTCCTCATCTTCCACATGACCACCCTCGGCGACAACCCCCTGCTGCACCCCAACTGTTTCGGCCACTTCCGCCACGTCAGCAACTTCCTCTCCGGCAACTCCCGCGACGCCGTCAACCACCTCAACGGCGACTTCTTCCCCGCCTACTTCCACGATGTGCCCGACATGATTGGCGACGAAATACCCTGCGACGTCGCCGTCTTCCAGGCCACACCCCCCAACGACGACGGCTACCTCTCCCTCGGCGTCAGCTGCGACTACGCCCTGGCGGCCATCCGCTGCGCCAAGAGCGTCATCATCGAAACCAACGAACTCATGCCCTTCGTCGGCGGCAACAACATGATCCACGTCTCCCAGATCGACCACATCATCCCCTGCGCCTACCCCCTCCCCGAGCTCCACAGCGAGGAGTCCACCGAGATCGAACGCGCCATCGGACGCCACTGCGCCTCCCTCGTGGTCGACGGCTCCACCCTCCAGCTGGGCATCGGCGGCATCCCCAACGCCGTCCTCGCCGAACTGAGCGAAAAGAACGACCTCGGCATCCACTCCGAGATGTTCTCCGACGGCGTGGCCGACCTCATGAAGAAAGGCAACATCACAGGCCGCAAGAAGTCCATGCACAAGGGCAAGGTCGTCACCACCTTCATCATGGGCTCCCGCGACCTTTACGACTTCGTCGACAACAACGACGACATCGAGCTCTACCCCGTGGACTACACCAACGACCCCATGATCATCGCCCGCCAGTACCGCATGGTCTCCATCAACTCCTGCCTCGAGGTCGACCTCATGGGCCAGGTGGCCAGCGAAACCATCGGCATGCGCCAGTACAGCGGCATCGGCGGCCAGATCGACTTCGTCCGCGGCGCCTCCATGTCCCGCGAAGGCAAGAGCATCATCGCCATGCCCTCCACCGCCGCCGGCGGCACCATCTCTCGCATCAAACCCTTCCTCACCCCCGGCTCCGCCGTCAGCACCACCCGCAACGACGTCAACTACCTCGTCACCGAATACGGCATCGCACGCCTCAAGGGTCGCACCCTCCAACACCGCGCCGAGGACCTCATACGCATCGCACACCCCGACTTCCGCCCCATGCTCATCGAGGAATACGAACGCCGCTTCGCCACCAAATTCCCCGAATAACACCCCTCCCACTCTCCGAATAACATCCATCCCACATACCAACGAAGAGACGCGCCACACCGCGTCTCTTCTTTTTTTCTTATAAAAATACTTGTGATAAACTTATTCCAAAACAACCATTTACATAAGACATCTCTTTCATATCCCTTTCCTCCTTCTTTAATCTCTCCTTAAAAAAAATTTCGTTCGTGGGCAATAATAGGAAGAAAATGGCGTTATCATTGCAAGAAAAAAGAATAGAAGTTGTACTTAAAGACAGAAAGGACAGAAGGTTATGGCAAAACAGACAGCAGGAATCCTGGGTGGGTTCAACGGTACGGTGGGCCCGGTGATCGGCTACCAGTGGCGTGGGCGTTGGTGCATGCGCGCACGTCCCCGCACGGTGCACAATCCCCGTACCGAGGCGCAGCAGGCGCACAGGATGCAGTTTCGCGACATGGTTCAGTTGGCGAGCCGACTGACGGCGGCGCTCCGTTACGGTATGCGGCAAGCTTCGTTGGAACAGGGACTTACGGAGGGCAACCTCTTTGTGCGGATGAACAAGGGTTGTTTCTCAGCGCAGGGCGTGGCGTACCACCGCTTGTTGCTGAGCAGTGGGCCGTTGGCCCCGGTGGCGTTCAGCCCGGCGCAGGTGGACGAGCAGGGGGTGCTGCGTGTGGAGTTCGAGAAGAACCCGCTGAGAGTCAGGGCCGACAACGAGGACCGTGTGGTGGTGGCAGCCTACTGTCCGGAGCTGAAGCAGCTGGTGATGGGGGCACCGGTGGAGCGCAAGACGCGGCGGGTGGCGCTGGCGTTGCCGGACGAGTGGGCCGGGAGGGAGTTCCATGTGTGGGGCTTCGTGACGGACTACCAGCAGCGGGCCTCGGAGTGCCAGTACATTTTCCTTGCCGATGCCGACGAGGAAGAGGAAAACATGAACACAGAAATCGTTGATTATGAAAAAGATAATAGTGTTGTTTTTTGCCGCGACAGCATGGACGGCGGCATGGAGCCAACGGGTATCGGACTCGGCATGGAGGGCCGACGTGAAGACGGTGACGCTTACACGCGAGGGCGTGGAGCTGGAGGCACCGGTGCTGACGATGGGCGGCGGTGAGCGGATGCTGCTGCAGTTCGACGTGTTGGCCGATGAGGGTGAGAATCTGCACTATACGTTGGCACACTGCGACGCGCAGTGGGTGCGCGACGACCTGGAGCCGTACGAGTTCATGAGCGGTTTCGAGCGCGGGGAGATAGAGAACATAGAGTTCTCGTTCACGACGTCGCGCCCGTTCGTGCACTATCATCAGACGGTGCCGGCACGATACGCAGAGTTCACATATTCAGGCAACTATGTACTGACGGTGGTGTCCGACGAGCGTGGGGACACGTTGCTGACGCGGCGTTTCTGGGTGAGCGAGCAGGGGGCCAAGGTATCGGCCGAGATTTCGCGCCCCTACGACGGCATGTCCATCCGCGAGCGGCAGGAGGTGGATGTGAAGGTGGAGGGCACAGCGTTGCGTCCGGAATGGACACGCGTGCGGGTGCAGCAGAACGGCCGGCAAGACAATGCCCGCTGGTTGCGTTTCCACGGATACGACCGCATGGCCATGAACTACAGCCTCGAGCAGGAGAACATCTTCGCCGGGGGCAACACGTTCCGCTTCTTCGACTGCTCGAATATCCACCTGCCTATGTACAACGTGATGCGGGTGGAGGAATACGGAGGCGAGTACTTCGCCATGATAAGGCCCGAGGAGGACCGTTCGCGCAAGCATTTCCTGAGCGAGAAGACGCTGAACGGCGGCATGAAGGTCAACGTGTGGGACCGCACGAACAAGGCCTTGGAGGCGGACTATGTGTGGGTGAACCTGAGTCTGCCCATGGAGCAGCCCATGCTGGACCGTAGCGTGTACGTAGTGGGGCAGCTGACGGACTGGAAGCTGGACTCGACGAGCCGCATGGAGTACCGGCCGGAATACAAAGCCTATGTCAAACGGTTGCTGCTGAAGCAGGGGTACTACAGCTACCTGTTGCTCTGCGTGGGGCGACAGCAGGAGGGCTCGGCCACAGAACGCCTGGAAGGCGACCACATGGAGACCCCGAACGAGTACACGGTGTATGTCTACTACCGTGCGCCGAGCGACCGTGCGGACCGCCTGTTGGCCGTGAAGAGAGTGGTCAACAATTAGGTCCCCTCGGCATCGCGCAGGCCCACCACGGAAAGGATGTGGCCGTCGGCGTCGACAAGTAGGCGCACATGCGCCTTCTCGATGCGCGAGAGGTGAAGATCTTTGAGGAAGTCGCTGACGAGGCGGCTTCCTTTCATTCCTTTAGGACGGAAACGGTCGCCGGGGCGCCAAGGGCGCTCCAATCCCTCCCCCTTTACACACTCCTCAGCCAGCGGGGCAAGGAGAAGGAGGCCGCGGTGGTACTCGGCGATGTGGGTCGGGGAGAGGAACTGCTTGCCGGTGGTCTTCGCGTGCAGCATGTCGGCGGCCTGTGCGGCGTTGAAGCCGTAGGGGCGTAGAAGCTCGAAGAGGACCGTGAGCGGTGTGGGGAGGGCGCGGAGGGCCTGAAGGTCGAGGGCCTGGATGACAAAGGGGAGGTCGCGGAGGCGCGAGGGATAGGGCCGGAGGAGCTGTTGGCGGAGGGTTTCGATGTGGTCGCGGAAGATGAGCTCGGCGTCGTGGAGGCGCTCGATGTTGGCAGCCATGGTCTCGTCGACAGAGGGATAGAGCTCGCGCAGCAGGGGCAGGAGGCGGTGGCGCAGCTGGTTGCGGCGGGCGTCGAGGAGGGCGTTGGTGCTGTCCTCGACATAAGGGAGACGGTTTTCCTCGACATAGCGGTCGATGTCGGCCCGCGAGAAGCAGAGCATGGGGCGCACGAGGCGTGTGTCGCCATAGGCCGAGACGGGGCGGATGCCGTGGAGGCCGGCGATGCCGGTGCCGCGGAAAAGATTGAGGAAGAAGGTTTCGATGGCGTCGTCGCGATGGTGGGCCGTGGCCACGCAGGCATAGCCATGGTCGCGGCAGAGGGTGGCGAACCAGGAGTAGCGCAAGTGGCGGGCAGCCTCTTCGATGCCCATGCCGTGGGAGGCGGCATGGCTGCGGGTGTCGAAGGAGACGGAGTGGAAGGGGACGCCGTAGGAGTCGGCAAGGCGGCGGACGAAGAGCTCGTCGCGGTCGCAGTCGCCGGGGCGGAGGTGGAAGTTGCAATGGGCGACGGCAAAGGGGATGCGGGCCTGGGAAAAGAGGTGGGCCATGGTCACGGAGTCGCGGCCGCCGCTAACGGCGAGCAACACCTTCTCCCCCGGGGGGACAAGGTGTTGCTTCCGATTAAAGTCGATGAACCGTTGCAGCATCATCAGCGGAGAATCATCTTGCGCATGAGACGCTGGCCGTCCACCTCGATACCGTAGTAGTAGATGCCGGAGGAATAGGCCGAGAGGTCGAGGGTGACGGTCTGCTGGCCGGCGGAGAAGAAGCGTTCGAAGCTGTTGACCACGTGTCCCATAGCATCGATGACGAAGATGCGCACGTTGGCATCGTTGGGCAGGGTGAAGGGGACGGTGGTGCGGCCCTCGAAGGGGTTGGGATAGTTCTGGTCGAGGACCAGCTCGTCGCCGTTGACCGTAGGCACGCTCTCGGGATCCCAGTAGCTGTAGATGACGATGTAGTTGGACTGGTCGTTGGTGGAGTCGAGGTCGTTGATGTAGTTGAGCTTGGCGGAGCCTTCATAGGTGTGGTTGGGGCTCTTGGGGATGGTGCGTTCGAAGTAGTAGGGATGGCCCTCGCCGGGAGCGACACGGTCGCCGGAGTTCATGTTGAGGGAGTTTCCGTTGATGGTGGCCCTGATGTTTACTTGGCCGGTCATGACAGGCACATTGCCACGGTTGACCACGTAGGCGATGACCTGACAGGTGGGTGCGGAGTTCTCGATGATGAGGATCTGGGCCATCTCGAGGTCGAGGAAGCGTTCGGCGAAGGCATTGGTGGTGTCGTTGCCGCTGTCGTTGTCGCCCTGGAGGTGGACAAAGCCCGTCACATTGGAATAGGGCACGGAACGCTGCGGGAGGGAGACGTCGAAGGTGTGGTAGGCTGTGCCGAGGGCAGCCAGCGGGAGATCCTGGTTGAAGACCTCGCGGTAGATTTGGGTGGTGTCGCCGTCGATGTAGAAGCCCACCTCGAAGCCATTGACACCGCGGCCACCGCGGTTCTCGATGACCAGGGTGATGCGGGAGGAGGTGAATCCGGAGGAGTCGATGATGACGGCGGCAGCAGCGATATCTCTGATGTCGCTGACGAGGGTGACACGCTTGGTGATGGTGTCGTTGTAGATGTAGTCGTTCTGATCGCTCTTGACGATGCCGGTGAGCTTGATTACACCATAGGGGGCACGGAAGTGGGCGTTGAAGGTGTAGTTGAAGTACTCGAGGGAAGCCAACGGACGGCCGAGGAGTGCCTCGAAATCGACGTCCTCGTCCACGCGGTGCTCACCGTTGATGATATAGGTGGCCTGGGCGCGGGAGATGGGGCTGGTGCCGAAGTTGCGCATGCGGATGGTGACCTGGAGGTCGTCGCCGGCGACAGACTGTTCGAGAGGATAGATGAAGGAGTGGGCGCTGATGTCGTTGGCCAGCGGCGCGAGCTCGAAGGTCTTGACGATGGTGTCGTTGTCGTAGTAGACATCCTCGTCGAGCATGGTGAAGGCCGTGATGTCGAAGGACTCGGGGTAGTCGCTGGTAACCACGAAGGGAGAGGTGAGAAGGACAGTGTCGTTGCCGCCGGGAGCAGCGAGGCAGCTGACGGTGCACTCCTTGGGCAGGAAGGTGCCGTAGTGGATATAGCCGACAGCGACTTCGCGGAGGGTATCGGTGCCGTAGTTGTGCACAACGACTTTGGGAAAGATGGTCTGGCCATAGGCAGGGGCGGCAGGCTCGACGATGTCGATGATACCGGCATCGACCGGGCGACGGGCACGGCCAAGCTGGAAGTTGTCGATGGCGCAGCCTTCGCCGAAAGCGGCGGTGGCGGAGGAACCGATGGGTGTGGTGTAGACGAAGCGGAACTGGACTTTATCGCCGAAGTCGCCACGCATACCGTCACGGTAGTTGGTGGGAGCGAAGTAGTAGTTGTAGGTGGTGCCGGAGGAGGTGCCGTCGAAGCATTCGCCGTCCTGGTTGTTGTACCAGTTGAAGAGCGAGTCGCGCGAGGCGTTGACCCACATGCCTTCGAAGTTGCGGAACTCGAGACGCAGGGAGCTGCCGTTGATGAGGTGGCGGCGGATGCGTACGGAAATGGTGTCAGGGAAGATCTGGTGGATGTCGATGATAGGACTGTAGAGGTAGCTCACGTTGCCGCGCTTGCCGGTGACGATGGAGGTGGCGGTGAGGTCGGTGACCCAAGCCTTGTCGCCGGAATAGGGGGCATTGATGCGCTGCTTGGCAGGAGTGCCGAGTTCCCAATAGTTGTGGGAGTAGACGTTGTAGCCGCGCGGAGCATACCACTTGTTGTCGATGTCGAAGCTGTCCATGACGGGCGGAGTGATGACGTAGAAACGGTTGTACTGGTACTCGAGGGTATCGTTGGAGCGGTTGTCATCGTCGGCCTGGTTGGACCAGACGAGCAGGTCGGTGACGCCATAGGGGAACGAGTGTCCGGGCAGAGAGATAACGGCAGAGGAGCCCGGTGCCAGGGTGCCAGGATAGCTGACGACACCGGTGCCGGTGGAGTCGGGCTCCTCGCCGGTGAAGGAGTAGCCGAAGGTGGGGCCGCTGACAGGAGAAGCGCCCTTGTTGGAAATGCGGAAGGATACTTCGCGAGGAGTGTCGTCGTCGATGATATAGCTGCGCGGGCCGACAATCTGGGTTACAGCAATGTCGTTCTGCGGGGCATCGGGGTCGACGAAGAGGAGGAAGTCGATAGCGTGGCCGTTCTTGTCGGAGGGGATGCCACCAACGGGGCCTCCGGGGACACCATTGAAATCGGCATAGCTACCAACAGCGACACGCATGCGCATGTAGCCCGGCGTTGCCGTGGCAGGGATGGTGATGACGTCGCGCAAGGCCTCGCGATCGTAGAAGATGGCTTCGCTGACGACGGCCTCGCTGACTTCAAAGGTACCGTTACGGTTGAAGTCGATGTAGACCCAACCACTGACACGGGCGGACTGGGCGTTACCATCGAGCGGGGTGACCTCGACAATGATGGAATCGGAGAGACCACGTGAGACGTGGAGAACCGGATAGTCGGGATCGTTGTAGGAGCCGAGGTTGGTGTAGCCGCGACCCTGCTGCGGGGTCTCGTAGTCGATTTCATTAAATGATACGCGCGTGATGTCGAAGGAAGGATTGCCGGAGGCAAGAGCATTGTAGAGGCTCTCGGCGAGGGAGCGGAAGGTGTAGGCGGTGCGGATGGTGTCGTTGCGGCGGGCGCCATCGGTGGCGAGGTCGGTCCAGACGGTGAGGGTGTAGTTCTGGGCAGTGGTGGGAGTGGGGATGTCGAGGAGCGTGGTGAAGGTGTAGTCATAGGACTGGCCGGCGGGGATGGTGGCGGGACAGACCTCGGTGACATTCTGGATGATGTTGTTGCCACGCTTGAGCTGGAAGGCTATCGGGACATTGGTCTGGGAGCTGGTGCCATAGTTGGAGATGCGGACACGGACGGTGTCGTTCTCCATGTAGACACGGTCGCCAAGGGGTGCCAGGACGGCTTCGAAGGCCATGTCGTTGGGCAGGCGAGGAGCGACAGAAACACGGACAGTGGAGAAGAAGCTGGGGCAGTTCTTGGTGGAGAGGCAGTTGAGATAGTAGACCGAATCGTGGAAATACTGCGGGGTGTTGCTCCACTTGGTGGAGGCGTTGTAGGCCGTGGGATGATAGTAGGGAGTGGCGGTGCTGTCGCGATACCAGCGGATGGGTCGGGTGTTGACCTGGGAGGCGCGGACCTCGCCCCAGGTGCCGTAGGGGAGGACGGTGTCGTAGCCCACGGGAGGCTCGGGCGAATAGTAGGCATCGATGACAGGCGACTGGGAGTTGGAGGTCTTGTTGGTGGAGTCGTTGGCCTGGGTGATGTCGAGGCTGTAGTTGACCCAACCCATGAGGCGGAACTTGATGTCCTGCGACTCACCGGTGGGATAGAAGTTGGCGGGCGCGGTGAAGTCGATGGTCTGCGTCTGGCCCATGAGGAGCGGGGTGGTGAGGGTGGTGTTCTGCTCGACGGTGTCGGGCATGGTGTAGATGCTGGTGATGGTAGTGGGCTGGGTTATCTGGGGATGGTAGCCGATCTTGAAAGTGGTGCCGGCAGGCACGTCCTTGAAGCCCTCGTTCTTGACGGTAATCTTGACGACGGTGTTCTGCATGGAGCAACCGGTGTGGTCGGTAGACATACGTGTGGCAGCAAGGTTGAAGGCAGGAGCCAGATAGAAGTTGGAGACGCGGTCGTTGTCGGAGAGCGAGCTGTCGGCCGGGAGGATGACCACGACATGTACGATGTTGGTGTCGGTGATGCCAAGGACGGTGGGCATCATGACGGTGTCCATCTTGGACTCGGCGGGAGCAAAGGAACCGATGTTCTTGTTGGGGGTGCGGGTCTGGGCCTCGAAGCCCTCGATGTAGGCGTACCACTGGATGTTGCTCTCGGGAGCCATGCCGTTGTTGTAGAACTGTGCGATGACGCGCACGGAGTCGGACTCGATGTGCGGCGGCATGTTGTTTGGCGGATTGAAATTGAGGCTGGCAGGCATGACGGGTTCGACGATGCGGACGACGGCCATGTCGTGGGTGACGACATCCATCTCATGGGCACCGATGGTGGGACCGGGGACCTGCTTGCGAGTGAGGCCGTCGATATCGTCGGGCACGTCACTGTTGTACTGGGCGATGCCGGCGAGGTTGGTCATGACGAGATGGAGGTCTTCGTCGGAGAGGAAGTAAGGCTCCTGGAAGACGGAGTTGGCGTCGTCGGAGTTGATACCCTGGAGGGCGACAAGGTCGGCCAACGTGTTGTTTGTGCTCTTCCAGGCGAAGGGACGGGCGCTGACAGTGTAGTAGTCGTTGTAGTTGGAGAGGTTGACGGTGTTGAGCTCGGAGACATAGTAGGCGTAGCCCTTGCTGAAGTTGGAGAAGATGTTGTTCATGACGTGGATATTCGACACCGTGGCGCCAGAGAAGAAGGAGTAGGAGGCATCGGAGAACTGGGCCGAGGCATAGGGGCCGCAGTAGACACGGACGGTGTTGAAATAGACGTTGATGTAGGAGGAAGAGCTGTCTATCCAGATGCCGGAGGGTTTGGCGGGTGTGAGGCCGGCGGTTCCCGTACCGGAGCAGCTGATCATATTGTTGGCGATGAGGGCTGGGTTGCTGGCGCCACAGTTGATGTTCTCGAGCTGGATGCCGCGCTTGCCACCGTTCTTGTCGTCAATAAGGATGATGTAGTTCCGCTGGATCGAGATGTTTCCGGCAGACTGGGCCAGGTAGAGGCCCGTCAGGCCGCGGCCGGTCACATTGGAGCCATTGATACCGCCACGAATCCTGTTGTTGTTGGCGACGAAGTTGGTGATGCCACGGACGTTGATACCCTGCAACCAGAAGTTCCTGAAGGTGTTGTTGGTGAGGGTGAAGTCCTGATAGTTGGTAAGGGTGCCGGAGGTGCGGAAGGAGTAGTATCCGCTGTCGATGGTGTTGTTGACGAAGGTGAGGTTGGAGACCTCGCCAAGAAGGACCACGGCAGAGGCGTTGACGTTGTTGACGGTACCTTTCACACGGACGGTGAGGCTGTCGATGGTGATGTGGCCACCCTTCTGGAGCACCAGGGCATTGGCGTAGTTGCCGCTGGGCGGGCGGGCCTCGATGCGGAAGCGCGAGAGGGTGACATTGGAGGTGCTGTCGAGCAGGAAGACATAGTTGTCGTTCTGGGTGGGAGCGGCGGTGAGCAGGACGTCGTCGCCGGTGCCATAGAAGGCAATGGTATTGGTGGCCGACGAACCGGGGATGTTGTTCAGCACCACCTGCTCGGTATAGATGCCGGGGCTGACGTTGAACCGCACCGGGCCTTCGATGCCGACAACGTTGAGGGTATCGATGGCCTCACCGAAGGAGCGATAGTCGCCGCCGGTGGTGGCGATGGTGTAGGTGCCACTGCAGAAGCTCACCATGAAGGAGCGGGTGATGGTGTCGTTGGAGGAAATGTCGTCGCCATTGGCAGCCACCACGACACGGAGGGTGTGGCGACCAGGGTTCATGTGGCGGTTGAAGAGCAGCACATTCTCGGTGGCACCGGAGGCAATGGCGTTGGTGACGACGGTGCTGTCGACAGCCAGGGTGTCGAAATAATAGTAGAGCGTGGTGCTGGTGGCTTCGGAGGCACCCTGGTTGCGCACATTGACGTAGAAGGAGGTGTTGCTGCAGGAGTTGTAGTGGATAGTGTCGGTGCCGTTGGGCCAGAGCACAGCCATGTCAACGGAGGGGATGTTGACCATCTGCACGGTGTACGGCGTAATGGCGCTGGCGCAGCCATAGGTGGTGTTGCTGAAGCGAATGTTCGGGCGGTTGGCATGGCGGCCACCGGCCGTGGTGGGGGTGATAGCATTACTGTTGAACTTGAACAGTACTGCATTGGTCTTGGGCGTATAGGCCGACTTGGCACCGGTGGAAACGGCGGTGGCGATGTAGTGCGACACCTCCACAACGATGCTGGACGTGCCGTCCCAATAGTAGGGCGAGCTGAACGGATGGGAGACCCATGTGTTGCAGTCAGACTGGCTAATCACGAACGGAGACTGCGAGGAGACCTGAGTGGTGCTCTTCCAGTCGGAGTTGCCACTGAAGATGGTATCCTGAGTGGTGCCCATGGAGACGGTGTAGTCGTTGAAAGAAACGAAGTTGACGTTGTTGCCGGGGATGGTCATCAACTCGAAGGCGACGGAGTTGATGAATCCAGCCTCCAGACCAGCGGCACGGAGCTCGCTGGCAGAGTAGATGTACTGCTGACGGGAATACTTCGTGGCAGGCTGGTAGGGAGTGGGCGTAGTGTTGTTGCTGGGAATCGAGGTGCCGGTGCCGATGATGCCGGTCTGGGGGACGGTGGCCATATAGCTGACACCGCGGGTGCCGCCGACATAGAGGATTTCGGAGATGCTGGTGTAGCCAGTGTCCACGGCGTTGCCCTCATAGTCGTACCATACTGGGACGAGACCGCTGACAACGGGGAGCGTGATGGTGTCGGGGTTGGCATAGGAGACCGTGCGGACGATGGTGGTGTCCGGGGCGGCGGGAGTGTAGAGCGAGAGCACCGAGGCATAGTTGGTGTCGTTGCTATGGATATTGTCGCCGCTGACGGCATCGGCCCAGACACGGACGGTGATAAGGGAGTCGGTGCTATAGGCGAAGTTGAGCGGAGCGGCGAAGGTGTAAGTCATCACACCGTTGGCGGCGATAGGCTGGCTGACGTTCTCGGTCACCGTGTCGTTGCCGTCGCTGTAGTTGAGCACCAGGCCGCTGACGGAATTGATACCGTAGTTGTGTACGGTGACGGAGATGTTCTCGTTGCCGAGACCGCAGGCGGTAGCAGGCAGGATGGGGGTGCTGAGGTCGATATCGGCTGCAGGGGGGGCAATCATTTTCACCTTGTAGCTGGCAAAGTAGCCCTCGCAGCCGTTGTCCGTGTAGCGGATCCAGGTCGGCCTGATGGTATTGATGAACATGGGATTGGCGGCAGAGGCGATCTGCCAGTCGGAGGCATTGCCGTTGAAGGCATTTCTGATGATACCGGCAGCGGTATTGCTGGAAGCGAGGTTCACACCGGTGCCGTTCCAGACATAGGAAGGAACGCCGATATTGGCCCAGGTGATGGCCTGCGTGGAGGCATCGCCGATGGCATTCAGGGCCACAGCATCCTCGATGACGCCGCCACGGCGGTAGACAAAGGCAATCTTGGAGGTGTAGGAGACCGTGGTGGACGACAAGGGGGTACCGGTGTGGATGGTCAGGGCGGGGTTGGCGGAGTTGCCCGTGGCGCACTGCACCACCAGCGACTGGCCGGGTTCGATGAAGACGCTGTCGGTGAAGACGAAGACTTTGTTGTTGAGGGTCTGGGTGGGCGAGATGGTCTGGATGGTGTCGCCGAAGAGGTTGGCGCGGGCATCGCCGACATTGGTCAGCTGGATGGCGGTCTTGCGACCGCTATTGACCCAGTAGGGCATCGAGGGCGTGAGACCCACGGCGTTGTTGGCATGGTTGAATTCGACCTGCGTGATGCGCACGATGGGTTTGGCACGGCGCTGGCGGAAGTAGAAGGTGCTGTCCATGCGGAGGGTATCCGTGGTCAACGTGGGGCCGACGTGGAAGGGTGCTGCATCGGTGGTGTCACGGAACCAATAGAGCTCCGACTTGCGCTGCGGGGCCGATGTGCTGCCGTAGACGGCCCAGCTGTTCACGCCGCTGGTCGGCGTGATGGTGGCACGGGTGGCGTAGGCGATGCTGGTGCTGTCGTTGTTGGGCTTGGCCGGGCGGTATTTGCTCACCACCTGGAAGTCGTTGGTGTCGTTGGTCTGGTTGGGGTCGCTGGCAAAGACGGTCCAGACCTTGATGTTGTAGGTGCGGTCGCTGGTGGCGTAGGACGGCAGGGCGAGCATGGCACCGGTGGCAATGGTGACGGTATCCTCGGCGGGAACGGTGCCCGTCACGTTCACCGTCTGGATGGTGGCATTGTCGACTTTGTATTTCAACTGCAGGCCAGTGCCCGTGTAGGCGTTGACACCGCTGTTGCGCAGGCGAACCTTCAGTTCCACGCTCGAGGGCATGTAGCAGGTCTCGTCGACGGGGCTGATCAGGGCTTCGGGCTCGAAGTCGTAGGCCAGCGAGACAAACTCGAAGGCGCCGGGGCAGGTGGCAGTGGTGCTGCGCACGCTGTCGAACATGTCGGTCGTCACGTTGGCAATGGGGATACCCACACCCTTCACCAGACGGTTGAAGGTGCGGAGGTCGACCAGCGAGCCATTGAGGAAGTTGGGATTGGTGACAATGGAGTTGGTATCGGCAGGCTCGTTCATCACCCAGGCGTCGAGGTCCATGCAGCCGGCGCCGGAACGGCGGTTCAGGATGGAGCCCAGCGAGTAGTACACATTGTGGCCAACGGTGTTGGTGGCATAGCTGCCGGGAGCATAGTTGAGAGCATAGTTGTTATTGTCGAGCGAGACGACAACGTTATTGACAAACTGGCTGTTCTGGAGCGTACCGCCACCGAAGCTCACAGCGGCAATGTTGTTGCGCGAGGTGGCGGTCATCTTCACCGAATTGTACACCACATCGGTGTAGTTGGCGGTGATGACGTTGAAGGGCGTACGCATGAGGTTGGCCGTGCCGTCATCGTTGCAGACAATCATATTGTTGGCCACCAGCACGTGATGGGCCGCGTTGCCGCTGACGCTATTCAGGGCAATGCCACCACCGCCATGCGAGGTGTAGATTTTGTTGCACGTGACTCGCGTCGTGCCGTTGCACTCGTTCAGCAGCAACACACCCATCGAGTTGCTCAGCACATCGTACATCTCGTTGCGATAGACATTGAGGTTCGTCTGGTTGCTGGCGTTGACGGCATAGTCGTACTGGTTGCGGAACGTGCTGTTCATTACGGAGTTGCTGGACGAACGGATGTCGGAAGCCTGACCTTTGACATCCACGCCCGTCTTGCCACCCACGAAGGTGCAGCCGTCGACAATCAGGCCGTTGGCATAGCCGGAATTGATCAACGCGTTGATACGCATGCTAGCCGCGGGGTTGGCAAGGCTGTCGATGAACGAGCAACCCTCGAAGTGACAGTTCGCGCTGTTCAGGCCCATGGTGACCATATCGGTCAGCGGCATGGCATAGCGCACGAAGTTGATGTTGCGGAACCTGACGTTGGCGGCATCCACGAGGTTGACAAGCGAAGTGGAGATTGGCAGGTAGGCACCGTTTTCATCCTCATAACGGTTGTTGGCCTCGGAGGAGAAGACCGTCACACGGCCGTTGCCTTCGGGCTCGAACACCACATAGGCGTTGGCATTGGCACCCGTGAAGGCAGGCACGGTGAAGGGGTTGTAGCTACCGGGGGCCAGCTTCACCACCAGGCTGTCGCCAATGCCGCAGCGGCTCAGGGCGAAGAGGAACTCCTCGATGGTGTTGAAGTCGGGCGTTGCACCGCCCACGTGGCGCACACCACTCATGGCACCGTCGCAGACGATGAACTGCGAGAAGGAGGTGTCGTTGTAGGGCTCGTGGTCGCGCATCAGTTGGCTACCGCTGATGGTCAGCGTGTCCTCCACCCATACCTTCAGGGTGTGGAAGCCGGCGGGGATGACGATGTTGTTGGAGATGGTGACATTCTGGTCGGCACCACCGGCCAGGTTGCCGCTCCAGTCATAGTGTCCGAAGATGGTGTCGTCGATATTGTAGCTGATACGAACGGCGTTCACAGGCAGGGCGCCGAAGTTCTTCAGCTTCACCGTCAGGCTGCCGGGGCGCTGCGTCATGGGGGTCTCGTAGCTGGGCGACACCAGCTCGCTGATACCAAGGTCGTAGAGCAGCGGCAGGTTGGCCCGCTGCGTCATCACCAGGGCCGGGCGACGGTTGACGCAGTTGTCGCCATAATCAAGGTTCGTCGTATTGAAAGCGTCGATACCCATCGAAGCCTCCGTACCGTAGTACTTGTAGATACTCTTCTTGCTATTGGGAGCGCTGATCATCCTGATGGACGTTGCGCTGCTGAGGTCATCGTCATCGTCATAGACCAGCTGCATCACGAGGTCCTTACCGGCGTAGTAGAAGGTGTCCTGGAAGCGGATTGTCTGCTCGCCGCCGGCATTGGACTGGCCAATGGTGAAGGCCGAATCGTACACTATGTGCATGTACGACGAGGTGTAGTAGTAGTAGTCAGCAACGCTTGTGTCCACCTGATAATTGGTAGGCACGTTCTTCATCCTGATTTGCATACGCTGACGCGTCACGGTGGGGGTATAAGCCGCAAAGGTCATCTTCATGGCCGTCATCTGGCCGGGACCATAGCCCGCACTCGCCAGCAACGCCGAGTCGAAGACCCACTCGCTACGGCCGTCGGCATTGGAACCAAAGGGGAAGAGGTTGTGGCTGTAGGCACCCGTGAACTGCTCCGTCGCCAAACCAGGCTGTGCCACACCTCGAATGCAGCGGTACTCGTACCACGAGTTCTCCGTCGTCGGCGAAGTCACACGGTTGGCGTTGCTCGTGGCATCGCGGGCCACACAGTAGAAATACATGGTTGTATCGTACCCGTAGAAAGGTATGTGGGCCGAATAGAGGTTGGTATCGCTGGTCATCTGCGTCATCGGCAAACGGATGGGCGCAGGATCGCTGCCAACGCGGTAGAACAGATACACGGAGTCGTGATTGATACCGGACGAAATGGTGGTCTTGGGTTCAATAACGATTTCCGCGCCACGGCTGCTGGGATGGTAGATGCCATCGGGATACTTGACCATCTTGATGGTGGGCTTCACCATAGGGCTGGGACTCGCCGAAATCTTCAGGTTGTCGATGAGCCACTTGCCGGGGGTGGTGTTCGCACGGGTGCAAGGTCTCATGGTGAACTTGATCATCAGCCTTCTCTCGTTCGGAGCCACATTGTTGAAGGCAGCGTTGATGTCGAAACGCTCACTCTTCCACATGTCGTTGGACAAGGTATTGGTACGCCATTCGTCACCGTACGATTCGTTCGAGAAAGCACTCACGGTACGGAAACTATTCGAACCTCCGTTGGTCATGTTATAGTTCGACGACGTCAACTGGTGCCATGTGGACTCGTTCGTACGTTTCCAATACAGACGGCACATGTAGAAGTCCGGGTTCTCGTTAGGAGTCACCGTACAGATGTGGTCAAACTCCAAGCTGATGTAGCGCAACGCTGTGTTCTGCGTGAAATCCAGCTCGTTGAGTTCCAGCGTGATTTCGGCATCGGTCACCTGGTTCAGCTGCAACGCTCCGTTGCCACTCGCGTGGTACTGGTTGGTGATGCTGTACGATCCGGTGTAAGCAGACGCCTCACCAGTCTCGAAGCCTAGATAAAGCATTTCCGTTATCTGCGCCTGCGATACTAGGCCGCAAAACAGAAAAATGACACTCGGTAGTAAAAATCTGAGTTTCATAATTTATTATTTTATTATTTTATTCTTCAACTAGTTACACGTTCATATACTCCGTACCCAACCCATTTTGGATGGGTAGAATTCAACCGCAAATATACGCATTTTTTTTTTACATGCGCGAAAATATTTTATTAAAAAAATAAAATTTGTATCCAAACCCCACCAAACTAGTGTTTTTTTCGACCGTTTCCATACACTTCCCAAACAGTTCCCATATGGTATTCATATATCACATATAAGAAGTATATAAGATGTATATGTGATATATATGAGAAGTATATAAGAAGGGTCGAATTTGGTACCTATTTGACCCCTCTTTTTTACCTCCCCGTGAGGTGGAAAAAATCTCCCCGTTGTTGCGAAATGGGACGTTGTGTGTCCGGACAGTGGAAAAAGAGACACGGCATGCCGTGTCTCTACAGTTTTTTTTCCGTATAGTGTTATTATTCAACGTGCTGCCGTTGTTCGAGGGCCTCGTACATGAAGACGCCGGCGGCGACGCTGACGTTGAGCGAGGCCACCTCGCCCATGATAGGCAGTTTAGCACGCACATCGCTCATTTTCAACAGTTCGGGGCTGATGCCAGTCTCCTCGTTGCCGAGAATGAGGAGGGTGGGCTGGCGGAAGTCTACGCGGCGGTAGTGCACAGCGCCCTTCTCGGTGGCGGCAACCACCTGGTAGCCATACTGTTTGGCCAGGTTGATGACGGTTTTCATGTTCTGCTCACGGCAGACGGGGAGGCGCAGCAGGGCGCCGCTGGAGGTCTTGATGGCGTCCTCGTTCATGGCCGCAGAGCCACGGTCGGGCACGATGAGGGCGCTGACGCCCGTGCACTCGGCCGTGCGGGCTATGGCACCCATGTTGCGCACGTCGGTGATGTGGTCCAACAGGAGGAGGAGTGGCTGAGTGGCTGAGTCGCTGAGGGGCTGCGTGGACTCAAGTACATCCACCAGGTTGTGGTACTTCACGTTGCCGATGGTGGCCACGACGCCTTGGTGGTTGCCGGTGGTCATCTTGCCCAGCTTCTCCACGGGGACGTACTGGAAGGGGATGTCATGCTCCTTCATCTTGGCTCTCAGCTCGTTGAGGAGCGATGAGTTGAGGCCGTTCTGGATGAGGATGCGCTCTATCTGCTGGCCGCTGGCGATGGCCTCGATGACGGGGCGGAGACCATAGACCAGCTGTCCTTCTTTGTGGCCTTGCGACACCACGACTTTGTGACTTTGCGACTTTACGACTTTAACATTCTGTGTTTTTTCCATCGATGATTGTTATTTTTCGGTCGGCCATGGCGGCCAGTTCTTCGTTGTGGGTGACGATGATGAAGGTCTGGTTCAGCTGCTCGCGCAGGCGAAAGAAGAGCTCGTGGAGCTCGCGGGCGTGCTGCGAGTCGAGGTTGCCGCTGGGCTCGTCGGCCAACACGGCCATGGGGTTGTTCATCAAGGCGCGGGCCACTGCAACACGCTGTTGCTCACCGCCGCTCATAGCCTGCGGCTTGTGCGATGCACGGTTGTCCACCTTCATGAGCGAGAGCAATTCCATGCCCCTCGCCTGCGCCTCACGCATGGGGGTGCCGTGGATGAGGGCCGGGATGCAGACGTTCTCCAAAGCGGTGAACTCCGGCAGCAGATGGTGGGCCTGGAAGACGAAGCCTATGTGCTCGTTGCGGAAGTGCGCCAAGTCCTTCTCTTTCAGGTTTGACACCTCAGTATCGCCGTAGCGGAGCGTGCCGCTGTCGGGGCTGTCCAAGGTGCCGAGGATTTGCAACAACGTCGTCTTGCCGGCCCCGGAGGGGCCTACAATGCTGACCACCTCGCCCCGGTCGATAGTGAGGCTCACGTCCTTCAGCACATGCAACGTGCCGTAGCTCTTGTTGATATTGACTGCTTCGATCATACCTCCACGCCGTTGAGGAAGACGCGGTCCACTTTGTTCTCGCCGTAGCTGTAGGGCATGTACTCGTAGCTGGCTATGGGCTTGGTGATGTAGAAGTTGGCCCGTTTACCGACGGCAATGGAGCCCAGCTCGTGGCTGACACCCATGGCGTAGGCGGTGTTGAGGGTGGTGGCGTTGAGGGCCTCCTCGGGGGTGAGGCGGTAGCGGATGCAGGCCATCGAGAGGATGAGCTGCATGTTGCACGAGGGCGAGGTGCCGGGGTTGTAGTCCGAGGCCATGGCCACGGGCAGACCGGCCTCAATCATCCGGCGGGCCGGCGAGAGGGGCAGGTTGAGGAAGAAGGCACAGCCGGGGAGGATGGTGGGCATGGTGTCGGTGCCCTTCAGGCACTCGATTTCGGCATCGCCCATCTGCTCCAGGTGGTCGACGGAGATGGCATTGTATTTCACGCCCACCTGCACGCCGCCGGATATAGCCATCTCGTTGGCGTGGATTTTGGGGCGCATGCCGTGCTTGATGCCGGCCTCGAGGATGCGGGCGGTGTCCTCGACGGTGAAGAAGCCCTGGTCGCAGAAAACATCGATGAAGTCGGCCAGGCCCTCGTCCGCCACGTGCGGTATCATTTCGTTGATGACGAGGTCCACATAGTCCTCCTGGTGGCCGCGGTATTCCATGGGGATGCCGTGGGCACCAAGGAAGTTGGACTTGATGGTCAGGGGGGAGTTTTCTTTCAAGCGACGGATGACGCGGAGGAGCTTGAGCTCGCTCTCGGTGGTGAGGCCGTAGCCGCTCTTGATTTCGATGGCGCCGGTGCCGAGGCGCATGGCCTCCTCGAGGCGTTGCTGGCCCATGTCGTAGAGCTCGTCCTCGGAGGCCGCAGCGGTGGCTTTGGCGGAGTTGAGGATGCCGCCACCGCGCTTGGCAATCTCCTCATAGCTGAGGCCACGGATCTTGTCCACAAACTCATGCTCGCGCGAGTTGGCATAGACGAGGTGCGTGTGCGAGTCGCAGAAGGTGGGGAAGACCATGCGGCCCGTGGCGTCGAATTCGCGGTCGGCGGTGCCGTTCCACTCACTCATTTTGCCAAAAGCCTTTATCTTGCCGTCCTCAACCAAGAGGTAGGCATCCTTGACGGTCTCCATCTGCGCCATCTCCTTGCCCATGGCGCGCAGCTTCTGCTGGCCGGTCTCCACCTGCACCAGTTCCTTGATATTCTTGATAAGTATCTGCATAATTCTATATCTTATTTCGTTGTTGGTCGTTTTAATCAATCAACAGATTTTCTTTTACATAATAAGCCTTAACCATATTCTCTGTAATCAAAACAGATTCCTGATGGAAAAAGGCACAGAGGTCTCTGCAACGTCTTCGACAACACTTTTATCCGGGTCAATCAGAGAAAGGACCAAGGCTTTTTCTTGCACGTAACTTCCGTCTTCGTGGAAGAAGCCACCTTCTGTAACGATGAACGAGAACGATACGTGGTAACTCTGGCATACATACCTCATCACCTCGACGTACTTGTCCGTATAATGCTCCTGTTGTTTGGTAACAACATCGTTCAGTCCCACGTATATCTTTATCTCTGTCATAATTATTCGGCTCTATTTACGTTCTCACCTTTATATCAAAACAATTCCTGTTGGTTTCCGTTGGTTTTGATTTTGCCGAGGTGCTGGTAGGCGAGCATAGTGGCTTCGCGGCCGCGGGGGGTGCGCATGAGGTAGCCCTCCTGGATGAGGTAGGGTTCATAGACCTCCTCGACCGTGCCTGCGTCCTCGCCAACGGCGGTGGCAATGGTGTTGACACCCACGGGGCCGCCCTTGAACTTGTCGATGATGGTGGTGAGGATACGGATGTCCATGTCGTCGAGGCCGTTGCGGTCCACGTTGAGGGCCTGGAGGGCATAGCGTGCGATGTCGAGGGTGATGGTGCCGTCGCCTTTGACTTGTGCGAAGTCGCGCACACGGCGCAGCAGGCGATTGGCGATACGGGGAGTGCCTCGCGAGCGGCGTGCTATCTCGATGGCGCTCTCGCTCGTTATCTTCACCTGCAGGAGCGAGGCCGAGCGGTTGACGATCTTGGTCAACGTCTCAGCGTCGTAGTACTCCAGACGGCTGTTGATGCCGAAGCGGGCGCGCAGGGGGGCGGTGAGCATGCCGCTACGAGTGGTGGCGCCGATGAGGGTGAAGGGCTTGAGGTTGAGCTGCACGGAGCGTGCCGCCGGACCGGACTCAATCATGATGTCGATGCGGAAGTCCTCCATGGCGGAGTAGAGATACTCCTCCACGACGGGCGAGAGGCGGTGGATCTCGTCGATGAAAAGCACATCGTTGGGCTGTAGCGAGGTGAGGAGTCCCGCCAGGTCGCCGGGCTTGTCAAGCACGGGGCCGGAGGTGGTCTTGATACTGACGCCCAGCTCGTTGGCGATGATGTTGGAGAGCGTGGTCTTGCCCAGACCCGGAGGGCCGTAGAGGAGCACATGGTCGAGGGGCTCGCCACGTTCCTTGGCGGCGCGAACGAAGACCTTGAGGTTCTCCACCACCTGTTTCTGACCTGCGAAACTGTCGAAGCCCGAGGGGCGCAAAGCTCTCTCTATATCTTTCTCTTGCGCAGACATACTGCGGCTGTCGAGGTTAGCATTACTCACTGTTGTTAATATATTTATAAGGTGTTCGTGACCTTCGGTTCATGCTGCAAAATTACTATTTTTTGTTGAATTGACAAAATAAATGTAAAATATTAACGTTATAACCCTTAAAATACCAAAAAGAAAAACATGAAACCTATTATTGTTGGAACAGACTTTTCCGAAGGCTCATACATGGCATTAGAGCTGGCCATAGACGTGGCCAACCGATTCCAAAGCGACATCATCCTCATCTGGGCACGCCGTGAGAAACTGCTTTTCAGCGACGAGCAGTTGACGACAATGACCAACCTGGCCGAGGACAAGCTGCAGATGCTCTGCGACAAGTATCAGCCCATGATGAAATACGGCAAGCTGCGCTGGCAGATTACCAACGGCAAAGTGGCTCCCGCCCTCGCCACCACCGCCACGCGCGAACTGGCCTCGATGATTATCATCGGCACCAACGGCGCTTCGGGATTCGAGAAATACTGGATTGGCAGCCAGGCCGTGCGCATCGTGCAGGACTCGCCCTGCCCCGTGCTCACCGTGCGCCAGGGCTACGACTTCCACAAGAAGCTGGAACGCATCGTGGTGCCCATACGCGTCAACGCCAACTCGCGCCAGAAAGTGCCGCCCGCAGCCTCCATGGCCAAGATTTTCGAGTCGGAGGTCTACATCCTCGGTCTGCTCGACATGAAAGAGGACGAGCAGGTACTGAAGACCTACGTGCAGCAGTCGACCGACTATCTGGACAAGGAAGGCGTGAAGTATCAGACGGTAATCCGCCCCTACTCCAACTATTGCGACACGGTGATGGACTACGCCGACGACATCAAGGCCGACCTGGTGGTCATCAACACCGAGCAGGACCGCATCATCAGCCAGATATTCCTCGGCACCAACGCCCAGCAGATTGTCCACCGCTCGCAGATTCCCGTGCTCTGCATCCATCCGGCCGACTACATCAACGTCTCGGCAAAGATTTAAGTGGTCAGTAGTCAGTGGTCAGTAGTCAGACTATGGAATACGATGTGATTGTGGTGGGTGGCGGCGCGTCGGGACTGATGGCCGCCGTGACGGCAGCGGGTCGCGGCAAGCGTGTGTTGCTGCTGGAGAAGATGGACCAGGCGGGACGCAAGCTGCGCATCACAGGCAAGGGACGTTGCAACCTCACCAACACCAGCCCGTTGCGCGATACGCTGCCTCATATCGGCAGCGACGCCCGCTTCCTGCGCAACGCCTACGGGCGCTTCTTCAACCGCGAGCTGATGGACTTTTTCGAGCAACGCGGCGTGGAGCTCACCGTGGAGCGCGGCAACCGTGTATTCCCCGCCAGAGGCAAGGCGCTCGACATATTCCTGGCGCTCATCAACGAGCTGGAGCAGAACCCCAACGTTACGATAAGGAAACATACCACCGTCAAAAGCATAGAAACGTTCGAGGGCCAGGCCACCGCCGTCGTCCTTGAGCGCGGCGAGCGCATCGCCTGCCGCCACATCGTCCTCGCCACAGGAGGCCTCTCCTACCCCACCACGGGCAGCACCGGCGCCGGCTACCGCATGGCCCGCGAACTGGGACACACCGTGGTCGAGCCCGTGCCGTCGCTGGTGGCCCTGAAATGCCAAGAGAAGATTCCCGACGAACTCATCGGCTTCCTGCTGAAGAACGTCCAGCTGTCGCTTTTCAGCTCCCAATCCTCAATTTTCAATTCGTCCATCGGCGAGATGACCTTCGTGCAGGACGGCCTGGCAGGCCCCATCGTCCTCAGCGCCAGCCGCATGGCCACACGCCCGCTGCAGTCCGGACAGGCCCTCAGTGCCCGCCTTGACCTCAAGCCCGGCCTCACGCCCGAGCAGTTGGACCGTCGCCTGCAGGCCGACATCGACCAGAACGGCAAGCGCATATTCAACGATGCCCTGCGCCTATGGCTGCCCGCCGAACTCATCCCGCTGGCGTTGCCACAATTGCATATCGAATACTACAAACGCCTGCACCAGATCACCGGCGACGAGCGCCGCCGCCTGGGACGTTGGCTGAAGGGCGTGGAGTTTACCCTCTCCGGCACCCACGACTGGAACGAAGCCATCGTCACCCAAGGAGGCGTCAGCCTCAGCGAGGTGAATCCCAAGACCATGGAGAGTCGACTGGTGAAAGGCCTGTACCTTGTAGGCGAACTCCTCGACCTCGACGCCGACACCGGCGGCTACAACCTCCAGATAGCCTTCTCCACCGGCCACGCCGCCGGCGAGGCGGTGTAGCCTCTACTCCTCGGCGGCGATGACGGCGTCCTCCCACTCTTGCATCTTGCGGTCAAGGGCGTCTTTCAGTGATTGGTATTCCTTGTAGAAATCGGCGCTTTGGGCCGCGCCGGTGGCCAGCACCTCGTCGCGCGAGGCAATCTCGTTCTCAAGGGCTTCTATCTCCTGTTCCTTCTGCTTCACGACGTTCTGCAACTTGCGACGCTCGCGCTCGCGCTCCTTGCTCTGCTCGTAGGCGACCTTGCCAGAGGAGGCGGTTTTCTGAATACTCGGTGTATTCGGAGTAATCGGATTATTCTGATTGTTCTGGCTTTCCAGGAACTCCATGATGTCGCCCTTGAACTCATGCACCGCGCCGTCGCGGAACTCGTAGAGCTCGTCGGTGAGGCCGTTGAGGAAGTCGCGATCGTGGCTGACCACAATGAGCGTGCCAGTGTATTGCAGCAGGGCGTTCTTGAGGATATCCTTCGAGTTCATGTCCAGGTGGTTGGTAGGCTCGTCAAGGATGAGCAGGTTGCTAGGCGTAAGCAGCAACTTGGCCAACGCCAACCTTGCCTTCTCGCCACCGCTGAGCACCTTCACCTTCTTGTCGATGTCGTCGTCGGAGAAGAGGAAACTGCCGAGGATGTTGCGTATCTTGGGGCGAATGTCTCCCTGGGCGATGTCGTCGATGGTCTCGAAGACCGTCTTGTCGAGGTTGAGCATGGCCGCCTGGTTCTGGGCGTAGTAGCCCAAGGCAACGCCGGCACCGAGGCGGAAGGTGCCGGTATAGTCGTTGATGTCGCCTACGATGATTTTGGCCATGGTACTCTTGCCCTCGCCGTTGCGGCCCACAAAGGCCACCTTGCGACCGGAGGTCAGCGTGAAGTCGACCCCATCAAACACCTGGTTGTCGCCATAAGCCTTGCCGAGGTGCTTCGTTTCGATGACGATTTTGCCGCTGTGAGGAGCCGGAGGGAACTGGAAATGGATGCTCTCCGTGCTCACCTCGTCGACCTTGATGGTCTCCATCCGCTCCAGCATCTTCACGCGGCTCTGCACCTGCTTGGCCTTGGTGGCCTTGTAGCGGAAGCGCTCGATGAAGGCCTCGATTTGGGCCACCTGGCGCTGCTGGTTGGTGAGCTGCGCCATCTGGCTGGCGCGCCGCTCCTGCATCTGCACCACATACTCCGAGTAGGGGCACTTGTAGTCGTAGATGCGGCCGGCGGTAATCTCGATGGTGCGCTTGGTTATGTTGTCGAGGAAGGTACGGTCATGGCTGACGAGCACAACGGCACCGCTGTAGCTGCCGAGGTAGTTCTCCAGCCATTGGATGGAAACGATGTCGAGGTGGTTGGTGGGCTCGTCGAGGAGCAGGAAGTCAGGATGGCGCAATAGCAGCTTGGCCAGTTCCACGCGCATCTGCCAGCCACCGCTGAAGACTGCCACCGGGCGGTTGAAGTCCGAGTGCTTGAATCCCAAGCCCAGCAGTACCTTCTCCGCCTGTTCCTGACGGCGACCGCCA
This sequence comes from Bacteroidales bacterium, assembly GCA_017483575.1. Classification (GTDB taxonomy): domain Bacteria; phylum Bacteroidota; class Bacteroidia; order Bacteroidales; family P3; genus Colimorpha. Next base: position 41,068 of record JAFUWF010000007.1, read on the forward strand.
CCCAGCATGGCCAGATGCTCGGTGACCTCGTTGTGGCGTTCCAGCAGACGGGTGTATTCCGGGCTGTCGTAGTCCGTGCGTTCGGCGATTTCCGTCGTCAGTCGTTCCTGTTCCTTTTCAAGGTTGTCCAGCTGGTCAAATGCCGTAAGGGCCTCCTCCAGCACGGTTCCGATGCTGTCCGGCACCATCTCCTGCGGCAGGTAGCCCACGGTCTGGCCTGTGGCTATAACGATGGTGCCGCTCTCAGGCTCCTGCCATCCGCAGAGAATCTTGAGCAGAGTGGACTTGCCGGCACCGTTCATGCCAACGAGGCCAATGCGGTCGTGGTCGCCAATGTTGAAGGTGACATGGTCGAAGAGGTTGGTGCCAGTGAATTGCACCGAGAGGTTGTTGACGCTAATCATAAGAAAAAAAGGAGCAGCAGACTTACACTACTGCTGCTCCCGAATTGTTTGTTTTCAAACGTATGCTTGGTTGTTTACTTGAGGTTGAAGTTGACGGGCAGGTTGAACTGCACACGGACAGCTTTACCACGCTGCTTGCCGGGGGTCCACTTGGGCATGGACTTGACAACGCGGATAGCTTCGGCACCGCAGCCACCGCCGATATCGCGGAGGACCTTGGGGTTGGCGATGGAGCCATCGCGCTCTACCACGAAGGTGACGTACACCTTACCGGTAATGCCGTTGTCGCGTGCTAGCTGCGGGTACTTGATGTTCTGTGCAAGATACTTGTACAGGGCTTCCATACCACCGGGGAATTCAGGCTCGTTTTCCACAACGGTGAAAATCGTAGTCTCTTCCTCTTCTTCCTCCTGTTCCACAACGACAGGCGTAATGGCGATGTTCTTGGTTTCCTCGTTCACCTCAGCGTTGAAGGTAACCTCATTCTTGATCTCCTGGTCGTCGGAGACGACTTCGATAAGGGTTGTCACCTCGGGCACCTCGGGAGGAGGAGGGGGTGGCGGTTCTTGGATGTCGGTCTGGATGATGATTTCCTCTTCAACCTGTTCTGCCTCGCGTACGAAAGCCTCGGCTTCTTCAGCATCGTAGCTTTTCACTTCGAAGGCGACCAGGACGGCAGCAAGAATCACCACCAAGCCTATCTCCAGATAGAGACCTCTGCGTTTTTCGAGGTCGGCTTTGGGATTTTTCTTGAGTTCCATATTATTGTTATTTAATCGTTTATTTTCATTTCGGGGTCTTTTTCGCCCCTTTGTTTCACACCGCTAAAATACGAAAAAAATTTAAATTACAAACATTTTTTTGTTAAAAAAGTTTTAAACACCCTCGTCGAAGGGTACCTGACGCACATGCACGGAGGGCTGCAGGAAGACCAGCCAGCCACTCACACGGGGGTATCCCATGGCGGCAACAGCACGACAATAGCCGCCCACCTGACTGTTGTATTCCTTCACCAGGTCCTTGCCTGTCTTGAAGTCCACCACCCACGTCTCGTCGGGAGCGAAGACCACGCGGTCCGGACGGCCTGACTCCGACCCGTCGGTGAGGTCGCACTCGTTCTTGTATCTGTAGGTGGGGTCGAAGAAGCGCGCCGTAGCGGGATGCGACAGCACATCGTGCACCAGTGCCGTAAGCTTGGCCTTCTCCTCTGGTTCCACCTTCTCATTTTGGGCGAAAGCCTCGACGGCGGAGTCCACCGCATCGGCGGCAGTGCCGATGGTGGCCATCAGGGCATGAGCATGGATACCGAAGCGCACACGCTCCTCCATCAGGGGCGTCAGCGCATGCTCGGCAGGCGAAGCTATGCGGACCTTCTTCGTCCAGTCGGAATAGCCCAGTTGGCGCACATACTCGTTCTCGGATTCCTTCTTTTTCTTCTCTTTTTTTTCCACATGCATAAAATCCTTATTGCCAAAGTCGGCCTGCCCGCGGAACTTCACATATTCCTTCAGCACCTGGGCGTATCCCTGTACGCGCTCCACCACGTCAGGGTCGGGGCAGACAACGAAGAGCTGTTCTTTCGGACGCGTGAACGCAACGTACAATATATTTAGGTCGTCCACTGCCTCGGATTCCTTCTCATGGTCTCGCTCGGCATCGAAGCGGGTCGACGTGTTCTTGTTAAAGGAGACGAAAGCCGCCGGGAGCGACTTGCCACCGGGCGAGAACGCCTTGGAGGCATCGACCCATATTTCCTGCCTTTTAGCACCAAGCCCGAAAAAGGGACAGATCACCACAGGTGCCTCAAGGCCCTTGGCTTTATGGATAGTCATCAGACGGATGGCATTGCCTTCTTCCGACGAAGCGGCGGAGAGGACCGGATGGGCATCGAACCACTCCAGAAAATCGCCAAGGCTCTGGTTGTGGCGCGACGAGAAAGCGGCAGCACGGTTGAGCAGCGATGCCTCATAAGCGATATCCACACCATCGAGCCGCAGTAAGCGCAGCAACTCCTCGCAGCAGTCGTAAAGACTCATCGAGAGCAGACGGCCACTGTTGAAGTCTATGCCCTCGACGCCAAGGGCGGCATGCAGGTCCACGGGTCCTTCGGCCAGGAAGGCCTCGTCATGACTGCTTTGGATGCCCCCCAGGGACTCCAGTCGTTGCAGCAGGTCGGCAGCGGCCACACGGTCGTTGCTGTCGTGCAGGAACCGCAGCGCAGACACCAACGCCATGACAGCCTGACTATTGCGCAAATAGAACGATTCCGCCGAGCTCTGTTCATAGCCACTATGCTCCAACAGGTAGGAGCCAATGGCGGCCAACTCGTTTTTGGTGCGTCCAAGAATCATGATGTCGCGCGGCCGATAGCCATGGTCGTTCACCAGACCGTCGATAATCTCCAGCACCCGCTGGCAGATGGGCTCCGCACCCTTGCCATCCACAAACGAGAGGTTCACATGCCCATCCGGCCGGCTCTGTTTCTTCAGGTTCAACTCCTGACGCAGTTCCTCCCGGCCCTCTTCGCTGTCGCCTTCGGGACCGAGGTAGATACGGCGGGCCAAATCGATGTCGGCATAGTGCTGGCGCACCAGCCAGGAGAAGAAGTCGTTGTTGAAAGTAATCACATCGTCGGCCGTACGGTAGTTGATGCTGAGTGGCTCAAAGCAATAGTTTCCGGGATGCGACAGCGTCTGGCCATGCAGTTTCATCCCTTCCACCTTCGGCAACGCAACAAACTGACGTACATCGCCTTGCCGGAAACGGTAGATGGCCTGCTTGCCGTCGCCCACCACCAGCGACTCCTTACCCTCGCTGACGCCGTTCTCCAGCAACGGAACGAGGTTCTGCCATTGCAAAACGGAGGTATCCTGGAACTCGTCGATGAGGTAGTGGCGATAGCGGCTGCCCAGACGTTCATAGATGAAGGGCGCCGTTTCTTCCTGCACCACACGGTTGATGAGACGATTGAAATCGGAGAGGTGCACCACCTCGTTGTCGCGGGCGTAGAGACGCATCTGGCGGTCCAGCTCACCGAGGAGGGCCATAGAATAAAGGTTGCCCAGCAGCAACCGACAGGTGTTATAGTCCACCAACGGGCCGTCGAGTTGCTCCTTCAGTTTGAAATAGAGTTCCCTGAGCGGCTGGGCTATGCGGTCGGTACCTGGGAAGGTGGTCTTGGATTTGCACAGTTTGTCGCCCTGGTAGTCCACCGATTCGAAAACATTGACAACATAGGTGTTGGGGGCCACGGTCAAACCGTTTCTTAGCGTCTCGCCAAACCGTTCGGCTTTGGCAAAGAAGACATAGAAACCCTGCTTGCCGCGGTTGCAGTCGTCCACCGTCATACCGATGCCGCGCAGCAAGGCCATAGCCTCGGCACCCAGTTTTTCGACACCTTCCACAAAGTCAGCACAGTACCTACGGTAGCGTTCGTGCATCTCCATGTACTCGTCCAGCGAGTAGCGGGAGAGCATCTTGAGGTAGACATCCGTGCCCTCGGAAAAGAGCTGTTTGGCCAACTTGGTGAGCGAACCCACAATATCGAACCCCTTTTCCTCTTCCATGTTGCTTTCGGCATAGCGCCGCACCATCTCGGTCAACGCCTCATTGCCCGTAGTGCCCACAAGCGACATCAGCCCGCTGACGGCATGCTCAATAAGGTCGTCCTGCTCAATCATCACCTCAAAATTGACAGGCTGCTCCAAGTCATGGGCAAAAGTACGCACCACACGATGCATGAAGCTGTCGATGGTACACACCGAAAGGTCGCTGTAGCGGTGGAGGATGGCGCTACGCAGCTCGGAGGCCATCTGCCGCAGGTCGGCATCGACCAAAGCAGGCTGGTGCGCATCGGCGCGGTCGACGTTGAGGACTTGCAGCAACGCCTCTCCCATCTGCGACTCTTCGGGGTCGGTGCCGTATTCGGCCATCAGCGAAAGCTCGTCCATGATACGTGTTTTCATCTCGTTGGCGGCTTTGTTGGTGAAAGTGATGGCCAGGATGCCACGGAAACGCGTGGCGACATTGCCCGGACCGCCGGCCATGGCCAGACGCAGGTATTCCTTCACCAGCGTGAAGGTCTTGCCCGATCCGGCAGCGGCTTTGCAGATGACAAAAGGGTTGTGTCTGTGGTTTGTAGACTCCATCGGTGTGCTATTTTGAATTGCAAATATACGAAAAACATTCCATTCTCTCGCATTTTTTAAAGTTTTTTTCTTCATCTTAAAAAAAAATTGTATCTTTGCCTTTTATAATAGAAACAAATAAACGATACAATATAATGGAAGACAACAAATTGTTTAGCGAATTCCCGCCCGTTTCAACCGAGAAATGGGAGGAAGTCATCAACAAGGACCTCAAGGGTGCCGACTACGAGAAGAAACTCGTGTGGAAGACCATCGAGGGCTTCAAGGTGAAACCCTACTACCGTGCCGAAGACCTCGAGGGGCTCGAATACCTCGACAGCAACCCCGGCCAGATGCCCTACACCCGCGGCAAACACACCGACAACAACGTCTGGGACGTGCGCCAGGACATCCACATCGCCGACCCCAAGGAGGCCAACCGCGTGGCCCTCGACGCCGTGGAGCGCGGCGCCACCTCGCTGGGCTTCTGCACCAAGGGGCTCAAAACCCTCGACGACATGGCCACCCTGCTCAAAGGCATCTACATCAACGCCGTTAGCATCAACTTCATGTGCTCCGAGGACTACCTCCAGCTGCTCAAGCTCTACGTCGAATACGCCCAGAAGCAGGGCTTCGACCCCAAGGAACTCTGCGGCTCCTGCGAGTTCGACCTCTTCCGCTATGCCCTCAAGCATGGCAAATTCCACCGCGGCGAGGCCGAGGACTTCCTGATGGCCAAACAACTCGTGGACTACGCCCACGAGGCCCTGCCCAAGTTCCGCGTGCTCACCGTCCATGGCGGCCTGCTCCACAACGCCGGCTCCAACATCGTCCAGGAACTCGGATTCTCCCTGGCCGCCGCCAACGAGCTCGTGGCCCGCCTGACGGACCTCGGATGCAAGATGGAGCACGTGGCCAAGAGCATCGTCCTCAACGTCGGCATCGGCAGCACCTACTTCATGGAGATGGCCAAGATCCGTGCCGCCCGCCTGCTCTGGAGCAAGATCGTCGAGCAGTACAAGCCCGAGTGCGACTGCGCCTACAAGCTCTATGTCCACGCCACCACCAGCGCCTGGAACCAGTCGGTCTACGACCCCTACGTCAACATGCTGCGCAGCACCACCGAGGCCATGTCCGCCGCCATCGCCGGCGCCGACAGCATCTCCGTGCTGCCCTTCGACAACGCCTACAAGGAGGCCGACGACTTCGGCTACCGCATCGCACGCAACCAGCAGCTCCTCCTCAAGGAAGAGAGCTACCTCGACAAGATTGCCGACCCCGCCGCCGGCAGCTACTACATCGAAAACCTCACCGACCACATCGCCCGCGGCGCCTGGGAGCACTTCCTCAAAGTGGAAGAACTCGGCGGCTTCTGCCAGGCCATCCGCCAGGGCTACGTGCAGGACGAGGTCGAGAAGACCGCCCGCCAGCGCGACCTCGACATCGCCACCCGCAAGACCACCATCCTCGGCACCAACCAGTACCCCAACCTCCTCGAGAAGATGGGCGAGAAGATTAGTTCCGAGGTAGGAGGTAAGAAGTCTGAGTGCTGTACCTGCAACTCAGACCTCAACCCTCAGACCTCAGACATCCGCATTCTCAAGCCCTACCGCGGCGCCGAGCCCATCGAGGCCCTCCGCCTGGCCACCGAGCGCAGCGGCAACCGCCCCAAAGTGTTCCTGCTGACCTACGGCAACCTCACCATGCGCAAGGCCCGCGCCGGCTTCGCCACCAACTTCTTCGGTGTCGCCGGATACGAAATCATCGACAACCCCGGCTTCGCCACACCCGAAGAAGGCGCCAAGGCCGCCCTGGAGAGCAAGGCCGACATCGTGGTCCTCTGCTCCAGCGACGACGAATACGCCGACCTCACCAAGCCCGTGTGCGACGCCCTCAAGGGCAAGGTCAAGAGCCTCGTCCTCGCTGGCTTCCCCAAGGAAATGGTCGACACCTACAAGGGCTACGGCATCGATGAGTTCATCCATGTAAAAACCAACATCCTCGAATGTCTCACCGCTTTCCAGAAAATGTTCAACATCCTCTGAAGCGCCTCGACCGCTACATCCTGGGCAAGTACCTGAAGACTTTTCTTCTGGCACTTGCCCTTATTATCATTATCGTCATCACCTTCGACGTCAGCGAGAAGCTCGACAAATTCCTCGAACACCACGCCACACTGTGGCAGGTAATCTCCATCTACTACCTCAACTTCATCCCCGGCTTCGTCAACCTCTACAGCCCGCTCTTCATCTTCATCTCCGTCATCTTCTTCACCTCCAAGATGGCGGGCAACAGCGAGATTATTGCCATCCTCAGCTCCGGCGTGCGCTACGGACGCATGCTGCGGCCCTATGTCTACGGCGCCGCCATCGTGGCCGTGGTGGTCTTCGTCCTGGGCAACTTCGTCATCCCCTCCTCCAACCAGCGCCTCATTGCCTTCGAGGAGGAATACGTCAAGTCCAAAGCCACCAACTACTACTCCAACCTCCACTTCCAGGCCGAACCCGGCGTGCAGGTCTACGCCGAGAGCTACGACGTGCAGAGGCTCCAGGCCTTCAAGTTCTGCCGCGAGGAGCTCGACGCCAATGGCCGCCTGCTGCGCCGCGAGACCGCCAACAGCATCACCTACGACACCTCCACCAACCTCTGGCACTGCACGGCCTACAGCCTGCGCTCCATCGACAGCCTGCGCCGCGAGACCCTCACCCTCGAACGCAGCATCGACATCGACTTCAACATCGAGCCCGAAGACCTCAACCTCCTCTCCACACGTGTGGAGACCATGAACACCCCGGACCTCATCCACTACATCCACCGCGAACAGATGCGCGGCACCGGCACCGTCAAGGCAGCACAGATTGAACTCTGGCAGCGACTCATCAATCCCCTGGCCATCATCGTCATGACCCTCATCGGCGTAGCCATCGCCGCCCGCAAGCGCCGCGGTGGCATAGGCGTGCACCTCGCCATAGGCATCAGCATCGCCTTCGCCTTCATCGTCTTCATGAAAATCACCACCGTCTTCGCCACCAACGGCGACCTCTCGCCCTTCATGGCCGTGCTCCTGCCCCAAATCATCTTCAGCATCGCCGCCGCCTGGCTCATATACAAAGCACCGAAATGAAACAAATAAAAGGAGTACATGGAGTACAAGGAGTACAAGGAGTGAAAGACAAAACCTCTCGTTAGACTATTGTCTTGCACTCCCTGCACTCCTGCACTCCCTGCACTCCACACCAAAAATAATAACAATGACCATCAAAGACATAGAACAGCAAATCATCGACGAGTTCGCCAACTTCGACGAATGGCTCGACCGCTACGCCTACCTCATCGACCTCGGCAAGGAATGCCCGCAGATCGACGAGAAGGACAAGACCGAGCAGAACCTCATCCGCGGCTGCCAGAGCCGCGTGTGGCTCAGCTGCGAGCAGCGCGACGGACGCCTCTTCTTCCGCGCCGACAGCGATGCCGTCATCACCCGCGGCATCATCGCCCTCCTCATCCGCGCCCTCGACGGACAGACGCCACAGGACATCCTCGACGCCGACCTCGCCTTCATCGACGCCATAGGCCTCAAGGAGCACCTCTCCCCCACCCGCTCCAACGGCCTCACCTCCATGGTGAAACAAATGAAAATGTACGCCCTGGCATATAAAATGAAACAGTAATAAAACGGCGAATTATGCTAATTAGACGAATTCTCCTTCAATAATTGCAAGCGAATTACTCTAATAACTGCTATCGCAATTCGAGTAATTCGCCTGCAATTGACCTGCGTAGCGTCGTAAAATACGCTCAATTCGCCGTTAAAACAACAACCCCTATGGACCCCAACAAAGACACTATCTGGAGCGCAGTGGTCAACTGCCTGAAGAACATCTACGACCCCGAGATCCCAGTCAACATCTACGACCTCGGCCTCATCTACAAAGTCGATGTCGACGACAACCTCAACGTCCACATCCTCATGACCATGACCGCCCCGGACTGCCCCGAGGCCGAGTACATGTTCCAGGAGGTCAAGCAGATGGTGAGCTACATCTCCGGCGTCAAGAACGTCGAAGTGGAACTCACCTTCGACCCGCCCTGGACCATGGACATGATCCCCGAAGACATCAAACTGGAGCTGGGGCTGCTATAAAATGAGAAAAGGAAAATGAAAAAATGAAAAAAAAGGGTGAGCCTGAGAGTCATCAAAAAGACGCGAGAAACGGTTGCGTCAGCCGTTTTTCATTTTTCCTTTTTCATTTTTCCTTTAATACAAAGGAGACTGCCGGCCGCTCCCTCGACCGGCTGGCACGCCGTCGCTTCCTCCGCAACCCCCTGGCCATCGTCAGCCTCTCCGTCATAGGGCTCTTCCTCCTCGTGGCCATCCTCGGCTACCTCGTCACCCCCGACCACACCCCCTACTGCAACCAGCAGTACCTCGAGCTCGCCACCCTCAAACCCTTCAGCAAAGCCACATTCCTCAACACCTCAGACCTCCAACCTCAGACCTCCAACCTCCTTCGCCGCATGGCGAAGGGAGAGCCCCTCCCCTACACCGCCACGCCTATTATAGAATATAGATACGCGCGCGACAGCATCATCGCCACCCCCTACAACGGCGACACCATCGTCGTCGCCGCCAGCGAGGCCTCCGTCGACACCCGCACCTTCATCCTCGGCACCGACGGCTACGGGCGCGACATCCTCAGCATGCTCATGATAGGCTCGCGCGTAAGCCTCTCCGTAGGCTTCATAGCCATAGCCATAGCCCTGCTGCTGGGCATCACCCTCGGCGCACTCGCCGCCTACTACGGCGGATGGGTGGACAACCTCATCCTTTGGCTCATCAACGTCGTCTGGTCCATACCCACCGTCCTCCTCGTCATAGCCATCACCTTCGTCCTCGGCAAAGGCTTCTGGCAGATATTCATCGCCGTGGGCCTCACCATGTGGGTCGACATCGCCCGCGTGGTGCGCGGCGAGGTCCTCAGCATCAAAGAGAAGGAGTACATCGAAGCCACTCGCGCCCTGGGCTACAGCACCTTCCGCACCATCTTCCGCCACATCCTGCCCAACATCGTGGGCGCCGTCGTCGTCGTCGCCTCCAGCAACTTCGCCAGCGCCATCCTCCTCGAGGCCGGCCTCAGCTTCCTCGGCATCGGCGTCCAGCCCCCCATGCCCTCGTGGGGCATGATGGTCAAGGAGAACTACGGCTACATTCTCCTCGACAGCGCCTATCTCGCCCTCCTCCCCGGCCTGGCCATCATGCTCGTCGTCCTCGCCTTCATGCTCCTCGCCTCCGCCCTCCGCGACGCCCTCGACGTCCGCCGATAATCTCGTTTTGTGTCATTTTCAGCGGAAAAATAATTTCAATTTGTGTCACATTTACACAATAAATAATCTAATTTTGTGTTATAAGAAGCATAAATAATAAAAAAAAAAATGACGTTCGAGGTCTCATATATGAAGGAAGCCCGCGACTTCATCCGCAGCCTGCCGGAGAAGGACCAAGACAAAGTGTTATACAATATTGACATGGTGAAGGCGGGGAATCGAGATGCCAGACTCTTCAAAAAACTAACCGAAAATATATGGGAATTCCGAACCGATTACAATGGCAATGCATACAGATTACTCTCCTTCTGGGACACCAAAAAGAAATCAATGGTCATTGCCACCCATGGATTCAGTAAGAAAACACAAAAAACACCTCCAAAAGAAATCGCCAAAGCCGAAAAAATCAGAATAGAATATATCAACAGCAAATAGCACAACCATTATGGAACTCTATACACATGAACAAATGCTCGATGAAATCGTCGGCAAAAAAGGCACCGCCAGACGCAACCGATACGACGCCAATGTACATCTCGGCATAAAAGCCTATCGCCTGGGCGAGGCACTGCGTGAAGAGCGCAAACGCCAGAACTTGACTCAAAAACAATTGGGAGAAAAAGCCGGGCTCACCGAGAATGCTATTTCCAAAGTAGAGAACGGACATTCCACTTCATACCTTTCCGTTGATGGAATACTCCGGGCATTAGGCATCAATGCAACCTTTGACATGGGACGACTTGGACGCGTAGCACTCTGGTAGTTTCCTTCAAAAAAAGGCCATTTAGGGGTGTCGACGACCATTAACGGGTCATACTACAGGACTTGGAAAGAGGACATTAAGAACTATTAACAATCCATAACTGACTGTGAAACAACGGAATCAACAGCAGGTTAAAAAAAATTTACTGCCATATCAAAAAAAGTTCGTACTTTTGCAGCCAGATTAACAAATAAAAAATTAGAAAACAATTAATTATTAACCTCAAAACATTAACAACAATGAAGAACATTTTCAAATTCATGGGCATCGCCCTGATGGCTTGCAGCCTGACCGTCGCTTGCGGCGACAAAGACAATGAGAACGATAACGAAGGCGGCGAAGGCGGCGGCAACACCACTACCACCTCCGTATCCGTGAACTTCAATGGCCAGAATCAAGGTACCATGAACTCGATTCAAGCCGCCTACAATGCCAACTACGCAGTTTGCGTTTTTGACTTCTTTGCTGAGGCTCAAACCTTCCCCGGTGTTGAAATCTACTTAAATTCCAGCGCCAATGGCCAGAGCACTGCCACCTACGATGTCTCTTCCATGAACCTGACTGGTGGCGACTGCGCTATTTGCGAGTTCTACGAGAGCACATCTCTCCGGGACGGCGATGGTCTCACCTATGGCGACTGGTGGGCTGCTGAAGCCAACAGCAACGTCACTGCTATGGACCTGACCAATCTGAAGGCTTCCTTCACCGTGAACGCCACTATGTTCTGGGCTCTCGAAGCTTATGTCGAAGAAGCAGGCCAGGTGGGTTACGATGCTGCTACCAGAGCTCCTATGACCGTTGCCGCTAGCAACATTACTCTTCAGTAACTTTCAAAAAATAAAACGACAATGAAGAAGAACATTCGTATTGCCGCACTGGCAATTGCAGTAATGGGTCTCACCGCTGCCTGCAACAATGCACCGCAGACCGACGAACCTGTCGACACCATGGAAATGCTCATGGATACCGTCATCGAAGAAGCCGCTACTGACACTGTCGTTGAGGAACCCGTTGCCGAGGAGCCCGTTAAGAACACCAAAAAAACGGCTCAGACCAAAAAGGCTGAAACTCCTACAATGACCGTTTCCACAAATAACGAGAGTAAAAACGTTGCTACTGAATCCAACAACGCTGGTAAAATGAGCAAAATAAATGCCAAACAAGCTGGTGTAAAAGAGCAGAGCAACAACAGTGGTGTAGCTACCGAGCAAAACGCCAATGCTAAGATGCAAAAAATAAGTGGTAAATAAAAAAAATTTCCACAAACCTACTCCAAGAAAGAGGATCTGCCCAAAGCAGGTCCTCTTTCACTAAAAAAACAGAACGCCAATGAATACCAAGCTGTCAATCATTGCCTCATGCATATCCATCATGCTAACGCTCGTGGCATGTAACAATGAAACAAAGGACATAGAACACATGGCCATGGGCTACCTTCAAGCCACAAGCGACTACAACATCGAGGAAGCATGCAAATACGCTGTTCCTGAAACGGCCAACGGACTTCATGCCATCGAAAAAACACTTCTTCCCATGCTCGATCCAGAATACATCAAAAAGAACACCCCGGCCACAATCAACATCGTTTCCACCACCATAACTTCGGACACAAGCGCCAATGTGGTCTACCACAAGAAAACGCCCATCTCCGATTTCACCGACAGCATTACAATGGTAAAACGAGGAAACTTCTGGATGGCCAAGATTCACATTAAAATTCCTCCCATAATCGCAGGAAACGAAAGTTCCACACGCAACCCCGACGGCTCCATCACGACAAAATTCAACTATGATTCCATAGGTCCACTGCATATTGCAGAAAAAACAGCAAAAAAAGACACAGAATAACAACTAACAACTTTTAAATTTCACCATCTTACGGCGTCCCTTTGCTTTCAAAGAGACGCCTTTTTTTTACGCATCCAGCCAAGGCAAAACAATAGGAAACAGGCCATTACCTCGTCATTTCTCATATAGTATACATATAGTATACTATATAAGAACAGTCGAACAAAGCACCTCTCTGACCCCTCCTTTCCCCACCCTCGTTGGGGAAGATTGTTGCCATGATATTCTTTTTTATGCACGAAATTGCCATGAATTGTCCATGAATCATTGATGGTAAATTCATGATAATTCGTGTTGTATGATTTTTTTTCACATTCATTTGTTTGGATGAAAGTTTTTTTGTACTTTTGCACCGGAAATATTCATAGGCATGAGCAGTAATGATATAAAACTATCGCTATCCGACTACTTCCGCCATCAACCTGTGGAACGGGCTTGGCTGTTCGGTTCCTTCGCCCGTGGCGAGGAGACGGAGGAGAGTGATATAGATTTGCTTGTCGACCTGGACGACACACAGGGTGTCGGTTTGCGTTTCTTCGGAATGTGGAGAGAATTGGAGCAGATGCTGGGGAGAACCGTCGACCTCGTCACCGAAAACGGCCTGGCCGACTATGCCCGCGAAAGTGTCGACCGAGATAAAATAATGGTGTATGAGAGAGCCCGGTAGAGACAAGGAACGCCTACAACATATCGTCGAGGCTGCCGATGTCGTTCTAGAGCAAAGCAAAGGAATGACATTCGAGATGTTCACAAGCGACAAACTGAAATATGGTGCACTTGTATATTATACCATGATAATCGGCGAGGCAGGATATATGTTGAGCCCTGAGTTTGTGGAAAAGTACAACGAGGTGCCGTGGGGAGACATAGCAGGTATGCGACATCACATCGTGCACGGCTACTACAAAGTTGACAACCATGTATTATGGAACATCATCAAGAACGACATAGCGCCCCTGCGGGAGCAAGTCCAACACTACTTGGACACCATCGACTGGCTTCAATGGAGTTCTCTTCGAACAATTTAATATTTGTTGCGGAGAGAGCCCGAAAGACAGGAGGTTCGGGGGCGGAAAGGGATGGTTCGGAAAAAAAAGTTTAGGATTTTAACATTAGATTGAAAAAAATTGTTTATCTTTGCACCGCAATTTTTAATAAATAACGGTTTAACAACATAAAAATAAGTAACATGACATCATTATTGGTTCTTTTACAGGCAGCCGCCAGCATGGCATGGGGCTACCTTGGAGCAGCAGTGGGAGCCGGCTTGGCCACCATCGGCGCCGGTATCGGCATTGGTAAGATCGGCCAGGGGGCCATGGAGGGCATCGCCCGCCAGCCCGAGTCGGGCAGCTTCATCCGTTCGTCGATGATCATCGCCGCCGCTCTGGTGGAAGGCGTGGCCTTCTTCGCCGTGGTTATCTGCCTGCTGATTGCAGTGAAGTAAGCCACTTCACCACACACACTACGGGCCGGCGATTGGCCGGCCCTTTTGAAACGAACAACATTCTAGACAGAACAACGATAGGATATGAACAATCCGCTGATTAATCCCGGCCTGGGCACACCGATATGGATGCTCATTTCGTTCGGCATACTGGCTTTCATCCTCATCAAGTGGGGCTGGCCGGCGCTGCTGAAGGGGCTGCACAGCCGCGAGGAGGCCATCACGGCCTCGCTCTCCGAAGCCGCCAAGGCCCGCGAGGAGATGAAGAACCTCGTGGCGCACAACGAAGAGCTTCTGCGCCAGGCCAAGAAGGAACGCGACGAGATGCTGCGCGACGCCCGCCTGACGAGCGAAAGCATCATCGAGGAGGCTCGCAACCGAGCCACCGAGGAGGCCAACCGCATCGTCGACACCGCTCGCGAGAATATCAACTACGAGAAGCTGAAAGCCGTGCACGAACTGAAGAACCAGGTGGCCAACCTCAGCATCGAGATTGCCGAGAAACTGATCCGTGCCGAGCTGAGCGACAAGCCCAAGGCCGACGCCCTGATTCAGAAGGAACTTGAAATGATGGAGCTGAAGTAACCATGAGCACCTACCGCATTAATACCCACTACGCCAAGGCGCTGATGCTCCTCTCCGAGGAGACGGGCACGATGGACCGCGTGTCGGAGGACATGCGCCTCGTCAGCAAGGTCTGCGCCGAGAACCGCGAGTTGAACGTGGTGTTCAACAACCCCGTGGTGCCCAAGGACAAGAAGCTGGCCATCGTGAAGGAGCTCTTCGGCAACGAGGTGAGCGCCGAGAGCATGGCCTTCCTGCTCTTCGTCACCCGCAAGAACCGCTCCGTCAACCTGCGTGGCATCGCCGATGCATACATCGGGATGTACCGCGAGAAGAAAGGCATTGTGCTGAGCGACCTGGTGACGCACCAGCCCATCGACGACGTGGCCCGTCGGTTGGTCACACGCATGGTGGAGGAGTACACCGGCAAGCACGTCGAGCTGCACGACCGCACCGACCCCAAGATGCTGGGATGCTTCAAACTGGAGTTCGACAACAAGATGTACGACGCCCGCATCCGCACCAAGATACGCCGCATGCGCATCGAGTTCGCCAAGAACGATTACGAAAGCAAATTGTAAACATTATGTCAGATATCAAACCTGCCGAAGTATCGGCAATCTTGAAGAAACAACTGGCCGACGTCAGCCTAGAGACCCACCTGGAAGAGGTGGGCACCGTGCTCACCGTGGGCGACGGCATTGCCCGCGTCTACGGCCTGAACAACGCCCAGAGCGGCGAACTCGTGGAGTTCGACACCGGCGACCAGGGCATCGTGCAGAACCTCGAGGAGGACAACGTCGGCGTCGTCATGCTCGGCGAAGTGAGCACCATCAACGAGGGCGACACCGTGAAGCGCACACGTCGCATCGCCTCGCTGCCCGTGGGCGAAGGCCTGCTGGGCCGCGTCATCAACACCATCGGCCAGCCCATCGACGGCAAGGGCCCCATCGTGGGCAACCTGTGCGAGATGCCCCTGGAGCGCAAAGCCCCCGGCGTCATCTACCGCCAGCCCGTGGAGCAGCCCCTGCAGACCGGCATCAAGGCCATCGACTCCATGATCCCCATCGGACGTGGCCAGCGCGAGCTCATCATCGGCGACCGCCAGACCGGCAAGACCGCCATCGCCATCGACACCATCATCAACCAGCGTGGCAACTACGAGGCCGGCAAGCCTGTGTACTGCATCTACGTGGCCTGCGGCCAGAAGGGCAGCACCGTGGCCAACATGGTGAAGAACCTCGAGGAGAAAGGCGCCATGGACTACACCATCGTCGTGGCCGCCACGGCCTCCGACCCCGCCGCCATGCAGTTCTACGCCCCCTTTGCGGGTGCCGCCATCGGCGAATACTTCCGCGACACAGGCCGCGACGCCCTGGTCATCTACGACGACCTCTCCAAGCAGGCCGTGGCCTACCGCGAGGTCTCGTTGCTCCTCCGTCGCCCACCGGGACGCGAAGCCTACCCCGGCGATGTGTTCTACCTCCACAGCCGTCTGCTGGAGCGTGCCGCACGCATCATCCAGAACGACCAGATTGCCGCCCAGATGAACGACCTCCCCGCCTCGCTGCAGGGCAAGGTGAAGGGTGGTGGCTCCCTGACCGCCCTGCCCATCATCGAGACCCAGGCAGGCGACGTGTCGGCCTACATCCCCACCAACGTCATCTCCATCACCGACGGCCAGATCTTCCTGGAGACCAACCTCTTCAACAGCGGTGTGCGCCCGGCCATCAACGTGGGTATCTCGGTGAGCCGCGTCGGCGGCAAGGCCCAGATCAAGTCCATGAAGAAAATCGCCGGCACCCTGAAAATCGACCAGGCCCAGTACCGCGAGCTGGAAGCCTTCTCCAAGTTCGGCTCCGACCTCGACGCCGCCACCAAGGCCGTGCTCGACAAAGGTGCCCGCAACGTGGAAGTGCTCAAGCAGCCCCAGTACACACCCATGCCCGTCGAAGAGCAGGTGGCCATCATCTACTGCGGCACCAACGGCTTGCTGCAGAAAGTGCCCGTGGACAAGGTGCGCGCCTTCGAGAAGGAGTTCCTCTTCCAGATGCGCAACCAGCATGCCGCCGTACTGGAGAACCTCAAGGCCGGCAAACTGGTGGACAGCGACCTGGCCGAAATGAAGACCGTGGCCCTCGACCTGGCAGAACGCTACAAATAAAGAAGGACTATGGCTAACCTCAAAGAAGTCAGAACGCGCATAGGCTCCGTGAGCTCCACGCAGCAGATCACCTCCGCCATGAAGATGGTCTCCGCCGCCAAGTTCCGCCGTGCCCAGAACGCCATCATAGGCATGAGGCCCTACGCCGCGCAGCTGGACGAGATAGTGTCCGACATAGACACCGGCGGCGAGGTGCTGACGCCCTACCATGCCGTGCGCCCGCCTAAGAACGTACTCCTGGTGGTAGTCACCTCCAACAAAGGCCTCTGCGGCGCCTTCAACAGCAACGTCATCAAGCAGGCCACCGCACGCATCGAGCACTACACAAACCTCCTCCCCGAGGACGGCGAGCTGCGCGTGATGTCCATCGGCAAGAAATCGTCCGAGCTCCTCGCCCGACGCAACGACATTGCCCTCACCGTGAACGACGACCTGCTGGACAACGCCACCTTCGACGCCGTGGCCGAAGTGGCCGACGGCATCATGAACGCATTCGCAAACAAGGAGATAGACCTCGTGGAGGTGGTGTACAACCAGTTCAAGAACTCCCTGTCGCAGGTGCTCTCCACCGACCAGCTGCTGCCCCTGATTCCGAACACCCAGAAGAATCGGAGTAATCAGAATAATCAGAATATTCAGACTATTCAGAGCACTCAGACCACCCAGACCGCTCAGCGAAACGACTACATCTACGAGCCCTCCAAGGAGGACATCGTGCGGAGCATGGTGCCCCTGATGCTGCGCTCCACGTTCTACCGCATGCTCCTCGACTCGCTGGCATCGGAACACGGCGCCCGCATGACGGCCATGCAGAAAGCCACCGATAACGCCACCGAGCTGCTCAAGGACCTGCGCCTGAGCTACAACAAGGCCCGACAGGCAGCCATCACCAACGAAATCATCGAAATCGTGAGCGGCTCCGAAGCCTTGAAAGGCTGACATAAAGAAAACCCTAGGCACCGATATGGCAACTATCGGTGCCTATTTTTATTTCAAAACCCAATGAAGAAAAGAACCTTTCTCCCGATACTGATGCTGGTGCTGGGCACCGGCATGGCCATGGCCAAGGACGTGGACCCCGCCGTGGCACGCACGGCCGCCATGCACCTGCTGCAAAAAGACGTGGTCGACGCCACCCCCGATGCCTTCAGCGAGTGCTACCTCTTCGTGGGCGCCGACGGCCAGGGCTTTGCCCTCATCGCCGCCGACGACTGCGTGCGCCCCGTCCTCGGCTACTCCGCCACAGGCTCCTTCCCCACCGACGGACTGCCGTCGCACATCCTCGGATGGATCGAAGCCTACGAGCTGAACATACGCACCCTGCGCCACCTCGGCATCACCCCGAGCCCTCAGACGCAGCAAGAGTGGCAGATGCTGGCCACCAGCAAGTTCCGCACCGTACGCGACACCGCCGTCGCCCCGCTGCTGACCACACAGTGGGACCAGTCGCCACGGTACAACCAGATGTGCCCCTACAGCACCACCGACCAGGCCTACTCCGTCACCGGATGTGTGGCCACGGCCATGGCGCAGGTAATGAAGTACTGGAACCACCCCGCCGTGGGACGCGGCTCGCATTCCTATTCCGCCCCGGGCTTCGGCCAGCAGAGCGCCCAGTTCGACACCACGCACTACGCCTGGACCCACATGCCCGACCGCCTCAACTGGAACTCCACCCAGCAGGAAATCGACGCCGTGGCGCAGCTGATGTACCACGTGGGCATAGCCGTGGAAATGAACTACAGCCCCCAGAGCAGCGGCTCGCACGTCTCCGCCTACGGCGACCCCACCTCGGCCTCCGCCGAGAACGCCCTGAAGAACTACTTCCGCTACAACCAGGCCCTCTTCTCGGCCTACCGCGGCAACTATACCGACGCCCAGTGGAACGAACTGCTCACCATCGAGCTCAACGCCTCGCGTCCCGTCATGCTCTCCGGCACCGACGGTCAGGGCGGCCACGCCTTCATCATCGACGGCTACGACTCCCTCGGCTTCTACCACCTCAACTGGGGCTGGGGCGGCTACTGCGACGGCTACTACACCTTCGACTCCCTCTCCCCCGGCGCCAGCGGCATCGGCGGCAACGAGAGCAACTCCTACAGCCACGACAACCACGCCCTGCTCCACGTCTTCCCCGCCAGCGAAGACTCCCTGGTGACGGTCAGCGTGGTGGCCTCCGACACCGCCCTGGGCACCGTCAGCGGCGGCGGCACCATGCCCGCCTACACCTCCACCACCCTCCTGGCCATCGCCAACGAGGGCCACCGCTTCCTCAACTGGAAGAGCGGCAACCACTACAACCCCTTCACCTTCGCCCCCAACAACGACCACTCGGACACCGCCCTCTTCGCCCCCATCCACGGCGACACCCTGGGCTACTGCTTCTCCGGCTACCAGGGCCTCTGGGGCGAATACGGCAACAACCCGCCGGAATGGGGCATCCGCGTCCCCGCGCGCTCCGTCCCGGACCACCGCCAGCTCAACGCAGTGCAGTTCTACGGCGTCAGCAACGCCACCTACACCCTCAACGTCTACCTCGGCAACCACCGCGAGCAGCTCATCTTCTCCGCCACCCCCAGCACCTCCAACTTCGGATGGGTCACCGTGCCCCTCTCCAGCCCCGTGCCCCTGGTGGACAGCCTGCCCCTCTGGATCACCCTCACCAGCCGCTCCTACTCCAACCCCGCCGTCTACTCCAGCTACTCCGGCAACCCCGACGGCACCTGGTACAAACGCGCCGGCTCCGTATGGGAACACCTCGAGGGCCGCAACGAATACTACTCCTGGATGATCCGCGCCCTCCTGGGCAACCTTGAGAAAGTGGTCGTCAGCGCTGAGCCCAACAACGCCGACCGCGGCACCGTCGACGGCAGCGGCCGCTACTACCCCGGCGACACCGCCCTGCTCACCGCCACCCCCGCCGACGGCTACCGCTTCGCCGGCTGGAGCACCGGCGAAACCGCCAACCCCCTGCCCCTCCGCGTCACAGGCCCCGCCACCATCATCGCCGCCTTCGTGCCCCTGCCCGTAGGCATCGATGACCCCCAGACCGGCGCCCTCACCTTCAGCCTCGACGGCCTCAGCCTCACCGTCCGCAACCCCCAGGGCCGCGAGCTCACCCTCATCGACATGCAGGGACGCACCCTCGCCACCCTCCGCTCCCCCGCCGCCACCCTCGCCCTCCCCGCCGCCGGAGTCTATATGCTCCAGGCCGACGGCGAGAGCCACAAAATCGTAGCCCTCTAGCATCCCGACACAGAAACAACCCAAAAGACAAAACCACACTATGGACAACCCCAAGACCCCAAACACCAAACTGGCCATCGTGCCCGTCATCGCCATGTTCTTCATGTTCGCCATGATCAGCTTCGTAACCAACATGGCAGCCCCCTTCGGCAACATCTGGAAAAACAACTATGAGTGGTCCGGCATGCTCGGCAACCTCATGAACTTCCTGGCCTACCTCATCATGGGCATCCCCGCCGGCAAACTCATGAGCCGCATCGGCTACAAAAAGACAGCCCTCTGGGCCCTCGGCGTAGGCTTCGTGGGCATGCTCGTGCAGTACCTCTCCAGCCTCGTGGGCGCCGAAACGGCCACCTTCAGCGTCGGCGGACAACCCGTGATGCTCAACTTCATCATCTACCTCCTCGGAGCCTTCATCTGCGGCTTCTGCGTCTGCATGCTCAACACCGTGGTCAACCCCATGCTCAACCTCCTGGGCGGCGGCGGCAACCGCGGCAACCAGCTCATCCAGACCGGCGGCACCCTCAACTCCCTCACCGGCACCCTCACGCCCCTCCTCGTCGGCGCCCTCATCGGCACCGTCACCGAACGCACCGCCATGAGCGACGTGGCCCCCCTGCTCTTCATCGCCATGGGCGTCTTTGCGCTGGCCTTCCTGGTCATCCTCTTCGTAGCCATCCCCGAACCCGGCCAGACCGGCGCCGCCCGCACCGCCGCCACCGACGGCAAGAAATACAGCGCCTGGAGCTTCCGCCACCTCGTCCTCGGCGTCGTGGCCATCTTCTTCTACGTAGGCATCGAAGTGGGCATCCCCGCCGAACTCAACTTCTACCTCACCGACGACCCGCTCTGCGGCGCCGCCATCGGCGGAGCCGTGGCAGCCATCTACTGGCTCCTGATGATGGTGGGCCGCGCCGCCAGCGCCGCCATCAGCGGCAAGGTCTCCACCCGCGCCCAGCTCTCCACCGTGGCCATCGCCGCCATAGCCCTCGTCGTCGTAGCCATCCTCATGCCCAGCGACATACGCGTATCCATGCCCGGCTACAGCGTTGAGAACGGCTTCCAGATGTTCCAGGTCCCCATCAGCGCCCTCTTCCTGGTCCTCTGCGGCCTCTGCACCTCGCTCATGTGGGGCACCATCTTCAACCTCTCGGTCGAAGGCCTCGGCCGCTACACCGAACAAGCCTCCGGCATCTTCATGATGATGGTCGTCGGCGGCGGCGTCATGCCCCTCATCCAGAACGCCATCGCCGGCGCCGTGGGCTACATGGGCTCCTACTGGCTCGTCGTCGCCATGCTGGCCTACATCCTCTTCTACGCCCTCGCAGGCTCCAAGAACGTCAACACCGACATCCCCGTCGAGTAGACAAAACCCTGTCTGACAGCCCCCAAATTCGACCCAAGTCATATAGTATTCATATACTTCTCATATAGTATTCATATACCATATATAAATACTATATGAGAAGTATATGAATACTATATGTATACTATATAAGAACAGTCGAATAAGACACCTGTTTGAGCCCTGTTTTTTGCCCCTCCGTTGGTGCGGAGATTGCCGTCCGTATCCGTTCCGTATCTGCGGAAGTTGCCGTCCGTTGGCGCTGCGGATGCCGTCCGTTGGTGCAAAGATTTTTTTTGCCATATTATAAAAAAGTTGTATCTTTGCAGGACTGTTTGTGCACGCCGTAGCCTGCCAACGGATTGTTGTACAAACGGTTACAAAGAAAAATGTTGAACCCGTGCAGGGCAGGAAGCACAAAAAAGAGCCGCGGAGCTCACTCTCCGCACAAAAAGAAAGATGAATTATAAAGATGTGAAACCGCTGGCAGATTTCGATTGGGAAGCCATAGACGAGAAAGCCGGTAAGATCAATGTTCAGAAAGCCAGCGAGAAGGACGAGCAGTACGACAAGAGCTTCAACTCGTTCACCGAGCAGGAGGTCATCGAGGGCACCATCGTTGCCGTGACCGACCGCGAGGCCGTCGTCAACGTCGGCGCCAAGAGCGACGGTGTCATCCCCATCAGCGAGATCCGTTACAATCCGGACCTGAAGCCCGGCGACAAGATCGAGGTCTACGTTGAGAGCCAGGAGGATGCCAACGGCCAGTTGATGCTCAGCCACAAGAAGGCCCGTATCCTCAAGAGCTGGGAGCGCGTCAACCAAGCCTACGACAATCAGGAAATCATCACCGGATACGTCAAGAGCCGCACCAAAGGCGGCCTGATCGTCACCGTCTTCGACAACATCGAGGCCTTCCTTCCCGGAAGCCAAATCGATGTCAAGCCCATCCGCGACTACGATGTCTACGTCGACAAGCAGATGGAATTCAAAGTCGTCAAGATCAACCACGAGTACAAGAACGTCGTTGTCAGCCACAAGGCTCTCATCGAGGACGAGATCGAGGCCCAGAAGGCCGAGATCATCAGCCACCTCGAGAAGGGTCAGGTGCTGGAAGGCGTTGTCAAGAACATCACCAGCTACGGTGTCTTCGTCGACCTCGGCGGCGTGGATGGCCTCATCCACATCACCGACCTCAGCTGGGGCCGCATCAACCACCCCGAAGAGATTGTCCAGCTGGACCAGAAGATCAACGTTGTCATTCTGGACTTCGACGAGGCCAAGCGTCGTATCGCCCTCGGCCTGAAGCAGCTCACTCCTCACCCCTGGGATGCCCTCGATCCCAACCTGAAGGAAGGCGACCACGTGAAGGGTAAAGTCGTTGTCCTGGCCGACTACGGTGCCTTCGTCGAGGTGATTCCCGGCGTTGAAGGCCTGATCCACGTCAGCGAGATGAGCTGGAGCCAGCACCTGCGTTCCGCTCAGGACTTCCTGAAGGTGGGCGACGAGGTCGAGGCCGTCATCCTGACCCTCGACCGCGAGAACCGCAAGATGAGCCTCGGCATCCGCCAGCTCATGCCCGATCCCTGGCTGGCCATCGCCGAGAAGTACCCCGTGGGCAGCAAGCACACCGCCACCGTGCGCAACTTCACCAACTTCGGCATCTTTGTCGAGCTTGAGGAAGGCGTCGACGGCCTGATTCACATCAGCGACCTCAGCTGGAGCAAGAAGATCAAACATCCCGCCGAGTTCACCAAGATCGGCGAGAAGATTGAAGTCGTTGTTCTCGAAGTCGATGCCGAAAACCGTCGCCTCAGCCTCGGCCACAAGCAGCTCGAGGAGAACCCCTGGGATGTCTACGAGAGCCTCTTCACCGTGGGCAGCGTCCACCAGGGCAAGATTGTCAACATGAACGACAAGGGTGCCACCGTCATCCTGCCTTACGACGTCGAAGCCTTCGCCCCCATGCGTCACCTCGACAAGGAAGACAAGAGCAAAGCCAAGAACGGCGAAACCCTCGACTTCAAGGTCATCGAGTTCTCCAAGGATGGCAAGAAGATCATCGTCAGCCACACCCGTACGTTCCAGGATAGCAAGGACGAAGCCCGCGCCGAAGGCGACGACAAGAAGGGTCGCGCCACCGCCAAGAGCGTGAAGCAGATCAACGAGAGCCTCGAGAAGACCACCCTCGGCGACCTCGACATCTTCCAGAAACTCAAAGAGGAGAACTAATCATTCTCCCCGTCTTTTTCATGATAATGTTGCGCCTGGCCGGAATGGCCAGGCGTTTTTTTTCGTACCGCTTGTTGAGAGATGGGGCAGAAAACAGCAAAAAATCACTATTGGAAACCAAATGGTTACAGGCGTTTTAACATCTTTTATGAAATTTTCCGGGAGTCTCGTGAAATTTTTTTGCCGTTTTTGTGTCTATATAGTCGAAGGGGAAAAATGGAAAAAAGAAAAAAAAGTTGCACGAATAAATAAAAAATACTATCTTTGTACCATCGGCAAAAGAGGTGTTTTGAATTTAGTAGGCTGATTTATAAACAGATAATTTTTAGAATCATGGCTAAAAAGAACGTTATCGGAATGATGTTGCTGCTGGGGCTGACGCTCCTGTGCGGCAACGAGGTTTCTGCCCAGACCCAGTGGAACCAGGCCCTCGCCTGTCCCGGTTGGAACAATCCCAACAATTTCACCTCGGGCGGAGCAACCATCAACAAATACTCCGGACAAGGCATCGGCATCAGCAGTTCGAACAAGGACTGCCCCAATCCTCTGACGGGAGTGGAGGGAGTCTCCTCCATGGGCGCCACCTATACTGCGGCCCAGCTGGCCGGCGTGCAGAGCGGCGGATGCAGTTCCAGCCTGCCCAACAATGCGCGCCAGTTCCTCATCATAACCGATGTCAACGGCCATGACCCCAACACCGGCAACGCCCTGCCGTACGTGCCCACGCAGTTCAACACCCAGGACACCACACCGGGGGCCATCAATACAAACATCACCAAGAGTATCCGCATCGGCGATGGCTGTTCGGCCGGCGGCACCGGCAGCAACTACAGCGGAGCGCAGCTGAACTACACCATGCGCGTCAGCGAGGACAACGCCATGATGTACATCTACTATGCCATCGTTGCCGAGGCCCCTGGCCATGGACAGAAAGGAAACCCCACCTTCATCATCCGCGCCATGAAGAAGAACGCCGCCAACAACTGGGTGCAGATCAGCGACACGTTGGCCTACTATATCAGCTCCACCCCCTCCACCGACCAATCCGACAACTGCGCCAACATGGGCTATGTGACTCTTGCCTCCGCCGGGCAGACCGGATGGCACTCCTACGGTTCCGGCTACAACGGCGGAGTCTACTACAAAGACTGGGAGAAGGTGTGCATCAACCTGAGCAACCACCTCTATGAAGAAATCCAGATCCAGGTCATCATCTACGACTGCATCTACAATGCCCACTACGCCTACGCCTACATCGCCGGCGAGTGCCGCCCGATGACCATCCAGACCGCCGGCTGCCCTCCGGGCCTGTCCACCGACGTTGGAACCCTCACCGCCGCCACCAACATGCGCAACTATGTGTGGTATGCTTCCGAATGGGGCATCGGCGAACCTGCCAATGCGTCCAACTTCGGCCCGGGAGGCCAGTTCAGCCACTACACCTGGCGCCAGCTGACGGCCGACCAGAGCACCAACCACATCTACCATGCACAGGCCAGCGACTTCCGCGTCACGCGCCGCTACGGTCCCACGGGCCAACCGATAACCATCGACTCCATGGGCAACCAGCAGACCTTCCGTTGCAAGATGACCTCGGCCCTCGACCCGAGCAAGCCCTACGATTCGTACCTCTACGTCAACATGCAGAACACCAAACCCACGATGGATGTCGACTCGCTGTTCATGTGCGACGGCACCGCCAAGCTGTGGAACCAGAGCTATGTGCCCGGCGACCCCTCCCTGGTGGTGAAACAATCCACACAGTGGTCGTTCTACAACAACGAGATGTGCGGAGGCACCGCCCTGCAGACCTTCACGGGCGACAGCGCCGAGTACGTCTTCAACGACACGGAGATGAAGGGTGTGCGTGTGCGTACCTTCACCACCGATCCCACCTGCTATTCGGACGCCATCTATCCCATCAAGCCGCGTCAACGTCCCAATGCAGGCATGACCATCTCGCAGGAAGTGCTCTGCGATGCCGACGAGACCACCATTACCGACACCACCAGCGGCGACAATACCCGCATCTGGTGCTTCCGCCCGACCAATGCCGGAGCCGACAACATGGAACTGACCGACACCCTGCGGGGCGAAGGCGACAGCAACCGCTTCGTAACCCGCTCGTTCACCCATGCCTTGGAGCCCTTCGAGCTGACGGTGAACAACGGCACCTACTATATCGACATGGTGAGTGGCCACGGCGACACCGTGTGGTGCGCCACAACGGTGAGAGGCAACGTGTCGGTGTTCCTGCATCCGGAGCTGGAGGTGACGGGCGACACCGTGGTGTGCCAAGGCAGCCTGACCAACGCCACGGTGAGTGCTGTGGGCGTGGAGGACTGCACGTACGAGTGGTCCACAACCTATGGCAGCATCACGGGTAACCTGCCTGCAGGCCCGATGCTGCAGGTGACTCCCTATGCCGATGTCGCCACCTACTATGTGAAAGTGACCAGCCCGCAGGGATGCGTGGCATGGGACAGCATACATGCCTACGTGGTGCGTCCGCAGCTGGAGATGCTGCCCACCGACGGCCGCATCTGTCCGGGCGACGTGGCCACCCTGATAGGCCACGATGCCGACCACTACACGTGGAGTGCCTCGCCCGCCGACCCCTCGCTGGACGGCCAGGAGAACGCCCCGCAGATCAATGTATCGCCCTCGGTGACCACGGTGTACACCATGGTGGGCCACGGCACCAACAACTGCAATGCCACACCGCTCACCAAGACCGTCACCATCGTGCCGCTGCCGGTGCCCAGCGTCAAGCTGACACCCGGGTTCATCGACACCGACAACCCCCATGTGGTGCTGCGCGACCAGTCCACCTATGGCGTTACATCGTCATGGCTATTCAATAACGGCGAGGTGGCGACCGGCCGCGAAGTGAGCCACGTCTTTGCCAACTGCATAGGCTACGACTCCGTGCCGGTGACACTGACGAGCTACAACTCCCTCAACTGCCCGACGGTCTATCCGTTCCAGATTCCGGTGAACGTCTTCACGGCCTGGTTCCCGACGGCCTTCACGCCCGGCTCGAGCGACGGCAACGACAAGTTCTCCCTCTTCTCCATCAACGAGTACCAGTTCTTCCACATCTACATCTACAACCGCCGTGGCGAGCTGATTTATGACTCGGACGATGTACACTTCGAGTGGGACGGCACCTACAACGGCGAGCCCTGCCCACAGGGAGCCTACGTGTACACCGTCCGCTTCCGCAAGCCCGGCACAACGACACTGAGCTCGATGCAAGGCACAGTGACACTAATCCGCTGATGGACGAGAAGCACAGACTACTGAAGAAGCATTGGGGCTACGACCATTTCCGCCCCATGCAGGAAGAAATCATAGATTCCGTATTGCAGGGCCACGACACGTTGGCCCTGCTTCCTACTGGTGGCGGCAAATCGCTGTGCTACCAGTTGCCGGGACTGATGCGCGAGGGGCTGTGCCTCGTGGTGTCGCCCCTGATAGCCCTGATGAAGGACCAGGTGCAACAGCTGAACGACCGCAAACTGAAGGCAGCCTGTATCGTATCGGGTATGAGCAGCGAGGTGGTGGTGGGAGTGCTTACGAACGCCATCAGCGGCACGCTGAAGTTCCTCTACGTATCGCCCGAACGGTTGCGGCAGCGCATGTTCATCGAATACCTGAGGAGGATGAAGGTGGGGTTGATAGCCGTAGACGAGGCGCACTGTATCTCACAGTGGGGCTACGACTTCCGTCCTCCCTACCTGCAGATTGCCGACATCAGGCAGTACCACCCCAAGGCCCCCGTCATAGCCCTCACCGCCACAGCCACGCCGGCCGTGGCCGAGGACATCTGCCAACAGCTACGCATGGAGGACTGTCGCCGTTTCCAGTCGAGCTTCGTCCGCGAGAACCTGGCCTATATGGTGATTCACGACAGCGACAAATACCAACGGCTGCTACGCATAGTGCGACGCATTGGAGGCACCGGAATCGTATACATGCGCAGCCGCAACGGTACGCAGAACCTTGCCCGTTTTCTGGAAGAGTCAGGGGTATCGGCCACATTCTACCATGCCGGACTCGATGCGCGCGAGCGCGACCGTCGCCAGGCACGGTGGATGAGCGGTGGATGCCAGGTGATGGTGGCCACCAACGCCTTCGGCATGGGCATTGACAAGCCCGATGTACGCTTCGTGGTGCACATGGACCTGCCCGAATCGCTCGAGGCCTACTTCCAGGAGGCTGGACGTGCCGGACGCGACGGCAAAGCGGCCTACGCCGTGTTGCTGTGCGAAAATGCCGACATAGAACAGCTGCACTATGATCTGGCCACGGACTTCCCGCCGGTGAAACAGATACGCAACGTATACCGTGCCCTGTGCAACCACTACCGACTGCCCGTGGGTGGTGGCGCCGACTCGCAGTTCGTCTTCGAGATCGAGCAGATTTGTTTTAAATACAACTTCTCCGTAAGGGAGTTCTACGGAGCCTGCCGCATACTGGAAAAGGAAGGCCTCATAGCCATACCGGCCATCGAGGACGCCCACTCGACGCTGTTCATTCCCGCAACCCGCGACGAAATCTACCACTTTCAGGTGAACCACCAACGCCTGGGCGACATGCTGCAGAGCATTGTAAGGATGTACCCGGGCCTGATGGACGGTGCCACCCCCATAGACGAGCGCAAGATTGCCCGTGGCCGCAATATGGAGACCGCACAAGTAATCGTCGACCTGAAGCAACTGCACGAGATGCACATCGTCCAGTATCGCCCACAACCGCAAGGGCCCCAGATTGTCTTTACCTGCGGACGCATCGACGAGAGAAGCATCTACCCCTCCGAGGCCAACTATTCCCTGCTCAAGGATGCCGCTCAGAAACGTATGAAGGCCATGCTGACCTATGCGAACAACGACAGCGAATGCCGCAGTCGCCAGCTGGTGGCCTATTTCGGTGAGACTTCAGGGAAGGACTGCGGCGTTTGCGATGTATGCCTGCACAAGAACCGCAAACCCACCGATGCGAAAGAAGCCGCAAAACAACTCCTGACGAAAGGGCCCGTCGATGTGCGACAGCTGGTGCAGATGCTCGCAGCCGAAGGGTATGGACAAACGGGCGACACCCTTCGCGAAATGATAGAATACGGCGAAGTGCGCCTGGACGGCAACTCGATGCTTCACCTAGAAGACTAGATTCGGGGATTCAATTGGCGGATGGCCTCGTACACCCGTGATACAGGGAGACCCATGACATTGTAGTAGCAACCCTCAATGCGGCTGATGCCCACCATTCCGATCCATTCCTGTATGCCATAGGCACCGGCCTTGTCGAAGGGGCGGTAGTTGTCCACATAGTAGGCCAACTCCTCGTCGCTCAGCTGCCGGAAGAAGACATCGGTCTTCTCAGTGAAAGAGAGGGTCCGGGTGGCAGTGCGAAGGCAGACGCCTGTGTAGACGGCATGTTGGTTGCCCGACAGGGACCGCAGCATGGCGAGAGCCTCATTGCGGTCGGCAGGCTTTCCAAGGACCTTGTCGCCAAGGACCACCACTGTATCGGCAGCCACCAGTATGTCGTCGCCTGCAATCAACTCCGCAGGACATGCCTCCGCCTTGCGGCAGGCCAACAGTTCGGCAGTGTCGGCAGCGGGAGTGCCCGCGGCCACATGTTCGTCGACATCAAGGGTGATGAATTCAACAGGGAAGCCCAACTCGCCGAGCAACTGGCGGCGACGGGGCGATTTGGAGGCTAGCAGTAATTTCATTTGACCTCTTTGCCCTCCTTGAACTTGGCCTTGTACACTTCGCGACCATGTTCGTACCAAGTCCAGCGACCGTCCTTCTCGCCTTCCACAAACTGGCCCTTCTCCACCGGAGCGCCGGATTCATCGTAGCGTTCGTACTTGCCGTCGAGGAGGCCGTCTTTGAAGTTCTGGCGAAGTTCAACCTTGCCGTTGGGGTAGTAGCGGACCTCTTCGCCGTTCTTCTCGTCGTCGGAATAGTGGACAATGTAGCGGGTGGAGCCGTCGTCGTAGAGGCCACGCCATTCGCCATCCATCTGGCCGTCGTCGAAGTCGCCATAGTAGTCCACCTTGCCATCCTCGTACCACGAGGTCCAGCGGCCATCTTCCTTGCCGTCGGCATAGCGGCCTTCGTGCAGCTTGGCACCGGACTCATACCATGTGGTCCACAAGCCTTCACGCTTGCCGTTGTTGTAGTTTCCTGTGCGCCAACGTTCGCCGGTTTCATAGTAGTAGGTCCACTGGCCAATCTCTTTGCCTTTGGCGTAGGTGCCCTGGGCGCCCAGCTTACCGTTGCTGCGCCAGTAGAACGTCCATTCGCCATCCTGCTCGCCGTCGACGAGCTTGCCGCGCATGTCCACCTTGCCGTTGGGGAAGTACCACACGGCATCGCCCTGCAGGGCATCGTTCTTATACTGGCCACTGAAGCGCATGGCACCGTTGCGGTGCCACTGGAAGGTGTTGCCCTCACGCTTGCCGTCGACGTAGGTGATTTCCTCTTCCTTCTGGCCATTGTCATGCCAGGAGCGGTAGAGCCCGGTCTTCTTGCCGTTCTCCACAGCCACTTCGCTCTTCAGGTCGCCGTTGCGATGCCACGAACGCGAAGTGCCGGTGCCATAGCATTCCTCTGCCATGCGGCTGCCGTCCTCGTAGTAGAGCGTCCACACGCCCACTTTCTTCCCGTTGTCGTAGGTACCCTCCTGCGAGATGCGGCCATTGGTGTACCACCAGGTCCAACTGCCGGTGCGGCGGTTCTGGTCGTTGAGGGTGCCCTGCACCGAGGGTTGGTTGCTATTGGAATACTTCTTCTGGTAGGGAGTCTGGGCAGTGGCCGCCATCTGGAGGCCTACAGATGCTATCAGTGCTATGGCAAGGATTCGTTTCATATTCTTGATTCGTTTCTGGTATTATTCGGTATAGACAAAAATGATGCGCGGACGCTTGTCCGACAGCGTGCCATAGAAGACGGCACGCTGGGCGGCATTGCGTCGCGAATTGAGGAGGAGCAGCATGCCGGGGTCCTCGCCTTTGCGCATGAGACCCTGCAGATGCTGCGTGACCCGCATGCGGTAGTAGTTTCCATCCTCATGGTAGGAACCATCGTAGCCACTGAGGGTGTAGAGGTCGATCAGGTCATCGATGTAAGCATCCGTGCCGTCGGACTGCTTGCCGAGGGCAAGAATCTGGTCGGGATGCATGGCCGGCGACTCGGGCGAGAGCGACATCACCAGTTCGGCATGGTGGATCACAGCCCACGGATGGGCTTCGCGGAAAGCACGAATGTCGCGGTCGAAACTCAGACGCACCTGGTGGCCTCCCAACGGCTCAAGGTAGAGGCGAAGGGTGCCTGGCAGACGGGGACGTCCGTTGAACAACGTACCCGTATAGTCATGCTCGAAATGGGTGAAGTGCGCTGTGCCGGCACCCAGCAGGAAGGTGTAGAATCCAAGCGTGGTGTCCGTGCCGTTTGTGTAGTGGTAGTGCGCACGGAGGCTCGTAGTCGACGAAGAGAAGTCTATACTGACCATACCCTCGTCGCCGGCGCCGGTCAACCTCACGCGGAGGCCCTTGGTCTGCTGGATGAACTCCTCGGCAGTGGCCGTGCGACGGATAACGCTATAGAAAGCGGGATCCAGCTTGAACGAAATCACCGTGTCGCGCTCTCCGACGGCAACCGTGCCGTCGAAAAACACCTTGCTTGCGTCCACCGGCAGTGTATTCTCTGCATAGTAGGAGGTGTCCGAAAGCAACGGCTCAGCGAGTTGCATCACCTCGATGTGGAAGTTGTACGTCCGGCTGGTGTCGGGGAAGAGCTGACTCTTGGCCAAAGTCATCACAACGGAGTCTATCTCCAGCGAGTTGTCGAAAGCAATGTCGTTGGTGTTCGGCGGCAAGGCAATCTGAGTGTAGAGCCACGAACTGACCTTGCCGAAGGTGGCGTCAGTGTAGTTGCCGATGATGCCGAAAGAGTAGTTGCTGGTGAGCAGCGAGTCCTCGTACTCGGTCCACGCGGTATCGGCATAGAGCGTGTCGGTGAGGCCGTCGTAAAGTGTGGCAGTGTCCACAAGGTCGATACCCAGCGCCGACTCCTCGTCGGTACAAGCCGTCTGGAAAGCCATCATGGCCACGGCTGTCAATGCGAGTAAACCTTTGTTGATGAATTTCATATCGTTTGCTTAGTTCTCAAATTTACTGCTGCCTACGATAGTGTCGTAGAGCTTGTTGATACGTGCAAAGAACTCGTCGCGGTCCTCGATGTAGTCGAGCACATTGCGCTTGTTCTCCTTGGCATAGGCCACGAGCTCGGGATGCACATTGGGCGATCCGATAACCACGCCCTGCGAATAGGTAATGGCCGACTTCATCAGGCCCAGGTAGTCCGTCTGTCCGTAGAGGCGCAGGTCCTTGGCAGTGGCGCCGTCGGTCTTCATCTTGCGCTCCAGGTCGCCACCGATGGGGCCGTCGAACTGGTCGCCCATCAGGGTGATGACCATCTTTGTGCCACTGAAGAAAGCATTCTCCTTGTTGATGCGGCGCAGATAGAAAGGAATCATCGAGGCAAACCAGCCGGTGAAGTGTATCAGATGTGGCTGCCATGCCAGCTTACGCACAGCCTCCAGAGTACCGCGACCGAAGAAGAGCAGTCGCTCGTCGGTGTCGACAAAGGGACGGCCATGCTCGTCAAGCAACCCTTTGCTGTTGATGAAATATTCTTCGTTATCGATAAAGTAGACCTGCATGCGTGCCGATGGTATGGAACCCACTTTGATGATAAGCTGGTGGTCGCAATTGTTCACAATAAGGTTCATTCCCGAAAGACGTATCACTTCATGAAGCTGATGCTTGCGGTCGTTCACTTCGCAGAACTTCGGCATGAAAACCCTGATCTCGCGTCCTATCTCCTGAGTCTTTGCAGGCAAATAGCGCCCGAACAAACTTTGCTCGCTTTCCGGTGAAAAAGGCGCAATTTCCTGATTCACAAATAGTATTCTCCCTTTTGCCATAAAGTAATTTATATATTATACCAAATGCAAAATTACAAAAAAAAACTGATATGGCAAAATCATTCTTGCCGATTCAAAAAAAAGTTGTACTTTTGCACTTTGAATTATACCCTTGGAACGATGGAAAAGAACAAGCGTAACAGCGACACCTACCGCACCTTGCTCGACAAGGCACGCCGCTATTGCGCCCTTGCCGAACAGTGCGAAGATGCCGTGCGCCAAAAGCTCGTCACCTGGGGCGCCACACCTGCCGAGTCCAACGACATAGTCGACACCCTCTATTCCGAGAACTACCTCGACGACGTACGCTATGCCCGCGCATACTGCGAAAGCAAGATTCTCCATCAGCATTGGGGACGCCAGAAGGTACTCTACCAGCTGCGTCTCAAACATTTGCCACGCGCCGCTGTCGAAGCCGGCATGGCCGTTGTCATCGACGACGACTACCTGTCCGTTCTCTCCGAGCTGGCAGAAAAGAAGCTCTCCGAGCTGCACCGCTCCGTCGACGACAACACAACCCTGCGGCAGAAGCTCACGGCATTCCTCCTCTCGCGAGGGTTCCTCATTGGCGAAATCAATCAAATAACAACAAATATCTTACAACAATGAAACGCATTTATGCTCTTTGCGCGGCACTCTTCATGGCCGCCACCGTTCCTGCCGTCGCGCAGGATGCCGAACCCCAGGGTTCCTGGTCCACCTCCTCTACCCCCGCTCTCAAACTCAGTGAGTCGATGTTCAACAACTGGTCCTCCACCGGTACCTCGCAAATCGACCTCAACATCACCTTCTTCGGCAACTACAAGTATTCCCACCCCAAATACGTATGGGACAATGTTGTAGACCTCGGCTTCGGCCAGGCCTGGCAGGATCTCGACAACTCCGCCGACGGCGGCCGCTTCGAGAGTGTTCGCAAGAGCCTCGACAAGATCGACCTCACCTCCGCCATCTCTTGGAAAGCCTACAAGGACTGGGGCGCCAGCTTCACCGCCAACCTCAAGACCCAGTTCGCTCCCGGCTACGAGTACTCCGGCGCCGGCGACAACGAGGGCAAGATGGTCTCCTCCTTCTTCGCTCCGGCCTACCTCACCACAGCTCTCTCCTTCGAGCACAAGAAAGCCGACTGGTCCGTCTCCCTCTCTTTCCTGACCGGCAAAACGACCTTCGTCTTCAATAACGACCTCATCGACTCCGGCTACACCTACGGTGTCATCCAGGACAAAGGCTTCGACCCCACCGACCCCAACCGCTCCTGGACCCACGCCTATTTCGCCCTCGGTAGCTATGTCAAAGCCCAATACCTCAAGAAAGACATCCTCCCCAGCCTCGACCTCTATGCACGCCTCGAGCTCTTCTACGACTACAAGAAACCCTCCAACATGGCTTGGGACGAAATCACCGACTTTGTAGACAACGGCACCGCCATGGAAAACTGCGAGTACAAGCTCGCCGACGACGAGACCTGGAACAAACTCGCAGGCTACAACTGGCTCCAGCGCCGCGTCTTCGAGACCGACCTCGACTTCGAACTCAAGCTCGACTACCGCTTCTCCTCACATATCGCTGCCAACTTCGCCCTCAACCTCAAGTGGGACACCGACTTCTCCGGCATGGGCAAATGGGGCCACCTGCAGGTCTACCAGATGGCCGGCATCCAGGTCTTCTTCTCCTGGAAGACCCCCAAGCAATAAAAGACAGTAAAAACCAAAAAAGACAAATGAACCGCTGGGAGTGGTTCATTTGTCTTTTTTTTTGTTTATCCCTATCTTGAGTCTTTCTTGTCTTCAACCTTCCTTGAACCGCAGCAACACCGAGTCGGTGGCCATCAGTCCCATCAGCTGGGTAAAGGAGCTCTCCTTGACAGCCAGTTCCAGCACTCCGGTAGCCGACACCGTCAGGCGCAGCTTGCGGCGGGGATCGTTGGTACGGTGCTGCTGGTAGTACGAGGCCATCACCTCGTCAATCTCCTGGTCGCGCACCATAATAACGAACTTGCGTCCTGCTCGCAGCTCCTCAAACTCCTGGTAGGTCATCCCAAGATAGGCATTCCCATAACTGTCTATATAATCGATATATATGCGGTATCCGCCATCCTCCTTGGGCAACCAGCCTACGCTCGGACGCCTCAGCAATCCCTCGTGCTTCGGCCCGATATCGCTCAGCGGAGCACCACCGAGCAGGCGGGCTGCCACACGTGTAAACAGCGAGTAAGCGGCGAAGTTGTATACCCCGTTCTCCTGCACCGGAATGCGACACACATCCTCAATCTCCTCGCCCAAAGCCATGGCCGGCAGGCCGTTGTCGCAGCAGATATAGTACTGCCCTCGGGCCTTCACCACCACAAACGGGCGCTCCTGGGAGTGCGTCGACGCCACATCGATAATGTGCACCGTCCCCGGGGGGAATCCCTTGCAGGCATGGCGGACCACGAAGGTGGCAGCCCTCACGTTGAAAGGCTCCACGTCGTGCGTGATGTCCACCACCTGCACCCCCTCGACCATGCTCATCAGCGCCCCCTTCACCATGCCGGCAAAGAAGCCCTGGTTGCCCCAGTCCGTAGTCAGTGTCACAATCGGTGTCTTCATAATTCGTCTGCAAAATTACAACTTTTTCCCGACACCACCAAAAATATTTTTTTTCTCGCTGTCACACTGCCAGTAGGGTCACCACACACCTCCGCCGACACCCTTCCGCACCCCCCCCGACAGTGCTGTATCCATAAAATTTTCGCCGTTTCATTTTTTTTGCGTATATTTGCTTTTTGGCTTCGGCCGCGAATATGATTTTATTAATATAGTAATCAAATATTTATAGAAATATGTCATTGCTTTCGATACGCAATTTGCACGCTTCCATCGGCGACCGCGAGATACTGAAAGGCATCAACCTTGAAATCAACCGCGGCGAGGTGCACGCCATCATGGGCCCCAACGGCAACGGCAAGAGCACCCTGGCCGGCGTGGTGGCCGGCAACCCCAAGTATACCGTCACCCAGGGCGAGGTCATCTTCAAAGACAAGAACATCCTCGACCTCCCTGTCGAC
Source organism: Bacteroidales bacterium (assembly GCA_017483575.1). Taxonomy (GTDB): domain Bacteria; phylum Bacteroidota; class Bacteroidia; order Bacteroidales; family P3; genus Colimorpha. The sequence goes on from JAFUWF010000007.1 coordinate 76,576, forward strand.
GTGCGCGCCGCCGAGGGTCTCTTCCTTGGCTTCCAGTATCCTGTGGAAATCCCCGGCGTGAGCATCACCAACTTCATGCGCACGGCCGTCAACGAGCAGCGCAAATACCACGGCCTAGACTCCCTGAGCGGTGCCGAGTTCCTGCGCCTCATGGAGGAGAAGAAGAAGGTCGTCGAGATGACCACCAACCTGGCCAACCGGTCGGTGAACGAAGGCTTCAGCGGTGGCGAGAAGAAGAAGAACGAGATCTTCCAGATGGCCATGCTCAACCCCACCCTCTCCATCCTCGACGAGACCGACTCCGGTCTCGACATCGACGCCCTGCGCATCGTCGCCGGCGGCGTCAACCAGCTGCGATCCAAGGACAACGCCACCATCGTCATCACCCACTACCAGCGCCTGCTGGACTTCATCGTGCCCGACTTCGTGCACGTGCTCTACGAAGGCCGCATCGTCAAGACCGGCCCCAAGGAGCTGGCACTCGAACTGGAAGAGAAAGGCTACGACTGGATTAAAAAGGAGCTTGGAGAATGATACGCAAAGACCAATTGCCCAACATCTGGGGCGACAGCTGGCAGCTGGCCCCCGACACCGACCCACAGCTGCTGCCCGTGCCGGGCGGCAAAGAGCTGTGCGTGGTCGTCACCGACAACCCTTGGCTTGTAGAGCAGATGGAGGGTAAAGCCCTCTGCTGCCCACCGGCCGACCTGTTGAAGATCGACATCGAAGAGGGCGCCAGCCTCGAGCTCTACCGCCTGCAGGACCTCCACACCCCCCAGCAGGCCCTCACCGAAACCCACATCACCATGCGGCGCAACGCACGCCTGCGTATGTGCACCGTCACTCTCGGCGGCAACCACGTGCGCAACAACGTCATCGTCCGCATGCTGGACGAGGGCTGCGAGCTGACGGCCGACGGGCTCTACCTCATCGACCGCGAACAGCAGTGCGACAACTATATCTTCGTCGAGCACGCCAAACCCCACTGCACTAGCCACACCCTCTACAAAGGCATCATCGACGACTCGGCACGCGCCCGCTTCAACGGTCACGTCCTCGTCCAGGACGGCGCCGTGAAGACCGAGGCCTTCCAGACCAACCGCAACATCCTCCTCACCGACAAGGCCCATGTCGACACCCGGCCCTTCCTCGAGATATACAACGACGACGTCAAGTGCTCGCACGGCTCCACCATCGGCCAGCTCGACGAGCAGGCCCTCTTCTACCTGCAGACCCGCGGCATCAGCGCCCGCACGGCCATGACCATGCTCAGCTACGCCTTCTGCGACGAGGTAATCCGCGGCATCGGCATCGAACGCCTCCGCGACACCGTGGGCGACATGGTGAAGAAACGCCTCCACGGCGAGCTCACCTCCTGCGCCGACTGCGCCATCGCCTGCAAGAACCCCTGCAACGGCCCCGACGCACACTTCGACATCGACGTGAATAAACTTTAAAAGGAGTGAAAAGGAGTGAAAAGGGAGTGAAAGGGAGTGAAAGGACAAATGTAGCAGACCGCACTATTGTCCTTTCTCTCCCTTTCACTCCCCCCCACTCCCTCTCACTCCTTCTCTTTCTCTTCCTTCTCCCCTTCGCTCTCCACGCCCAGTGCGGCGTCAAGGTGAAGGGCTCCGACGAGGCCGCCATGCGCACCGCCCTGTCGGAGATGGACCAGGGCCACCTGCGCGAGGCCTCGCAGCAGATGCGTCGCATTGCCCAGCGCAACCCCAAGGCCGCCGAGCCCCAGTTTTGGCTGGGCATGCTGTCGGTACGCAACGGCTTCAACGCCACCGGCATCCGCAAACACTTCACCAAGTGCCTGGACCTCTGCCCCAACTACCCCAACGCCCTGGCGCACTACTACATGGGCATGATCCTCTACACCGACGAACGCTACGAGGAGGCCACCGCCGAACTGGAGACCTACTTCCGAATGGCCAACAACTGCGACGACCGCGAGCAGACCTCCGTCTACGAAGAGGCCTCGGCCTACCTCCACTGGTCGCGCTTCCTGGCCGACGCCATGCTCAACACCGTGCCCTTCGACCCCCAGCCCCTACGCGGCGTCAGCTCCAAGCGCAACGAGAACCTCCCTTTCATCACCCCCGACGGCCAGCGCTGCTACTACCTGCGCGAAGTGCCGAAGAAGAAAGACCCCACGTCCTTCACCGTCAACGACCTTGAGCAATCGCGCTGGGCACTCTTCTGCAGCGAGTGGAAGGACAGCACCTTCTCCACGGGCCGGGAGATGCCCTCACCCTTCAACCAGGGCCCCTCCGAAGGCGGCGTCAGCACCACCGCCGACGGCCACACGCTCTATTTCTCGCGCATCACATACAACGCCGGCTACGCTAACTGCGACCTCTACTGCGGAGAGTGGAGTGCGGAGAGCGGAACGTGGAACGTGGAGCGCCTGGGCAACAACATCAACGGCGACCGCACCTGGGAGTCGCAGCCCTCGGTCTCCCCCGACGGACAGTGGCTCTACTTCGCCTCCAACCGCAAGGGCGGCCAGGGCGGCACCGACATCTGGCGCTGCCACCGCCTCAAGAACGGCGACTGGAGCCGCCCCGAGAACCTCGGCTCTCGCGTCAACACCACGGGCAACGAGAAGTTTCCCTTCCTCCATGCCGACGGCCACACCCTCTATTTCGTCTCCGACGGCTGGCAGGGCTTCGGCGGCTACGACATCTACTTCATCGACCTCGCCGGCGGCGACGTCCAGCCCACCAACCTCGGCCTGCCCATCAACACCGAGAACGACGAGCTCTCCTTTGGCGTCACCGCCGACGGCGCCAAGGCCTACTTCCCCGGCCGCGTCAGCGCCTCGCGCAGCAGGGACATCCTCCTCTTCGACCTCTACCCCGCCGCACGCCCCGAGCCCATGCGCTGCTGCCACGCCAAGGTGGAGTGCATCGGGAAGAATATGTCCCGCCACGAAACCTTCATGCTCTCCGATCGTAAGCCCACCCCCCTCACCTTCAGCGAGGAAGGGCTGATGCCCTGTATCGTCTGCACTACGGGCAAGAGCTGGCGCGAGGAACAGACCGTCCACCTGTACGACAGCGTGTCGCCCCTCCTGCTCGAGTTCCTCCCCGGCAGCCGCCTCTCCGAACGCGACGAGCTCCTGCTCGACGCCTGGGCACAATGGCTCCTGGCCCATCCGCAGGTCCACATCGCCGTGGAATGCCCCACCATGCCCGAAGCCAAGGCCGCCTACGAATACTTGCGCAACAAGAAGAAACTGCGGGCCGACCGCCTCGAATGCCGCGGCGGCACACAATATGTCAAACGCCAAATACGTCTGCTATGAAATCGATGCGCCGCATCATGGCCTACCTCAAATATTTCCCCGTGCAGATCACGATGAACATCCTCTTCAACCTGCTGCACATCCTCTTCAACCTGGGCTCCTACGTGCTCATCATCCCCTTCGTTGAACTGATGTTCGGCCTCAACGGCGTGAGCGACACCGAGCCCGAACTGGCCTTCAACCAGAAACAACTCGTCGACTGGGCCTTCTGGCACCTCTACCAGTACAAGGCCTCCCTCGGCACCTGGAAGTGCCTGCTCATCGTGGCCGGCGGCTACCTCAGCTGCTCGCTGCTGAGCAATTTCTTCCGTTTCATGGCCCAGTTCTTCCTGGGATTCATCCGCTACGGCCTCATCGAACGCCTACGCAACGACATCTACCACAAAGTAACCATCCTCCCCGTGGCCTTCTTCAACAGCAAACGCCGCGGCGACCTCATGAGTCGCATGAGCAGCGACATCGCCGACATGCAGTGGTGCGTGGGGGTACTGCAGTCCATGGTGAAGGAACCGCTGAACATCATCGTCTTCGCCGGCATCCTCTTCTTCGTCTCGTGGCGCCTCTTCGTGCTCTTCCTCCTGGTGCTGCCGCTGGGCGTATGGCTCATCGCCAAGATCGGCAGCCGCCTCAAACGCACCTCCCAGCGTGGACAGAACCTGCTGGGACGCCTGGTGGCCGTGCTCGAAGAGTCGCTGGCATCGCTGCGCGCCATCAAGTCCTTCAGCCGCGAGGAGGACCGCGATCGCCTCTTCAGCCAGGCCAACGACGAATACACACACACCATGGTCAAGGTGGCCCTCACACGCGAACTCTCCTCGCCCCTGTCCGAAATCCTCGGCACCCTGGCCCTCGTCATCATCCTCGTCATCGGCGGCTGGCAAGTCATCGACGGCTCCATCCAGCCCTCGGTGTTCATTTTCTTCGTCATCATCTTCGCACGCATCATCCCCCCCATCCAGACCCTCGTGCGCTCCTACAACACCCTGCAGAAAGGCACCGCCTCCGCCGAGCGCTTCCTGGAAATCCTCGATGCCGACGAAGTCATCGTCGAGAAGCCCGACGCCACCGTCCTGCAGGGCTTCCAGGACAAGATCGTGTTCAACGACGTCAGCTTCAGCTACCAAACCTCAGACCTCCTACCTCCGCCCTCCGCCCTCCAGCACATCAACCTCACCATCCCCAAGGGCCGCACCGTGGCCGTCGTCGGGCCCTCGGGCGCCGGCAAGACCACCCTCGTCGACCTCCTGCCTCGCTTCTACGACTGCTCCTCCGGCGACATACTCTTCGACAACCACCCCATCCGCGACCTCAACATCGACTCCCTCCGCCGTCAGTTCGGCCTCGTGTCGCAGAACTGCATCCTCTTCAACGACACCGTGGCCAACAACATTGCCTTCGGGGCCGAGAACTATTCTCTCGACGACATCAAAGCCGCTGCCCGCATAGCCCATGCCGACGAATTCATCGACCAACTGCCCCAGGGCTACGACACCCCCATCGGCGACCGCGGCCTCAACCTCTCCGGCGGCCAACGCCAACGCCTCAGCATCGCCCGCGCCGTGCTGCGCGACACCCCCATACTCATCCTCGACGAAGCCACCTCAGCCCTCGACTCCGAATCCGAACGCGCCGTGCAGCAAGGCCTCGACGCTTTGATGCACGGACGCACCTCCATCGTCATCGCACACCGCCTCTCCACCATCCGCCATGCCGACACAATCGTTGTCCTCAACCACGGCCGCATCGTGGAGCAAGGCACTCACGACCAGCTCCTTGCCCTCGACGGTCTCTACAAGAAACTCGTCGACATGCAAAGCTTCTCGTAATTTTTTTTGGCCATGTCCGAAAAAGTTCGTAATTTTGCACCCGCAAAAGCACAAGCGACAACGTGCCCATGGGAGTATAGCTCAGCTGGTTCAGAGCGCCTGCCTTACAAGCAGGAGGTCACTGGTTCGATCCCTGTTACTCCCACTTTTTTTTTATACCTATTCCCCTTTATAACATTATTTAAGAATTCATTTTATACTCCATTGAGAAAAATGTTGTACTTTTGCAGTCGGAAAAATAAAGAAATAATTGTATAACAAATTAAAAATCAAACAACAATGAAGAAAGTTTTCTCATTCTTTGGCGCCGCCCTCTTTGTCGCCGCCATGACCGTTTCCTGCGGAAACAACAACACCGAAGCTACCGACAGCGTCTGCGATAGCGCCAACGTCGAAGCCGCTTGCTGCGAGCAGCAGGCTGCCCAGCCCGTCGAGGCCGTTGCCATGACCGATGCCGAGCACCAGGCCATGCTGGACGCCGCCGCCGAGGCCGGCCGTGCCAAATGCAACTGCTACAAGACCGACGCCGCCAGCGTTGAGGCTTGCATCAAAGGCATCCTCGCCCAGAGCTACGCTGCCTACCAGGACAACGAGGAGTTCAAAGCCGCTATGGAAGCTGAGTTCAACAGCTGCGTGAAGGAGAAAGCCACTGCCGCCATCAAGGATGCCGCCAACGAGGGTATCAAAGAAGGTGCCAAGGCCCTGTCCAACGCTCTGAAGAAATAAGTTTTTCCAACCCGGAAAACGTAAACAAACCACGACAGGCCTGTGCACTCGCACCAGGCCTGTCGCTTTTTTTTGCCCACAATGAAACGCACACTCACCGCAGCCCTCGCCGCCCTGCTCCTCCTCGGCGCCTGCCGCCACGACGAACGCCCGGCCGACGTCCTCGATGCTCCCCGCATGGTGGCTTTCCTCACCGACGCCTACCTCCTCGAGGGATTCTACGCCGTGGAGTCGCAGTACCGCTACGACGCCATGACCCCCGAAGTGCTCCGCGCCTACGACGACATCCTCAAGGCGCACCACACCAGCCGCGAGCAGGTGGAACACAGCTTCGACTACTACGCCTCGCACCCCGACCTCTACCGCACCATCCAGGACAGCGTCCTCGCCATCCTCGATCGGCAGTCCGAGGCCGACACCGCCGCCAAAGCGGCACCCTCGCCTTCGGCACCTATCCTGTTGCCGATGTAAACGTCAGAAAAACAAAAGCCCGCCGGAAGCGGGCTTTTTTCATATCAGGTCCAGGCTGTAGTGCAACCCTACATTCTGCCGTCGGGCCCTCGCCATCTTGATAATCAGATAGGCACACGCTATGAGGTTGCGCAACTCCGAGAGCGGCTCGGTGAGCACACTCCGGTTGTAGAGGTCCTCGGTCTCGCGGAAAATGAGGTTCAACCTGTCGAAGGCACGCTGCAGACGCAGGTCGCTGCGCACAATGCCTACATAGTTCCACATAATCTCCTGCAACTCCTTCTTGGTCTGCGTGATGAGCACCATCTCCTCGTTCAGCACCATTCCCTCGGCGTTCCAGTCCGGCACCTCGCTCTTGATGGTCAGCTCCCCGCTGCCCTTTCGGGCAATGGCGCTCTGCGCCGCATTGTGGGCATACACCACAGCCTCCAGCAACGAGTTGGAGGCCAAACGGTTGCCACCATGCAGACCCGTGCAGGAACACTCGCCGGCGGCATAGAGGTTGCGGATGGAGCTCTCGCCGTGGCGGTCCACCTTGATGCCGCCGCACTGGTAGTGCGCCGCCGGACGGATGGGAATCATGTCGCGCGTGATGTCGATACCGATGCTCAGGCACTTGGCATAGATGGTGGGGAACCCCTCGATGAGCTCCTTCTTGCCGATGCCCCGGGCGTCGAGGTAGAGGTAGTCCTTGCCGCTGAGCTTCATCTCGTTGTCGATGGCACGGGCCACAATATCGCGCGGCGCCAGGCTCAGGCGCTCGTCGTATTTCTGCATGAACTCGTTGCCATTGCGGTCCTTCAGTATGGCCCCTGCGCCACGCATGGCCTCCGTGATGAGGAACGCCGGCTTCTCGGCAGGGTTGTAAAGGCTGGTGGGATGGAACTGCATGAATTCCAGATCGCTGAGCACTCCACGGGCACGGTGCACCATGGCCACACCGTCGCCCGTGGAAATAACGGGCGTGGTGGTGGTGGAGTACACATTGCCCATGCCTCCCGTGGCCAACAGGGTGACTCCGGCCAGGTACGTGTCGATACGGTTGGTGTCGCAGTCGAGGGCATAGACGCCATAGCACTCGATTCCGGGAGTATGTTTCGTAACACGCTGACCCAGATGGTGCTGCGTGATGATGTCGATGGCAAACTGGCGCTCGCGGATCTCGATGTTGGGATGGCGGCGGGCTGCTTCGAGCAGTCCGCGCTCAATCTCCTCCCCGGTATTGTCCTTGTGGTGGAGGATGCGGAACTCCGAGTGGCCCCCCTCGCGGTGGAGGTCGAAACGGTCGCCTTTGCGGTCGAGGTCGAAGTTGACACCGTACTGCACCAGCTCGCGGATACGGTCCGGAGCCTCGCGGATGGTCATCTCCACCACCTCGCGATCGCAAATGCCGTCACCGGCAACGAGAGTGTCATGGATGTGCTTGTCGAAGGAGTCGCTGTCGTACATCACAGCGGCGATACCCCCCTGGGCATAGCGCGTACTGCCTTCGGCAGCGTCACCCTTGGTCAGAATGACTACTTTTCCGTACGGGGCCACTTTCAGGGCGAACGAAAGGCCGGCAATACCCGACCCAACAACAAGGAAATCAACTTCGTATCGCATAATCTAGTTTCTTTTAGCACTTGCAAAGATACACATTTTTTCCAAACCAGCCAAAAACTCCTTCCACAGGCACCAAACAGGGGTCACACAGGTGTCTTATTCGACCGTTCTTATATAGTATACATATAGTATACATATACTTCTCATATAGTATTTATATACAGTATATGAATACTATATGAGAAGTATATGTATACTATATGCATACTATATGACAAGGGTCGAATTTGGAGCCTGTCTGACAGGGTTTTCAGCGCGGCAAAAACTTGATATCGGCAGGGCTGATGAGGCCCAGGGAGAGGGCTTTGGCAACGCGGGCGGCGCTCTTGTTGACGATGTCGAAGCGCTGCGAGAGGTCCTTCTGGTGTTCCTGGATGGCCTTGTCGCTCTCGCCGAGGCGCGAGGAAATCTCGCTGGCGGTGCAGCCGGCGGCCTCGTAGAGGAGGAGTTGGCGCTCGGCGTCGCTGACCTCGATGGCGGCCTGCGTGCCCACGAGGGCGAAGTAGTGCTCGGCGGCCTCCTTGAGGGTGAGCATGACGAGGTAGTTGAAATAGAAGCGTTCGCCACGTTCGAGGCAGGCGATGGCACGGATGATGTTCTCGATGGAGAAGCCGCCGGCGGCGTTCTTGCTGACGAAGGCGCTGGCGCCGAGGCGCAGGGCCTCCATGACGACGGAGCCGATCTCGCCTATGCGCTGCGGACGGCGCTCCTCGGAGGGCAGCGGGTTGTCGAAGCGGCCGGAGAAGATGATGATGCGGACGTCGGGGTAGCGCTCGTGGACGCGGCGTGTGATGAGGAGGCCTCCCGTGGGCTCGCCCTGGAATTCCATGTCCACGAGGAGGTAGTTGGGGGCTTCAGCGTTCTCGAGAGCTGCCAGCAGGGAGGGGCCGGAGGCGAAGGTCTCCACCATCTCCACACGGCGTGTCTCCGTGGCGCCGTCGTCGCCGGTGTGGCATTCCACCTCGGTGGCGCGGCTGTTCATCTCCAGTTTGACGGCCTTGCGTATCAGAGGCTCGTCGTCGACCATCATTACTTTTATTATGTTCATTGTTCTAGTTTTGTTCATTTTTTCTGCTCCCCTAAGTTAGGGGAGCTGGCAGCCCGTCAGGGCTGACTGAGGAGTGTGTCACCCTTCCGCCAGCAACACGTGCATAGCCGTCCCCTCCCCCACCGTGCTCTCCACCCAGAGCTTGCAGCCGCGGCGGGTGTTGTCGTCGTGTTTCTTGACGATGTAGCGGCAGAGGATGAGTCCGAAGCCGTGTTCGCTGCCGGGGGCCAGCGTGCGGTCGGCCTTGAAGAGATTCTCCTGCTGCTCCTCGTTCATGCCGGTGCCGGTGTCCCGTACGGTAATCTCTACAAAGCCATCCTGCTCAGGATTGTCCATTATCCGTCCACGACTCTCCACCGTCACGCTGCCGTGCTCGGTGTGCTGCAGGGCGTTGTTGACGAGGTTGCGGAAGAGGATGGTGACGAGCAGACGGTCGCCACGGAGCCTGGCGGCGGTGGGCTGGAACCGCAACTCCACGTCCTTGGCGGGGGTGATGACCTGGCGACGCACGTCGTCCAGCACCTCCTGCAGGGGGAAGGTGCCGAGGTTGAAGGCCAGGCCCGTGGGGATGGAGAGGGAGGTCCAGTTCTTGATGTTGTCGAAGGTGCGCAGGAGCTGTTCGAGGACCTCGGAGCGCAGGTCGGCAGGGAGGTTGGGGTTGCGGAGGTAGCCTATGAAGGGGCTGATGTCGTGGCGCATGACGCTAAGGCAGGTCTCCACGTTGGCGATGCGTTCCACATCGCGCCGCTTGGCCTCCTGGAGCTGTCGCTTCTCTTTCCTCAGCCTCAAGCCGTTGCACCACAGCAGCGCCGTCAGCGCCAGCAGCGCCAGCAGCAGGCCTCCGAGCACGAAGGCGAAGACCGTCAGCCAGTGACTGCGGCCCTGGGCCATCTCCAGAGAAGTCTGCAGGGCGAAGTCCTCCTTCTCGTTGCGGGCTATGTAGTCCTGGAGCTCGCAGCGGTGCTCGTACCACTGGCGGTTCTCCCATGGCCGCCGGGCCACGCCGCTGCGGATGAGGACGTCGAAGTAGCCCACCTCCATCTTGGGTGCCGCAAAGGGGGTCCACGTCCCTTTCAGGGCTCGCCACTCGTTGAGGACCTTGTGGGCCTTGAGGGTGTCGCCGATGAGCAGGGCATAGCGCGCCGTGGAGGTGACGCCGCCGAGCATCTGGTAGGGGTCGCCATAGTCGAAGAAACACGCGCGGGCCTCGTCGTAGAGGGCCAGGACACTGTCGGGGCTCACCGTACCAGGCATGTTCTTGTGTATCAGGGCCGTCATCTGAAGGGTGTTGGCGTAGTTGTAGAGGCAGAAGGCACTCACGGTGTCGCCCTGGAGGAGGGTGCGTTCCAGGCGGTCGAGGATCTCGAAGTTCTGGTCGCAGTAGTCGAGGGCCCGCAGGCTTTCGCCGGCGGACTGCAGACCGTAGGCGAGGGCGTAGTTGAGGGCCATGTCCTGGGCGTAGTCCACACGCAGGGAGGGCCTGCGGGCTTCGACCTCGGAGATGGTGGTCATGACGTCATCCTCCTTGCCGTTGCGATAGTGGAAGTTGAGGGTGAGGAGGGTGATGTAGTACTCGGTCTGGGCGTAGTTGTAGAGGAGGTTGTCGCTGTTGTCCTCGAGGATGCCGCTGCGGCCGATGTCGTAGAGCAGGTGGTAGGAGTCGGCAATCTGGCAGTTGCGCTGCAGCAGACGGGCACGGAGGAGGTTGGCGATGACACGCTCGATGTCGCCGTTCTTCATGGCAGCATTGCGCAGGGCCACAAGCTTGTCCACCTGGTCGAGCATGGCGTTGGCGTTGGCATAGTCGGAGGTGAGGAAATAGGCGAACGCCATGTTGTTGCGGGCCCGCAGCTCGCCGTCGACGTAGTCGGGCAGGGAGTCGTGGATATAGGCCAAGGCACTGTCGCTGAAGGCGAGGCAGCGCTCGGGGTCGCGGTAGCGGTTGACGAAGGCCTCCTTGTTCAGCCCGTCGACGCGCGAACGGCGCAAGGGGTCCACCGGCGCCTCTTTGCTACATGCCGAAAGTAGTAAAAATGCGACAAATAACGTATATATCAACTTACTTTTCACGCTGCAAAGGTACGAAATATTTTTGAATTAGAGGCTAAAAATCATCATCTTAAAAATTATTTTGCAAAAAGATTTGGTCATGTCGGAAAATGTTCGTACTTTTGCACTCGCATTTGACAAGCAAGAGAAGGTCGTTTGGCCGAGGGGCTAGGCACAGGTCTGCAAAACCTGCTACTCCGGTTCAAATCCGGAAGCGACCTCCAACAAAAAAAGGAACCGAAGTTTCGGTTCCTTTTTCGTTATGCCAGGGCGGCCTGGATGGCCATCTCGTAGAGCTCGGCGGGACTGATGCCCATGGCCCGGGCCTGCTTGGGGACGATGCTCTCGGCGCTCTGGCCGGGGATGGTGTTGACCTCGAGGAAGTAGAGTTCCTGTTCCTCGGTGTTGTAGATGTAGTCGAAACGGACGATGCCGGCGCAGCCCAAGAGGTCGTAGAGGCGGTAGGAGACCTTCTGGATGTGGCGGGCGATGTCCTCGTCGAGGGTGGCGGGGGTCACCTCGTCGCTGAATCCTTGGTACTTGGCCTCGTAGTCGAAAAACTCGTGGCCGCCCTTGGGGATAATTTCGGTGATGGGGAAGACAAGTTTCTTGCCGTCAGCTTTGCGGAAGACGCCGCAGTCGAACTCGCGGCCGACGATGGCCTCCTCGACGAGGACCTGACGGTCTTCGGTGAGGGCTTCGCGGATGGCGGGGAGGAGCTGCCCGCGGTTCTTGACCTTGGTGGTGGCCACACTGCTGCCGCCGGCGGCGGGCTTGACGAAGACGGGATAACGCATGCCGTCCATCAGCTCGTCGAGCTTGGCGTCGGTGGGAGGTTCCTTGTAGAGGAGGACGGACTTGGCGACCTTGACGATGCCGAAACTCTTGACGACGGGGTTGCAGTAGCCTTTGTGGAAGGTGAGGCTGGAGGTGTAGAAGCCGCAGGTGGTGTAGCGGATGCCGCGGAGGTCGAGGTAGCCCTGGAGGACACCGTTTTCGCCGGGGTTGCCGTGGATGATGATGAAGGCGAGGTCGAAGTGCAGCCTCACCCCCTGCCCCTCTCCCCCCGGAGAGGGGAGTAGAATGCTGAAGTCGTTCATGTCCACGGGCACGGGGATTTCACTCCGCTCTCCGCTCGGAGAGGGGTCGGGGACGAGGCCATACCACCCCTGGCGGTCGACAACAATCTTGTATACGTTGTATTTGTTGTGGTCCAACTGACCATACACCTGGTTGCCGCTGGCGATGCTGATGTCGTGCTCGCCGCTGTAGCCACCCATGAGAAGAGCTATGTTTTTCTTCATTGTTATCATAATTATAATGCCACCCCATTAACGTGGCAGGGGCGAGAATATTGTATCCCTACATAGTATTTTATCTCAATTCAGCAGTCAGGGTCTGCTAATTTTCTCTCCTTTCCGATAATTCCATTGGCAACATCCGCAAACTGGGAGAGGTCTGCCTCGTGCAGCGGGTAGAACACGCTCAGACCTCATTGATACCCAGTCCCTTTCGACACATATAGACAAAGCTCCTACGGGTAAGCCACTGGTAGTAGGGCAGCACCCAACGGGCCCAGTATTCGGGGCCAACGGTGTAGCTGCCGTCATTGGCCTACATCAGGGTGCCGCCGGAGGCTTCCACCACCGTGTCTGCCAACTCTGCACCCGAAAAGCCCACCAATATGCCCTGGCCATTTTTCCAATTGTTTCTGATGATGTCAATTACGTAGGTCACGTCTTCCGCCATCGGTTTGGAGGCAGTCTGGCGGTACTTGCCGCGGGGCGCCTTAATAGGCGCCCCGCCCGTAGTCGTTGTAGGTCTTGTCCTCACCGGAGTGCAAAAAGAATGTAACATTTTCGTTTTTCTGATGGTGACCTCTAAAAATTATATATCAAATATTCAACAATATAAATCATAGAACTGCGTTATATATAATAAAACAGCGACATCACCTATGAGCAAATACAAGACCACAGGCAAACAGACCCTTTTCGATGCCGAGAACGCGGCACAG
>JAFUWF010000017.1 GCA_017483575.1 Bacteroidales bacterium
CCGCCCGCATCGTCTCGTTGTAGAGCTGTCTCTTCAACTCCAGAACCTCCTTGCGTAACGCCTTGTTCTCCTCTGTGAGACTGTCTGTTGTGTGTTTTCCCATAAGCAGCGCACTCTTGTCGTTTTCCGCTGCAAATTTACGAAGAATATTTGAAATGGTCTTTTGCGCCACTCCGTACTTCTCGGCTAGTGCGTATTGCCCTATCCCCTCTAGGTGATAGTACTTCACTATCTCCATCCTTACGTCCTGCGTCAGCCATCTCTTTACTTCTCTTCCTTTCTTTTGCATTTTTTTGTTGACTTTTGTGTCAACTTTTTTCAGCGTAAGACAGTGTACCACAAAATGTGAAATTGTTTGATTGCATCCACTTCTGCACAAAAGAAGAGACAATGTGATGAATTCTATATATAATTTGTTTTCTTTTTGTTGGACTGCAAGTTTTGGGCAATTGGCGGTACATAATTACAATAGATATACCATTACTATGAACAAACGGATTGTAATACTATTGGTTGCGTGCCTGGTGGGCGGATGCCTTTGGGCGCAGGACAAGCCTGGGAAACGCGAGCGGAAGAAGAACCTCGTGGTGAAGGAATGGAACACCAAGGCGGGCGCGAAAACGCCCTATCTGGACAACATGGTGACCTACGACGAGCTGGGCCGCAAGATAGAGGAGATTGAGTATGCCTCCTACGGGCAGAAGAAGCGCACGGTGTACAAGTACGAGGGTACGTCGACCAAGTGCGTGCAGCAGGAGGAGTACGACGACAAGAACCACATCACGCGCATCAAGAAATTCGAGTACAACGAAGACGGCACCCGCAGCAAACAGTACAACTACAAGCCCAACGGCAAGCTCGAGAGTACCAAGGAATTTGAATACTCCTACAAATGAGTGTGCTTGAACAGATGGCGCCCATCGGGCTGGAGGACATGAAAGCCGTGCGGCTCATGAACCGCATGGACCAGAAGTACATGGCCCCGGCCTCGCTGCTCGAAGAGCTCCTCGCGCGCATCACCGAGGACTACTACGTGCAGCACATCGACGGCAATCCCCTGGCACCCTACCACACCCTCTACTTCGACACCGAGGACCTGGCCATGTACACCATGCACCACAACCAGAAGCTCACCCGCCAGAAGCTCCGCGTGCGCCGCTACCGCTCCACCGACACCACCTTCTTCGAAATCAAGAACAAAGACAACAAGAAGAAGACCCGCAAGGTGCGCATTCCCGTATCCCCGGACGATTTCAACCATGTGCTCGACGTGCCGGAGGTACGGGAGTTCGTTGAGAAAAACACCGTTTACGGGGGTAGGCTCCACGAGTGTCTGGAGAACACCTTCGAGCGCATCACCCTCGTCGACAAAGGCATGAGCGAACGCATCACCATCGACCGCGGCATCCGCTTCCACAACCGCGCCACAGGCCTCGACTCCGACATCTCCCCCCTGCTGGTCATCGAGGTGAAGCACGAGGTCGGCGCCCCCATGAGCGACATCGAGCGCGCGCTGCACGACCTCCACATCCTCCCCCGACGCATGAGCAAATACTGCATCGGCACCGCCCTCACCAACCCCTCTGCCAAGCACAACCGCTTCAAAGAAAAACTGTTATACATAAACAAGATTATATCATGAAACTTCTGCAATTAGATTTCGACCCCACGATTGCCGCCGAGTTCGGCGACATCGGCGACCAGAGCATCGACCTGCTCGGCGTGCCCATCTTCGACGGCCCCTCCCTCTGGACCTTCCTCATCCGCTTCGCCTTCAACCTGCTGGTGTGCTGGATTATCACCCATTTCCTCTACTATCGCAAGAGCCACCGGCGCGACTACTACTTCACCTACATGCTCTTCTCCGCCACCATCTTCCTCATCCTCTACCAGTTGCAGAGCCTGCAGATGGAGATGACGCTGGCCCTCGGCCTCTTCGCCATCTTCAGCATGATACGCTACCGCACCGAGCAACTGCCGATACGCGAGATGACCTACCTCTTTGTACTCATCGGACTGAGTATCATCAACGGCTCCGGCCTGACGTCCAGCTACACCGCCTTCGCCGTCACCAACCTCCTCGTCATCCTCCTCATCTGGCTCCTCGAAAGCCTGGGCTTCAGCAAGCGGCAGGCCAACAAAATCATCACCTACGAAAAGATAGAACTCATACGCCCCGACCGCCGAGAAGAACTGCTGGCCGACCTGAAGGAGCGCACCGGACTGGACATCGTCAAGGTGCAAGTGGGAAGTATCAACTTCCTCAAGGACACGGCATTTCTCAAAGTAACCTACATCCCCGACGACACAGAGCCCAACGACATAGACATGATTACCAAATTCAAAAACAAATAGCACACACTCTAGACCCTCTGAAACAGAGGGGCTTTTTGTTTCATTTTTTTTTCGTATATTTGCATTTTTAAAATTAACGACAGAAATGAAGAAATATCTGATACTCACGCTGACAACCATCGCTTTATGTGCCTGCACGGGCACCACTACGCGCGAATTCCGCACGCCGGACAACACCGTTGCAGCCTCGTGCACCTACGAGGGTGCCGACAGTCTGCATGCACAATGGCAGTTCACAGACCCGAAGGTGAAGGACTGCGACTCGCTGCGCGTGGTGGAGATGGGTACCGACGGACACCCCGCAACCGTATGCTTCTACATGGGCGGGAAAGAACTCTGGCGCCAGTACTATTCCGACATGCAGTTGCGCAGCGAGGGCGTCACCGTGGGCGGCGTGAGAGAAGGCCGCTGGGTGTTCTTCTTCCCCAACGGTCTGCCGCAGTCGGAAGCCACCTTCGTGTCCGGCAAGGAAGAAGGGCCCTACAAGGTCTTCCGCGAGAACGGCGTGCCCTACTATGTGGGCCAGTACCACGAAGGACAGCGCATCGGCACATGGGAAATCTACGCCGCCGACGGCACCCTGGAAACCACTCAAAGCTACTGACCACTAACCACTGACCACTAACCACCAATGATCGACCTCGGACTTGACCTCTACCGCACCATCGGCCAATGTGCCGACCAGCTGGGCATCGACGCCTACGCTGTGGGCGGCGTCGTGCGCGACTTCTTCCTGCAGCGCCCCTGCACAGACATCGACGTGGTGTGCGTAGGCCGCGACGAGGGTGGCGAGGTGCATATCGGCATCGAGCTGGCGCACAAAGCCTCCGAGGCCCTGGGCGGCAGCAAAGTCTCCGTCTTCAAGAACTTCGGCACCGCCAGCTTCAAATACACACCCGGCCACGGTAGCGACAACGAAGGTCGTCAATATGAAATCGAGTTCGTCGGCGCCCGCCGCGAGAGCTATAGCCACGACAGCCGCAAACCCATCGTCGAGAACGGCACCCTCGAGGACGACCAGCGCCGCCGCGACTTCACCGTCAACGCCCTAGCCGTCTGCCTCAACGCCGACCGCTACGGCGAGCTCATGGACCCCTTCGGCGGCATACAGGACCTCAACGAAGGCATCCTCCGCACACCCCTCGACCCCGACATCACCTTCTCCGACGACCCCCTGCGCATGATGCGCGCCATACGCTTCGCCTCGCAACTCGGCTTCCACATTGCCGACGACACCTTCGAGGCTATCGCTCGCAACGCCTCACGCATAGAGATTGTCTCCGCCGAACGCATCACCGTGGAACTCAACAAAATCATGGCCTCGCCCAACCCCTCGCTGGGCCTCAAGCTGATGCAGAAATGCGGCCTAATGAAGCTCATCCTGCCCGAGATTGCCGCCCTCGCCGGTGTGGAAGTCGTCGACGGCCGCGGCCACAAAGACATCTTCTTCCACTCCATGCAGGTGCTGGACAACGTCGCTGCCAGCAGTGACAACCTGTGGCTGAGGTGGAGTGCGCTGCTGCACGACGTGGGCAAGCCCGGCGTGAAAAAATACGACGCCAAGCAGGGCTGGACCTTCCACGGCCACGAGGCTCGCGGCGCCCACATGGTCAAGCGCATCTTCAAGCGCCTGCGCCTGCCCCTGGGCGAAGAGGAACGCTACGTCGAGAAACTCGTCATGCTCCACATGCGCCCCATCATCCTCGCCGAGGACGTCGTCACCGACAGCGCCGTGCGCCGCCTCCTCTTCGAGGCTGGCGACGACATCGACGACCTCATGCTCCTCTGCAATGCCGACATCACCACCCGCAACGAGGAGAAACAGCGCCGCCACCGCGCCAACTTCGAGCTCGTCAAGCGCAAACTCGTCGAACTCGAGGAGCGCGACCGCATCCGCAACTTCCAGCCCCCCGTCTCCGGCGACGACATCATGCAGACCTTCGGCATAGGCCCCTGCCACGAGATAGGCATCATCAAGGACGCCATCAAGGACGCCATCCTCGACGGCCAGATTCCCAACGACCGCGCCGCCGCCTGGCAGATGATGCTCACCCTCGCCAACGGCCTCGGCCTGAAACCCGTCAGCGCTCCCACGGAGAGCACTCCTGAGTAGACAAAAAGAAGAATTTGGCCATATCAATATTATTTCGTACTTTTGCAAAATCAAATAGCGAATTAAAAAACTAAAACGAAATATATCATGTACGAACACTTGAAAATAGAAGAACGCGGCATGGTGGCCATCATGACCATCAGCGCACCGAAAAGTCTGAATGCACTCAACAGCGACATTCTGAGAGAGATAGGCGAATACCTAGACGAGTTCGACACGCAGCGTTTCCGCTGCCTTATTGTCACCGGCGACGGCGAGAAGAGCTTCGTGGCAGGTGCCGACATCAGCGAGATGGCGACCCTCGGGCCGCAGCAGGGCGAGCACTTCGGCCGCACGGGCGCCGAGGTCTTCCGCCAGATCGAGACCCTCCCCTGCCCCGTCATCGCTGCCGTCAACGGTTTCGCCCTCGGCGGCGGCTGCGAGCTGGCCATGGCCTGCGACATACGCCTCTGCTCCGACAACGCCCGCTTCGGGCAGCCCGAGGTGGGCCTCGGCATCATCCCCGGCTTCAGCGGCACCGTGCGCCTGGCCCGCCTCGTGGGCATGGGCATGGCCAAGCAGCTCATCTTCACCGGCAAGAACATCAAGGCCGACGAGGCCTTGCGCATAGGCCTCGTCAACGCCGTGGTACCCCAGGCCGAGCTGATGGACAAAGCCCTCGAGATTGCCAACCAGATTTGCGCCAACGCCCCCCTGGCCGTCAGCGCCGCCAAGCTCTGCATCAACACCTGCTACGACATGGAGGCCGAGGACGCCATAGCCTTCGAGAACCACGCCTTCGGCATGTGCTTCAGCACCGAGGACCAGAAGAACGGCATGCAGGCCTTCCTCACCAAAGGCAAATGCGAGTTCGTCGGCAAATGATATTTGGGTAACGGCGAATTTGGCGAATCAAGCGAATGGCTTGCGCAAGCACAATTCGAGCAATTCGCCAGCAATCGACCTGCGCAAGCTTCGCATAATTAGAGCAATTCGCCGATGAAAAAGAAAAATATTAACGTTTAACAAATTAAATAATTAGCAACATGAAAATCTGTGTTATTGGAACCGGCACCATGGCCAAAGGCATCGTGAAAGCCTTCGCCGCCCAGATGCCCGTTGTCATGAAAAGCCGCACCCAGGCCAGCCTCGACAAAGCCATGGCCAGCATCAGCAAGGGCTACGGCAAGCTCGTCGAGAAAGGCAAGATGACCCAGGAGGCCGTCGACGCCCTGCTCAAGAACATCACCACCACCACCGACTACGCCACCTTCGCCGACGCCGACCTCGTCATCGAGGCCGCCGTGGAGGAGATGCAGCTCAAGAAGGATGTCTTCACCGAGCTCGACGGCATCTGCAAGCCCGAGACCATCTTCGCCACCAACAGCTCCAGCCTCTCCATCACCGAGATCGCCGCCTGCACCAAGCGTCCGGCCCAGTTCATCGGCATGCACTTCTTCAACCCCGCCGACCGCATGGCCCTCGTCGAGGTCATCCGCGGCCAGCTCACCAGCGACGAGGTGGTGAAATGCGTCGTCGACCTCGCCACCTCCATCGGCAAGCAGCCCGTCGAGGTGAAGGAAGCCCCCGGCTTCGTGGTCAACCGCATCCTCATCCCCATGATCAACGAGGCCGTGGGCATCCTGGCCGACGGCATCGCCTCCGCCGAGGACATCGACAAGTGCATGCAGCTCGGCGCCAACCACCCCATGGGTCCCCTGGCCCTGGCCGACCTCATCGGCAACGACGTCAACCTGGCCATCATGGAGGTGCTCTACAAAGAGTTCGGCGACCCCAAGTACCGTCCCCACCCCCTGCTGCGCAAGATGGTCCGCGCCGGCCTCCTCGGCCGCAAGACCGGCGAAGGCTTCTACAAATATTGATTCGCCTTCCGCAAAAACGAAAAAAGAGCCCGACACACAGCGTGTCGGGCTCTTTTTCTTTTTCATGCCTTGTGCACCCAGCGGCCGAGGGCGCGGAGGTAGCGGCGGTAGTCGTGGTAGATGCGCTCGGATTCGAGGAGGGGGCGGAGGCGGGGGTCGCGGCGGCAGAAGTCCTCGCAGCGGCGCATCAGGCGGAGGAACTCTCGCACATTGGGGTGCCAGAAGGGCGTTTCGTCGGGCGAGAGCCACTGCGCGTCCTCGAACTGGAAACCGTCGGCCTCGTCGGGCAGCACCCTCATGGCGACACGCAGCATCTGGCTCAAGGCTTCGACATGCCGGCCACGCTCCCAGAAACGGTCGGCCTCGTACTCGCGACAGCGGCATTCCTCGCGGACAATGGTGCAGGGGTAGAGGTTCTCTTCGCCATCGCGGAGGGTGCGCTTGTAGTTGATCATCGTGCGACCGTAGTCGTCCACCTTGCTCCACTCGCTGGGCACCACGTTGACCCGCTCGCCGTTGCTCCAGGCGGCCATCACCTTGTTGATACGGATACGTTTGTCTTTCTCTTTCATAGATTTTATTTTTTTTTTTAAATGTTAAACAACTCGCTGCATAAGGGCGCAGTATCCCCTGCGACGGACTTTTTCAAGCCCTGTGCAGTTGGTTCAACGTCTACAAAATCTATGATTTCTAGAAAATTAACGCATAACTGGTTTTCTTCTTTTGTACAGCAAAGATACAATTTATTTCAAAACCGGAGAAATTTTTTAACGGAAGGGTGTTCCCCAACGGGAAAAAGGAGGCATGAAAGAAAAAATAATGTTTTCAAAAACTCCTCAAACTCTCCCGAAGGGGAGGATGGTTGGAGGGGGGTAGGAGGATGGGATGAGGATGGGAAGAGTATGATACAGCAAAGAAGCTGATTGTCAAAGAGTTAAAGACAAAATATTTTTTATTGATTTGCGATGATGATTTATTGATAACGGCGCATCCAGGTGAGTTGTTTGCGGGCGTAGTGCCAGGTGTTGAGTTTGACATTTTGGATGGCGGACTGGAGGGATTCGGTGCCGTCGAGGACGGGGAAAAGTTCGCGGTAGCCGACGGTGCGGAGGGTGGAGAGGTTGCGGTGCGGGAGGAGGCCCTGGACTTCGCCGAGGAGGCCGTCGGCGACCATCTGGTCTACGCGGCGGTCGATACGTTGGCGCAGTTCGTCGGGCGACATGGGGAGGAAGGTGGACCAGGGGGTGCCGAGGACGCGCAGCTCGACGTCGAAGGGGCGAGGTTGCGGTTGCTGGCTGGCGAGCACCTGGGAGTAGGGGCGGCCGGTCATGAGGCAGACTTCGAGGGCGCGCTGCAGGCGCACGGGGTTGCGGAGGTCGACGCGGGCGTAGTAGTCGGGGTCGAGCATCCGTAGGCGGGCGCGTTTCTCCTCGATGGGCATCTGTTGCAGGTGGGCGCGGAGTTCGGGCGTGGGGTCGGGCATGGCGGATACGCCGAGGCGCAGGGCGTCGACGTAGAGGCCGCTGCCGCCGACGGCAAGGACAACGTCGTGGGAGAGGAACAGCTGGTCGAGGAGGGCCAGGGCGTCGTGCTCGTAGTCGGAGATGTTGTAGGGTTCCGTTACCGAGCGGCAGGCGATGAAGTGGTGGGGTGCGGCGGCGAGCTCGTCGTCCGTGGGGCGTGCCACACCGATGCGGAGCTCGCGGTAGAACTGGCGCGAGTCGCAGGAGAGAATCTCGGTGCCCAGTTCGCGGGCCAGGCGGATGGCGTAGGCGGTCTTGCCGGAAGCCGTGGGGCCGGTGATGACGAGGAGCTTTTTCACACCTTGTTGTTCAGCACTTTGTCAAACTCGTCCCAGAACTCGGGGAAGGATTTGTCCACCACTTCGGGCTGCTCGATTTGCAGGTCGGGGAAGCGTAGGCGCAGCGGGGCGAAGGCCATGGCGATGCGATGGTCGTTCCAGGTGCGGACGGGCTCCGTGGGGTGGAGCTCGGCGGGATGGATAATCATCTCCTCTTCCGAGCAGGTAACCTTGCCGCCCATGCGCTGCAGTTCCTCGGAGATGGCCTGCATGCGGTCGCTCTCCTTGAGGGCAATGTTGCTGACGCCCTTGAGGGTGGCCTTCACGCCGGCGGCGGCGGCGGCAACGGCGAAGGTGGGCACGAGGTCGGGGCAGTCGATGCAGTTGAACTGCACCTTCTGCGGCAGGGGGCGTGCGCCGGGCTGGGGCCCTTGAATGGTGATGGAGCGGGAGGCGGAGCGATAGGGCGAGCGCACCTCGGTGCTCTCTACGCCGAGGAGGCGGAAGAAGGTGTCGGTGGCGCTGTCGCCCTGGCAGGAGTCGAGCTGGAGGCCGAGGAGACGTATGCGCGGGTCGGGGCGCAGGAGGGCCATGGTGTAGAAATAGGAGGCCGAGGACCAGTCGCGCTCCACGGAGATGGCGGCGGCCTTGGGCTTGCCCACGAAGGGCTGCACATAGTAGGTGCGGCCGTTGGAGGAGCGGCGCACCTCGATGCCGGCCTGGCGCAGGGCGTCGCAGGTCATCTCGATGTAGGGACGCGAGGTGGGGCGCTGGGTCATGGTGAGGGAGATGCCCTCGGGCATGCGCGGAGCGATGAGGAGCAGGGCGCTGACGAACTGGCTGCTGAGCAGGGGGTCGACGGAGACGGTGCGGCGTGTGGGCACGCCCCCCTGGATGTGGACCGGCAGGAAACCTTCCTTCTCGGTGCACTCCACCCGGAGGCCCATCTGGCGGAGGGCGTCGATGAGGGGCGCCATGGGGCGCTGGCAGAGGCGGTCGTCGCCGGTGAGGGTGTGATGGCCGGGGGTGATGGCCAGCAGGGGCATCAGGAAGCGGGCCACGGAGCCGGCGTTGGAGCAATAGTATACGTTGGAGCCGCCGCCGGCTTCGAGCTGCGAAAGCAGGCGGCGCAGCAGACGGGTGTCGCCGGAGGTGGAGGGTTTGCTGATGCGGAAATGGCCGCCGGTGAGATGATTGATCATCAGCCAGCGGTTGCTCATGCTCTTGGAGGCAGGGAGGGTGATGCGTATGTCGTTGGTGTTCATGGGCTGGGGGGACTAGTCGATGATGTTGTATCCTTTGAGTTTACGATAGAGCGTGCGCTCGGAGATGTGGAGGTCGGCAGCGGCCTGCTTGCGGTTGCCCTGGTTGTGCTCGAGGGCACGAAGGATGGCGCGGCGCTCGCGGTCCTCGAGGCTGACGGCCTCGTCCTCGATGATTTCGGGGGTGACGAAGTCGTCGTCCTGGGTGGAGAGTGGAGAGTGGATAGTGGAGAGTGGGGAGTGGAGTGCCGGCAGGGTGTTCTCCGCTCTCCACTCTCCGTTCTCCGCTCCACGCTGTGCCATCTGGGAGACCATCTGGCGGAGTTCGTTGATTTCGCCACGGAGCTCGTTGATCATCTGGCCCATGGAGAGGGCTTTGAGGAGGAGCTCGCGGTCGGTGATTTGGCTGGCGCCGGCGGGGGTGGCGGCCTCGGGCACGAGGGCGGGCATGCGCTCGGCGGGGATGTAGGAGAGGTAGTTCTGCAGGATGTCAGGGGTGATGGTGCGCTCGGTTTCGACGACGGCTATCTGCTCGGTGATGTTCTTCAGTTCGCGCACGTTGCCGTACCAGGGATAGTTCATGAGCATGGTGCGGGCGTCCTCGGTGAGGACGATGGGGGGCATGTGGTACTTCTCGGCGACGTCGGAGGAGAACTTGCGGAAGAGCAGGGGTATGTCCTCCTTGCGCTCGCGGAGGGGCGGCAGGTAGATGGAGAGCTGGTTGAGGCGGTAGTAGAGGTCCTCGCGGAAGCGGCCCTCGCGGACGGCTTTGACGATGTCGACATTGGTGGCGGCGACGACGCGGACATCGATTTTCTGCGCCGTGGAGCTGCCGACGGGGATGATCTCGCCGTTCTCGAGGACACGGAGCAGCTTGACCTGCATGGCCAGGGGGAGCTCGCCGATTTCGTCGAGGAAGATGGTGCCGCCGTCGGCCTCCTCGAAGTAGCCCTTGCGGGAGCGGTCGGCGCCGGTGAAAGCCCCTTTGACGTGGCCGAAGAGCTCGCTCTCGATGGTGCCCTCGGGGATGGCGCCGCAGTTGACGGAGATGAGTCCCCTACCCTGCCGTACGTGCTTGCGGGAGCTGTTTTCGTGGATGATGCGTGAAAAGACGTCCTTGCCCACGCCGCTCTCGCCAGTGATGAGGATGGAGAGGTTGGTGGGAGCCACCTGGATGGCCTTGTTGAGGGCCATGAGGAGCTTGGGGTCGTTGCCTATGATGTCGTAGCGTTGTTTTAGAGTCTGTATATCCAAGGTATGTTGTTTTTTTTTATTTTAATCGATTACACGGTGCAGGGCCATGCCTATCTGGCGGCGGAGCTCGACGAGCTGTTTCTTCTCGTTGAGGAGGAGCATCAGGTCGTCGTCGTCCTTGACGGAGCCGAAACGGCGGGCGTTGTCGGCAATGCGGGCGTTGACGCAGCCGAGCTTGAAGGAGAGGAGGGTCTCGGTGAGGTCGGCCTGGAGGTTGTCCTCGAGGGTGGAGACGAAGATCTGCTTGGCGCGCCAGGTGTCGCTGATGCGGAAGGTGTCGAGCATGAGCGAGATGGCGAAGGAGCGGAGGGCCTCGTCGTCGGCGGTGATGAAACGGGAAGCATCGGGGGCGTCGCCGCGGGCGAGGGTGTCGCAGTAGTAGGTATAGATTTTCTGGCAGAGGGGGTCGGAGAAGGAGAGCTCGTCGGCCTGGAGGTCGCTGACGATGACCTGGGCCACGGTGAAGGAGATCTCCTGCGTGGTGCCGTCGTCGGCAGGGACGGACTGGGTGAGGGTCTGGTCGCCGTAGTTGAGCAGGAGCTGGACGAGGTGGCGCTCGGCGGCAGGGGCCTGGACGAGCAGAGAGGGCTGGGGGGAAGGGGGAGTCGGAGGGGACGGAGGAGTCTGAGTATTCTGAATAATCTGAGTATTCTGAGTATTCTGAGGGTTCTGAGTATTCGGGTTCTCTTGGGGTTGCTGCTGTTCGTAGCTCTTGAGGCGGTTCTGGTTGATGGCCTTGGCCAACTCGTTGGTGAGGGCCTCTTCGGGGACGTTGAGGAGGTGGGCGCATTGGGAGATGTACTCAGTACGCTCGAGGAGGTCGGGGACCAGGGCGATGGTGTTGACGGTCTCCTTGACGAGTTCGGCCTTGCGGATGGGGTCGTCCTTGACATCGTCGAGGAGGACACGCGTCTTGAACATGACGAAGTTGTCCTCGTGGGTGGCCAGATAGTCCTGCAGCTGCGTGGAGCCATACTTCTGGGCATAGCTGTCGGGGTCCTCGCCGTCGGGGAAGAGGACAACGCGCACATGCATGCCCTCGGCGAAGAGGAGGTTGACGGCACGGAGGGCCGCCTTGATGCCGGCGGAGTCGCCGTCGTAGAGAACGGTGACGTTGGGAGTGTAGCGCTTGATGAGGCGTATCTGCTCGGTGGTGAGGGAGGTGCCGCAGGAGGCCACGGTGTTCTCGACACCGGACTGGTGCATGGAGATGACGTCGATGTTGCCTTCGACGAGGTAGCACTTGTTGGCCTTGGCGATGGCCGAGCGGGCCTGATAGAGGCCGTAGAGGGTGCGGCTCTTGTTGTAGATGTCGGAATCGGGAGAGTTGACGTACTTGGCGGCCTGCTTCTCGGAACTGAGGACACGGCCGGAGAAGCCCAGTACGCGGCCGGAGATGCTGTAGATGGGGAACATGACGCGGCCGCGGAAGCGGTCGTAGCTCTTGTGGGTGTCCTCCTTGAAGATGGTGAGACCGGTCTTCTCGAGGACGGCGTCGCTGTAGCCGCTGCGGCGGGCATGGTCGGTGAAGTTGCTCCACTCGTCGAGGCAATAGCCGAGGCCGAAATTTTTTATCACCTCGTCGCTGAGGCCGCGGCTGTGGAAGTAGCTGAGGCCTACGGCGCGGCCCATCTCGTCGTTGTAGAGAAGGTCGGCGAAGTACTTCTGAGCAAACTCGGAGACATGGAAAAGGGCGTCGCGTTCATTCTGGCGTTCCTTCTGTTCCTCGGTCTGCTCCTCCTCGTGGATCTCGATGTTGTACTTCTGTGCCAGGTAGCGGAGGGCTTCGGGATAGTTGAAGTGCTCGTGCTTCTTGAGGAAGGCCACCACATCGCCGGCCTCGCCGCAACCGAAGCATTTGAAGATGCCTTTGGAGGGCGAGACATAGAAGGAGGGCGTCTTCTCGTTGTGGAAGGGGCAACAGCCTATGTGGTTGGCTCCGCGCTTCTTGAGCGACACGAAGTCACCTATCACCTCCTCGATGCGGGAGGCGTCCATAATGCGTTGTATGGTCTCTTGGTCAATCATGCGATTCGGGGTGCAAAGATACGACTTTTTTTTGATATAAATAATATAAAAAAGCACCATCCCGAAGAATGGTGCTTTAAATGTTGAATTACAATGGGATTAGTGAATCACTTCGATGGCGCCGTTGTGCTCGATGTTGCCATTATAGCCGCGGGCGGAGAAGCGATAGAAGTAGGTGCCGTCGGGAACATCGGCAGGATCCCAGAAGTCCTCGTCGCTGGCAATGTTCTCGCGATGGTAGACGCGGGCACCCCACTGGTTGTAGATGTCGAGGCTGTTGATGGGATAGCCGAGGCCGTCGACGAGATTCTGGATGACGAAGCGGTCGTTGACGCCGTCGCCGTTAGGAGTCACCACGTTGGGGAACTGCAGGAAGTCGTTGATGACAAGGATATTGTTGGCAGCGGTGTCGGGGCACACGATGACATTGCCCGAAGGGGCAAGGTTGCTGGTACGGGCGATGAGGCGCATGTTGTAGTTGCCGGAGACATCCTCGTTGTACTGCGAGAAGTCGAAGGTGGCGTGGCGCGTGGTGAGGGTCTCGAACGAGAGCGGATTGTCGCGGTCATACTGGATCTGCCAATAGTACTGGGTGTTGCTGGTGTGGGGCGTGGTGGTGTTGGTGAAGTTGACAACGGGGTTAAGCACCGAGGGATAGACGGGGTCCCAAACGAAGGAGGCGTTGGGCTTGGGATAGACCGCAATGCCGCCCTCGGAGACAACGGAGTCGATACAGCCGTCGTCGGAGATGGCATAGTACTTAAGGGTGTAGATACCCTCGGCATAGGTGTGCGTGGGGCTGGAAAGCTCGGAGGTCACACCGTCGCCGAAGACCCACAAGTGGCGGTCGGCATCGATACTCTGGTTGTGGAAGGTAATGGTCATGGGGTCGCAACCCTCGAAGGAGAAGGGTTCGGGAGTGAAGTTGGGCAACGGCTGCTTGCGCACGGAGACCCTGATGGTGTCGCGTCCGACGCACTTCTTCTGCGTGGGCCCGCAGGTGTTCAAGACGCTGGCCACATAGTCGATGTCGCCGGTGGCTTCCTCCTGGGTCATGATGGTGGGGGTATTCTGTCCGAAGGGAGACCAAGTGTAGGAATAGTTCTCGGTAGCCGTGTGGCGGTCGGTGGCATCGAGGGTGGCGCGGTCTACGCCGCAGAGAGAAGTGTCGGGGCCAAGCTTGGGCTCGGGGGTCCAGAAGGTGGTGATGCTGGTTACAGTATCCCAGACACAGCCAAACTCATCGTAGACGAAGACGTCAATGGGGAAAGTACCGGCCGTGTCGGGGGAAGAGATGCGGGACAATGTGGGGGTAACTGCCTCGACAACGACACCACGATAGTGGCCTAAATCGTAGTCGTGGTACTGGGGAGAAGGATCGGGACGCCAGATGAGGGAGTCGATGCCAACCGTATATTTGCAGTCATCGTCCTGAGTCACATTGCAGATATCAAGAGACCAGTTGAACACCCAGCCATTATCAACTCCCCACGTGTCATAAATACGGACTTTCCAAGTTCCGTTAAGGGGACAGCCAATCAGCTCATCGAAGGTGGCATAAGGAAGGTAGTAGTCCTCCTTGTCTAGATGGTTGCTCGGCATCTTGGTATTCATACTTCCAGTTCCCGGATTATCGCCACCATGATTGGTAAAATAAGCAGGGATATGGCTGGGAGTGCCCGTCATATTAACAGGCAGGTTTACCGTATATCCCGTCGAAGCGATATAGAAATCGCCAGCAGGGTGGGGATTCGCTGCAGACCACACAGTGCCGGCATTGTCGCCGGTAACAAGGGTATAGTGTTCATCACGGCTAAAGCAGTAGTCCAAACCAATTCCAAAAGGATTCTGGAGAGAATCGCACTTAGGCTCTTGGTCATTAATACCGTTGAAACCATCAATGGGGAAACCCAAAAAAGTGCCACCACCGTATGCTCCGCCAGGCTCTGAAGGGTTCTGGGTCTGGTAATCCGCTGGATACTCGCAATTGCCGAGTGAGCGGTTACCGAACTTCAGGACTGCTTCCTGACCTGTAGGACATACCAGCGAAAGGAAGAAATCGCCCAAGTAAGAATGCTCCATATTGATACAGATAGAGCAGATGTCGCTCGCGGAGGTCACCCTCTTTCCGGCTGGGAACTCTGTGAAATCAACCGGGGCCTCATAATAACTGTGGGGGTTTTGTGCCGTTCCACAGCCGCATCCATCAGGAATGAATGTACGCACCTCATTGACTTTCGACACCATCTCGTCGGTTTCGACCTCGCGAAGTGTCAGAGTGGCATTCTCGCCGCTATAGCCCATATTCACAGGCAACGAGGAATTATTGCAAATGTCAGACAGCGTGAAAATGGTTTTGATGGGGTTGACCGAGGTTCGAACCTTGACCGAAGCAAACATGTCCTCTCCGCAACCAAAAGCATCGACTATGCGAAGACTCACATTGTAGCACCCCGTCTTCTGATAATCATTGTATTCTATCGAGTTAACGCCGACACCCGTAATAGAGTCTCCTTCATGATCCATATCCCATGTGAAGAACGACGTTGCGTCGCTCGGCGTGTAATATCCATAATTGAACGAATACACACCGTGGGCATTGAAGATGACACCGTCGCCAACGCAGAGATGGGCTCCAAGGAAACGTGTTGTATCCACTCCGGAAAAACCTTGCGAATGGTCGTCGGCGTCATTCCATATGGTATCTAGCTGTGTTACCATGCGGATATAGGCGGAGTCATAAATCACACCGTGGCGTGTGCGGTAGAACTTATCATTGATAACAGGTTCCACCGACTCGCATGGTTTACCGCAAGAGACAGCCAATTCAAATCCGCGACCGACGCCGCCATTTTGGCGGAAGCACTCCAGATTAGTTCGGCTGGAATTCGTCAGCGAGTCGGTACGGAAACGAATAGTCAACATTCCAGAGGTATTGGTAGGGCTCTCGTAGATAATCTGGCCTTCCGTTACATTTCCGGTGAAGCTATTGAACTTGACCAGCAGCGGTCCAGTGGTACCCTGACCTTCGTAAATATACACGGTGTCAAGACAACTGACTGACAACTCCGTAATAGCGACCCTCATGCGCAAACCATCACCACATTCCCCAACAAAAGTCATATAATAGTCAATACCAGACATCGGATTGCCCGCCTCGGGAGCTGAAATACCCTGCGAATCGTCATCCCTGACAACGATTGTACCTCCGTCCATATGTATCGTATCCCTATGAGTAGAGGCGTTGAGACGGACCAATACCTGCTGCGCATTCATCATACTCGGCACAAACAGTGCAGCAAGCAACAATATTAAAGACACTATCTTTTTCATAACAATCTTTTTACATGTTCAACATTTCAGGACATTTTAACGGGCACGTTCACTTTCCCACAATTCTGTGGCAAGCCTGTTCGTCTCGTCCAACGAGTTCAAGACAAGGTAAGGATGTCGCGACGAAGGAGTGGCAAAACACAACACCTTGTTGCCTCGGGGATAGGACAACTGGAATTCTTTAAAGTTGTATGCAAAATAGCTCAGGGTGTAGAGATCCACCACATAGTCATCACTTAGATACTCATCCGTAAAAGCGGATTTGACCCGACTGATGGGGTAGACATCAGCGCCCGCCGGAATTGTATCCGCTTCGTAAAAGGCAGAACGGACGTAAGCGCAACGCCACTCGAATTTCTCCGGAGAGAACGTTTTGAAATCTTCCATCCGTCCCGCATCGTTGCGGAAATACGGCAGCAATAAGGCATCGCAGTCTTGGGCTTTCGCACCAATCGCCATGATGATCATGGCCGATAAAATTCCAATTTTTTTCATTGTTTTTCCTCCATTTTTAATTCAACATTTTTTGTCCTTCTACTATAAAGACCGCGAGGTGCCATTTTTGGCTCACACTTTTAACATTTGTTATGAATTTTTAACATTTCTGCGGCGAATTTTATTGATTAACGCCATCAAAAAGCCCAGAGCAAGGAAGCCGCCCGGAGGCAGGATCATCATCAGCATGCCGTCGGCACCACCGATAAGGCTGTGGCCGAAGAAGCAACCCGTGCCGAGCAGCTCGCGCACGATGCCGAGCAAGGTCAGCGCCCAAGTGAAACCCAGACCCATGAAGAGGCCGTCGAGGGCCGAATGGCCGACGCCGTTCTTCGAGGCAAAGGCCTCGGCGCGACCCAGCACGATGCAGTTCACCACGATGAGGGAGATGAACAGGCCCAGGCTGTCGTAGAGTCCGGGAAGGTAGGCTTTCATCACCATCTCAACCACGGTGACGAAAGAGGCGATAATGACGATGAAGGCCGGGATGCGCACCTTGTCAGGAATGACGCTCTTGAGGAGCGAAATGACGATGTTGGACATCAGCAACACAAAGGTCGTGGCCAGACCCATGCTCAGGCCGTTGACGGCCGAGGTGGTGGTGGCCAGCGTGGGGCACATGCCGAGAATCAGCACCCACGTGGGGTTCTCCTTGATGAGACCGTTTTTGATAATATCTTTTGCGTTCATAATCGTACTGTTTTAGCGGGTGATGTTGGAAAAAGTCTTTGCGGCATCGTTGACGATGCTCAGGAAAGCGCGCGAGGTGATGGTGGAGCCCGTGATGGCATCCACGTCGCCGCCGTCCTTCTTCACTGTGAGGTCGCCCTCGGCAGGCTTGCGGCCGATGACGCTGCCCTTGCCGTCCTTCTGGAACCAGGCATCGGCTTTGGCGCCGAGACCGGGGGTCTCATGGGTTTCAAGAATCTGGTAGCCGGTGACCAGGCCGTCGGCGTCGAAGCCCACCATCAGCTGAAGGTGGCCGCCGAAGCCTTTGTCGTTGCCGGCCTCGATGGCGGCGCCGACCATGTTACCCTGCTCGTCGTAGGCCACGTGGCAGGTCTTGCCGTCCACCTCCTGGTCGTCGAGCTTGGCGAAAGCCGGCAGCACGGCGCTGATGGCGTTCTCCACCTTGGCCTTCTGGGCGGCGGCGATGGGTTCTTGGGTGACTGCATTCAGGGCTGCCAAAATGGCGGCGGCCACGAGGGCTATCGCCGTCAACGACAGGAGCATATTGACTAATGTAGATTGTGCTTTCTTTGCCATATCTTTAATCTTTAACCATTAAACATAAAACATTACGCCGCGAAGCGCTGGGGTTTGCACCAGCGGTTGATGAGCGGGGTGACGGCGTTCATCAGCAGGATGGCGAAGCTCACGCCTTCGGGATAAGCGCCCCAGTTGCGGATGATGATGGTCAGCAGGCCACAGCCAAAGCCGAAGATGAGCTGGCCGCTCTTGGCCATGGGGGTGGTCACCATGTCGGTGGCCATGAAGCAGGCACCGAGCATGATACCGCCGGTGAGGATGGTCATCAGGGGATCCATGTAGGCCGTGGGGTCCACCAGCCACAGGATGCCGCTGAACACGAAGGCCGTGCCGATGAAGGCCACGGGGATATGCCAGGTGATGATCTTCTTCCACAGCAGATAGCAGGCACCGATGAGGATGGCGATGGCCGAAACCTCGCCCATCGAACCGCCAATGTGGCCCAGGAAGGCATCCATGAAGGTCACACCCTCAGGCAGGGCACCCTCCTTGAAGGCTCCGAGGGGCGTGGCGCCGGTGGCCACGTCGAAGTCCATCGGGAACAGACCGCCCACCTGCGGCCAGGTGGTCATCTGAACCGGGAAGGAGATGAGCAGGAACACACGGCCCACCAGGGCGGGGTTGAAGGGGTTCTTGCCCAGGCCGCCGAAAGCCATCTTGCCGACACCCATGGCCACCAGGGCTCCGATGACGACTATCCACATCATGCTCACCGTGGCGGGCACGTTGAAGGCCAACAGCAGGCCGGTGACAACGGCGGAGCCGTCGCACACAGTGCTGGGCACCTTCATGATGTATTTCTCTATCAGCCACTGGAACAGCACGCAGCTGGCCACCGAGATGAGGCTCACCAGCAGGGCATTGAGGCCGAAATAGGCTATGGCCACCAGCAGCGCAGGCACCAGGGCCATATTGACGCGCCACATGATTTTCTTTGTCGACTCGTCGCTGTGCACGTGGGGCGAGCCCGATATATTTAATAGATTCATATAGTATTTATATTATATTCTACAATCTTTTTTCGTTCCGTGCCGCAGCCCAGGGCTGCGGGAACTCCAGTTTATTTCTTGGCGGCCATCATGGCGCGGACTCGGTTCTTGCCGAGGCGTATCTCGTCGGTCAGCGGCTTGTTGGCCGGGCAGCTGAAGAAGCAGCAGCCACACTCGATGCAGTCAAGGATGTTGTGCTCCTTGGCCTCCTCGATACGGCCGTTCTTCACCAGCGACGAGAAGAGGTAAGGCTCCAGGCCCATGGGGCAGGCGTGCATGCACTTGCCGCAACGGATACAGGCCGTCTCGGGGCTGCGACGGGCCTCGCCCTCGTCCATGACGAGCACACTCGAATTGCCCTTCACCGTCGGGGCATCGAGGTTCACCACGGCCTTGCCCATCATCGTGCCGCCGCTGATGACCTTGCCGGTCGTGGCGGGCAACTCGCCGATGGAGTGCTTGATGATGTCGTTGTAGGTCGTACCGATACGCACCACGTAGTTGTGCTGGCTCGGAAGCTTCTTGCCGGTGACGGTGAGGATGTTCTCGATGAGGGGTTTGTTCTTCTGGATGGCCTCGTAGACCGAGAAGGCGGTGCCAAGGTTGCTCACCACGCAGCCCACATCGATAGGCAGCTTGCCGCTGGGCACCTTGCGGCCGGTGACGGCATTGATGAGCTGCTTCTCGGCGCCCTGCGGGTACTTCACCTTCAGGGGCTCGACTATGATGCCTTCGAACTGCTTGGCCATGTCCTGCATCTTCTGGATGGCCAGAGTCTTGTTGCTCTCGATGCCGATGTAGGCATTGGGAACACCCAGGGCCTTGCGCAGGATGCTCACGCCGATGCACACCTCTTCGGCATGCTCCATCATGACGCGGTAGTCGCTCGTCAGGTACGGCTCGCACTCCGCGGCATTGATGATGAGGTATTCGGCCTTCTTGCCTTCGGGAATGCTGTATTTGATATGTGCGGGGAACGTGGCGCCGCCGAGGCCCACAATACCCATCTCCTTCAGTTTGGCCACAATCTCTTTGGGCTCCAGCGTGCACTCGCGCTTGATGTCGGGAGTGCGGTCGATGGTCTCCATCCACTCGTCGCCTTCCACCTTGATGTATACGGCGGGCTTGGTGAGGCCGAAGGCATCCTTGCAGGTATCTACCTTCAGCACCGTACCGCTGACGGGCGAATGGACATTGGCGCACATGAAAGCCTGCGCCTCGCCGATGAGCTGACCCACTTTCACCTTGTCGCCCTTCTGCACCACCGGAGTGGCGGGGGCGCCGAGGTGCTGGTTCATCAGCACCACCATCTGCTGCGGCACGGGCATCACCTCGATGGCGGCATCGTTCGATATCTTGTTTTCTTCGGGGTGGACACCACCCATTTTGAAAGTCTTCATCTCTCTTTGAATTAAGAATTAAGAGTTAAGCATTAAGAATTGGCCTGCGGAGCGGCGGGGGCTGGCTGGGCGGCGGGAGCCTCGGCGGGCTTCGGAGCCTCGGGCTTCTTGGCCGGGGCCGGGAAGTTCACGTCGACGATGGCATGCGTCGGGCACTCCGTCACGCACTTGCGGCAGGCGATGCACTTGTTGAAGTCGATGTACGAAAGGTTGTCGGCGATGGTGATGGCCTCCATGGGGCACACCTTGGCGCACTTGCCGCAGCCGATGCAGGCGTTGGCGCAGGTCTTCATGGCCTGGGCGCCCTTCTCCTTGTTGACGCAGCTGACGTACACGCGGCGGTCCTTCTTGCCCTTGTTGCGCAGCTCGATGATGCGACGGGGGCAGGCCTTGGCACAAGCGCCGCAGGCGGTGCACTTGTTCTCGTCGACCACCGGCGTACCGGTAGCGGGATCCATGTGGATGGCGTCGAACTGGCAGGCTGCCACACAGTCGCCACAGCCAAGGCAACCGAAGGGGCAACCGTTCTCGCCGGTGTACACAGTGTTCTGGAAGGCGCAGGAACGCAGGCCGTCGTAGTTGGAGAGACGCTTCTCCCCGCAGTTGGCGGGATGGCAGCGCACCACGGCCACCTGGGGCTCGCCCTGCTCCACGGCACAGCCTAACAACTGGGCAATCTTCTGGGCCACAGCGTCGCCACCGGGGGCGCAGCGCAGACCGTCGAGGTTGCCCTGGGCCACGCAGGCCTCGGCAAAAGCACGGCAGCCGGCCTTGCCGCAGCCGCCGCAGTTGGCACCCGGCAGCACCTCGGCCACCTCATCGATCAGTGGATCTTCGACCACCTTGAATTTTTGGGCTACAAAATAGAGCACCACGGCAAAGAAGGCGCCAATAACGCCCAATACCAATACCGCAATCAAGATTTGTTGAGTCATGTTATTATTTTGTGTTTTAGGTTTTCCGTTAAAATTTTATAACTTGCTTTTATATACTAAACGAGTGCAAAAATACATAAATTATATTAAACAGCCAAATTTTTTTTTCCACACCCGTTGAAAACCCCTTTTTCCATCCCCGGAACCCGCCACAAACAATCATCGTACAAAGCAAAATATTAATCGTAACACAACAAAACAAATTTTATCCATAAAACATTAATAATCAACCATTTTACCATATCATACTCTTCCCATCCTGTTACCACACTCCTACCCTCCTCGTTCCACCCTTTTCGCCGGAAGGTTTTAATAGGTACCGGAGGGGGCCCTGGAGGGGTGCCCAGGAAGGGCCAAAAGGGGGTGTTCGGCGAGTGGGCGACGGTTGGTTTGAACAGAAAAAACGAAAAAAAATTTGGTGGATTCATTTTTTATTTGTAATTTTGTATCGTCAAAATTAAATGAAATACCTATGAGCAAAGTTGTTGTTGGTTTCGATTTTTCTTCGGGTTCGGCCTATGCCGTCGACCTCGCCATCGACATTGCCAACCGTTGGCAATGCGATATCCGACTGGTGTATGTGAAGGAAAAAAAGGAGGATGAAGACCCTATCAGGGCCGAAATCGAGCGTCGCAATGCCGGTGTGGCGCACCTGCTGAAGGGCATCAAGCTGGAATACGTTCTCCGCCAGGGCAATCCCGCCGAGGAACTGGCCAAACAGGCCGAGGAGGACGACGCCTCGTTGCTGATCGTTGGCACCCACGGCATGAGCGGTATGAAGAAGAGCCTGCTGGGCCGCAACAGCTACCGCACCGTGGAGCTCTCGCCCGTGCCTGTGTTGCTCATCCGCGAGGACTTCAACTTCAACAAGGCGTTGGAGAACATCGTGGTGCCCATCGACAGCAGCGACGACACCCGCCAGAAGATAGGCCAGGCCGCCACCTTCGCCAAGACTTTCGGTTCCAAGATACACCTCCTGGGCCTCTTCACCTCGTCGGCACCGAGTGTGCGCCAGGTGGTGAAGAACTACATCAGCATGGTGCAGCGCTACCTCGACACCAACAACATCGAATACAGCACCGAGTTCATGGCCGTCAAGGGCAACGTCACCACGGACACCATCGAGTACGCCGAGCGTGTGAATGCCGACATGATAGCCATCATGACCGAGCAGGAGAGTTCCCTCACCAGCCTCATTATGGGAAACTTCGCACAGCAGATGCTCACCCAGTCCAAGACCCCCGTTCTCACCGTGCGCCCCAAGAAGGTTCTTGCCGACACGGCACAGTATTAACGAAATTGAGAATTGAGAATTGAGAATTTAAAATTAAAAATTGAGAATCCAGACATGAAGAAAACAATTGGAGAGAACGGAAATCGGAAATGGTTGAAACTGTTATGCGTCAGCTTAATTATCAATTTCCATTTTTCAACTTTCAATTCTCTCCAGGCGCAGACGGGCCGCGTCACCGTGACGGGCGACGTGGCCGTGAACGAGATGGTGGCACGCCATGTGGAACTCAACAACCGCACCAAGACCATGCCGGGCTACCGTGTGCAGATAGCCTCCTTCTCCGGTATCAACTCCAAGAACAGCGCCTTCTCCCTGCGCGAACGCTTCATGACCGACTACCCCGCCGTCCAGGCCTACATCATCTACGACGAGCCCAACTTCAAGGTCAAAGTCGGCGACTTCCGTTCCCGCCTCGAAGCCTACGCTTTCCTACAGGAAATCAAAGAAGTATACAAAGGCTACATCATCAAAGACAACATCTACGCCGAGCCCCCCACCCTCGAAGACTACGCCCCCGACGACCTGGAATCAGGCGAGGAATAGGTCCGCGGCCATGCCGTCGGCGTAGAGGAGGCCTTCTGTTGTGGGTTCACACCTCATACCTCCGACTTCCGACCTCTCGACAATCCAACCGCAAGCGATATAGGGCTGTATCTTTCGATGCAGCTCTTCTTTGTATTTGTCGGGGACCATATCCAGCGGGATGCCACGGGTGGTGCGGAGGGAGGTCATCAGGAGTTCGTTGAAGGCGTCGTCGTCGGTGAGGGTTTCTTCGTTCTCTACTCTCCACTCTCCGCTCTCCGCTCCCATGGGGCCGTTCCATCTCCGGTGGAGGCCGTCGAAGCTGTGGGCTCCGGGGCCGAGGCCTAGGTAGGGCGTACGGTCCCAGTAGCGGCTGTTGTGGCGCGAATGGCAGCCGGGGCGACAGTAGTTGGAGACCTCGTATTGAACGAAACCCTTGGCAATGAGCGTATCATGCAGGGCGAAGTACTGCCGCACCACCTCGTCGTCTCCGGGCAGCACCACCCTCCCCTGCTCCACCTGGCGGGCAAGCGCCGTGCCAGGTTCCACGGTGAGGGCATAGGCGGAGACATGGGTAACCAATTGAAAATTGAAAAATGAAGATTGAAAATGAAGAGGAAGGCCATAGATGAAGTCGACGCTGATGTTGTGGAAGCCGGCGTCGTAGGCGTTCTGCACGGCGTCGAGGGCCTGTTGCGCTGTGTGGCGGCGGCCGATGAGGCGGAGCATCTCGTCGTCGAGGGTCTGGATGCCGATGCTGAGGCGGTTGACGAGGCCGATGTTACGGAGGCCCTGCAGGTAGTCCACCGTCAGGTCCTCGGGGTTGGCCTCCAGCGTCACCTCCTCCACCTGCGAGAGGTCGAAGCACTCGTGCAGGGCATCGACGATGCGGGTCAACTGCTCCAGCGGCAGGATGCTCGGCGTGCCGCCGCCGAAGTAGACCGTGCGGATGGGGTGAGACTGCTCGCCACGGCGTTGCCGCATCTCCTCGATGAGATTGTCAACGTACAGGGTCTGCCGGCGGGACGCCGGCGCTCCATGGGAATAGAACGCGCAGTAGGTGCACTTGCGGTGGCAGAAGGGTACGTGAATGTATATCATCCTAACAGTTGGTCGGCGGCGGCGTAGGGGCTGATTTTATTTTCAAGGATTTCCTTGCTCAGGGCCTCGATGCGTTCCTCCATGCCGGGGGCGTTGAAGAAGCGCTCGCGCAGACCGTTCTCGATGGCCTCGGTCATGATGCGCAGGTTCTGCTGCTGCCGTTTCTGGTAGAAATAGCCGTTGCCTTTGGTGAAGGTGACGTAGTCCATCACGGAATTCCACAGCTCTTCGACGCCCTGCTTGGTGTAGGCCGAGCAGAGCATCACCTTCACCGTCCAGCCGCTTTCGGGCATGGGGAAAAGGTGGAGGGCATTGCGGAACTGCGCGGCGGAGAGCTCGGAGCGTTGCATATCAAGCTCGCACTTGTTGATGGCAATCATGTCGGCCATCTCCATGATGCCGCGCTTGATGCCCTGCAGCTCGTCGCCTGTGTTGGCCAGCTGCAGCAGGAGGAAGAAGTCCACCATGGAGTGCGCCGCCACCTCGCTCTGGCCCACGCCAACGGTCTCGACGATGACAACGTCGAAGCCTGCAGCCTCGCAGAGGGTGATGATTTCCCTCGTCTTGCGCGCCACGCCGCCCAGGCTTCCCGCCGAGGGGCTGGGACGGATAAAGGCGTTGGGGTCGACGGAGAGCTCCTCCATGCGTGTCTTGTCGCCGAGGATGGAGCCGCGGGAGCGTTCGCTGCTGGGGTCGATGGCCAGCACGGCCACCTTGTGGTTGTGCGAAGTGAGCATCTTGCCCAGGGCTTCGATGATGGTGCTCTTGCCGGCACCGGGGACACCGGTGATGCCGAGGCGTACGCTCTTGCCGCTGTAGGGCAGGCAGCGCTCGATGACCTGCTGCGCCTTCTGTTGATGATCGAAGCGCGAGCTCTCCACCAGCGTGATGGCACGGCTAAGGAGGGTGCGGTCGCCGTGGCGGATGCCGCTGACCAGTTCCTCCACCGTGGGCTCCTGTCGGCGCAGGGCTCGCATGCGCTCCACATAGCTGCTGCTGACCTGTTCGGGCTGCTTGACGCCGGGAGCCACGCTCAGCGCCGAGTCGTATTCGAAGTTACTATAAAGATGTTTGTCGTCCATTTTTTTCAGGTATGAGGTAGGAGGTATGAGATTGGAGGTTGATGTCAGTCTTTGCAATATACTTTTTTTGTTGCAGCTGAAAGCAGTTTCACCAACTCCTCGCAATCTCCATACAAACTATTAAACTGCTCTTCCGTGAGATAATCGGTGGCATTAAGCAATTCAAGCCAATACAATGATTCCTCCGCCTCTTTCAACGATATCGACAACTTCATACCAAAATCCGGCATTGATTGCGCTCGTTTGGCCTCTCTAACATTGGCACCGATACTCGTACCGCTTCTCAACAACTGCTTGGACAATACATATTCATGCTTCTCCTCGCAAAGATACTTATAGAGTTTCACAACACGGACAGCGAAATTAAAACTCTTGCTCTGTATAATAGTCTCAGCCATATTATAAAAATAAATCAACTTCAAAACCTCATACCTTCGACCTCCTACCTCCTACCTAAATCAAAAAGCGGCCTTTAGGACCGCTTTTTGATTTCAAGTAGCGGGAATCAGACTTGAACTGATGACCTCCGGGTTATGAATCCAGCGCTCTAACCAGCTGAGCTATCCCGCCATCTTTCCTTTTGAAAGCGGGTGCAAAAGTACTAACTTTTTCCGATATGACCAAATATTTTTGCAAAATAATTTACAACATATTATTTCTCAACGCTATAAAAAGGTGGCGGCGATGCTTTTCAAGCATCGCCGCCACCCGTATTTCAGCCTTTTGAAGCCTGTTTTCGCCCTTCTTCAGAAGCGCGGAATATCGTGCGCCAGGCGTATGCTGACGCGCGTCGTGTTACTTATCGTAGAGGTCTCGTCAAATGTGGAATAAGTCGTCGAAATGCTGAAATATACCACATAGTGGCTTTGGCTGGCTGCACTGTGAAACGAATTGGAGGCATACCTGCCAGATTCGCCCATATAGGATGTTGAGCTTGCATCGTAGGACACTCCGGCGGCGGGCAGGAACACAGCCCCTGCAGCCTCCAGTATGGCCCACTGGGCAGCGGTATAGGTGTTCGGCATCGACTGGGAGCTAATCACCATGCTTATGCCGTCGGGCAGTTGCCAGTCGTCGGGCAGCAACACCAGCCCCGGAACACCCGCCACGGTAGCGAATGTGCGCAAACTGATTGCATTGGTACGTTCACGGAGAATGTACGTCCATTCGTCCTTCGACAGCACGCGCCAGAGACCTACCGCGTCGCCACCGTTGGAAATAGGACTTCGGGCAGCATCCCCGTTGCCCCAGATATTGCACATCATCAGGTCGATCCAGCCATCGTAGGTGGACGACTGATAGTTGTTGTTGAGCGACCCAAGGGCGTCGTACTGGTGCTCGGCGAAGCGATAGGTGGTGTCCGACCGCCGGAACTGCACATTGCCACAGGAGAAGGAGACCTGCTCCAGTCCGTTGATGGAGAAGCGGCCCGGCAGCATGCCCTCGATGGAGTCGGTCATCCACACCGTGTCGGCGGCGAAGGCCGTGGTGTCGTAGTGCACCTCCACGCTGTCGCGGATATATACCACCACGCTGTCGTGGACATGGACAACCACGCTGTCAACCACATGCACCACCGTGCTGTCCATCACATGCACCACCACGCTGTCGCGCACATGCACCGTGTCGCGGCCGCCGGCATTGGCGGCATAGAGGGCGTAGGGCACGGACATCAGCTGCTGTGTGGTGCTGAGGGTAAAGACGTTGCCGCCGTCGGGGTCAATCTGCGTCTTGAGGAACCAGGGGCCGTCGGCCCAGTCGATGGCCAGCTCCATGGTGGTGTTTACCAACGAGGTGCCCTGCCCCACGGTAATCGAAAAGAGGCCGGCGGCATCGGTGGTGGGATTGTGCAGCTCGGCATACCGCTCCGCGCCGAGGGCGTTGCCCTGCACCAGGCTGATGCGCACAGCCACCGTGCGGTTGGCCACGGCATGGCCCTGCGCGTCGCGCACTGCGGCCTGGTAGGTGAAGCCCTGCGGGGCCTGGGCGTAAGCAGAATTGAAAATTGAGAATTGAAAATTGAAAATTATTGCCAAAGCAATCAGAATCGTCTTCTTCATAGTTTTGTGATTTTGTACGTTTTGTTGTTGACTTGCAGCATATACACGCCTGCTGCGTAGACGCCGAGGTCGATGCGCACGTCCTCTTTGCCGCTGCTTTGCATGGTGCCGAGCAGCTGCCCGGACAACGTGTACAGCCTCACCTGGAGCGCCGGCGTCCCACCGGCATCAGCCCTGACCACCACACCGTCCATCGTCGGGTTGGGATAGACAGTTACTGCGGACGAGACGTCCGCGCTCCATGGCAAGCCTACCTCCTCGATGGTGATGGGCTGCACCACGCCTTCGCGCAGCCACCCGTCCGCGGTGGCGGCGGTGGCCACCTGGCCGACGCTGTAGGTCAGCGCATAGCCTCCGCCCTCGGCCGTGCCTCCCGTCGAGGTCACCGCCGTCTGCGCCGCCGCCCCCAAGGGCAGCATGGCCCCCAGCAGCAACAACACAGGTTTAAATTTAGAATGGTTACAATTCATCGTTTTTAGTCGTTTTAGTCGTTTCAAAAATTCACTCCCTATATACAAATACACAAAAAAGGGGTCAAATCTTACAACGCCTTTCACTTTTTAACATTTTTTATGACTACATCAGGCCGCTGAGGGTGCCGCCGATGCTGTCGCG
Organism: Bacteroidales bacterium; assembly: GCA_017483575.1. Taxonomy (GTDB): domain Bacteria; phylum Bacteroidota; class Bacteroidia; order Bacteroidales; family P3; genus Colimorpha. The sequence goes on from JAFUWF010000017.1 coordinate 27,771, forward strand.
GCGGGCGCCGGTGACGGAGCGGAGGGTGTTGACTTTGCCATGCAGGCGGAGGTAGCCGAGGAGGGCGAAAATGAGAGCCTCCTTGTAGTTGACAATCAGCGCGTCGGGGACGGTGACCTGCATCTCGGGGCGATAGTTGGAGAGGAGCTCCAGCAGATAGCTGTTCCAGGCGCCGCCGCCGGTAACGAGCAGCGTGCCAATCCCCTGGGCCTCAGCCACGCGGGCTATCTGCATGGCAATGTGCGAGGTGACGGTGGCCAAGGCATCGCGCACCTGCGACTGCGAGGGCGTCACGCCGAGGAAGCCTTTAACAATAGGCCAGAACTGGCCGACGAACCACTCCTTGCCCAGCGACTTCGGGCCCGGCAACGTGTAGTATTCCAGCGCGTCAAGCTCGTGGAGCAGGCAGGTGTGCACATCGCCGCCGCTGGCGTTGGTGCCGCCCTTGTCGTAGGGGTGCCCGAGCATGGCCGCCAGCCGGTTGAGCGCCATGTTGCAGGGGCATATATCAAACGCTACGCGCTCATACCTCCGACCTCCGACCTCCGACCTGAACGAGATATTGGCAATCCCTCCCAGGTTCAAACACGCGTCATACTCGCCGAAGAGCAGTTCGTCGCCAATGGGCACCAACGGGGCGCCCTGGCCACCGAGGGCAACGTCGAGGGTGCGGAAGTTGCTCACCACCGGCAACCCCGTCTCGGCAGCGATGGCGTCGCCGTCGCCGATCTGGGTGGTCAACCCTTTATCAGGTTGATGGAAGATGGTGTGCCCGTGCGAGGCGATGGCCTCCGGGCGGGGCTTGCCCTCGAGGAACTTGTTGACAACGTGGCCGAAATAGTGTCCCAGCTCGGCATGCGCCAGCGCGTAGTCGAGCGCCGAGGCGTTCTCGAGCGTGGCGAGGCGGCGGCGCCACTCGTCGGGATAGGCCACCGTGTCGGCAGCCAGGATGCGGTAGCCGCTGTCCGAAATATCGCAGAGCGCCAGGTCGACGCCGTCGAGCGAGGTGCCCGACATCAGTCCCAATATTTTCATCTTTTTAATGCTTTAATTTCGATGCAAAGATACGAAAAAAAACACAATCGCGAACAAAAGTTCTTCCACCCACCGCACCCGTACCGACGGCGTATCGTCTCCAACAATGGTCGGTATTGGGTCGGGGTTGAGTCGGTGCTGACATAGTGTCGGCATGTCGCAAATATTCATTATCAAGCAGTTGCAAAAAACATAAAAAAAAGCTCTTCTGTTCCAAAAAAAATGCGTAATTTTGCACCCTCAGAATATCAAATAAAACTGAAATAACATGAAGAAAATCATCAACACCCCCAACGCCCCCGCCGCCATCGGCCCCTACAGCCAGGCAGTGCAGGCCGGCAACACACTCTACATCTCGGGCCAGATTCCCATCGACCCCGCCACGAAGACTGTCCCCGAGGGCATTACGGCTCAGACCGAGCAGGTGATGCAGAACATCAAGGCCATCCTCGACGAGGCCGGCTACACCTTCCAGGACGTGGTGAAATCCACCTGCCTGCTGGCCGACATGGAGTATTTCAAGCCCATGAACGAGGTCTACGCCAAGTACTACAGCACCGACTGCCCCGCCCGCGCCGCTTTCGCCGTCAAGGGCCTGCCGATGGGCGTGCTGGTTGAAATTGAGACAATTGCAGTGAAATAAATTGATTAAGTGGCCAGTGGTCAGTGGTCAGTGGTCAGTTTTGCTGACGCTCCCACAAACTGCGCAAGCAACCAACCACTGACCACTGACCACTAACAACTAAAAAAAACATGGATTTTAGCTACACCAAACAAGAAGAACTCTTCCTGCAGATGATTCGCGAGTTTGCAGAGAACGAGGTCAAGCCCCTCGCCGCCGAGGTCGACGAGGAGGAGCGTTTCCCGATGGAGACCGTGCAGAAGATGGCCAAACTCGGCCTGATGGGCATCCCCATCCCCACCCAGTACGGCGGTGCCGGCGGCACCAACGTGATGTACGGCATGGCCGTCGAGGAGCTGAGCCGCGTGTGCGCCACCACAGGCGTCATCCTGTCGGCCCACACCAGCCTCTGCGCCGCCCCCATCCTTGAGGCCGGCACCGAGGAGCAGAAGATGAAGTACCTGCCCAAGCTCGCCAGCGGCGAGTGGATCGGCGCCTTCGGCCTCACCGAGCCCAACGCCGGTACCGACGCCGCCGGCCAGCAGACCACGGCCGTCCTCGAGGGCGACGAGTGGGTGCTCAACGGCAGCAAGATTTTCATCACCAACGGCTCCTACGCCAACGTGTTCATCGTCATCGCCATGACCGACAAGAGCCTCGGCACCAAGGGCATCAGCGCCTTCATCGTCGAGAAGACCGATCCGGGCTTCAGCATCGGCAAGAAGGAGAAGAAGATGGGTATCCGCGGCTCGGCCACGACGGAGCTTATCTTCGAGGACTGCCGCATCCCGAAGGACCGCCAGCTGGGCCAACTCGGCAAGGGCTTCGGCCTGGCCATGAAGACCCTCGACGGCGGCCGCATCGGCATCGCCTGCCAGGCCCTCGGCATCGCCCAGGGCGCCATGGACGAGACCATCAAGTACACCAAGGAGCGCAAGCAGTTCGGCCGCAGTATCAGCCAGTTCCAGAACACCCAGTTCCAGATGGCCGACCTCGAGACCAAGGTGCAGGCCGCCCGCCTGCTCTGCCGCTCGGCCCACTACAAGAAAGACCACGGCATCCCCTACAGCGCCGATGCCGCCATGGCCAAGCTCTTCAGCGCCGAGACCGCTATGGAGGTGACCACCAAGGCCGTCCAGTTCCACGGCGGCTACGGCTACACCCGCGAGTACCCGGTGGAGCGTATGATGCGCGACGCCAAGATCACCGAGATCTACGAAGGAACCTCCGAGGTCCAGCGCATGGTCATTGCCGGTAAGTTGTTTAAATAAAAATTAACGTTTATGGGTTAGAGGTTATAGGTTATAGACGCTGCCGCACCACACCATCGCGCCAGCCCTCCATAACCCATAACCCATAACCAATAACCTTTCAAGAAAATGAACATAGTAGTTTGCATAAAACAAGTGCCGGACACCACCGAGGTGAAGATCAACCCCCAGACCGGCACGCTCATCCGCGAGGGCGTTCCCTCCATCATGAACCCCGACGACAAGGGCGGCCTCGAGTACGCCCTGCAGCTGAAGGACAAATACGGCGCCCACGTGACCGTCATCACCATGGGTCTGCCCCAGGCCGAGGCCATCCTCCGCGAGGCCCTCGCCATGGGCGTCGACCGCGCCATCCTGCTCACCGACCGCAAGCTCGGCGGCGCCGACACCCTGGCCACCTCCAGCGCCATCGCCGGCGCCCTGCGCACCATGGACTTCGACCTCATCATCACCGGCCGCCAGGCCATCGACGGCGACACCGCACAGGTGGGTCCCCAGATTGCCGAGCACCTCGACCTGCCGCAGGTCTCCTACATGGAGGACCTCCAGTACGACGAGGCCACGAAGACCTTCACCATCAAGAAGCAGCTCGAGGACGGCTACCAGGTGCTGCAGATGCAGGCCCCCTGCGTCGTCACCGCCCTGGCCTCCAGCGTCCACCCGCGCTACATGAGCGTCAACGGCATCGTCACCGCCTTCGACAAGGAAGTCGAGGTGTGGGGCGCCGACCGCATCAACGTGCCCGACGAGCACATCGGCAAGGCCGGCTCGCCTACGAGCGTCTTCAAGTCGTTCCCCAAGCAGCTCAAGCCCGCCGGCCAGACCTTCGAGGTCAGCCCCGAAGAGGCCGTGGAGCTCATCGTCAACAAACTGAAAGAGAAACACATTATTTGATTGCCATGAACTTAGCAGAATATAAAGACGTTTACGTGTTTGCCGAGCAACGCGACGGCAAACTGCAGAATGTGGCCCTCGAGCTGCTGGGCAAAGCCCGCGAACTGGCCGACGCCAACCAGGAGAAGGTCGTCGCCATGCTCCTCGGCAAGGACATCCGCGCCCTCTCGCAGACCCTCATCGAGCACGGCGCCGACGAGGTCATCGTGGTCGACAACGACCTGCTGAAGGACTACCTCACCGAGCCCTACACCCAGGCCATCACCGCCATCATCGCCGAGCGCAAGCCCAGCATCATGCTCATCGGCGCCACCACCATCGGCCGCGACCTCGGTCCCCGCGTCTCCGCCCGCAACCGCACGGGCCTCACCGCCGACGCCACCAAGCTGGAGATCAGCGACGACGAGGCCCACGAGTTCCGCATGACCCGTCCGGCTTTTGGAGGAAACCTCATGGCCACCATCCTCTGCAAGAACCACCGCCCGCAGATGTCCACCGTGCGCCCGGGCGTCATGCAGAAAATGGCCGCCGACGCCACCCGCAAGGGCGTCGTCACCGACTTTGCCGTCAACTTCGACACGGCCAAGATTGGCCGTGTCAAACTGGTCAAGACTGTCAAGGAAGAGAAGACCGTCACCGACATCAGCGAGGCCAAGATCCTCGTCAGCGGCGGTCGCGGCGTAGGCACCAAGGACGGCTTCAGCAAGCTCGGCGCCCTCGCCAAGCAGCTCGGCGGCGAGGTCTCCAGCAGCCGCGCCATGGTCGACGCCGGCGTCATGGACGCCAGCCGCCAGGTCGGCCAGACGGGCAAGACCGTCCGCCCGGCCCTCTACATGGCCTGCGGCATCAGCGGCGCCATCCAGCACCTCGCCGGCATGGAGGAGAGCGAACTCATCATCGCCATCAACAAAGACAAGTTCGCCCCCATCTTCAGCGTTGCCGACCTCGGCATCGTGGGCGACCTCCACAAGATCGTCCCCATGCTGACTGAAAGATTAGCCACCATGCAGCGCTAATCCTGGGTAATAATTGAAAGCGGCTCGCAGCAATGCTGCGAGCCGCTTTTTAGCAAATCTATATGAAAGCATCTGTACTCTTCAAGGAATATGTATGGCTGGTGGACACCATCGCGCGCGCAGGGCGCATCACGCTGCGCGAAATCAACGACCGCTGGCTGCTTACGGATATGAGCGAGGGTGTGCCTTTCAGCCGCACCACCTTCCGCCGCCACCGGCAAGAGGTGGAGGAGATGTTCGGCATCATCATCGACTGCGACGCGGAGAACCGCTACTATATCGACGACCCCTCACTGATGAGTACCGACAGCGTGCCGCGCTGGATGCTCAGCACCTTGGCGGTGAGCAACATCGTCAGCGAAGCCCGTGGAATGCACGACCGTATTTTACTGGAGAGCATCCCCAGCGAAAGCGAACATCTGCGTTTGGTTGTGGAAGCCATGCGGGGTAACCGCCGCGTGGCCGTCACCTACCGCCGCTATGGGAGTTCCGAGCCACAACAGTGGACGGTCGACCCCTATTGCATCAAGCTCTTCCGTCGCCGCTGGTATCTGCTTGGGCGCTTCGAGAAGGGCGGCTTCATCGTCCTATCCTTCGACCGTATGCTGGAGATTGCTGTGACCGAAGAGACCTTCACGATGGATAAGGATTTCGATGCACAGGCCTACTTCTCGGAGTACTACGGGGTGATGGTCGACGACCGCATACCGGTGCAGCGCATCGTCCTGCGGGCCTACGGCAACGAGCGCTACGCCATGCGCGACCTACCCATCCACCCCTCACAGCGGGAACTTGAAGCGGGTGAAGACTACGTCGATCTCGAAGTGCGACTGCACCCCACACATGATTTCCTTGCCCAGATACTCTCGCGTGGCCGCTGGCTGAAAGTTGTTTCCCCGGAAGGTATAGTACAAGAAATCAACCAACTGCTGCAAGAGACGGCAGAAAATTACAAATAATTTCGCCCACTGGTCCGTTTTTTGGCGCACCTATAGGTGTATCTTTGCATCGTGATTTGGGGAAATCCGGAATCTTTAAACTTTAAACAAGAAACTTTAAACTTTAAGAACGATGAAAGCACACCAGAAACATTTCATGAGCTGCCATTTGGCGGCACGCCAGTACTACGATGCCGACCTTGTGTGGGACTTCCTCCGCGTGGGCAAAGAGGTACGCCTCGAGCGCGAGTTGGACAACCCTCACGACCCCTATGCCGTGCAGGTCATCTTCGCGAAAGACGGCGAGGACTACCTCCTGGGTTACATCCCGCGCAGCGACAACCGCGCCATTGCCGACTTCCTGGAGATGGGCTGGGACGGCGCCTTCCGTTGCGTCATCAGCGGCATCAATCCCGACACCCACCCCGAAAACCAGGTCCACCTCACTATTAGCCTCCAACGAAACGGGAACGCAGGAGATCCGCCCAAGCAGCTGAATGAAGACCATCCGTCAAACAACAAAAAAAGAAAACAATGAACGAATCGACAATTCAAGTAACAGGCACCGGCAGCATTCATGTCGTGCCCGACGTAACACGCCTTACCGTCTCCATTAAACGACATTTCGCTTCCTACAAGCTATCTTTTGAAAGTGCTAAAGAAAATAGCGCGTGGTTTGTCAAAATACTGGAATACAACCATCAGCCTGGCCAACTGGCCAAAACTGTTTGGTTCGACATCTCTGACCATCAGACACCGCAGTACGACGAAGACGGCAACTACCTGGGTAGCGTTGCCGACGGCTATGACCTTAACCAACGTGTGCAGATTGACTTCGGCATTGACAACGTTCTTGTCAACAACGTGGTGCGTGGCATAGGAAAATTCATAGTTGGCGCACAGATCAATATCGGCTATACCGTGCGCGATCCACGTCCCATACAGCTCAAAATGTTGGAACGTGCCGTTAAAGATGCCAAAGAGAAAGCCACAATAATGGCCACCGCTGCCGGACGCGAGCTGGGGAATGTAACAAATATTGAATATGGAGAACTTCATGACTCTCTTTCCGTTTATTCGCAGGCACGCAATATCCACGACAACGCAGAGGCCTCGGCCAGCACCGCCAGCAGTCTCGATATCACACCCGAAGACCTAGTGATGAGCGACAAAGTCAACGTCTCGTGGAGTCTTAAGTAACATTATTATCGCATCAATATCAAGAAAAAGTTGTATTTTTGCATTTTGAAAACGGAATTAATTACGCTTGTTGCAGCGAAAAAAATGGATGGAAAATGAAATACACCTGGATACCGTTTTATACGGAAATGGCAGATAAACTATTGCCTTTTAAGGATAACAGGAAGGCCTTGCTTGATATTATATACGGGTTAAGCAAAGAATCGGTAGGATACATCCGGGCTAATGATGGTGGGCAAATTACAGATATTGACCCATTTACTACTTTCGGCATCTTCAACCGAGGTATATCCGATTCTAATCGCATTAAATTATGCGAATACTTCAAGGACAAACTGAACATCAAAGCTAACGTTCCTTCAGAGTTTGACGGTGTTCCTGTTCTCCATAACCAGAAATCCACATTCTTCTGGAGAGATAAAATCCCTACTGACATTCAACCTCTTTGGGATTTATTTGAATCTGCTTTGGTGGGTAACGAGAGCCCTGTGAGCAAAAATCTTGACATCGTCTTCAAACAAAAAGGGATTAAGTGGAACATAACAATGGGCTTGTATTGGATTAGGCCTTACGAATATATTTCACTCGACTCCATGAACAGAAAATTTATTCCATCCATCGGAATAAAAATGATTGAAGAAGATGAAATTGATGCGTCTCACTATTTTGCATTACTGAAAAACATCAAGACCCTAATCAAAGAGAAGAAGATAAATGCCTCCAATGTCCCTGAAATATCATACCGGGCATGGGTTTCCGGTAGAGAACAAACAATCAGAAACTACTGGCTGGTGGGCTATAGTTTCGGAGGTAACGATTCACAACTAGAGAGATTCAAGGCAGAAGGAATATGGGAGGGAGGCTTTGATGAGGAATCTGCGGTTGACAAAAAACTCCTCGCTCTATCAAAGACCATCAAGGAGGGTGATGTCATTGTTCTCAAGTCTTCATCGACGAAAGGGACAAACCATGATTTACCCTTTTTGAGAGTAAAGGCTGTTGGTGTGGTGACAAGTCCCGTTTCTACCTATATGGTTGATGGATGCACCCGTTGTAGATGCAACGTAAACTACGTCGACTGGAATCAGACGGACTTTGACGGCAACATTTACGGCGCCTATAGAAAAACCATTCACCAAGCCGACAGCAAAGTGCAGGAAATAATCGATTATGTCAACAGATTAATCAACGGAGACCACATGATACAAAAGAAATACCAAACCTATATTGATTTACTGGAAGAAAGCCATAACCTTGTACTAACTGGCGCGCCCGGCACTGGCAAGACGTTTATGGCTCAGGAGATTGCCAAAGAGATGGGGGCTGAAACCAGGTTCGTACAGTTCCATCCTTCATATGACTATACCGACTTCGTGGAAGGGCTACGCCCAGTAGAGAAGGATGATGGCCAGGTGGGGTTTGAACGGAAGGATGGTGTTTTCAAGGAGTTCTGCCGGGATGCCTTCAAAAATCTGGTGGATTCCGAGAAGAGCATCGAGAGTTTGACCAAGGAAATATCGTGGCAGGAGAGATTGGAACAATTTGTCGAGGATGCCATTGACCAAGAGACAAAATTCAAGACGGTCAATGGAAGTGAGTTCGCCATCACGGACATGAAGGGGCGTACAATCATAGTACATAATGAACAAAATGAGAAGACCACTAAGGTGGCTGTTAATGCCGACGACATCCTTGAACTGCTCACCAATGAAGTGTCGTTGAAGATTGTCAGAGACATCCGCAATTATTTCAATCGCAAGTTTGGAACACAACCAGACTCATACGCATACATTATCACAAAGGCTATCAGAGACATGAAGCAGAAGATGCCTGTGGTGGAAGCCAACAAAGTAGAAAGGAAACCGTTTGTTTTCATTATCGACGAGATTAACCGTGGCGAAGCATCGAAGATATTTGGGGAGCTATTCTTTGCCATTGATCCAGGTTATCGGGGTAAGAAAGAGACCATGGTGCAGACACAGTACCAAAACCTCGTGCCAGAGACGGATGTATTTGCCAAGGGATTCTATGTACCAGAAAATGTTTATATTTTGGCGACAATGAATGATATTGACCGCTCTGTTGAAAGTATGGACTTTGCTATGAGAAGACGGTTTACTTGGAAAGAAGTAACACCAGCTGACACTGAGGCTATGCTGGATACGCTTACATGTGCCAACGAGGCAAAGGCAACGATGGCTCGATTGAACAAAGCCATTGCTGAAACTGACGGTTTGGGAGCTGCTTATCAGATTGGACCGTCTTATTTCCTAAAGCTCGAGAAGAGTGGAGGCGACTTCAATAAACTTTGGGAAATGAACATTGAACCATTGCTGAAGGAATACCTGCGTGGATTCCGTAAGACAAGTGAGACTCTTGACAAATTCAAGTTGGCATATTTCGGAGCAAAGGAAGAAACGACAACTGACGATATAGAACTGATAGATGAGGATTAATCTGACAGACAACAACATCGGGCAGCCGAATACAGGATTGTTCCAAAGGAGTGATTTGGCGGCCTTGTTTCCTATTGCCGACAAGACAATAGCAGAGTTGTGTCGTGAGAATGAAAACCTGCTCTTCTTCCCCTTTAGCATTGAGACGGCTGATGATAGGATTGGCGAGTCCACTGTTATAAACATTCTGAATACAGACGACCCAGAGAAAGTTCGCATCAGCACAGGTAACGTGATGGGGTTTATCGGTGTAGGCAACCTTCGGATTAAGATCAAGTCGAGATTTGATGAAGGGCGTGACGACTTCCTTTTGCACTATATGCTTCAGAAAGTGTTATCTTTTAACCTTTTCGACCTTAAACATAACAATGAGCAAGAAGATGTCTTCGACTTCATTATGTTCATGTTTCCCTATTTCCTGAAATCAGCCTTACGGCAAGGCGTTTACAGAGAATACCAAACCTATCGGCATAATGACGCAAATCTCAAGGGAACGATTGATGTCGGAAGGCACATTGCGAGAAATGTTCCTTTTGTCGGTAACATCGCTTATTCTACAAGAGAATATAGCCACGACAACAATCTGACGGAGCTCATACGTCATACCATCGAGTTTATGAAAACCAAGAAGTATGGGCAATCTGTTTTGAACATTGACCGTGAGACTATCGAAAATGTGAACACCATCGTTGAACATACACCATTCTATAATAAAAACGAGCGCAGTAGCATTGTCAACAAGAACCTCCGCGTCAAGGTGCATCCGTATTATACTGAGTATCGACCTCTACAGACGCTCTGCCTCCAGATTCTCAGGATGGAAGAGGTGAAGTATGGTGAGCATGATGAGGAAGTCTGCGGTATCCTGTTTGACGGTGCTTGGCTATGGGAGGAATATGTGAACATCCTTCTGAGCAATGTTGGCTTTACTCATCCAGAGAACAAACTACATAAGGGCGGAATATACTTGTTTGATAATCATAGTGGAGTTCGTTATCCAGACTTCTATAAGGATGACTTCGTACTGGATGCAAAATACAAGCGACTTGGCAACTATGACAAGGTGTCTAAGGTCAACCGGGACGATGTGCATCAGGTCATCGCCTATATCAACGCACTACATGCAACCAGAGGCGGTTTTGTGGCCCCATTAGAGCAAAAACAAGTGGAAGTGCCGACCTCTCATCTGAAAGATAGCGTTTCTACGCTCTCCATATTCGGCATCGAGATATGCAAAACGGCATCGTCGTATGCGGACTTCTGCGAGAAGATGAATAGAAACGAAACCGTCTTTATCAATTCATTATCTATCTAAGATTCATATGCCCGACCACAAAATAGGACAACGCAAAGATAGATACATTGCCTTTTTGGATGACCTTTATGAAGGACTGATGGATAACGAAGGAAATGTCGTTATCAGTCCAGCTTTGGGGTACCGGGAAATCTATGAGTTTGTTGACGGGGTTGCTATAGGCTTTCGGCTCGACCACAAGCCCGACGAGGGCGGTTGGGGACTCCTCAACGAGCGTGGCGAGAAAATCACCGATTTCAAGTACTGGCATATCGAACGTTTTGTGGAACGCAATCTGTACATCGCCTGCGTCACTCCTGGCCTCCGCAAGAACCTGATGCGAAACGACGGCACACTGGTTTTCAAAGAAAGCTATCAGGACATCTACAAAAACAGCTACAAGGGCGGCTATGTCATCGCTAGCAACACCATCCGAAAGACATCGGCGGCACCTAACCGCTACCCCAAAGGACTGCTGCACACGAAGGGCGAGGTGCTACTACCTGTGGAGTACGACGACATCCAATGGGTGAAAGGACGCGAGGACATTCTTTGCATCAAACGCGAAGGATATATTGGTTATGTATGTGCACTCTATAATGGGCAAACAGGCATCGAATTAGATGTGACACTTCCCGGCCTGTGGATGGGCGTGAAAGGCACTGTTTGCGAAGGCTGCATTTATTCTAAATGTATCGACTCGGAAGGCAAAGGCTGCGGCAAACTGTTCTTGCGTTCGTTCCGCGACCGCAACCTCTCTGGTGAGTGCGAATACAGGAAACGGTCGCTCACGGAGCCTTCGTTGTTTGGCAACTGCCATCGAACCACGCGCGCTACCTGAATATTGCACGCGCCATTTGCGTCGTGGCATTTCACGATGTCTATGGGCGCGAGATGTTCGACCGCAAGGGCCGATTTTCGCGTGAGTGCGGATTCGTTATGGACGACAGGCTGTTGAGCATAAACAGATTCTATGACCACAGTTCTTCTGACAATCCATATCAGCCTCTCTTCTTTAGCGTGGGGAACATTTGGCACGACCCTTCAAATCTAATCAACTACCCCCACGGCATATACTTCGACCAGTCGCTCCAGAATCTCAGGCAAACACTGGAGAGCTACAAATACACACCTGGTAAAAACGAACTATTCAAAAGAAGTACATCGTGCCCGGCGGGTTCAAACAACTTATGCACGAACTCTTGATGGACGATTTCCTAGACTACTTTTACAACCCTGAGCCAGTCATGGGCGAAGTATCCGTCAACTTCAATTATACCAAGCCAGCGGTTGTCAAGCGACTGGCTAGGAAATATCTCTCCTTCTGCCAGGAAGTCATTCCTCATCGTGCCACCCTGATGATTGAAAAACTGAAGCAGTATCTTTGATTCGCTACGCTCACGAAGATACTGCATTTCGGATATATAAAAATAAAATTTTACCATATCACTCAACTTTCGTATCTTTGCACCTCGAAAACAATAGAAGGAAATGGCAGTAACACCCTATCGTCCACGAAACCCGGGGCACGACTACTACGGTCGCGGGGTATACCTCATCACACTTGTTGTGAGCGGAAGGGACCCTCTGCTGGCGGGGTTCACGACTGAGCTCGGTCGAGAAAGGATTGTCCTCACTCACTTGGGCGAAGCGGTGCAGCAGGCGTGGCAACAGACACCAGCCATCCAGGCTACCAACGGCAACCGCGTGGCGGTGCACGCCAGCGTCTGTATGCCCGACCATTTCCATGGGGTCATCGAGGTGTTGGAGCCCATGTCATGGAGCCTCGGCGACATCATCCAGGCCTTCAAGTCCTCCTGCACGGCCCGCTGGCAGACGATGGTCGGATTGCCCTCGTCCACCAATCGACCGATCTCGGTCGATTGCCAAAGCCCCGACTGTCCCGCATGGCTGCGCGCCAAAGCCCTCGACCATTACACTGAGGGCTCGCTCATCCGCAGCCTCTCCTACAAGCAGCGGCAGGAGTACTACGCCTTCGTCGGCCGCACGCGGCGTCCGCTGTTCGACGACAACTACGACGACACCATCTGCCTCGACGAGCGCCACCGGCGGGCGATGATAGCCTATGTGGACGACAACCTACGCCGGGCATTGCTGCGGCGCCGACTGCCCGACGTGCTGCGGCGATGCCTCCACATACAGATAGGCGAACGCAGCTACGGTGCCTTCGGCAACCTATTCCTACTGCGCTGGGCCCGCAAGGTGCAGGTGCAATGCCACCGACGGCACCCGGTCAGCCACATCCCCTACGAGACCACCGACGATTTCGCCCGACAGCACGACGCATGGGTCGCCGCCATTCTTGCCGGACAGACAGTTATCGTAACACCCGGCATCTCGCGCGGCGAGCAGCAGATGAAAAATGAATGCCTGGAGAAAGGCTACCCCCTGATACACCTGCAGGACGAACCCATCGGACCATACTGGAAACCTGAACTCAGCCGATTCCACAACCTGAACACCCTCGCAGCGGAAATCTGCGCATTTGAGGGAGAGGCTATGATAATACAGAATTGAAGAAAACACTTGTGGCCATGGATCAGATAGAGACAATTGCAGACATCATCCTCGCCGGGGGCGGAAAGGCCGACGAGGCGATGTACTACCTGCTGCACGAGCGGCTCGACCGGCAACTGCGTCACCGCTACGAGCCCTACCGGCGCCAGCTGCGCGACGACTACGAAGACCTGGTGGCCGACTTCTTCCTCTATCTGCGCGAGGGCGACTACGCCTCGCTGCGCCGCATCCGCAACAAGGCCGCCCTCGAGGGCTGGCTGCTCAGCACCTTCCGCAACTACCTGACAAATCGTGCCGGTTCGGAACATGGGAATTCGCTAATTTGTAAATTCGATGATCAAGCCACGCGAACGACTGACGAATCAACGAAATCACAAGTTCACGAGTTCGACGAGGTTGCCGCTGCCGCACAACTCATCGCCTATGCCCACCAGACGCTGCCGCCGCGCGACCGCTTCATCCTGCTCCGCTCGCTGCTCACCCTGCTCAACAAACAGCAGGCGCTACCCAACGACGACATGGCCGCCGCCCTAGGCATGACTCCCGTCGCCTACCGCGTATCCCTCCACCGCGCCAAGCGTCACCTCGCCCGCTTCCGCGACCGGCTATCCTCTCCCCTCTCCAGCAGGAGAGGGGCTGGGGGTGAGGCTATTCTCGACCCCGACCACCAGTCGATGGCGCAGCACCTCAGCGACCACTTCGACGACCTCTACCCCACCCTGCTGCACTACTATACCCTCTCGCTCGACGCCCTCCCCACAGCCACCGACGTCCGTCGCTTGCGCGAAAACTTCTGCGACACCACAGGCCTCCTGCTCCACGAACCCACGGCGCCTTACACCTTCACACCGCAGGCATTCTGGACACGCCTGTCAGCCTTCCTCATCGAAGGAGAATCCGCATCTGCGCCACCTGCTCATACGCCATCGCATGGCTCCAGCGGCATTCACAAGAATAATTTTTAACCCTAAAACATAGAAATACAATGAAAGAATTGAAAGGTACCAAGACCGAGAAGAACCTGATGGAGGCGTTCGCTGGCGAGAGCATGGCGCGCAACAAGTACACCTACTATGCCTCCAAGGCCAAGAAGGACGGCTACGTCCAGATCTCCAACATCTTCGAGGAGACCGCCAAGAACGAGAAGGAGCATGCCGAGCTGTGGTTCAAATACCTCCACGGCGGCAGCGTGCCCACCACCACCGACAACCTGAAGGACGCCGCCGACGGCGAGAACCAGGAGTGGACCGACATGTACGCCCGCATGGCCCGCGAAGCCCGCGAAGAGGGCTTCACCGAGATTGCCGCCAAGTTCGAGATGGTCGGCGCCATCGAGCGCGAGCACGAGGAGCGCTACCGCCGCCTGCTGAAGAACATCGAGGACGGCATCGTCTTCAGCCGCGAAGGCGACATGATCTGGCAGTGCTCCAACTGCGGCCACATCGTCGTCGGCAAGAAAGCCCCGCAGGTCTGCCCCGTCTGCAACCACGAGCAAGCCTACTTCCAGCTCAAACCCGAGAATTTTTAATTATACCCAATCGGGTATAAGACCCGCTTCTAAAAGTAAAACTACACCCTATCGGGTATAATTATTCATTTTTTTTGAATATTTTTATACCCGAAAGGGTGTAGTTTTGAAAAATCTTCGTATCTTTGCAAAAAATTTTCGACAATGAACGACTGCGGAAAATACGTCAAAGATATGCGAAAACACCATGGACTGACACAAGAGATTCTGGCAGCAAAAGCAGGCGTGGGCCTGCGTTTCCTACGAGAACTGGAAGCTGGCAAAGAAACCCTGCGAATGGACAAAGTAAATTGCGTCCTTGCCATGTTCGGTAGCGAGTTGGGGGTGGTGAAACAGAAAAAAGAAGCTGAAGAATGAGACAGGCCAATGTTTATTTCCAATCATCCTTTGCAGGCCGACTCAGCGAGGAGGAAGATGGCTACCGTTTCGAATATAACGATGCATACCTTGGCCAACCCAATGCCATGGACATCAGTCTGACATTGCCCACAACGCAAAAGGTATTCCGTTCGAAAACAATGTTCCCCTTCTTCGATGGCCTGATACCCGAAGGCTGGCTGTTGGATATTTCCGTAAGAAACTGGAAACTTGACCCCAAAGACCGCATGGGGCTGCTGATGACCTGCTGTCGCGACTGCATCGGTGCCGTTAGCGTTATAGCATCAACCAAGGAGGACGAATGATGGAACGCTGCCAGTATTGCTATAAAGAGTTGTCGCCCGGCGAGCGTCACTATCACCGCCACTGCGCGAAGAGGTTTTTCGGCACATACAAAGTGCCCGAGATTCCCTACACACGGGACAACATCAACGACCTCGCACAAACGCTGGTGAAGAGCCAGACCACTGTCACTGGTGTACAGCCCAAACTCTCCATGCATCTGTCGCGCGGGGGCAAAGATGAGCCCGACCGGCTGACCTTGGTGGGCATGTGGGGCAACTACATCCTCAAGCCCCAAGCTAAAGCCTACCCCAACCTGCCAGAGAACGAGGACCTCACCATGCATCTGGCCACCTTGGCTGGCATCAACGTTGTCCCCCATACGCTGGCACACATGGCTGACGGAGAGCTCTGCTACCTGACCCGTCGCATCGACCGCACAAACGATGGCTGCAAGATACCCATGGAGGATGCCTGCCAACTCAGCGAGCGCCTGACTGAAGACAAATACCGTTCCTCCTACGAGCAGGTGTCCAAAATCATCCAGCGCTATTCCACCGTCGGAAAGCTCGACTTGGTGAACTTCTGGGAAGTGGTGATGTTCTCGTGGCTGACAGGCAACTCGGACATGCACCTGAAGAACTTCTCCTTATACATGCCAACCAGCGGCCAGTGGCAACTCACCCCTGCCTACGACCTGCTGGCGGTACACCTGGCTATGCCATCCGACCGAGAGGAGCTCGCGCTGACCCTCAACGGTAAGAAAAGCAACATCAAACGCGAAGACTTCATCCTCGCCATGAGCCGTTTCGGCATCAACGAAGTAGTGGTGCAGCGTATGATTGCCAAATTTGCAAAGATTTACCCCAAGTGGCAATCCTGCATCGCAGAATCCTTCCTGCCGAAAGAATCACAGCATGACTTGTCCGACTATATCGCTGCAAAACTTGCCAAGCTCACAAATGTGTAGACGATGGATTCCAATAAGCCGGCAATAAAGCCCCGCAGGTCTGACCCGTCTGCAACCACGAGCAGACCTACTTCCAGCTCAGGCCCGAGAACTATTAAGCGCCGTCACTCCACCAGCGGCGCAGTTTCTTTTCCAGGAAGAAGGTGTCGTATAGGTCGGGGGAGAGGCGGTAGACGGGGCCGCCGCGTGTGTAAAGCCATATCCAGCGGCGAAAATGTCGGGGATAGAAGTCGATTAAGGGCTCTTCTGTCCGGGAAATCGCGCGGATGTTGCGCCAAGGCAGACTGACATCCTTGACCGGCTTCCAATCCCCGCCTTTCACTTTCCGCTGCGCTTTGGTGAGGCGTATGCCCTTCTCGAAGATATCAATTCTGTCGCCGATGTGTCGCAACCAAGTGATGGCACACCAAACCAACGCAATGATTCCCAACAACAAGAAGACCCAGTGCCACCACTTTGCATCGAACATGAGCAGCCCATAAAGCAGAAAAACTGCCAATGCCAAAGGAAGCAACGCCATCAGGCCGACGCGCAATATCGACCGGTAGACCTTCGCGGGCTTACCCCAATCCTCATTCTCTTCGGCGATGCGCCGACGCACGGCTTTGAGCTGGTTGCAGATGTGTTTTCCTCGGTTCATAGCGACTGCAAAGATACGAAAAAAAAATTATTCTGACACGAATTTCCATTAATTGACCATTAAATATTCATGGAAAATTCATGGCAATTCGTGTTTAATAAAGTAGATATTCGTGTCTTACAGAAAATAAAACAGTCCATTTCTCGTTATATATCCAAAAACAAACAACAATGAAACAATACGATTTCGACACCCCGATAGACCGCCACGGCACCGACTGCTTCAAGTGGGACGCGATGCCAGCGATGTACCATCGCGACGACCTCACCCCCATGTGGGTGGCGGACATGGACTTCCGCTCGCCGGACTTCGTGATGGAAGCCATCCGCCGCCGCTGCGACCACGAGGTGCTGGGCTACACCATGCCCTCCGACGGCTACTGGCAGGCGGTGACCTCCTGGCTGGCCAAGCACTACGACATCCACACCACCCGCGAGAGCCTCCACTTCATCCCTGGCATCGTGGCGGGCATCTCGTATGCCCTGCTGTGCCTGACGCAACCCGGAGACAAAGTGCTGGTCACCACGCCCGTCTACCCACCCTTCCTCAACCTGCCGAGGGAAAGCGGACGGGAACTGGTGTGCTGCCAACTGAAGATTGCCGACAACCGTTTCGTCATCGACTTCGACGACTTCGAGCGCCGTGCCGAGGGCTGCAAGGTCTTCATTATGAGCAACCCGCACAACCCCGCGGGCACCGTGTGGGGCAAGGAGACGCTGCAGCGCATCGCCGACATCTGCATCCGCAAAGGCATCATCGTCATCAGCGACGAGATCCACGCCGACCTCACCCTGCCGCCCCACCGCCATGTGAGCTACAGCACCGTGTCGGAAGCCGCCGCGCGCCACAGCATCACCTTCATGGCCCCCAGCAAGACCTTCAACATCGCCGGCCTCGGCAGCTCTGTATGCTACATCAGCGACGAAGACCTGCGCCGCCGCTTCTACGGCTGGCTCGACGCCCTGGGCGTGGCGGGCGGCAACATCTTCGCCTTCACGGCCGCCGAAGCCGCCTTCGCCCACGGCGAGGAGTGGCTGCAGCAGATGCTCGCCTACCTGCAAGCCAACGTGCAGACGCTGGACAACTTCCTAAAGACCAGACTCCCCGAGGTCAAGGCCGTCCTCCCCGAAGCCTCCTACCTCGCCTGGCTCGACTTCAGCGCCTACGGCATCCCCCACAAGAAGCTCGCCGACCGCTTCATCAACGAGGCCAACGTGGTGATGAATGATGGCACCACATTTGGCGGCAAAGCCTACGAAGGCTGCTTCCGCCTCAACCTCGGCTGCCCCCGCTCACAGCTCCTCGACGCCCTCGACCGCATCGCCCACACAATAGAGACCAGATAATTTCAATTTTCAATTCTCAATTTTCAATTTCCATGAAGCACCTCCTCCTCCCTACCCTGCTGCTCCTCGCCCTCAACGGCTGTGCGCAGACGCCAAGCAGCAAAACCACCGACACACAGGACAAAGACCTGATAATAAACGCAGACACGGCGGCGCAATACCAGTGCACCTACTGCGTCCATGAACACGAGCCCGAGTTCCCCGGCGGCATGGAGGCCCTGTACGCCTACCTCGACAGCGCGGTGCGCTACCCGCAGGTGGCGCTGGACTACGGCATCGAGGGCAAGATATTCCTCACCTTCGTCGTGGAGACCGACGGCAGCATCACCGAGCCGCGGGTGATGCGCGGCCTGCCCGGCGGATGCTCCCGTGCGGCGGTCGACGCCGTCAGGCGCATGCCGCGCTGGAGCCCCGGCAAGCAATACTGCACTTCCGACAGCACACTCGTACCCGTGCGCGTGCAGTTCAACCTGCCCGTCAACTTCCGCCTCGACCCCCGGCAGCCCCGCACCATCGGCGGCAGCGAGGAGGGCGACAAGGAGGTCATCCCCACCTACCCCGGCGGCATCGAAGCCCTCTACCGCTACCTCGCCACCCACATCGACCGTCCGCTCGGGGAATGGGTCGGCGTGCTGACCCCCACCCTCGATTTCGACAGCGTGGGCACCATCACCGGAGTCCGCCTTCCCGACTGCAACCCCATGGCCGACGCCCTCCGCGAGGCCTTCCACGCCATGCCACGCTGGAACATGCCCACCATGAAGTCCTCCCTCTCCAGCCCGCTCCTCATCGTACCTATCAACCTCCCCAAGCTGCTCGAACTGCGCAATAAACAATAACAACCTGGCCATGAAACGACTGGTTCTGATAGCATTTATTCTGACCATGGGCACCCTTTCGGCGCAGGAATATGTCACCCTGAAGGGGCGCATCACCGACAGCCGCACGCGCAAGGCGGTGCCCTACGCCGCCGTGCTGCTACAGGGCACCAATACGGGCACGCAGAGCAACGACGCGGGCGAGTGGAAATTGAAAATTGAGAATGGAAAATTGAAAAATAATGACATGGTCCTCTTCTCGGCCATGGGCTATAAGCGGTTGGCCGTCAGCGTAGAGCAGCTGATAAAGAAGGGCGACGTGCGCCTCGAGCCCCACGCCATGGAGCTGAAGGAGGTGCAGGTGACGGGCTTCGTCACACCGCAGGCCATCATCGCCGAGGCCGTGCGCCGAATACCGGAGAACTACCACACCGACACCACCATCGACACCTGGTTCCTGCGCGACTACCGCCTGCTCGACGGCAACCTCTACCTCTTCGACGAGAGCGTGATGGACGTGCTGCGCTACGGCTACGCCCACGACAGCACCAAGCGGGGCTACTCCTTCAGCGACCGCCAGCGCGAGATGGACAACAACTACAAGTCCGTCCTGCGCCACCGCCTACTGGTGCTCGACAGCCTCAGCGTGCGCCTCGCCGCCGGCGACATGCCCAAGGCCATGGCCGACATGGCCTTCAGCGACAACAATATCTTCAGCGAGTCCATGCTCACACCGCAAGCCAATTTCAGCACCGCCGAGCGCTTTGTGAAAAGGAACAAGTACGACCCCATCCGGGAATACACCGACGACGAGGGCGTGGCCTACTGGGTGCTGCGAGGCTACGGCCGCACAAGCAACCCTCATTTCAAGGCCCACTACACGCTGCACATCCGGCAGGACAACTTCGCCGTGGTGGACTACCTATTCGACAGCGACAGCGGCCGCTACGACTACCCCGAGGGCATCTGGTGGAACCAGCCCTGGACTGCAAGACACAGCCACCGGAACATAGACCAGGAGCACTACGAGCTGCGCAACGGCAAGTACAGCCTGACGCACTCGCTGCGCTACAGCGACATCACCTACTACTGCCACCAGGCCTACGGCTACGAGCTGGCCAACGCGGAGCAGCGCGTCGTCACCTGCCGCGAGATGCTGCTCACCGACCAGCGTCCGGGCGACACCTCCTTCCTGCGCCAGCGCAACGTGCTGGGCTACAAGAACCAAGGCTACGCCGACGCCATGGGCCAGAGCAGCTACGACGAGGACTTCTGGGGCCAGTACAACACCCTGCCGCTGGACAGCGCCATCCGCGAGAAGCTGGAGGCCTTCTATCCAACCAATCGGAATAATCAGAATAATCAGATTACTCAGAATACTCAGAGTACTCAGAGCACTCCGAATCATCCGATGATTCTCAACCCAGCCGCCAAGCAGGACTCCCTCGTCGCCCTGCGGGCCGCCAAGGACACCACGCCGGCCACCATCGCCCCCCTGCCCCGCTGGGTCTTCTACCGCTACGGAGGCATCGGCGGCAACCGCCTCATCGGCGACGACGGCAAGAGCCGCCGCGGCATCAGCCAGCAGCTGGGCCTCGGCACACGCCTCCACCTCGGCGGGCGCTTCCACCTCTACGCCGACCTGCAGTACGCCTGGATGCACACCAAGGCCGACTTCGGCCACCTCAACACCCACAGCCTCACCGTGCCCCTGCGCCTGAGCTTCGACATCGCCAAGCCCTCGCCCAACTTCGACAGCCGCCTCTACGTGGCCGTCGGCGGCTGGGGCCGCTACACCTTCTTCGGCCACGTGGGCAACGACACCGACATCTTGGACCGCCGGCACACCGCCGGCACACCGCAAACCGGCATCATCGACCACTGGGACTACGGCTGGAGCTGGACCATCGGCGCGGAGTTCTTCCGCACCATCTCGCTGGAGTGGACCTCCTATCGCAGCCTGCGCACCTCGATGCTCGACGGCAGCGAGCTCTTCCGCCATAACGGCGCCTTCACGCTGAGCATCAATTTCTAAAGAAGACTGAGTATGGGCCTCACGGCCTCCTGCGGCGAGAAAGGCTGCAGGGCTACACGGCGTTGGGCCAGATGCTCCGCCGTGAACTCCTGCGCCATGAGGCTGTCCAACGCCGCGCGCATCGCCTCGGGGCTGTCGGCCACGGTACATAGTCCTTCCAGTCCCGTACCGGCCACCATGGCGCTGTTCACCAGGCAGAAACGTCCGGCATAGAGCGAGTTCAGCAGCTTCAACTTGAGGCCTGTAGCCTGCCCCGTCACCATCACGCACACATGCGCCTCCTCCACCAGCCGTTGCATCGTCCCGTCGTCAGGGCTGCCAACCAACTCCACATTCGGCATCGCATCTATCCTTTCGCGCAGCCACGCCGGCGGCTCGTTGCCAGCCACCACCAACCGGTGCTCCGACCCCTTGAAAACCTTGTCCAGCAGATACTCCACCGCATGATAGTTCTCCGCCACCGCCAGGTTCCCATGATAAAGCGCGAAGCGCTCTCCTACCTCCGACCTCCTACCTCCTACCTCATACCTCCTACCTCCTACCTCCCCAAAGGGGTGCATCCCCGTGGACAGCAGCACATTCCGGCACCCCATGCGGACCAGCTCCTTCTGGTCGGCAGGCGAAATGGCCAGCACCGCCGAGGCACGGCGGAGGATAGGTTCATAGCGACGTATCTTCCTAGCTTCAAGCTTCAAGTAGAGACGTTTCCCCAACCGCCTCTCCGCCGCTGCCAGCTGTCCGTAGTAGTCGGCCTCGATATTATGCGCGCGCACCATCACCATGCGGTCGCGCGTCAGCGCCTCGTCCTCCAGCAGCAGGCAGCAATGCAGCCCCTCAAGGAGGATGGGATAGCGGTCCTGCATCAACCTCGCCGTCAACTCCCTGCTGTGCCGCGAGCTAACGATGAACGGCCGTCGGTCGAGCATCCGCAAAGGCGACATATCGCGGCGGTAGTATCGCACCTCCTCGCACCAGCGCTCCAGCTCCGGCGCCGGACCACGGCCATAGTCGAAGCAGTGCAGATGCACGCGCACACCGGCCTCCGCCAACGCCTTGAGGCGATAGAACACGTCGATCACCCCGCCGTAGTTCGCCGGCAGCGGCACGTTGAACGTCACAATATGCAGATGCCCATCATTTCTCATTTCTCATTTTTCATTTCTCATTTTAAAACCAATTGGTCAGACCCAGCAGATAGGAGGATACGATGTATCGCAGCAGCTTGCCGACGAACATGATGAGGCATGTCCACAAGGGGTTCAGCCGCATGAAACCCATGGCGATGGCCAAGGGGTCGCCCACAATGGGCAGCCACGTCAGCAACGCCGCCCACACGCCGTACTTCTCTATGTGTCCGCGGAAACGCTCTATCTTCTCCCGCTTCACCTTGAACCACCGCTCCAGCCACTCCCACTTGCATAGCCAGCCCATGTAGAAGCTGATCATGCCTCCGGCGGTGTTGCCCAGCGTGGCCACCAGCACGATGACCGGCACGGGGTAGCCCAGCAGCATGGCGCCTGCCACTATCGCCTCCGACGAGAAGGGGATGATGGTGGCCGACAGCAGGCACGCCAGGAAGAGTCCGAAGAGTCCGAGGTTTTCCAACATATTCAATCCGTATAACGTAGAATCCCAATCAAATATTGTGCCAAACACAATATTTCTGCCATTTCGGCGTTACCTCTGACATGATACGTAAAAGCACACCCGACGACATCGACCTCATCCTCCGCATGTACGACCATTCGCGCAGCGTCATGCGTGCCGACGGCAACCTCTCGCAGTGGGTCGGCTACCCCACGAGGGAGGATGTGGAAGAAGATATTCAGCGCGGGGTGTCGTATATAACTCCCCTCGGCACCTTCGCCCTTGTCCCCGGCATCGAACCCACCTACGCCTACATCGACCACGGCCGTTGGGTGACGCCGGACCGCCCCTACAGCACCCTCCACCGCCTGGCGGCCCTGCCCGGCACCCACGGCATCGCCGACGAGGCCTTCCGCTTCGCCAAGCAGCAGAGCGACTACCTCCGCGTGGACACCCACCACGACAACCGCCCCATGCACCACATCCTCGAGCGGGAGGGCTTCGTCTACTGCGGCGTCATCTACATGCCCGACGGCGCCCCGCGCGACGCCTACGAGTGGTGGCGCTACGACGAGGTGCCCGAGGACCTGAAAGCCTACGTGGAGCACGAGATACTGCCCCGCCACGAGCACTACGACGCCGCCCACCGCCCCGACCACATCCGCCGCGTCATCGCCCGCAGCATGGCCATGCAGCCCTCGGCCATAACCTATACTGCCGCCGCCATGCACGACCTGGGCCTCTGCGAGGGCCGCGAGTCCCACCACCTCGCCTCCGGTCGCATCATCCGTGCCGGTATCGGTATGGTTGACGGCAAAGCCGTCGACCAACCGCTCCGCCGTTGGTTTAACGAAGCAGAGATCGAGACCATCGCCCAGGCCGCCGAAGACCACCGCGCCTCGGCCAAGACACCGCCACGCTCCCTCCTGGGATGCATCATCGCCGAAGCCGACCGCGACATCGAACCCGAGACCATCGTCCGCCGCACCATGGAGTACGGCCTCAGCCACTATCCCGAACTCAACAAAGAAGGCCACTGGCAACGCACCCTCGACCACCTGCACGAGAAATACGCCGAGGGCGGATACATCAAGCTCTGGCTCCCCGACTCCCCCAACGCCACCCCTCTGGCAGAGCTCCGCGAACTGATACGAGATGAAAAAAAATTAAAAACCTTATTCGATAACCTATGGACATCTTTCTGATTATCATGGCTTTCGTATGCCTGCTGGTAGGCATCGTCGGTTCCATCGTTCCCGGCCTGCCGGGTCCGCCCATCAGCTGGGTGGGACTCCTCGTTGCAGGCTTCACGCCGTGGGTGGCCAACACCCCCGCGCTGCTCATCGTCACCGCCGCCGTGGCCATCTTCATCACGGTGATGGACTACGTCATCCCCTCCCTGACCACCAAGCGCTTCGGCGGCAGCAAGTACGGCATCTGGGGCTGCAACATCGGCCTTGTGGTCTCCATCTTCGGCCTTCCCTTCGGCCCCACGGGCCTGCTGGGCATGGTCTTCTGGCCCTTCATCGGCGCCCTCATCGGCGAATTCATCAAGCAGCAGGACTTCCAGCCCGCCCTCAAGGCCGGCTTCGGCGCCTTCGTGGGTTTCCTCACCGGCACGCTCCTCAAGGTGGTCTACTGCATTGCCATCCTCATCGTCGTCATAGCGGCGATGGTGTAAGGAACGGCTACTCCACCCCCTCGAGGCTCAACAGGCTGTGCACCGGGGCGAGAGGCTCCAGCAGCTTGCGACCACCCAGGGCAGGCAGTTCCACGAGGAAGATGAACTCCTTGACGCGTATCCTGCGGCCGTCGATGACTTGCTGCTGCAGCGATTCGACAATGCCCTTCACCGTGCCGCCGGTGGCCAGCAGGTCGTCGAAGAGGGTCACGTCGATATACTCGCCGTTGGGCACGCAGGCGGCAAAGTCGCTGCGGCGGTAGAAAAGTTCGTCGCTGCCGTATTCTTTCATGATTTCCACCCTCACCAGGTCGTCGCCGGCATGGGGCAGCTTGCCCTTCTTGCGCATCAGCACCACCTTCTCCACGCGGCGCGAGGTGCAGAGGAGCGGTGCTGCGAAGAGGAAGCCACGGGCCTCGACGGTGACCAGGTTCGGCGCCGTGGTCAGGCGGTCGATTTCGGCAATGGCTTCGTTGAAGGCCTTCTTATCGAGCATGAAAGGCAGCACATCGATGAAGTCGATGCCCGCCTTCGGGAAATCGGGGTAGTGTTTGATGATGTTCTCGAACATATTGTTTTGTTTTCTTTGTTTTCTTTTTTCCCTAGGATATCCTAGGTCTTCCTAGGACCTCCTAGGTCTTCCTAGGAAATCCTAGGAAATCCTAGGAAATCCTACAGCGCCCACACCACCAGCCCTCCGCAGATAATCATCCCCGTGATAATCAGGTCCACCAGGCAGTAGCCCATGATGTCGCGGGCCGAGAGCTTGGCGATGGCCAGTGCCGGCAACGCCCAGAAGGGCTGTATGAGGTTGGTCCACGCATCGCCCCAGGCTATGGCCGTGCCCGTCAGGCCCGGGTCCACGCCCAGGTCGGCACCGGCGCTGAACATGATGGGGGCCTGGATGGCCCAATGGCCGCCACCGGAGGGAACGAACATGTTGAGCAACGCCGCACATAGGAAGGTCAGCAGCGGATAAGTGGTTGGATTGCTGATGCGTATGCAGCCGTCGGCAATGACGGTGCCCATGCAGATGCCGCTCTCGCCAACGCCCGTGATGATGCCCATGATGCCCGCATAGAAGGGGAACTGCAGGATGATGCCGCTTGCTCCCGTGGCAGCCTTGCCGAACGCGCGCACATACGCCAGCGGCGTACCATGCAGCATCAGGCCCAGGGCCAGGAAAATCATGATGACGATGCCCAGGTCCAACGTCGCACCGCGGAACACCAGCTTCACCACCAGATAGGCCGCCAGCATCAACGCTATGGCCCACGACAGGATCGGGCTGTGCTCCATCCTCTGGGCCGGCGTGGGCTTTTCTGATTTCTCAGAGTATTCGGAATGCTCCGACTCCTCCGCCAACAGCGCAGGGTCCACCACCACAGCACCCGTCTTGGGGTGCATCAGGCTGTTGGCCACGGTGATGGCCACGATGACCAGCAGCACCATGACGAGGTTGTGCGGGTCCAGAATGGTCTGGCTCACAGGCACCGGGGCCGTCAGGGCGCCGTTGGTGGCCTTGGCCAGGGCCTCGCCGGGCGTGGCCATGGTCAGGGGGATGGAACCCGACAAACCGGCATGCCACACCACGAAACCGCTATACGCCGAGGCAATGAGCAGCCTGTAGTCCACCCCCGCCATCTGCCGCGCTATCTCCTTGGCGAAGATGACGCCCACGATGAGGCCGAAACCCCAGTTCAGCCAGCAGGCCAGGGCCGAGACCACGGTCACCAAGGCTATGGCCCCCGCAGGGCTCTTGGGAATACGCGCCAGGGCCGCGATGCCCTTCTTCACACTCGGCGCGGCCGCCAGCGTGCTGCCGCACACCAGCACCAACGCCATCTGCATGGCGAAAGCCAGCAGGTTCCACACGCCACCGCCCCAGTGCTCGACGACCTCGAGCGGCGTCTGCCGGCAAATCGGCATGGCCAACACCGCCGCCGCGAACGTCAGCAGGATGGCAAAAATAAACGGCTCCGGGAGCCACCGTTGCACCAGTCTTACACAGAATTTAATCATAGCTTATATACCCATCAACCAACGAATCTTTTCCGGAATATCGGTATTCTCCTGGATACCGGAGAAATACTGCGCGCCGGGGCCCAGGGCGAAGACGGGCACCATGCAGCCCGTGTGGCTACCCCAGAGGTAGCGCACGTCGTTCTGCCCCTTCTCGATGTCGCCATCCGGGAGGGTCACGCCGCCGGTCTCGTGGTCCGCGGTGACGATGACGAGGGTCTCGCCGTCGCGCTGCGCGAAATCGAGCACGGCATGCAGCATCACCTCGAAGTCGGCCAACTCGGCACGCATATAGGCCGAGTCGTTGTTGTGGCAGGCCCAGTCGATCTGCGACCCCTCGATCATCAGGGCAAAGCCCTCGGGGTCGCGGCTGAGCATGGCGATAGCCTTCTTGGCACCCTGTGCCAACACATCGCCACGCGCGGGCGCCGTCAGCGGGTCGCCCTCGTAGAGCAGCGCCACCAGCTTCTGCCCGCCGAAGCGGTTCATGCTGTCCAGCGTGTTCACCACCGTGTATCCACGCTTGGCCAGCGTGTCCAACGGGCTGAGGCCGTCCTTCCGGTTCTGCGGGAAGAAATACTTACGCCCGCCGCCGATCATCACATCGTGCTGGCACTGAGCCATCTGCAGGCTCAGCGTGTCGAACATCTTGCGGTAGGGCACATGGCCGTAGGACGAGGCCGGCGTGGCGTCAAGCACGCTGCTCGTCACCACGAAGCCCGTGCTCATGCCGGCCCTCTTGGCGTCATCGAAAATGGTCTCGTAGCGGGCCGAGTCGGGACCCCAGTTCACGTGGTAGTTGTCCACCTTCTGGCCCGTGGTCAACGCCGTGCCGCCGGCGGCGGAATCGGTGCGGTAATGGTTGCGCGAGTAGGTGCGCGAGAAGCCGCTGTAGGGGAACCGCAGGAAGGCCGAATTGTTGCCCATCGCCGCCACCACCGAGGCATACACCTGCGGCACACCCATGCCGTCGCCCACAATGAGGATGACATTCTTCGGCATCGGCTCGCTCTGCTCCTCCGCCGCCTGGGCCTCGCGCTCGGCCTCGCGCTCCTGCGCCTCGGCCTCCAGCACCAGAGCCGCCATTTCCACACATCCGCTCAGCAGCAACACCCCCGGCAACAGCAGCATCAACGCTATACGTCTAATTTTCATATCTTAACACTTTATATATATACAATAAACAGAATGCAAAAATACGAAAAAAACACAAAAAGCAAAAGCCCTCGCCAAAAATTATTTTCCCACCCGCCTTTTCCTGCCTCCATCCTCCCCCAAACCCCTCAAAAAACCGCCCCCATCCTCCCCCAAACCCCTCAAAAAAACGTCACCGAACCACCTCAAAACCAACAACTAAACTGGACCAACTCCTACCTATCTCCTTATCTTCCCCTAATTATTTCCAGACAATCTCCTACCCGTATGGGATATGATAAGGTTTTTATAGGGAAATGTTAAAAATTTAAAAAAAATAATATGCAACACAATATTTTGGCTGTTGGTGCGTACTTAGGATGGATTATTAACCTTGAAAAATTTTTTAGCGTATGGCAAAACAACGATTTGGAATCAACGATGCCTACCGGGGAACGGTGGGGACGGTTATCGGATATGAATGGAGGGGCAAATGGTGCCTGAGGGCCAAGCCCGTGTTCGTGAAGAATCCGCGCACGGAGGCGCAGCAGATGAACCGCGAGCTCTTCCGCGAGGCGGTGCGCTTCGCCGGGCGGATGACGAGTGTTCTGCGCCTGAGCCTGAGGACGGTAGCCCTCGACCTGGGGATGACGGAGTGCAACCGCATGGTGCAGCTGAACCACAACTGCTTCGCGTTCGACGACGAGGGGCAGCTGAAGGTGGACTATGCCTCGCTGGTTGTTGCCGAAGGGCCCGTGGCACCCGTGGCTTTCAGCTCGTTGGAGGTGGCGGAAGGGTGCGTCAAAGGGACGTTCGAGCGCAATCCGCTGCATGTCCGTGCCGACAGCGAGGACGAGGTGTTCGTGGTGGCCCTCTGTCCGGAGGCCGGCGACTACTGCCTCTCGGCACCTACGTTGCGCCGCAGGCAGAAGGTAGTCTTCTGTCTGCCAGACGAATGGGAGGGCAAGGAGGTGCATTTCTACTGCTTCGTGCGCGACTACCTGGGCCGCGCCTCGGAGAGCCAATACCTGGGATGCCTAGTGGACGGGATGGGAGAAGCTCTCGACGGGACGGGCAATGGCGTCGACGGAGAGCAGCGGGAGGATTTCGCGTTCGAAGATGTCGCGTCTAACGATACGATAATGAGGGTCGTAGGCGGCCTTGAAGGCGGCGCTGTGGCTCATGACGAACTTGGCGTCGGGGGTGACCATGCCCTCGGTGCTCCGCAGGACAGCGGAGACGAGCTGCGGGAGTGAGAGTATCCCTCTCTTGACCAAAATGAGGTTCACCCGCACGAAATTGCTGTCGCAGAGGGTGTATTCGTAGAGCGGGAAGGATGGGTTACACACTCCTCCGTCCGCACTTCGTGCGTCCACCTCCCCTAGCTTAGGGGAGGAGTTGGATACCGAAGGCTTGCTATCTGGCTGCACCCCTAAGTTAGGGGAGCTGGCAGCGCGGAGCGCTGACTGAGGAGTGTGTGGATTGTCGCGCATCTCGTCCACCTCGCGCTGGATATAGCGGGCCGCGGCGACGGAGTCGGTCAGCAGGTGGCCTGGACCGTAGAGGTCCTGGAAGACAAGCTTGTAGAGGTCCGTAGCCTCGGCGGCGGGATAGCGTTGGGCGTACTGTTTCAGCGCCTCGGCACACTGCGAGTGGAGAGTGGAGAGCGGAGAGTGGAGAACAGCTATCGCGTACAATAACAGAATCTTTTTCATTTGGCGGTCTTTTTAACTATAAGAATACTAAGCTCGTACAACAAATAAATGGGGACGGAGACGAGCGAGAGGGTGAAGGGGTCGCCGGTGGGGGTGATAATGGCGCCGACGATGACGATGACGACGATGGCGTGGCGGCGGTAGCGGCTCATGAACTGCGGCTTGAGGATGCCCATCTTGGCCAGCAGCCAGCAGAGGACGGGCAGCTCGAAGACCACGCCGAGGACGAAGCTCATCACCATCAGGAGGTCGACGTAGGAGGTCAGCGAGATGAGGTTCTGCACCTCGCCGCTGACCTGGTAGGAGCCGAGGAAGCGGACCGTGAAGGGGAAGATGATGAAGTAGTTGAGTGCCACACCGCAATAGAACAGCAGGCAGGCGCCGAGGAGGGCACGCACGACCACGCGGCGCTCGGCAGCGTAGAGGCCGGGGGCCACGAAGGCGAAGAGCTCATAGATGAGATAGGGTGCCGTGAGGAGGAGTCCGGCCAGCAGGGCCACGCGCATGTGGATGAGGAACTGCTGGGCGATGTCGACATTGATGAGGTTGAGGAAGTCGGGCTTGGGATAGAGCACCACGGCGAAGAGCGTCTCTTTGAAGCAGAAACAGGCCACCATGGCCACCAAAGCGGCCAGGAGCATGCGCCAGATGTGCCGGCGCAGGACATCGAGGTGGTCCCAGAAGGTCAAAGTGAATTGAAAATTGAGAATTGAAAATTGAGAATTGGAAATTGAAATTATTTCTCTTCTGTTTTCGTTTCACTTTTACTGTCTTCCACTCCGTTCATGCCATCCTTGAAGCTCTTGACGCCTTTGCCGACGCCGTGCATGAGCTCGGGGATCTTCTTGCCGCCGAAAAGCAGCAGGACGATGAGGACGATGACGATAATCTCCCAGGTGCCTAACATTAACAGTTTCATACCAATGAGTCTTTAAGTTTGTTGGTGTAATCTTCGATCATGCGCATCTTGGTGGGAATCTGGATGTGCTGGGGGCAGTGGGTGAGGCACTCGCCGCAGTCGATGCAGTGGTCGGCCTGGCGGAGGCGTTCGATGCTCTGGTCGTAGGAGGTGAGGAAGGCGCGGCGGGCGCGACGGAACTCGCGCTGCTCGACGGTGCCTTCGGTGGCTATGTTGCCCTCGTTGAGGCACTTGTTGTAGTGGGCGAAGATGCCGGGGATGTCGAGGCCGTAGGGGCAGGGCATGCAGTACTGGCACGAGGTGCAGGGGATGGCGGGGAAGTGGGCGAACTCGTCGGCCACGCGGTCGAGGAGGGCCAGTTCGTCGGCGGAGAGCGGCTCGGCGGGCGAGCAAGAGCGGATGTTGTCCTGCAGGTGCTCCATGAGGTTCATGCCGCTGAGGGCCGTCATGATGCGGGGGTACATGCCGAGGTGGCGCCAGGACCAGGAGGCCAGGGAGCGGTTGGGCTCCTGGGCCTTGAGGAGGGAGGCCATGTGTTCGTTGAGCGTGCCGAGGCGGCCGCCGAGGAGGGGCTCCATGATGACAGCGGGAATCTCGCGCTTGTCCAGCTCGGTGTATAGGTGTTCGGCGTTGACGTTCTCTTCCTCAATCTCGTGGGCGTAGTGCCAGTCGACGTAGTTCATCTGTATCTGAGCGAAGTCCCAGTGGTACTTGTCGTGGAGGGCCACCACCTTGTCGAACTCGGACTGCACGCCGTGGAACGACCAACCGAGGTTGCGTATGCGGCCGGCCTCGCGTTCCTTGAGGAGGAAGTCGAGGACGCCGTTGTCGACAAAACGCTTGTCGAAGTCGCTGACGCCGTTGTCGAGGCCACCGAAGGAGTGGAGGAGGTAGTAGTCGATGTGGTCCACGCGGAGTTTCTCGAAGCTCTCATGGTACATCTTGATGCTGGCCTCGTAGCTCCAGTCGCGGAAGTTGGACATCTTGGTGGCGATGAGCCACTTGTCGCGGGGATGGCGACTGAGGGCGATGCCCGTGGCCTCCTCGGACATACCCTTGAGGTAGACGGGGGAGGTGTCGAAATAGTTGACACCGTGGGCGATGGCATAGTCGACCAGTTGGTTGATGGCCTCCTGGTCGAGCTTGGCGTCGGGCTTGGAGCGGAGGTCGCCGCCGCCTTCAACGGGCAGGCGCATCATGCCGAAGCCCAGGAAGGAGACCTGCTGGCCGTGGGCGTCGGGGCGGTAGGTCATCTTGTCGGTGGGCACCTCGCCGGGGGTGTAGCCTTCGGCGGCGACGCTGTTGGGATTGTCGCAGCCGGCGGCCATCGCGGCTCCCGCCACGACAGCCCCGGTCATGCCTTTGAGGAATTGTCGTCTATCCATAGTTATCTCTTGTCGATGATTTCTTTGCGGGCTTTGTGCTTCTTGCCGCTGGACCAGAAGCCGTAGACCTCGCTGACGTTGCCGGCGGTGGAGAAGGCCTCGATCTTGTTGTCCTTCATCCAGGCGAGGATCTTGCTGAACTCGTCCTTGCTGAGGAGCACCTCGAGCTCGATGGACTTCTCGCCGCTGTAGCCGCCGGTGACCTCGTAGAGGGTGCATCCGCGATGCAGCTCGTTGATGATGTACTGGCGTATGCGTTCGTGCTCCTTGGAGACGATGCAGAGGCGCTTGTGGTTGTTGAGGGTGGCGGTGAAGTAGTCGACCACGAGGCCGTTGATCCAGGTGCCGATGAGGCCGATGACAACCATGCGGAAGTCGTTGATGAAGAAGGCGGTGCAGCAGATGACGGCGCCGGCCACGGAGACGGAGGCTCCAATGTCGAAGTGGAGGAACTTGTTGACGATCTTGGCGAGGATGTCAAGGCCGCCGGTGGAGGCGTTGATGCTGAACATCAGGGCCTGGGAGGCACTGAGCAGGAGTACGAAGCAGCAGAGGTCCAGCCAGGGGTCGCCCATGACAGAGGGGGTGCCGGTGACGAGGTTGGCGTTGGCGATGTTCGTCCAGGGGTAGACGGCATCCCAGAAGTCGGTCAGAGGGCCGAGGATGAGGGCCGTGTAGACGGTCTTGAAACCGAACTCGCTGTCGATCAAGAGGAACGCCAGAATCAGCAGCACGATGTTGATGCAGATAATCCAGGTGCCGATGCCTTGGCCGCCGGTGAAGATGTTGGAGAGCACGATGGAGAGACCGGAGATGGTGCCGATGATGAGTTTGGAGGGGACGAGGAAGTAGTAGACGGCGGCGGCGGTGACCATCATACCGAGGGTCATGATGACCAGTTCCTTCCAGAATTTCCAAGTGCCGACATACTTGACGGCTTCGTTCATTTTTTCAGAGACATTAATGCTCATAGTTCGTTGGGGTTTTTGTTGGGATTTATAGATTTTTATTATTTATTCCGTTTTTCAGATTTCCACGTGGCGTTCGCGGCCTTCGACATAGATGGCCGTCAGGGGGCGTGCGGGGCAGTAGTACTCGCAGGCGCCGCAGCCGAGGCAGCGGCTCTCGTTGACGGCGGGCTTGCCGTCCACCATGCTGATGGCCGCCGAGGGGCAGTGGCGTGCGCAGACGCCGCAGGAGATGCAGTTGTCGGGCAGCACCACGGCATGGCCGATGGAGATGGCGGTCTTCTGCTCGTGGGCGATGGGCTGGATGGCGCCGGCGGGGCAGACCTCGCTGCAGCGGGTGCAGGCCGTGCGGCAGTAGCCCTGGTCGAAGGCCATGTAGGGCTGCATGAGGGTGGCGAGGCTGGTGCTGGGGCGCAGCACGTGTTCGGGGCACTTGCTAACGCAGAGCTGGCAGGCGGTGCAGCGGCTCTCGAAGTTCTTGAGGCTGATGGAGCCTGCGGGCTTGAGGGGCATCTGGCGGTCGGGGACCTGCTTGTCCTCGATGACGGCCAGGCCGCCGTCGAGTTTCTGGCCCTGGGCGTGGAGGGTGGTGGCGGCGCCGACGGCGGCGGTGGTGGCCAGGAATTTTCTTCTAGAGGGGTCGGTCGGAGTGGTCGGAGTACTCTGAGTATTCTGATTATTCCGAGTATTCTGAGTATTCAGATTACTCAGAGATATGGCGCCCACCTTGCAGTTGGCCAGGCAGGCCCAGCAGTCGACGCAGCGGGAGTGGTCGACGGTCTTGTTGTCGATATTGATACACATGGCTTTGCAGCCCTTTTCGCACTTGCGGCAGGAGACGCACTTGTCGGCGTCGATCTTGATGCCGAAGAGGCGGAACTTGCTGACGAGGCCCAGCAGCGACCCCACGGGGCAGATGGTGTTGCACCACAGGCGGCCGTACATGAAGCTGCACAGGCCGATGACCACGAGGGTGACGATGGCGACGACCAGCGGCAGGCCGGAGGAATGGATGTTGGTCACCATGCGGGCGTAGGCGCTGTAGGGGGCGATGAGCACGGCGATGCCATTGAGGCCAAAAACCATCAGCAGGACGAAGAGCACCAAGATGGTGTAGCGCAGCCAGTTGGCGGGCTTGCGATAGCGGAAGGGGCGCTTCTTGCCGAAGATGAGCTTGTGGAACCAGGTGAAGATGTCCTGGAAGATGCCCATGGGGCAGACGATGGAACAGTAGAGACGGCCGATGAGGAAGGTCACCACGAGGATGGCGACGACCATCACCACGTTGAGCGCCAAAACGGCAGGGAGGAACTGCATCTTGGGCATCCATCCCAGGTAGTGGCGCAGCACGGCATCGTCGGTAGTGTCCAGCAGCAACGCCGTGATGCAGAGGAGCACCAGCGCGGCGAGGCAAATTCGTACGTATTTGAAGTATTTCATATTCGTCGTTCTTAATTCTTCATTCTTATTTCTTCTTCAGCATGGCATACACGGCCAGGCCGGCCACGGACTTGATGCCGGTCTTCTTGGTGATGCTCTTGCGGTGGGTGTTGACGGTGTTGACGGCGATATTGAGCTTGGTGGCAATCTCCTTGCTGCTCAGGCCCTGGGCCACCAGCACGAGGACCTCCTGCTCGCGGTCGCTGAGGTCGTAGTCCTCGGGGGGCATGAGCAGCAGTTCCTCGATCATGGCGTGCTTCTCCAGGTCGCGGCTGAGCTGCATGATGTCGAACACCAGCTCCATCATCTCCTCGTTGAGGCGTTCGCCGGGGATGTACTTGTAGATGATCTGCGTGAGGTCGGAGAGCTTGTCCTTGATGTTGTCGTGGCTCTTCACGTAGTGGTCGGTAACGATTTTGCTCAGGGGCTCGCCCTCGGAGAGGGAGTCCAGCATGGATACCAGGTTGCGCTCCTCGCGGCGCACGTGGTCGCGCACCTCGCGGCAGTAGTCGGAGAAGTACTTCTTCAGCACGGCGGCGCTGTGGTCGCCAGCGCTTTCGGCCACATGGTCGAGGTGGTGCTGCATGTGGGGCAGACGGTCCTCGATGTAGTAGCGATGGCTGGCCTGCAGGTGCTCCACCACAAGGCGATGGTCGATGGCGGCCACCTCCTCGTCGTCGGGGCGGTAGTCGTCGAAGCTGTATATGTTGCACACCGTCAGGAAGAAGTTCTCGTCCACACCGCGCTCGCGGCAGACCTCCTTGACGCTCTTCTCGCCGAAGCCCAGGGGGATGCCGAAACGCGGAAGCATGAGGATGAGGTCGTAGTTCGAGGCTATCATGTCGGACATCTTCATGCGGCTGGTGAATATCGTTCTTTTGCTCACGTTCTTATATCTTTTTGCAAGGCACAAAAGGCCCTGGATTGAAAGTGCAAAAGTACAAAAAAAAATTGATACGATGCGAGTGTTTTATAAAAAAGAGAGGAGGCACAGGTACCTGTGCCCCCCTATTCGTTTCTCTCTATGGTGGTTACAACAGCTCAGCGCTTGATAATTTTGCGTGCCGCCGTACCCTTGTCGGTGGTGATGCGGAGCAGATAGACGCCGCGTTCCAACGCCTCGGTGGGCAAAATAGTCACCTCGCCCTCGAGCTTCATGACGAGTCTGCCGGTGAGGTCCAGCATCTCCACGCGGCGGAGGCCGTCGACCTCAACCGTCAGGCGGTCGGATACGGGGTTGGGATAGACGCGGATGTTCATGTTCTCCACCTCAGAGATGGCCGTTGTGTCGATGGGTTCGACGGGTTCGGGGGTGGTGGTGTCGATGGCCACCGAGACATCGTCCACCAGCAGGCCCAGGCGGTTGTAGGCCCTGTGGCGCACGGCCACCCGGACGGTCTGGCCCCGATAGTTGTCCAGACTGACGCCGTAGGGTGCAAACCCCTCGCCCTCAGCCGTCCGCAGGGGCATCAGCACCTGGAAGTCGCTCAAGTTGATTCTGTCGTCGGGTTCCCGGGTGGTCACCAGCATCTCGAACTCGTCGAGCTGCTCGTCGGGGCTCTCCGCCAGGGTTCCCAGCAGGGTTACGGCGCTGGCCGCCTGCATCGAGAAGCGCCAGCTGCCGGTATCAGGAAGGGTGATGGCGGGCGAAAGCAGAAGATTGTCGGCGCTGAGGGGCTGCGTGGCGCCGGAGAGGATGTAGCTGAAGAGGTTGCCCACGGGACGTGCCGACCACGAGACCACGCTGTTGCCGCTGCCGCCGTAGGCCAGCAGGGCGTCGAACATCATGTCCGTCGGGTCGCCGCGCAGGGCCATCTCCCACTCCTGGCCGTCACCGTCGAGGTCGTAGCTTGCCCAGCAGCCCATGTCGAGGTCGAAGGGTTCCACGAAGGGCAACGTCTCGCCACCGGAACATTCCACGATGGTGATGGTGGCCGAATCGTGGAAGTCGCCGTAGAGAGGCGAGGTCACCGTCAGCCCGATGGTGTAGGTGCCCGCAGCCGGCCATTGTACCTCCACCTGGCTGCCCGTGGCCGTGGCGGGGTTGGCGCCGGCGAGCGTCCAACTATAGGTCAGGTTCTCGCTACTCACCACGCGGGCGCCGAGCGACACAAAGTCGATATTCCTGGCCCTCGAGGGGGCAACAATCTCAATCTCAGGCTCGCCGACCGGCACAATCTGCACATCGGCCAGCCTCAGGGCATAGCCCATGGGCGAGTCGTGGTGGCGGAATTCCACCTGAAGGTCCTTGCCGGCATAGGCAGCCAGGCCGAAACGGTAGCCCTGCGGCGCCGAACCGCTGACCACTCCGGAGAAGAGGGTGTCCACGCCGTCGGCGGTACGGGCGATGACGTTGTAGAGGTCTATACCGTTATCAACGTTGAAGTTGCGGGTATCCATGGCACGATAGCGGAGCTCGTAGGTGCTGTCGGGGATGTAGATATAGGGCGTGGCGATACGGTTGTCGGCGGCAAGGTCGCGGCCCCACTCGTCGTGCGAGAAGCTGATGGCCGTCGGCAGAGCCACGCCATTCACCTCCACCGTATCCATGCCCGTCAGCCATCCTTCGCCCACGCGCCAGCAGTCCTCGTCCAGGCCGAAGACATGCACATACGGCACGCTATCCACCTCGCAGACATGCAGATGTACCTGTGCCGAGTCCGTAGCCGTTCCTTCGTCGTTCGTTGCCTCGACCCACACCCAGTAGTCGCCCTCCTCAGTGCCAACGGGCCAGACGAAAGCGAAGGGGTCCATGGTGCTGAAGGTCAGTTCGCTGCCGAGGGTATCCATCTGCACACGCCACGTGATGTCCGTAATGGGTTCCACGCTGAAGGTGTCGAGGCGAAAGTGCACGCTATCGGCCACGATGGCGCGGGCCGGCGCATGCAGGCTCACCACGGGAGCCCCGGCGAAGTCCACCTTCACCTCGTCCAGCAGGAGGCGCTCCTGGTCGTCGGTGGCATGATGGCGGAACGCCAGGCGGATGGTGTCGCCGCCAAAGTCCTCCAGCGAGGCAAAACGTTGCTGCCAACCGTCTGTGGACAAGAGCGTTTCGCTGAAGAGGGGCACCATCTGCGTGGTGTCCACCTCCCCTGCCCCACGGAACACGTACACCGAGTAGTGCTCCCAGCTCTCGTCGCGCCATTCCGACTGCTCGGCCTGCACCTTCCACGAGACATAGTAATAACTGAATTCCAGAGCCATACGGGGCGAGACCAGCCAATGGTCGGCCTCCGGGACCATTCCGAAGAAGGTCACCGAGCTTGATGCCGCAAGGCCGTCCGCCATCTCCCAGGGGGTGCCGCCGTTGCCCATCGTGCGCCAGCAGGCAAGCGTGGTGCTCGAGTCGGCGAAATCCTCCACAAAAGGCACCCTATCAAGCACATCGCAATCCTCCTCCACTGGCGGCTGCAGAGGGTTGTCGCCGTTGCCAAACAGCACATAGTCCACCTGCATGGAGCCCCCGGTGCCGCCCCGGTGCACAAACGCCACCCTCACCCATTGGCCGGCATAGGGGGTCAGATCCACCGTCCTCTGGACATAGCCGGTGGAAGTCGCCGTATCGGCAAGCAGGAGGTCGGGGAAATCGGCGGTATCCACGGGGCCGTCCATGGCCACACCCACGCGCACCTCGTAGCGCTCGCCGGCGCCGTCCATGCGCTTCACCCACCACGACATCCGCAACGAGTCATCACTCGGCACCTCCACCACCGGACTCACCGCCCAGTTGCAGGGGGTGAGGGTCGCGCTGTCGTTGGCCGACTCCGACCACAGCACCCGCATGCCCTCCTGGGCGAAGTAGCCCAGGAACGCATACGCCGAAGGCACCTGCGAGAAGTCCACCACCATCCACGTGCTCCCGTCGCCGTCGGCATCCACTACCGACCAGTCCCCCAGGCCGTTCTCGAAACTTTCCGCATGCGGGAAAACATTTACATTCTGAGCGTTGGCACCCCACAGGGCACCTGCCGCAAACATCATTAATAGCGTAATTCGTTTCATATAACAATCGTTTATTTTTGGTTCTTTCTACCCATAATAACGTAAAAAAAAGCCCAAATGCTACAGAATGTCCAATTTTTTTTCATTACGTCCGCCAAGCACCCCTCCCACCTTGGGCCCAGAGTTGGGCATGGAGTAATACTTTTATGACTGATTTGTAGCCGCTTGCGGATAGGCAAAGAGGGGCGTTTCTGAAAGTTTTTTCCATTTTTGTTTTTTTTACTATCTTTGCATTATGAAAAGGAAGACTTACGGCATAGGCCTGATGGCCGCAATAGCATTGATAATGACAGCGTTCCGCCCGGTGGCGGCGCAGACTTTCCCATGGCAGGACACCACGCAGGGCCTCGACGCGAGGGTGGAATGGCTCGTGCGGAACCTGACTGTCGACGAGAAGCTGTCGCTCATGGTGCACCAGAACCCCGCCATCGAGCGCTTGGGACTGCCGGCCTACAGCTGGTGGAACGAGGCGCTGCACGGCGTGGCACGCGCCGGCGAGGCCACAGTCTACCCCATGCCCATCGCCCTGGCGGCCACCTTTGACCCGCAGCTGGTGCAGAGCGTCTTCAGCGACGTGGCCGACGAGGCCCGGCAAAAATACCACATGGCGCAGGACACCGGCGGCACGGGCGACTACACGGGCCTCACCTTCTTCACGCCGAATATCAACATCTTCCGCGACCCGCGCTGGGGCCGCGGCATGGAGACCTACGGCGAAGACCCCTACCTCACGGCCATGATGGGCCTGGCCTGCGTCAACGGCCTGCAGCACGGCCACACCGAGGACTGGCAGGGCTCGCCCCTCCTCACCGCCGCCTGCCTCAAACACCTGGCCGTGCACAGCGGCCCCGAGGGCATCAGGCACGAGTTCAACAGCGTGGTCTCCCACCGCGACCTGCGCACCACCTACCTGCCCGCATTTGAATATATAATAAAGAATAGCGACGTGCAGCAGGTGATGTGCGGCTACAACCGCATCAACGGAGCGCCGTGCTGCACCAATCGAGAACTGTTTGACATACTGCGCAATGAGTGGCACTACGACGGCCTGCTGGTTACCGACTGCTGGGCGCTGAATGATGCCTACGAGCAGGACACCGTCATCCCTCGCCACCGCACCCACGCCACCGCCGCCGCGGCCTATGGCGACGCCTTCGGGCGCGAGGTGGACCTCGAATGCGGCAGCGGCCTGCCCGCCCTGCGCGAGGCATGGAGCGCCGGCATCTTGCCGGCAGAGAAGATCGACGAGCACGTGCGGCGCATCCTCCGCACCCGCCTGCTGGTCACCAACGAACCCACTCCCTCCGAGGAGTTTGTGTGCCGCGACCCCTTCCCCTTCGCTCCCGCCACCAACAACATCGTACTGCTGAAGAACGACCATACATTGCCCATCGAACGCCACACGCGCATCTACCTCACCGGCCCCAACGCCGAGGACACCCTCATGCCGCTGGGCAACTACAACGGCACCCCACGCCACACCTACAGCATCCGCCGCGGACTGGAGCTCTTCTACGACCTCGTCGCTACGCCGGACAGCGCCGACCTCATCGTCTACGCCGGCGGCCTCAGCCCCCAGCTCGAGGGCGAAGAGCTGCCCGTCGACACGCCAGGCTTCTACCGCGGCGACCGGACCCTCATCGAACTGCCTGCGGGCCAGGTCGCCGACCTCCACGCCTGGAGCGCCGGCGGGACGCCGGCAGATGGCCAGCCAGCGTCCCGCCGGCACATACCAGTAGTATTGGTCCTCTGCACCGGCAGCGCCATCGCCCTGGAGAACGTGGTGGACGACGTGGACGCCATCCTTGTGGCCTGGTACGGCGGCGAGGACATGGGCGGCGCCGTGGCCCTGCAGATGCTCCGCCAGGGGGCCCACATCTTCGGCCGCCTGCCCGTCACCTTCTACCGCAACACGCAGCAGCTGCCCGACTTCGAGGACTACGACATGCAGGGCCGCACCTACCGCTACATGACCGACGAGCCCCTCTACCCCTTCGGCTACGGCCTCACCTACGTCGGCCACCACATCGAGACCGCCGCCTTCGACGCCGACAGCCTCACCGTCACCGCCACCCTGCGCGGCGACTACTGCCTCGGCGGCATCCCCAGCACCATGGCCTGCGTGCAGGTCTACCTCAGCAATCCCGCCGACCCCGCGGCGCCGCGCAAGCAACTCGTAGGCCTCGGCAGCCGCTGGGTCGACGTCGGCGAGACCACCACCGTCACCATCCATCTCGACCCCTTCTGGCTCCGCCAGTACAACCCCAAGACCGCCCGCATGGAAGAACCCGCCGACGGCACCCCCCTCACCCTCCGCATCGGCCTCTCCAGCGCCGACAGCGACCTCCTCGACCTCCCCGTCACCTACCGCCGGAAATAAACAAAGGGGTACCTGTCAAGACGATACCCCTTTGCCATACGTAGCAAACTAGTGTAATATGTGATGGCCGAAGGACTAGATCTAAGACAAACCAAGGGCACCCCTACTTTGGGCGATTAAAGCTTTTTCTAAAAATCACCGTCCTCCCATTCGTCTTCATCCAAACTGATTTCCCTGTTTTTAATACGTACCTTTTTAGATTCAAAAGTCCCAAAATCCAAATATTCCATCCAGCCGCCTATATATACATACTCATTGTCTTCTACGGTAAAACAATCAGTTCCAACCATTACCAGCTCATTATTATATGTATAATCAATAATGTTTAGCAATTGGTCTCCTTCACCAATTTGGACTGCATTCCCAAGCATTTGGGGACCATCATTGTCCAAAGCTGATTTTTTTTTCAGATAGACAGTGTCGGTATCCCCGCCGCTAAAATCAAATGTGCTGTTAGTACAATAGATGACAACATTGTCGTTACCTTCTGATCCAATTACAACAGCTCCATTCAACACAATTTCCGTTCTTCCTTCGTATGTGTATATTTTAGCAGGGAATATTGATTTCCCGTATTTGACCACAGTTTGATCTGGATATCTGACGGTCATTCCATTGTAAACAATCACGTTCGTATCGCCTTCCCTATGATACTTCAGAATCTTTTTCTTTTTATACTTTGCAAAAAATCCTTTCGTCTCTTGCAGATAAATGTCGGCACCACCAATATTGATTGGTTCTGTTTTTTTGTTTACTGGCTGCCCGTGTCCGGCGATGGCATAAAGCAAACCTAAAGCCAATAGTACAATATCTTTTCTCATCTCTTAATTCCTGGCAATTGATGCAGAGTTATTGTGCACTTTTTAAACGAATGGGTTTTCCTGAAACAGTGGTAATATACGTAACGACAGTACCTCTTTTGTTTCCTTCCACAACAGTAGATATGACAGGCTCAATAATACCATCGCCCCCTTGCCTCTTGACGATATCGATAAGACGATAGACAGCCACATGGAGAGCGAGGTCGCCAGGCTGATCACGATCCAAATCACGATCCAAATAATATCCGTTCTGGGAACCCAGATAACCTGCATGAACGATGCCCGTGAGAGAGACTGACGAACTATCGTTCTTTGCATTCTTTGTAACTTTCAGTTCGAACATGCCTTCTGGATCTTTGGCTGTCCAAGAGTTGTTGTTTCCATACGTCACCTCGATACGGGCAGAGGCTTCTACACGGGCCAAAATATCATAGTCCTTGTTAGTTAGGTTCAACTCTTCAAAAGAAACAGTCTTGATCGAGCTCACAGCCTGAGTAATGACAGAATGGCTATAACTACGACTGGTGGAGCAACACGATGTGACAGACATAAGTGCAATAGTAGCCATGCAGAAAAATATTATTCTTTTCGTCATTATTGTTTTTGCCGGTTATATACCATCGGCCCATCGATTGCTAAATTATTATTAATAAACTTATTGTATTTTTCTAAAATCGTAAGTCCAGTCCGCATGAAACAATGAAGAGTAACCCAGTGTCATGATGTTTTCATCTTCATTCATTCTCATGTCAAAATAGTGAGACTCATTGTCTTCATCGCAATCCGAATCGAACGTAATACGTGATATCTCCAATGCTTTTTTTCCTGCAATATCCCAAATAGTGTAGTCCCACCGACCGTTCTTCATCGGGTATAAACTACTATTGGCATACTCAATGGTCACGTGTTCGCCCATGAAACGCAATGTGGCCGGATGACTGGCAGCAGAACCATCGACAATCTCCCATGTGCCGTTTTCCAGATTGCCAAACCTCATTTTATCACATGAAAAGAAGACCAGGCAGACAACAGCGACAATAATCACTCTGAGATGTTTCATATATTTACCTTTTAGAACAATGATATCCACGGCGTCATTCTTTCAGTTCATTTCGATTGAACCCAAAATTGCCACAAAAGGCAATACCACAAATATCATCTCCTTCATTTTTTGTTGCCAGTTCTATACCATCGGTCCATCGGTATTTTTGGAGCCACGGCTCGATGGCAAAATCACACAACGAGAGAAAGTGGAGCCATCCATTATGTCTCTATCTTCTCGTGTAAGGGTCTGGACTTCCCTGTAGGTTGAATATAAAGGTGCTTTGAATCGCTCCACAAAGGACGTATCATAGGGTATACAATCCAACGGAGCATTTCGAAACTCCATTATTCCAAAACCTACAGAAGTAGTGCAAATTGTCCAGATTTACACGATCGGAATAAGGCGAAAATGCGCTTTCTTTCGGCAAACCATAACTCTGCGGTTTGCGACTGCAAAATTACACATAATTTCCGATATGGCAAAATAAATTTGTGAGGTTGAATTATTATTCCTATCTTTGCATTGAGATAATTGCAGAGATTTTTTATGGAAAATACTGACACAAAAAAGGTTAGACGTATCCCCATGATACAGAAATTGGCAGAGGATAAGGCTGCTATCTGCAAATGCATCAGAGAAGGAGGTGACCTTGGAAAACTTGCAAAAAAACGAAACATCGTTTTTGCCCACCCCTTTACCGTATGAATTAGAAGCAACTGCGGATGGATACCACTTTGTGACGGATTATGGCACAAAGTACGAGTTGACATTCTACAAAATCCACCAATCCTACCCTATTTACTCCTTTGCAATTGAAAGGCAAAGCGACACCTACCACGCCGATACAAGAGTGCATGCTACCGTAATGTATGCTCTCCGACGTTTTTTCGAAAACGACCTTAATGCAATGGTTTTCACATGCGAAATAACGGACGGCAGGCAATATGCCCGGTTCAGACTGTTCGACAAGTGGTACCAGCCTCATAAACGGGAATTCTATCGGGAGGTATACTGCAAAGACATATATTTTTCATCGGTCATTGCCAGACGAGACAATCCGCTTGCCAAGGAGATGGCGGAATGGTTCGTGGCACTTATGTCAGAAATGATAGACAACATATGAACAAGACACTTTTGGCGGCAGCCGTATTTTCAATTTTCAATTTTCAATTTGCCATGCGCAGCACGACAGCATTCCGGAAACGGAGCCGGCCATTGTGGAGCGCATCGGGGAGTGGCAGGACCTGAAGTTCGGATTCATGATGCACTGGGGGCTCTATGCGCAGTGGGGCTGCGTGGAGAGCTGGAGCATCTGCAACGAGGACTGGATTGTGCGCGAGCGCATCGGCCGCGACGGCAAGCCCGTGAAGGGCACCAAGGACGGGGACTATTACGAATACAAGAAAGCGTACCAGAACCTCAACACCACCTTCAACCCGCAGCACTTCGCCCCGGAGCAGTGGGCGGCAGCGGCCAAGGGCGCCGGCATGAAGTACGTGGTCTTCACCACCAAGCACCACGACGGATTCTGCATGTTCGACTCCCGATACACCGACTACACCAGCATGCACAGCCCGGCGCACCGCGACTTCACGCGCGGCATCGTCGACGCCTTCCGCACGGAGGGCTTCTGGACGGGCCTCTATTTCAGCAAGCCCGACTGGCACTGCGACGACTACTGGGCCCACGAGTGGGCCACGCCGGACCGCAACGTGAACTACAGCATCGCCGCCCACCCCGACCGCTGGCGGCGCTACCAGGAGTTCACCTACAACCAGATACGCGAACTGACGCACAACTACGGCACCGTGGACATCCTCTGGCTCGACGGCGGATGGGTGCGCCCGGCATGGAGCGTCAACGACGAGACGCGCCCCTGGCTGGGATGCAGCGGTCAGGTGCAGGAGCTGGACATGCAGCGCCTGGCCTCCATCGCCCGCGAGAAGAACCCACGGATGATCATCGTGGACCGCTCGGTAGGCGGCCGCTATGAGAACTACCGCACGCCGGAGAAGCAGGTGCCCGACACGCTCCTCCCCTACCCCTGGGAGACCTGCATGACCATGGGCGACAGCTGGAGCTACTCGCCCACAGACCAGTACAAGAGCACTCGCGAGCTGATACACATGCTGTGCGACGTGGTGGCCAAGGGCGGCAACCTGCTGCTCAACGTGGGCCCCGACGCCGACGGCAACCTGCCCGCCGAGGCCCTGCAGCGCATGGAAGAGATAGGCAAATGGCTGAAAAAGAACGGCCACGCCATCTACGGCACGCGCCCCCTCTACCCCTACTGCGACGGCAACCGCCGCTACACGCAGAGCAAGGACGGCCGCCACCAGTACGAGATAACGCTCACGGACGAAGCCCCCTACGCCAC
This sequence comes from Bacteroidales bacterium, assembly GCA_017483575.1. GTDB lineage: Bacteria > Bacteroidota > Bacteroidia > Bacteroidales > P3 > Colimorpha. Next base: position 72,508 of record JAFUWF010000017.1, read on the forward strand.
CGTCCGCGAACTGAAAGGAAAACAACGGAAATAATCAAAACACGAATTACCACGAATTAGCCATATAATATTAATGAGTAATTATATGGGCATTCGTGTTAAAACAAAGACTATGTCGAAGGAAGAGAAATACAAGGCCCTGCTGCCGCAGGCGAAAGCCCTCTGCGAGGGCGAGACCGACATGATAGCCCAGATGGCCAACCTCGCCGCCCTGCTGCACCACGAGTTCGGCTTCTGGTGGACAGGGTTCTATAGAGTTAAGAGGTCTGAGGTAGGAGGTCTGAGGCCTGATGTCCCGGATGCGGAAGCCACCTCCGACCTCCAACCTCCGACCTCCGACCTGATTCTGGGGCCTTTCCAGGGGCCGCTGGCGTGCATGCACATCGGCTACGGCAAGGGCGTCTGCGGAACGGCATGGAAGGAACGCCGCACTGTGGTGGTACCCGACGTGGAGGAGTTCCCCGGCCACATAGCATGCAGCAGCGAGAGCCGCAGCGAGATAGTGGTTCCGATCTTTGAGAAGGCGGAGGTAGGAGGTCAGAGGTCGGAGGTGATAGCGGTGTTGGACATCGACAGCCGCGAGCTCGCCACCTTCGACGACACCGACCGCCGCTATCTGGAACAGCTGGTTTCCTACATCAACCTGTGAAAAAACATGCCTCCGGAATCGTAACGAAGAGCGACTCCGGAGTTTAAAATCCGCTCCCATCACCCTCCCAAATTCTTCCCCATAGATGGATGGTTGGAGGAGGGTAGCATTATTATAAGAGGATGGGAAGAGGATGATAGGTTAACATTGCTGGTTTTCAGCGAGTTAAAGACATGTGTATTTTTATTGTTTTACGCTAAAAACGACAACCTACGCCGAAAGTGATTTTGAAGGGGTAGACGTAGGTGCCGGGGGTGGTGAGGTTGAGGATGTCGGTGATGCCGAAGCGGCTCTCCACCTGTACCAGCCACCGCTGGGCGAATTCGTAGCCGAGGGTGAGGCCGAGGCCGGCATGGATGTCGCTCATGGCGAAGCGCGATTTGCCGGTGGAGGGGTCGGTGTAGATCTGCCGCCGATAGAGATTAATGCCCTCGGTGGCAGCAGAATAGAGCACAAAATGGAAGTAAGGGCCGAAACCTGCGAGCAGATGTCCGCCGCGCCAGGGGTGGCGATAGAAGACGGAGAGGCCGAGGTCGGAGCCGAAGGTGAGCATGTGGCTGTGGTGGTCGCTATAGCGCAGGGTGGATTGCTCGAGCGAGGCGGTGCCGTTGGCCTGGAGGTACCACTGGTTGGTGATGTGGTAGTCGAGGAAGAGCCCGAGGCTCAAGCCGGTGGCAGGCAGCGAGTTGAGGATGGTGTCGGAGATGAGGGTGTCGCGGAGCAGGGGGTCTACGCGCATGATGTAGGACGAGAGGTTGGGGCCTACGGTGAATCCCCAGCTGACGTACTGCCGTTGCTGCTGGGCATGCAGCAAATTGAAAATTGAAAATTGAAAAATGAAAATTATCAGGGCTATTTTTTTCATAATAATATACTTTCCTTTAAACCATTAGAACATCATCTTGTATTTCTTGTCTACGGCCTACAACTGGAACTTCAGGTCGAGGCGTACGAACCAGCGGTCCCAGCCCTCGAGGCCGTCGAGGTAGCTGAGGCGGCGCACAAAGTCGATGCGGAGGAACTTCAGGATGTTTTCCACACCGATGCTGTATTCCATGTAAGGCGTTGTGCCAAAGGCCTGTGTGCCCTCAGGCATCTGGTAGAGGCCCGTGCGGTCGCCGTAGAGGTCGTTCTTGGTGCTGAGGCCGCCGTAGAGGAAGTTGAATCCCACCACCTCGCGCAGGCGCAGGCGGTTGATGAGGGGTATGCGGTTGAGAATCCAGCCCTTGAGGTGGTAGGTGGCGAAGAGGGCCACATACTGGTCCATGATGAACTCCATGGGTTTCATAGTGTTGAAGGCGTTGGTGGCCAGGAAGAGGTTGGCGTTGCCGGAGGGGATGTAGAGGCGCGTGTAGGGGGCGCGGTTCCAGATGACGCCGGAGATGACCTTGGCGTCGATGTGGCCGAAGGAGGAGAGCCAGAAGCGCTTGTCGGCCGAGAAAGAGGTGCTCTGGATGAGCGTCTCGCCATCGACGAGGTTCACGTTGTGCGACAGCGAGATGGTGGGGGCGTCGCGGCGGAGGTTGCTCTGGGTCTCGCGGCGGCGCGTGCCGGCGGCGAAGTTGGGCGTGAAGCTCAGGCCCACATGGAACTCGCCTTCGGTGAAGAAGTCCACGCGTTTCAGCGTGCCGTCGGCCTGATACTGCATGTATTCCAGCGAGCCGGCAGGCTCGTAGCGGCGTGCCGCCACCCAGGTGTCGAAGCGCAGATGGCTCTTCCATTCCTTGCGGAAACGCAGCAGGGCCTGTGCCACATACTGCACGTTCAGTTCCTTGTCCGAGGAGGAGAAGATGTTGTCGCGGTCGAAGTTGTCGTAGCTCTGGCCGGGGGTCTCCAGTTCGTAGGTGGCGTTGAGGCTCAGGCTGCTGTAGGGGGCCTCGTGGACGTGGCGGTCCTTGTCGTCGAAGGTGTAGGTGTAGGTGAGGTTGGTCTTGGGGCGTTGGTCGCGGAAGCCGTAGGCCACATAGCCTTCGAGGAAGTGGCGAGGGCTGAGGGTGGCCTTGCTCATGCCGCCGAGGCGCACGCGCCAGCCTTCCTGGTGGTTGTAGCTGAGGAAGTTGAACACCGGACCGAGGTCGAAGCGGCTCTCGCTGCGCTGGCGGTGGGTGGGGATGAAGCCGCTGGCGAGCACCTCGCCGGTGGCTTTGAGGATGCGGAACTCCGGCAGGCGGCGCAGCTCGACCCACATGCTGTCCAGCACCGTCTCCTTGGCGGTGAGCTTCACGGGGCGGCGTTCGTTGAACTCGCTCTTGTAGCGCAGCAGTTGTTTCCGCGGCAGCACCACCTCCTTCTCGAAAGCCGAGAAGAGGCTGTCGGCCAGCATGTCGGCGGTGTCGCTGAGGTCGTATTCGGTGTAGACGCGCATCTGGTGCACATAGAGTTCCTGTATGCGCTTGGAGATGTACATGCGGCCGTAGGTGTCGCATCGGTAGGGAATCCACTTTACAGGTCGGAGGTCGGAAGTCGGAGGTCGGAGGGTTGAATCCTCCTCATACCTCATACCTCCTACTTCCAACCTCTTGAAAGTCTGCACGATGGAGAGGTCGCGTACGAAATTGAGGTTCACGTGGGGCGACACGGTCATGACGTATTTCGTCAGGGCGAAGGTGCTGTCAGGGTCCAGCGAGACGTACATGCGGCCGGTGAAGCCATAGCTCTGCTGGTTGGCAGGCACAAAGCTCAGTTCCACGCACTTCTGCCCGTCGACGAAGGTGGTGTCGGTGATGTAGTACTTGTAGAACGTTACGGCCAGCACGGGCGAGAGCGGCGAGGTGAAGTGGTTCAGCATCAGCTCGATGTCGCCGTCGTAGATGTCCACGGGGGTGAACATGGCCTGGATGTTGGCGTCCATGCCCTCGTCCTCCATCACCTCGTCGAGGCCTTCCATGCGTTTGCCCTTCACCAGGCGGCGCTTCAGCGAGGGGCTCTTGCGGTAGCTCTCCTCGGCCAGGGCCTCGCGCATGGAGACGATGAGGATGGGCGTGGCGTCGAACTCGGTCTCGTCGATGTATTTCTCCAGGAAGTTCAGCTTGCGCCAGATGCGCTTGCCCTCGAAGTCGGGGTTGAAGTTGTCCAGCGACATGGAGAGGCGCTCGTAGACCTGGCGGTGGTACTGGTCCGTGTTCTCCAGACGGTTCTCTTCCTTGTGGGCAATGACCTTCTTCACCAGATCCACGGCGGGGTTGTTCTTGCGGCTGTACTTGTTGCCGCCCTTCTTGGCCGTGATTTCCACAGCCTGCAGGGTCTTGCCGCGGGGCACCATCTTCACGGTCACGCGCTTCTTCGTCTTGCCCTTCTCGGCCTTGAAGCTCTGCGCCTCGTAGCCCATCATGCGGAACTGCAGCTTGGTCAGCCCCTGCGTGTTGCTGATGCTGAACTTGCCGTCCATGTCGGTCTCGGTGCCGATGGTCGTCCCCTCGAACACAATCTGCACGAACGGAATCGGCTCGTTGGTCTCCGCATCGCGCACACGCCCCTGCACGGCAGTGGTCGTCGTCTGGGCCGCCGACACAATGGGTACCAGCAGCAAGAACATCAAAACAATCTGTCTATATCTCAACAAAATACGCATACTTGCATTACTTTTTAGGTAATGCAAATATACGTATTTTTTCCGAAACCGGAAGGTTTTTATTTGAAGGCGTTCTCGCTGAGGCCGTGGCCGGAGAGGGCGAGGTCCTTCATGTAGGAGGGGACGTCGTGGCCGAGGTACTTGTCGACGTAGAGCTTGGCGAGGTACTGGCCGAGCATGAAGCCGTGGCCGCGGAGGCCGGTGAGGAGGCCCACCTCGGGGTCGACGATGTAGCGCGGCTCGGTGTAGCGGCCGGCCCAGACGGCGAGGAAGCTCACCTCCTTCAGGCCGGGAATCCACTCGGCGAAGACTTCGGAGACAATCTCCAGGAACTCCTTGCTGTTGTACTTGATGTTCTGGCGCGTCTCGTAGGCGTCGGTGTCGGGGCTGGCGCAGCCGATGATCTGGCCCGTATGGGCGAACTGCTGGCCGTAGACGGCGCTGAAGCCTTTGTAGTGGCGACGGTCGATAATCATGTCCAGCGCGTCGCCGCCAATGCCCATCAGCGGCAGACGGCGGGTGATGAAGGCCTGGTGCTTGACGGGATAGAGGCCGGTGTCGATGCCGAGCATGTCGGTGAAGCGCTCGGCGCCCCAGCCCATGCTGTTGACGAAGTGCTCGCAGTCGTATTCCACATATTTGCCTTCGTGCGTGCGCACCAGGGCCAGCGTGCGGCTGCCGTTGCGCTGCACATGGAGCAGCTCGCAGTCCTCGTAGACGCGGCCGCCGAGGTTCTTGCCGATGCCACGGATGTAGCCTATCACGCGGCCGGGGGTAGCCTGCCAGCAGTCGCGCGTCATGAGGGCGTGGCTGTAGGTGTCGCGCGTGTCGTCCCACAGGGGCGAAATCTCCTTCTTGAAGTCCTTGCGGTCCACCATGTAGGCGTCGCTCCAGGCGCGGCTGGCGTCGAGGGCGCGGTAGGTGGCGTCGTCGTGGACGAGGTTGACGTAGCGCGTGGGCTTGTAGTTGATGTTGTAGACGGACTGTATCTGCTTGAATATCTCGTGGCTGTGCTGCGCGATGTCGGCGATGTCGGGATTGCTGAATGCCGGACGGCCGCCGCCGATGTTGCGCCAGGAGGCGCCGCGGCTCCAGTTGACCAGCACGGGCTTGAAGCCCGCCTCGCTGAAGTAGCGGAAGAGGCCGCTGCCCGCGATGCCGCCGCCGGCGATGAGCACGCGCACCTGCTCGCGCGTCACCTCGTTGCTCTTCGGGAAGACGAAGACTTCCTTGCGGCCCTCGGTGTAGAGGTCACCCAGCGAGACCTGGTTGCTCAGCGGCGCACGGGGAGTGGCGTCGCCGGTGAGTTCGATGCCGTGGGCACGCAGCAACTGCCGCGCACGGGCGATGCAGCGCTTGCCGCGGCAGGGACCCATACCCATGCGGGTGATGTGCTTCAGCTCGTCGACGGAGATGTATTTTCGGTCCTTGCCCACGGCTTCGAGTATCTGCTCGTCGGTGATGTCCTCGCAGTGGCAGACGTAGGTCAGGGAATTGAGAACTGAGAATTGAGAATTGAAAATTATTGGTTCGGGATATTTATCCTTGACGATAAAGCCCTTGACGTCCGTCAAATTCTCAATTCTCAATTCTCCATTTCCAATTACCTTCACGCGGGCCACATTGGTCTTGTTGTCTTTCTTCATCACCTTCTCCACGGTGCCCTCGCCTATCTTCTGGCCGTTATTGTCCACCAGGTAGACCTCCGCGCCCTCCTCCACCTCGTATTCCACGGGCAGGAAACACCATTCCTTCTGCACATTGTAGCCGAAGATGGCCAGGCCGGGGCAGTGGTTGACGCACTCCATGCAGCCGATGCACTTGTCGTAGTCCACCGTGGGCGTACTGCTGGTGGTGGGTTTGCTGATGGCCCCCTGGGGGCAGCTGAAGGTGCAGGGGTTGCAGGCGAAGCCGTAGAGGCAGTCGATCTGCACAAAGGGCCGCACGGCCATGCGCTCCGCCGTGGGCAGGTCAGGACGCTCCTTGAGCCTCACGGGGTGCTGCTGCGAGTCGATATACTGGCGCGAGACCTCCAGATAGTCGTCGTAGTTGAACCGGATGGCCATCTCCTGCGCAATCTCGTAGGCCACCTGCTTGCCGCGAAGCACGGCACTCGTACCCTCGCCGATGCGCACAGCGTCGCCCGCGCCGTAGACATGGTGCCCGAAGAGTTCCTTACCCTTGGTGAGCAGCTGATTGTCGGGCACAAGGCCGGTGCAGATGTTGATGATGTCGATGTCCTCTATTGTCTGTTCCGTGCCGGGGATGGGCTTGAAGTTCTCGCAGCGGGCGATGACGGCACCCTTGATGCCGGTGCGATCGTCGTTGGGGATGGCGCGCAGCAGGGTGTAGCCCGTCATGATGGGGATGCCCAGACGGCGCACACGGTTGGCCTGCACGGGGAAACCGCCCTCGCGCGGCATGGCCTCGATGATGGCCTTGATGGTTGCCCCCGCCTGCATACCTTGGTAGGAGGTCAGGTAGCCGATGTTGCCGGCACCGACGGTCAGCACCCGCTTGCCGAGCAGCGTATGCTCCTGGTTCATCATCTTTTGGAACACGGCGGCGGTGTATACGCCCGGCACATCGTCGTTCTCGAACGGTGGCATATACGGCACCGCTCCGGCAGCCACCACCAGGTGCTGCGCGTCGATGTAGGCCATCTGTCCGTTGACCACGTTCTTCACCGCAATCCGCGGCCCCTCCAGGATGTCCCACACCGTGGTGTTCAGCAGGATCCCATCCTTATTGCTTCCGGCCAAGGTCTTCGCTATGTCGAAACCGCGCATGCCGCCGTATTTCTTCTCCTTCTCGAAGAAGAAGAACTGGTGCGTCTGCATGTTGAACTGTCCGCCGATGCGCGGATTGCTGTCGACAACCAGATTGTCGATGCCGAAGGCATTCAGCTGCTCGCGGCATGCCAGACCCGCGGGGCCGGCGCCGACGATGGCCACCTGCGTCTTGTACACCTGCACCGTCTGCGCCGACTCCTCGGGACGCTGCGGCGGCTCGAAGGTCACCCCCGGCAGGTCCGCCTCGTGGGTGATGGTGCGCACCTCGCGCACGCCGTCCACGGCCGTGATGCAGATTCGCCGCACGCGGCCGTCCACCAGCATCTCGCACGCTCCGCATTTGCCGATGCCGCACTCCAGCGAGCGGTTCCTGCCGTCCAGGCTGTGGCTGTGCACGGGGAAGCCGGCCTCGTGCAACGCCTTGGCTATCGTGTAGCCCTTTTCGGCCACCACCTTGTGGCCTTCGAACAAAAACTCGGTCTTCTCCCCTTGCGGGATGTCCAGAATAGGGTGTTTTTCGATTTTGTACATTTTTGTAAGTGTTTATGGATTAATATGATATTGTATTTTCATTCCAATATACAACACCACAAAAATATACATTCTCCCATAAAAATGCAACTTTTTTTTCTAAAAAATCAGCAGGCGGTTGTCGTCGGGATGGAAGACTACGGTCAGGGGGCCGCGGCGGTAGTGCAGCTCGCTGCCTTTGCGGCGGGGCTTGCCACAGAAGGCTTCGAGGCGGGAGACCATCACGTCGCTCAGCCACTTGCTGTAGCGGCGGTTCTCCTCATAGCTCTGGCGGAGGTAGAGGTCGGGCTTGGGACCGTAGTAGCTCACGGGGAATTCCACACCCACATATACAGCCATCACACGCTGGTCGCTGCCGCGCACCCAGGCCTCCGTCTTGAGCAGATAGAGCGTGTCGACCCGCTGGTAGTACCAGTCGACGGAATCGCCTTCGCCAAATCCCCGCTGGCGGAAGTAGCCGTTGCGTTCCTTGCCCTCGCGACCGAGGAACGAGGCGCCGAGCGCGCGCTCCACGCCACGCACCCCGCCCGCATCGGCACGGTCGTGGTTCGCCTCCAGGTATTCCAGCAGCCGCTCCAGCCCATCCTCCTGCAGCACCGGCAGCGAGTCGATGTCGTGGTGCATCTCCATCACTTCGACGCGCTTGTCGGCGCCGACCGAGAGCAGCCCACAGCGTCCGCGCTGGCCCACGAACGGCAGCAGGCGGCGGCCGCCCATCGACATGCCGCGCATGGCATAGTCCCAGCGGAGGACCGGATAGTACTCGCCGAGGCCCCGCTCCGTCACCAGGCGGTTGCTGTCCCCCACCCTCATCAGGGCCGTTTCCTGCGGCGTCTGCACCAGCAGCAACAAACCCTCCGAATCCACCAGCGAGGCCTCGATAACGGTGTCGTAGCGTATTCCAAGCCAATCGGCATAAGGGTCATAGCGGGGGTCGCGATAGAGCGTGTCGGCCTGCACCAGACGCGACGGGCGGGTGCTGTAGCTGCCGCCGACAATGCTGCTGTCGGTGGCACGACGCGTCTCGTCGGCTGGTTCCGAAGCGGCCAGCTGGTCGAGCGTCAGCGTGCGCACCAGCGTCCTGTCGACCATATAATATGTATCGCGCGCACGCATGACATCGCCCACACCCCACAGCGCATACTCGCGGCCCGTCGACCGGTGCTCGAACCAGGTCCACTGCCCGAACTCGCCGTGGTCCATCGTGTACACGTGGTAGTCCTCGTCCTCCCACACCATGTCGTCCACCCGCGGGCAGGGCTTCCACTGCCTCGCCACAGTGTCGAAGAAAAAGTCATCCCGCTCCCACAACGCCTCGCGGTGGTAGAACAGCGTGTCGTGGCGCACAAAGAGGTCGTCGTAGGTGATATAATCCACCGGCATGGGCATCTCGTCGACCACATTTCCCTCCCGGTCGACGACATACATCAGCACGCCCCTGTCCACCGGGAAGAATCCATTATACTCGAACAGACAATAGTAGCGGCCGTGATACTCCGCCGCTCTCTGGAGCATCACGTAGGTGTGGTCCTTCAGCCGGTCTCGCATCGGCAGGAGGCACTCGCTCCGCGTGAGCGACCAGTCGCGCTCCTCCGCCAGCCCCTGCCGGCAACCCAAAAGCCACGCAACGGCCAAAACGGCCACCAATACCATGAACAGTCTGTTTTTCATATCGTTGCATCGTTTTAAACCATACCTATATATAACGCGAAAAAAGCAAAAAAATTGCATTTTACAACCACCTGATAATCAACACTAAAGACCCACCATCCTCTTCCCATCCTCTACCCATCTTCCTACCATCCTCGCACCACCCCTTTCCGCAGAAAAACATGGTAGGTTGGTGGAGAGTAAAAAAAAGGTCGGTGGGGCAATAAAAATATCTTTTCGGCGTTAGAAAGTCAAACATAAAACAACACATCATGAACCTAAACGGAAGAAGACAAAGCACAAATGTAGACGACCGCCGCGGCAAAGGCGGTAAAATCGCTATCGGCGGCGGCATCGGCGCCGTCATCATCGCAGCCGTCATGGCACTGCTCAACGGCGGCAACGTGGGCGATGTGGCCCAGCAGGTCATCAGCACCGCCACCTCGGGCCAGACCGAGAGCTACACGCCCTCGGCGCAGGAGGAGGAGTTTGCCGTATTCGCCAAGCAGATTCTGGCCTCGACGGAGGATGTGTGGACCGCGGAGTTCAAGAAGATGGGCCGCACCTACAAGGCCCCGACCATGGTGCTCTTCCACGGCTCGGTGCAGAGCGGCTGTGGCAACGCCACGTCGGCCGTAGGCCCCTTCTACTGCTCGGCCGACGAGTGTCTGTACCTGGACCTCGACTTCTTCAACGAGATGCCCAAGAGCCTCGGCGCCGGCGGCGACTTCGCCTACGCCTACGTCATCGCCCACGAGGTGGGTCACCACGTGGAGCACCTGCTCGGTGTCCTCGACGAGGCGCACGCCCAGATGGCCAAGCAAAACGAGACCAATCGCAACAAGACGAGCGTGCGCATCGAGCTGCTGGCAGACTACTACGCCGGCGTGTGGGGATACCACGAGAACCAGATGTTCGGCTCGCTGGAGGAAGGCGACCTGCAGGAGGCCATCGACGCCGCCCAGAAGATCGGCGACGACTACCTGCAGAAGCGCGCCCGCGGCCAGGTGTACCCCGAGAGCTTCACCCACGGCACCTCGGCCCAGCGCATGCGTTGGCTCAAGAAAGGCCTGCAGACCGGCGACCTCCGCGGCGGCGACACCTTCAGCCCGCGCTACGAGAGCCTGTAAAAAAAAGAGCCCCGCCAGGGGCAACAGTCCTTAGCCGTGGGCGTAAGCCCACGGTGGAGGCAAGCCCAAAAGCAAAAAGCCCCGAAGGGGCGACACAACGACAATCGTCCATGTGCCGCCCCTTCGGGGTTTATAAATCTTTTCTGTCCTGATTCCGTGGGCTCACGCCCACAGCTTAGGGCTGATACTCTTTCTTCAGTCGGCACAGCTGCCGCCGGGGCTCCAATGGGCGGGGAGGCGGTAGCGCGTGGTGTTGTGGCCGAAGTTGTAGATGTAGCCTACGGTGATGGACGGCAGGCCCACCCAGAGGATGTCGTAGCTGAGGATGCCGGGCAGGGGGCCCGCCTCACCGGTGCCGCCGGCGACGCGCGGAGTGACCATGGTGTACTTGAAGTCGGCATAGAGGTCGCTGCGACGGCCGATGTAGTAGCGCAGCATGACGCCGAAGTCGGCGGCCATGTCGAACTGGGCGTTGTCGTAGCGCCAAGCCAGACCGGCGCCAAGATAGGGCAACACGTTGAGTTTCTTGCCGCGGGTGAACTTCAGGGCATGGGTGAGGTTGACCATGACGTCGGTGTGGAAAGTGGAGAAGGTGTAGCCATCGCCTGGCTCGTCGTTGATGGTGTCGTAGCGTTCGTGGGCCGTGAGGCCGGCAAGTTCGAAGCGGATGGTCCAGAAGTTGCTGTAGTTGCGTCCGAACATGATTTCGGGGGCAGCGCCGTACATGCCGAGTTTGTCCACGTGTTCGAAGGTGAAGGAGGAGAAGTTGGGGCCGATGCCGGCGCCGAAGAACCAGTCTTCCATCACACCGCGGGACTCTCCGGACGTGCGACGGCGGAAGGGGCCTTCGGTGAACTGGTGCGAGAAGCCCAGGAGCAAGGAGTGGAGGTAGACGTCGCCGCCGCTGCCGTCGAAGGCCTCGGGGAAGAAGTTGCACTTATATTCGAGGAAAGCGTCCCAGCGGGGGTTGATGACATAGTTGACCTGAGCGCCCAGCATGGCCTGGAACTCGTGGTCGGTAGAGTGGCCGTTGTCGCCACCTTCGAACACCACACCGAGGCCTATCATGGGGTAGGCCTTCAGGCGCCAGTTGCGGATGCGGAAGAAAGTGGAGGTGAAGTCCCAGAGGAACTCGGCACTTCCGAGGGCGAAGTTGGCGGTGTAGGGTTTGACGGTCGAGGCGTTGGGGATGGTCATGAAGTCGAAGCTCACGCGGAAGGCCAGGGGGCTGACAATCCACTTGCCCACGGAGATGCCGCCGGAGAAGCCCGTGGGGCACTCGTTGAGGCGGTTGCTGTACACGCCCATGCCTCCCTTGAGGGAGAGGAACATGTTGTCGCCGAAGCGCTCGCCGGGCTGGGCCCAGGAAGTTGAGTATTGAAAATTGAAAATTGAAAAAAACGCAGCTAGAAGGAGAAATTTTTTCATAATTTCTAATTTTTAATTGACAGAACTGTTGACCGGCATGCGGTAGCGGGTGGTGGAGTGGCCGAAGTTGTGGATGTAGCCGAGGGTGAGCATGGGGTAGCCGACACCGAAGATGCTGCCGCTGGGACCTGCTTCGCCAGCCACGCGGGGCGGCACAATGATGTATTTGAGGTCGACGTAGAAGTCGCCCATGTTGTCGATGTAGCGACGGGCCATGATGCCGGCGTCGGCAGCGACGGTGAAGACAGGCTTGGCCCGGTAGCGCCAAACGGGACCGGCGCCGAGGTAGGGCAGGAAATTCCACTTCACTCCACGGCGGAAGTTGGTCAGGTGGGTGAGGTTGACCATGAAGTCGGTGTGCAGGATGTTGTAGGTGTACCAGGGACCTGGATGCAGTACGTCGACCATGGCGGTGCCCTCCTCGTTGGGTTCGGGCACCATGTGGGCACGTTCGCGTGCGAAGAAGCCCGAAAGCTCGAAGCGGATGGTCCACACGTCGCTGTAGTTGCGGCCGAGCATGATCTCGGGGCTGAAGTTGTAGAGGCGGGCATCGAAGTTGTCCACAAATTCGAACTCGAAGGAGGAGAAGCTGACGCCGGCGCCGAAGCCTACGAACCAGTCCTCAGCGGTGTTGCGCGACTCGTGGGCCGTGCGTCGGTGGTAGGGGTCGTCGGTCATGCGGTGGGTGAGGCCGAGGGTGATGTTGTGCATGAAGTTTTCTCCAAAGCTGCCGTCGAAGCTCTGCGGCAGGAAGAAGCATTTATACTCCAAGAAAAGATCCCACTTGGGGCCAAGGCGATAAGGAAAGTTGAAACCGAGCATGGCCTGGAAGTCGTTGTCGGCTCCGTGGGTCACGCCGTCGACTTCGAACTCGGGCCGATAGACCAAACCGAGGCCGATGAGGGGATAGAAAGGAAAGGGACAGAGGAAGTTCTTGTTGTAGACATGGAAGAACGTGGCGTTGAGGTCCCACATGAATTCGGCGCTGCCGAAGAGGAAGAGCGAATTGGTGGAGCCATCGGTCTGGAGGTGGCTGGGGGCCATGTTGGCATCAACAGCCAGGCGGAAAGCCAGGGGCTTCATGAGCCAGCGGCCGAAATAGAGGCCGCCGGAGGGGAGCCCGAGCTGGCTTTCGCCGGAATGCTGATAGAAGGTGGCACCTGCATTCACCGACCAGAAAAAGGTATTGTCTGCTGCCGGCTGGGCCATGGCAGTATTGAAAAAGGAAAAAGGAAAAAGGAGAAACAGGCTGGCGCAAAACAGCTTTTTCAGGCTTATCTTCCTTGTGGGTCTTGTTGTTGTCATAATCTCATTTCTCATTTCTCATTTTTCATTTCTCAGTTTTTACTCAGTTATTCTTTGGCGCGCTCGGCGAACTCCTTGGCGGAGACTTTCTCCACTTCGGGCTTGACCTGGTCTTTGAAGAGTTTGCTGAGGTTGTCGGCATAGAGGCGGTCGATGACCTGGCCGATGTTCTGGCGGTCGGCGGCGATGCTGCGGGCAGCCTGTTCGAGGCGTTCCTCGGACTTTTCCTTGGTCTCGCCTTCGATGGGGCGGTCGTTGCGACGAAGGAGGTCCTTGATGTAGTCGACGATCTGGTTGTTGGTGGGCTCGACGGGGCTGATTTCCTCAAGCTTGGACTCGATGAGTTCCCACTTCAGCGAGGGGACGTACTTGTCGTTCCAGTCGGCCTCGATTTTCTCCGGGGTCATCTCCTTGTCGCCGCGGGAAGCGAACCAGCGTTTGAGGAAGTTCTCGGGCAGGGGGGCGGTGAACTGGTCGAGGAGGGCTTTGCGGACCTGGTTGACGAAGAGGTAGTCGCTCTGCTCGGCGTTGGCTTTCTCAATTTCCTTCTGAAGGAGCTTGCGGAAAGCGGCCTCGTCCTTCACGGCCTGGCCGGGGAAGACCATCTGGAAGAGCTCGTCGTTGATCTCGTGGGGGATGATGCGGGAGATGCCGGAGAGGGTGAGCTCGACGTCGGCCTTGAACTTCTTGGCGGCGGCGGTGTCGATGTGGAGGGCGCGCTCGATGTCGGCGGTGGGGAAAGCCTTGGCGAGGTTGAAGACGATCTTTTCCTCAGCCTTCTTGCCCTCGAAGAGGGGCATGAGCTCGGCATCCTTGAGGTTGAGCAGGTTGAGGGAGACGAAGGTCTCGATGCCACCTTCCTTGGGAGCACCGCCCTTGTCGAGCTCGACGAGCTTGCCATACATGATATCGCCAGCGGCGACGGTTTCGGGGGTCTCGAATTTGCCATAGCGGTTGACGACGTTGTTCAGTTCGTTGTCGACATCCTTGGCAGTGACTTTCAGCTGATTGTATTTAACGGAGACCTTGTCCCACTCGATGTTGAACTCGGGGGCAACGGCGACGTCGAAATAGAACGAGAAGGAGGTACCCTTGGCGAAGTCGACCTCACCGGTCTTCTCGTCGTTGGACATGGGCATGCCGAGAATGTGGAGTTTCTCGTCGTCGATATACTTGAAGAGGGAGGTGTTGAGCGTGTTCTGCACGGCGTCGCCGACGATGGCGGGCTTGTACATGCGCTCGATGAGTCCCTTGGGGGCCATACCCTTGCGGAAGCCGGGGATGGTAGCTTTGTGCTGATACTCTTTCAGCTGCTTGGTGACGTTTTCAATGTAGTCGTTTTCCTCGATATCAACCTTGATACAGAGTTCCAAATCACTTAATTTCTCTCTTGTGATGTTCATCTGATTGTTTATTTTATTGATTTTTAGTCTTTTTGTTATTTCCGGTAAAAATGCAAAATTACACAAAATAATTGAATCTGAGAATATAATTTTGCATTATGGTTTATTTTTTATACTTACGCGCGGCGTAAAGCATTTATTAATAGAATCCTAGGTTGAGTTGGACAAGAAAATAGAGCAGACCGCGGTTGGGGGTCATGTCGGCATTGGCAGGCATGCGTTTGAAGAGATGGGTGCGGCGAGCGGCGAAGACCCCTACCCCACCCTTGATGTTGTTGTAGACCTCGGTGCTCTGGGCGATGTCGCCGGTATTGGAGACGGTATTCAGGTAGGCGTTGAGGTCCTCGGAGCAGCAGGTGAGATACATGTCGACACGGGGGACGAAGAGCTTGCGGGTGGTATCGCCGGCGAAATAATTCCTGATTTGGTCGAGGAAAAGGTCGCGCGAGTAGTAGACCTCCGAGTATTTGGACGACACCTTGGGGCACATGAAGTCGGCATGGTAAAGGACGCTGTCGCTCCTTTTGTAGTAGAAACGCACAAAGGGCTGGTAGAGACGTGCATTCTCGAGGTGGTTCCATTTGATCTGGCAGCCCAGCATGTTGTTGCCCATGGGGTCGTAGAAGTCCAGTCCCCCGGATAGGGTGTCGCCGTTATACACGGTGACGGTGGGCTTGGTGATGAGATTGGCGTTGGTTTGCTTGATGAGGGAGATGGGGTCGGTGGTAGCCAGGATGGCGTTGTCGGCAGCGTTGCGGATGGTGAGGACATAGGTGTAGTTCTCCTTCAGGCGGTTCTTGGTGCGGAAGAAATAGAGCGGCTGGGCAGTGCTGGCGAAGTTGCCGGTGTCGCGGTCGCGAGTGGTGTATTCGAAGGCCATGGAGTCCTTCTGCGTGCCGTTCTCGTAGGCCAGTAGGGAGACAGTGATGGCCCCATGGGGATAGTTGATGGAGTCGGAGTTCTGGCCGTAGTTGTAGATGTTATCCTCGGCGAGATAGCAACGTTGGACACGCACCCAGGTGGTGTCGTCGTCCTGGTCGAGGAGGCAATAGACCACGGGGACATTCTTCCAGCTGGCATTGGGCGAGAACTCAACCTCGCAAGCCGTAAACAGCAACACTACAACAGGTATAAGATACAATAATTTACGCATATCAATGGTTGTTAGATTCGTTTGAATAGGTAGCTTCGCCGACCTCTATTTCGTCCATCATGAGCCACGGCTTGAGGCCTTTGGCGCGGTGCCAGGCGGGGATGGCACCTATGGACTGGGCGTCGACTTTCAGCATGCTGATGCCGTTCTTGCCCACAGGCACACGCAGCTCCACCACCTGAGGGGTGTTGGCTTCGGAGGAAGCGGGGTTGATGGGAATGGGCACCTCGACGGTGTCGGCGAATGTGGTGCCGTCGGACGAGAGGGTCAGCGTGACCTGCTTCGGGGCGAAGGCCCACATGTCGGGCGAATGGGCGAAACGGAGGGTGATAAAATCGATGTCGATAGGTTTGGCCAGGCGCACGGTGGCCACGATACCGTCGCCGGAGAAGCCAAGCCAGCCCTGCGAGAGGTCGTCGACGGTGCCTTTCTCACCGTCGAAAAGGATGGTATCGATGCCGACATTGAACGGGGTGTTGGGCTTGCGGGAGAAGGTGGTGGCAACGATATAGTCGTAGTTGAACTTGCGCGTGGCGGTGAACGAGGGCGGCACTCCTTTACCGAAGACACGGGCTTTAACGACGGTGGTAGTGGTCAGCGTTACGGGCGATTTGTACAGCGGTGATTCCTCGCTGGGTTCGCTGCCATCAAGGGTGTAGTGGATGTCGCCCTTGGAGGGGCTGGTGATGGTCACCGTCAGCGGGGCTGAGAAACGGGTTTCGGAGGCGGTGATGACCGGCGGCTCCAGCATGCCTGTGGAGACTCGGAGATAGGTCGTTCCGATGAAATCCTCCGGATGCTCGCCTCCCTTGGTCTGTTTTTCGAATTGTTCTTCGTTGATATAAAGGGAGGAAATGTTGAATCGCTTAGGAGAAAACCCTCTCAGGTGCAGGCGGAACGAGGGTTTGGCGGGATGGGCGATAGCAGGAGCAATGCGCAACACACGGTTGTTCGCTTGGAAAGAGAACAGCGTGTTGGGCACGTCGACGAAGAGCCCCTTGTAGGCGCTGTCGTTGATAGCACACCAACGGTTGTCGTCGCGCGCCATAGCATGAAGTGTCTCGCGGTAGGTGCCGGGGACAGCGCCGCGACGCAGCCCGTAAGGAGTCTCCCTGTCGAGTCCAAACCAGGAAAGGGTATCGTTTTCGCCGAAGGAATGCACCAACTCGACTCGCGGCACAAGAACTTCATGCATCTGGTCGGAAGGGGCAACAGTATAGTCCACCACCACGTCGCCGGTGGCGAAGACCGTGTAGGTCTGCCGCACATCGCACGCAAGGGCACCCGTTTGGGTATGATAGCGGAGCATGGCGTCAACGACATAGGTTTCCGGCGTAGGCTGCGTATGACTGAGAGCCACCAGCGAGCGCTTCCAGCCGCGATTGTTTTCAAAGAAGAGCGTCAGCGAATCAACAGGGGGCTCGCCGAAGCCCGAGGTGAGCCATTCCATTGTGCCGTCTCCAAGATTGAACGCCACCTCCGTCAGGTCGGTATGCACACGGCAACGCTCACGCCCGTCAAGGGTTTCGAAAGTTGCCAAGACCTGCCGTCCCTCCACATCGAGCATCTTCTTTTTCGCCGGCTTGTCTGAGAGTGGGAACACGACAGTGCCCAGGTTGTTGCTTTCCGACGACTGGCGGGCTCCCGCCTTCTGGCGGCGCAGCAAATCGAAACGGACAAACAGTTCTTCGCCTGCCTGCAGGTCTACGGGCGGGATACGCAGCTTCACGGACTCCACCCCACCCCCGGCAATGGCCACCGGCAGGTCGCCGGCGGTGATGTTGGGACGCAGATTAGTAAATATAGTATACTCTAATATATAGTTGCTAAAATCGGAGAAGTCATTGCGGTTATACACCAGGAACTCGGCATCGTCGATGGTGGTCTTGCTGAGCTGCACGTCAAAAGAGCTGAAGAGGTTTTTCAGGTCTGTCCGCATGGTTCCTGCCAGAGGCCACGCGTCGACAAAACCGCCCTGCAGGTTGCGGCGATTCTCCACCAGGGACCACAATCCCTCGAGGTCGGCGAAATTGTCGCTTCCCACAGCCGCCAGCATCAGGAAGGGACGGTCGCCAGCCTTCTCCAGCGACTGGCGCAGCGCCTTCTCCGTAGGCATCATCAGGGCAATGACATCGGTATTCTCCGAGAAATCGGCACCGGCGAAGATAACCGGACGCGATTTGTCAAGATACTTCAAACGCTTGTATGCCGCCGACATACAGATGCCGTTGTCGCGGCTCTCACCCAACGACCATGCGATAATCGACGGGTGGTTTTTGAACTTTCCGTAGAGGTTTTCCACGCGGCGCTCGAAAAGGGGCAGGAAATCCTTGTCGGTGGCCACGGCATGCTGCTGCGTGGACGACGGCAGGAGGTTGGCATCGCAGACCACATAGAGGCCCAACTCGTCGCAAAGTTGGTAGAAATAGGGGTCCATCGGCGAATACTTAGCCGTGCGCACCGCATTGATGTTCATTTGCTTCATGGAAAGAAGGTCCTGCTTCATGCGTTCGCGGGCAGCGAGACCTTCTGTGTGTTTGGTTCCGTAGGTAACGCCCCTGATGGTAAGGGGCTTGCCGTTCATTTGCAGCAGTCCGTCCTTTACCTCCACATGGCGGAACCCAAAGCGAGCGCCCACCAGCTCTTCTTCTTCCATGTCCTCGTTGCGCAGACGCACAACGACGGTATAAAGCTTGGGCGACTCCGCCGACCAGGGCTCCACGTTGCTCCATGTGCGGCTGAGGTCGACGGTGGCCGTGGTGCTCTTGTCGAAGACCACCCAGCGGCCCATGCGGTCGAAGGTGTGTCCCTTGGGGTCCCACACCTCGACCTCCAGATAGTATTTTCCTTTTTTCTTGCTGTTGAAGACATTGACGTCGAGCGACAGCGTGCCCGACTGCAAGAGAGCATCGTAGTCGGCCGTCACCGACAAGTCGTCAACATTCGGGTCGCCCTTGAACAGCAGATAAGGCTCCCCGTTGAGACCCTCCATCTGGTCCTCGCTCTCAAGCAATGCCTCACGCGAGTGAGTCAGGGCCTCGATGGCAAGCACATTCTTCTTGCCATACTTGAGGAAGTCATTGAGAGCAAACTCATTCCAGTGGCGCGAGTCGCCACCGTAGCCTACGGTTTTGCCGTTGAGCGACACGCGGCAGGCGCGGCCGCATCGCACATTGAGCGATACACGATAATCTTTCCAGAACTTGTCCACCTCCACTTCGCGCGAGTAGACCACCGAGCTGTCCGTCTTCTTCTGGTTCCATCGACCCGTAAGTTCCATGAAATAGGGCGAGTCGCGGTAGGCCGACTTGATGATGCCGGCCTCGTCGTCATAGGCTTCCACATTGGACCGCGCCTCCATGCGCGCTCCTTCCTGCTGTGCCCACAGCGGGACACACAGGGTCATAGCCATCGCCAGAAGAAGGGCAGTCTTTCTCATCGCAGGTCTTCTTTTAGTTGCCAAAATACACCGACAGACCGCCGCCGAACATGTGCAACACCACCGTCTCGGTGAGGCTGGGGTCGTTGAGCATGTCGTAACGAATCACCTGGTTCGACTGCAACAGACGGTAGCTGGCGTGCATGCCCAAGGCAAAGGAACGGTTGATGGCAAAACGTGCGCCAGCCTCGATGCCGAGGTACAACCCGCCTTCGTCAATCTTCGTAATCGGAGGTTCCGACGAGGCACCCACGGGCAGCGAATAGCCCGCCTGCAGCACGGCATAGGGCGTCAGACGGTCGCGCGTGAAGTGGCTGCGCAGCTCGACGAAAAGGGGCAGCTGGGAGAAAGCGCCCGTGGGATCGGCCAGATAGGCGAAGCCCAGACCCACGGCAGCCTCCTTGCGGAACTGGAAGCCTCCGGAGAACGACGGCATGAAGCCCGACACCGTATCGGCAAGCCCACTCTCGTTGGGCGAGCGGTTGAGGTTGAAAACATAAGAACCGTCGCCGACAAAATAGATGCCGCGCCAACGGAACTCGATATGGTGCTGAGCCGCTGCTGTGCCACCAAGGCACAGCAGCGTTACAGCAGCAATGAAAAACTTTTTCATCTTGTTATTTTTAATGGATATTATTCCATCTTCTTCAGGTTCTCGCTGATAATCAGCGTAGCCTCAGTGGCAGCCTGCACCTGCTCGACCGTGAACTCGGGGTTGATTTCGGTCAGCACAATGCCCTTGGGGGTGATCTCCATGACACCCATCTCGGTGATAATCATGTTCACCTGACCCTTGGCGGTGAGCGGCAGGGTGCACTTCTTCAGAATCTTGGGGTTGCCTTTGGCGGTGTGCTCCATGGCGAGGATGACTTTCTTGGCACCCACCAGGAGGTCCATGGCGCCACCCATACCGGGGGTCTTCTTGCCGGGAATCATCCAGTTGGCGAGGTCGCCCTCTTCGTCCACCTGCATGGCGCCGAGGACGCTGACGTCCACGTGGCCGCCACGGATGATACCGAACGAGGTGGCGCTGTCAAAGGTCGAGGCACCGGGCACATGGGTGATGTATCCGCCACCGGCATTGATGAACCAGGGGTCTTCCTTGCCCTCTTCGGGGGTGGGGCCCATGCCAATCATACCGTTCTCGCTCTGGAGGACAACATGCACACCTTCAGGAAGGTAGTTGGGAATCAAGGTCGGCAGACCGATACCAAGATTGACGACATCGCCGTCATGCAGCTCTTTGGCCGCGCGCTTGGCGATAAAGGGTTTAATTTGTTCTTTTTCCATTATTTTTGATTTTTAATTTTTAATTTCTCATTTCCAGCCGCGCTTCACCATCTCCTGCGCGATGTACGAAGCTTCGTCGTCGGCGTAGGTGTTGGGGCCGAAACCAGCGTCGTAGCCCAGCTCCTTGGCCAGCTCGTGGCTGATACGCGGGCCACCGCAGATGAGGATGACCTTGTCGCGCAGCCCCTCTGCCTCAAGCATCTCGACGAGCTCGGTGAGGTTCTTGATGTGCACATCCTTCTGCGTCACCGTCTGGCTGACGATGAGGGCGTCGGCATGCAGCTCGATGCCCTTGGCGATGAACTCCTCGTTGGGCACCTGCGAACCCAGGTTGTAGGCGTCGATCATGTCGTAGCGCTCCAGTCCGTAGTGGCCGGCATAGCCCTTCATGTTCATGATGGCGTCAATGCCCACCGTGTGGGCGTCCGTGCCCGTCGAGGCACCGACAATGACAATCTTGCGGCCGATATGCTCACGTATATACTCGTCGCACTCGTGCATGTCCATCGTCGTCGACTCCACCTTGGGCACATGGATGCTCGTGTAGTCCACCGTGTGGGTCAGGCTTCCGTAGCAGTTCATGAAGCAGAAGCCCTCGGTCAGCTCCTTCTGGTACACCACCAGGGGGTTCTCGAAGCCCATCTTTTTGAGGAGCTGCTTGGCGGCCTCTTCGGCCTCGGCACCGGCGGGCACGGGCAGCGTGAAGCTCAGCTGCACCTTGCCGTCGTTCATCGTGTCGCCGTATGGTTTTATCTTGGTGAGGTCAAGGGTTTTGTCGTAATCCTTTGCCTCCATCGAATACAATCCTTCGCTCATTATTTCTTTCCTTTCATTAATTCAACAAACGGGTTAAAATAGTGCTCGCCCTTCAGGGTGACGCCGTCGAGGCCCTTGCCGCCGGTCTTCGGACGCTTCACGTTGGCGAAGATGCCCTTCTCCAAGGCGGTGAAGAGACCTTCGCTCTCCATGGTCTCCAGCAGGTGCGTGGCGTTGTGCAGCACTTCCTGGGCGCGGCTCTTGATGATGCCGCCCTCCTTGAACTCCACCTCCTCGCCGATGTCCTTCATGTTGTTGAAGATATACTTGGCGTTCTCGATGGAGAGGTAGCGGTCGCTCATGAAGGGCGTGTGGATAGCCTCGGTGGGCATACCCAGCAGCTGCAGGCCCTGGTGCGTCCACTGGCCGATGATGTTGAACAGGGCGTCCTGGATGTGGCCACGGAAGATGTTGCCCGTCATGAACTTCGTCGGGGGCATGTATTTCAGCGGGGCCTTGGGGAAGATCTCGCGGATCATCTGTGCCTGTGCCAGCTCGTAGAGGAAGCCGTTCTCCAGCATGGGGTCCATCTCGAAGGCGTGGCCCAGACCCTGCTGCTCCTCGGGCAGGCCGGCCATCAGGGCCAGCTGCTCGTTGATGAGGTCCGAAGCCAGCACCGTGTGCGCCTCCTCGTAGGCGTCGGCGGTGGTCAGGTAGTTGTCCTCGCCGGTATTGATGATGACGCCGGCGAAGCCGTTGATGATGCGGCTGAAGTATTGGTCAATCAGCGTACGCTGCATGTTGATGTCGCGGAAGAGGATGCCGTAGAGGGCATCGTTGAGCATCACGTCGAGACCTTCCAATGCGCCCATGGCGGCAATCTCCGGCATGCAGAGACCCGAGCAGTAGTTGCAGAGGCGGATGTAGCGGCCCACCTCTTCGCCCACCTCGTCCAAGGCCTTGCGCATGATGCGGAAGTTCTCCTGGGTGGCGAAGGTGCCGCCGAAGCCTTCGGTCGTGGCGCCGTAAGGCACATAGTCCAGCAGGCTCTGACCCGTGGTGCGGATCACGGCGATGATGTCGGCACCCTGACGGGCACCGGCCTGGGCCTGCACCACATCCTCGTAGATGTTACCCGTGGCGACGATGATGTACAGATAGGGTTTCGTACCCTCGCCGATGGTCTCGATGTACTTCTCGCGACGCAAGCGGTTGCCGCGCACCTTGTCGATGGTCTGCTTGATGACAGGCTCCAGGGCCTTGTCGATGTCGGCCTTGGTGTGCACGGGCAGCTTGGTGATATCCAGCGTGCCGTCGGCGATGGCCTCGGCGATGGCCTGCGGGTCCTTGCCCGTCTCCACCATGGCGTTGCCCACATAAAACATCACACCCTCACCCAGCACACCGTTGCTCTTCAGGTGCTCCACCACCACGTTGGGCATGGGCACGTCGTTCGCGTCGACACCGTCGATGCCCAAGAAGCGGCACAAAGTGCGCTCCACGGCCACCGTCGTGTAATCTTCCACGAAATCCTGCACCTGTCCCGCAATCTTGCGGGCCACATCGCGTGCGTGCTCAACCTCAACAAAATCAAGTCCTACTTTACTTTTCTGCATTGTTGTTGTATTGTTTGTTTATTGTTTTATTACACTATAATTTGAACTGCAAAGATACGAAATAAATCCGAACTGACAAAAAAATAATCATTCTTACCCTTTCACCACGCGCCAGTGGCCGCCCTTGTTGCCCCCCTCGCGCACCAGCAGTCCCGCTTCGCGGAGCTGACGGATATAATTGCGAACCATTCGGTCAGACAAACCAAGGATTGTCCCAATTTCCACAGCGGAAACCCCAGCGTCATTAATGATACAACTCAACACATCCCACACAGTCTGTGCGAATTCCGGATGCTTGTTTTGAATCCTTTTCGGCACCTTATTAGGAACTTTATTAGGAAACTTATCAGGAAATATTCCAGGAATTTTATCAGGAACATTTCCCTCTTCGACATCAAGTCTTTTCCCTTGATGGTTCTTCAAGGTTTTCAGAATTTCTTCCAGCATGAAATCTATGAATGGGCCACTGTCGTTCTGTCGCGTACTCTTATTAATGGCCTCATAATATTGCATCTGATTGGCATGCACCATGTTTTCCACAGGCAGATGCTCGAAAACAGGGCTCATCTTTCCAAGTATAAGCGACTGCCACAGCCTGCCCATACGACCATTGCCATCGGCAAAAGGATGAATATACTCAAATTCAAAGTGGAATACGCAGCTGCGGATAAGCAGGTGGTCCTGTGCATGTTTGAACCAATCGAACAATTCACCGATCAAAGCCGGAACCCGCAAGGCAGGCGGCCCCATGTGCACACATCGTTCACCATCGAACACTCCCACATCGCCACTACGGAAACGGCCTGCACTGTCCACCAATGCCTGCATCATTACCCCATGAGCCTTCAACAAATCCTTAACACTGAAAGGGTTGAGCGATGGGTACAACTCATACGTTTTGATGGCATTCCTCACTTCTTGCAACTCCCTCAGAGGTGCCACAACATTCTTACCGTCAAGAATATCGCGGACAACTTCCTCTCCTAGGGTGTTGCCTTCGATGGCTAGCGAGCTGTAGATGGTCTTGACGCGATTGGCCTTGCGGAGCATCAACCCGTCAGCCTGTTCCATCCTGATGGCAAAACGCTCTATTTGTGCAGATATTTCGGCGATGAGGCTTATTGCCTTGGCGCTGACTGTAAACGGCGGTATATATCCCTCGTGGTCCATGGATTATTTTTTTTCGGTGCTGTCGGGGGCGGATGGGGGCGTAGCGGCGGTGCCTGTCGATGGGGTGGTTGGGGTAGACGGGGCTGGCGGGGTGGTCGACGGCTTCTTTTTCTTGGGCATCTTGATGTCGCTCAGGGAGTGGTTGCGGTTGAACTTGCTAATGTCCACACAGCCCTTGATGCCGCTGAGGTGCCCCGTCTCGGTGTACTGCCACAGCGTGTAGCGCACCGTCGGCGCACGGCGGTAGTTGGCGATGAAGATATGGTATTTGCGGTATTTCTTGCCGCTGAGGTGCTCCTTGTAGAGCTTCTCGGAGGTGTAGATCATGGGCTTCACACCGTACTCGTTCTCCATGAGCTCCAGCAACTTGTCCACACGGGCCATGTAGAGGCGTCCCACATGGTGGCCTTCGATGTCGAGCACGGGAATGAGGTCCTGCTCGCTCTTCTTGACCACCTTCTTGAAATTGGCAAACTGCTGAAAAGCTGTGGTCTTGCTGCTGTATAGGTGGTAGCTGCCCACCAGCAGGCCGGCTTTCTTGGCCTTGGTGAGGTTGGTCTTGTAGTAGGGGTCCTGGATGGAGGTGCCCTCCGTGGCCTTGATGTAGACGAACTTCACCGAGGAGTCCTTGGCCACCTTGGTCCAGTTGATGGTACCCTGGAACTTGGAGACATCGATGCCGCGGGTGTGCTGCTGTGCCTGCACACCTATAGGGCACAGGCACAGCAAAAGCATCCATATTTTACATCGCAATTTCATCTCCATTGGCATGGAAGAACTTGAAGTCCAACAGACCGTATTTCTCCGAGGGCGTGGCCGTAAGTTTCACATGGTATTTCCTGCGCCACTGGCGGAGCAGGCTCCGCAGCCAGCCCTGGGTGATGTAGGCGTGAACATAGGGGTGCGTGACGAGGGTGAGGTGACGCTCGTTGGACGAAGTGAGGACATACTTCAGGCTGGCCTCTATCTCGTCCACCACCACGAGGCTGCTCTTGATGGTGCCGGTGCCGTCGCAGAAGGGGCATTTCTCCTGCACATCGACTTCCATGGCGGGGCGTACACGCTGACGTGTAATCTGCATCAGTCCGAACTTGCTCAGCGGCAGGATGGTGTGGCGTGCCTTGTCGCGCTTCATCTCCTCGGTCATCACGTCGAAGAGTTTCTTGCGGTTCTCGGGCTTGTTCATATCCACAAAGTCCACAATGACGATGCCGCCCATATCACGCAGGCGCAGCTGGCGTGCAATCTCCTTGGCGCTCTCGATGTTCACCTGCAGGGCCGTGTCCTCCTGGCCGGTGCCGGCCTTGATATGGTTGCCGCTGTTGACGTCGATGACATGCATGGCCTCGGTGTGCTCGATGTAGAGGTAGACGCCGGACCGGATAGTGACAATCTTGCCGAAAGCACGACGGATGTCGCGCGAGATGCCGAACTGCTCGAAGATGGGGGTCTCCAGCTTGTAGTGTTTGACGATGTCCTCCTTGCCGGGGTCGATAGTCTTTACGAACTGCTTCACCTCGGTGCAGAGGTTGGCGTTGTCGACATAGATGGTGTTGAAGTCGTCCGTGAGCACGTCGCGCAGCAGGGCCGTAGTAGTGCTGAGCTCGGCATGGACCTTGGTGGGGGCGTTGACACGTTTGAGCTTGGTGGTCATCTGGGCCCAGGCATCCATGAGGTGACGAAGGTCGGCATCGAGTTCGGCAACGGTACGGCCTTCGGCAACGGTGCGGACAATGACGCCGAAGTTCTGGGGACGAATGCTCTGCAGCAGACGGCGCAGGCGGTTGCGCTCCTCGCCGCCCTTGATTTTCTGGGAGATGGATATCTTGTTGCAGAAGGGGGTGAGCACCAGGTAGCGGCCGGCAATGGAGATGTCGCCCGTCAGTTTGGGGCCCTTGGTAGAGATCGGCTCTTTGGTGACCTGCACCAGCACAGGCTGCCCCACCTTCAGCACATTGCCCAGATTGCCTACCTTCTCGAGGATGGGTTCTATCTTGAAGTTGGCGAGCGTGGCCGCCGAAGCGTCGCCGTTCATGGACAGACGCAGGTACTTGTCGACGGAGTTGTAGTCGGGACCCAGGTCAAGATAATGCATGAAGCCCTCCTTGTCGCCGCCCAATTCCACAAAGGCGGCATTGAGGCCCTGCATGATTTTCTTCACCTTGCCGAAGAAAATGTCGCCCACGGCATACTGCCCGGAGGGCATCTCCTTGTGGAGTTCTACGAGGCGTTTGTCCTCCATGAGGGCTATCTGCACGCCTTCGTCAGATGATGAAATGACTAATTCTTTATCCAAAACAATATTTTTCTTCCAATATATAATAGCAGACTCTAGGCCAGCGTGTCGAATACAAAAAGCAAAACAAATTACATACCAACAGCATGGTGTGTCGGTGTGTAATTTGTTTTAGTCTTTTAAATCCAGAAGAAAACTGGACCTGCAGCCACGCTGTGCGTGGCAACAGTCCTTATTTCTTCTTATGTCTGTTCTTGCGCAGGCGTTTTTTACGCTTGTGCGTAGACATTTTGTGTCTTTTGTGTTTTTTTCCGTTAGGCATAGTTCTTATTGTTTGATGTTATTTAACATTCTTTTTTACATCCTGCATAAAAGTCTTGGCGGGCTTGAAAGCGGGAATGTTGTGTGCAGGAATGATGATGGTGGTGTTCTTGCTGATGTTGCGGCCGGTCTTCTCAGCGCGCTTCTTCACGATGAAGCTGCCAAAGCCACGCAGATACACATTTTCGCCCTCGGAGAGGCTCTCTTTGATAACGGTCATGAATTCCTCGACAGTAGCCTGGATGGCGACTTTCTCGATACCGGTTTTCTGAGCTATTTCAGCTACGATTTCTGCCTTTGTCATTTTGTTTGTTATTTATTTTGTTAATCTTTATTTGTCTGTTTTTCAACCTGAATTGGAGTGCAAAGATACTACTTTTTTTTCAATTACAAATTAATTTTTTCAAAAAAAAGTTTTTTCAACCCCACTTTTTCAACATAACAAGCTATTTTATAAGGCTTTTCATTAATTCTATTTTTTTTTGCAACACCCACTAAAAACCTTTTTTTTCATTCGCTCCGAACGGTATTATCAACTAATTTCAAAACAATTAAGTCCTACTTCAGGATGAGTTTCTTGTTTGTGACGCCCACAGCTGTAGTAATACGCAGGACATAGGCTCCACGACTCCAGGATGAGACATCGATAGCCGTTTTATAGCCACCGCCGCTGCTTCGATAAATACACTGACCCTTTTCATTATAAGCCTCAATGTTCAACAATCCGAAACTGGAGGCCACCTGAACTTTTTCTGTCGCCGGATTGGGCGAAACCGTTGTGTAGCGTGACACTATATCGGGCTCATGTATTCCCGCAACGGTGGTGTCATTATGGACTGGGACTATGACATTTGAATCCGGAGGAGTAATTATGGGGAAAAACAAGGGGTGAGTCCTGGGAATATCGAATGACCAGGAAGCGCTCCACTGATCCACTTCCTTGCCTGTCATCGGGTTAATATAATTCCAATGCGTCCGCTGGAAAAGCCTTGCAGTGTCATGATTGTAAGGTGCTTCCAAATCTGACATTACTCGGAGAAAAAAGAGGTCTGCGTTATCATTAATCGGATGGTCTCGCTGGACATAGTATCCCAAATAAAAAGAGTCCGTCACAGAGACAGGCGCCGGAAAATATCGCTCATAAAGCGGTACAACCAAAGAATCCTGCATTATCACATCCCATGTAATATTGACATAGTGCTCTGGCATTTGCCACGCGTGTACATAGGTGTAAGAGGTGTCGACAAGCGGGCGCAACGTATCAGACTCACCTGCAAAAATCATCAGCCATGTATAAGCATATCGGCTCGACGTATCCATTCCGGGATATGGTCCGCCATTCACTTCGAGCAATACACTTCCTGGGCACATGATAGACGCAAGGCCATACACTTCAAGGGTATCTTCTGTCAGCACCCTGAAGCCACTCAGAAGTTCCTGTTGATGGTTTTGTCCCAAGAACTGTACCTGACCCACATGCTTGTCAAGCTCTCTATAATATGTAAAATCATCGGGATAATGTGGCCATACCGATGGAATATAGCATTTATCCAACACCCTCACATCTCCCAAAGAGATTGTATCTTGCGCGCCGACGCTAAAGACCATCGACACTAAAAAAGCAAAAACAAAAACCTTTTTTTTCATATCTTTATTTTTTAATCATTTCCGTTGAATCCTTAGATTGTACATTGCAGTCAACAACCACACGCATTATTTTTACACCATAACTCTTAATGTAAGGCTCTACATAACTGACTGCTCGATCGTAATTATAGTGTTTAAGCTGCTGCGAAACTGAGTTCTTATACATGACATTATTCACTGTCGACATGCAGCCTACACCAAAAAGACCTTTTTCATACTTAAAAATACTCGGAGTACCATTCAAATATCCATATCCAGACATGACAAAATGCTGGGCATCACTTTTCTCACGAATCGAAGTGATGTAAACATCATTATAAGTGTGACTTGAAACATTCACGGAACTTGAAATTCCACCAATTGGCAACTCATAAACAAGACTACGGAAAGAACCATAGGTATATCTCGTATTAATTAGCAAGTGAACACAGGGAACATATGGATTATCCGTTTCAAAAACAAAATCTCTTAACTTGGAAAACATGACATTATTTTCTGTCAGAACATGTAGCTGGGAAAAGCCAAGACCCCCATATTTCATTATACAATAATTCTTTGTTCCTCCCAAAAACACACCTGGGGTATACACCGTTGCGAACTGATCATTTGACGATGACCTGACATAATATTCTTCCGAAACATTTGAACCAATATTATAATATTGCGTAGTGCCGACCTGTAATAACGATGCATTGCCGACTGTTGGCTTGGGGAAATACCACAACAACCCCTCCCTCATTATCAGTCCACCTTTCGTGGATGTTACAACCACATAAGAATCTGTAATAGCCAAATCATGAAGGGCCAAAGAATCATTTAACAACTCCGTCGTATTTATATTCCAATAAGAACCAGATTTCATTAAATCTGCAATATAAGGTTCGTTAGACAGGCCTTTCCCGACAATAACCACATGTTTCCGTCTTGCAAAATTGCCTACTTCGAGTGCACGCACCTCCTTCATCCAAGGAATGTCAAGATATTCAACTTGCACATAGTCCGCATTCATGAATCCCGTCAGGTCAAAATATCCAATTCGAGCCACATTACTATCTCCAAATACCATTTTTCCACAGAAATACACAACATCATCAAAAATTTCAAAATCAGTAATCTCATACATATCCCCAATAAAAATACCATTAGCATAAGCATTACCTTCTTCATACATGGAAAAAGAATTATTATTAGGAGCCCTTTCGCAAACGACATCACAGTTTGTACCGTATTGTCGAATAATGGAACCTTCAACGGCTCCTCTGTCTTGATTATGCCTGATTAATTCATCCGCATAACATTTTCCAGACATAGAAAAACATGTTAACAGAACGCAAAAAATTAATTTACAATACCTTATCATAGCTTTACATTTTTTTTATTATGAAAATTTTATGCAAATTTACATAAAATATTTGGTTTAAAAATAGACACACATAAAAAAAATTAAAAAAAATGTTAAAACACGAATTATCATGAATTTACCATTATTATTTAATGAGTAATCCGTGGACATTCGCGTTTTTTTCAGAGGATATATACATTTTTACTTAAAATCAAGTTCTATTTTTTTTCAGCCTTTTACCGAAGGTTACGACGAAGAGAAAAACGGCAGCAACGGAGCATGCCAGCGTAACCTCCCAGCCGATGGTCAAAGGGGCTGCCGGATCGAAGTCCAGGCCCTGCGAGGATGCCAGCCTGTAGGCCACAACGACGATGGCGTTGTTGACGAAATGGGCCACAGCGTTGACCACCAGCGAACCACCGCCCACATAGAGGTAGCCCAGCAGGCCCCCCAGCAGGAAGCGCGGCAGGAAGGCGAAGACCTCGAAGTGTGCCAGGCTGAACACCGCCGCCGTCACCCACACCGCAGCATGCACATTGCCAAACCATTTCTGCAACAGATTCTGCATTCCGGCGCGGAAGAACAGCTCCTCGCACACCGCCGGCACCAGGGCCACGAAGAAGAGGCTCGCCCAGGGGTCGACCTCGCGCATCATCCCCTCCAGCGTGCCCTGCGACACCTCGCCGGCATGGCGCAGCGACTCCTCGACCGGCGCCAAGGCCTGCGGCAGGTGGAAGGCGTCGTTCCAGGTTGTCAGCCAGTCGGTCAGCGGCACCAACAGCAGCATCGCCACCACCCCGGCCAAAGCCAGCAGCCAGCGGCGGCCACAGAAGTCGAGCCGCAGAAACTGCCGCTGCTCGTCCCTGTAATACATCCACGCCACTACAAGCGACGGCACAGCGAACATCAGCACCTGCGACAGCGCCTGCCACGAGAGCCACGGCCACCACGAGCCGCCGCCCTTGGGGGTGGACACATCGACGAAGGCGCTGACCACTACCGCCGCCACCATCATCAGCAGCGACAATAGAAAAAGCACCAAAAGGTGCATAAAGGGATGGGAGAATCTTTTCACTTGGTGACCCCGGCGGGATTCAAACCCACGACTTTCGGAACCGGAATCCGACGTTCTATTCAGCTGAACTACGGGGCCTGCTTTGCATACAAGCACAACAATAACTCAGAAAAAAAAATATTATTGTGTCACACATAAAAAAAAATTTTTTCCCACACCCTGCCCCACCCCTCTCCGCTCCCTCTCCGAGACTCAAAATCTACATCGTAGAACGATAAATTTAACACTTTCACAACTACTTAATAATCAGTATACTTAACATATCATACTCTTCCCATCCTCCTACCACACTCATACCCTCCTCGTACCCCCATCCGGTGGGGAAGAATTTGTCAGGTCGGTGGAGCGAACGAGGGAGGAAAAAAACATTAATTATATAAATTGATACAATAAATAAAATAAAACGGCGTTAATAGATACCCAAAAGAAAGAAGAAAAGTGGACAAAAGAAAAAAACATATTCTGACAATACTATTGCTGCTCTGCGGAGCCACCGGTGCGCAGGGGCAGTCGGTGCTCGCCACGGGCCGTTGGTGGAAAGTAACCGTCGGCGAGGAAGGCGTTTACAGCCTCAGCACACGCGACATCGCCGCACTTCAGGGTGTCGACATCGACAGCCTGGCGGTCTACGGCCGCGGCGGCGCCATGCTCTCCCTCGACAACACCCTCACCCCCACCGCCGACATGCAGCCCGTAGGCATCGACATCCGCGACCACAACGGCAACCACCGCCTCGACGCCGACGACGAAATCCTCTTCTACGGCCAGAGTGCCGGCGGTTGGCGCTACGAGAGCGCCCAGCAGCGCTGGATTTTCGAACGTCACGCCTACGCCAACGAAAACCATTACTTCGTCACCATCAACGCCCCCCGGCAGCAACGCATCGCCACAGCCGAGAGCCCGGTCCCCGACACGGTGATGAACAGCCACACCGTGGTGGCCCACCACGACAACGACCTGCTGAATGCCTACGGCACAGGCCAGGTGTGGGTGGGCGAGAAGTTCTCCTCCGCGCAGCCGCAACGCACCTTCGAGGTGCGCCTGCCCGGCACAGGCATCAGCGACGTGCGCCTGCGCTACGCCGCCGCCAGTTCGGGCACCACGCGGTCCACCTTCAGGCTGACGTCCACCGGCGTCAGCAGCCAGCTCTCCACCACGGAGAACAACCCCTACCGCACCGTCGATGACGAAGTCGCCATCGGCCAGCAGTCCTATTCCTTCACGATGAACTTCTCCCCCGCCGACAACGCCGGCCTGGGCTACCTGGACTTCATCGAGCTCAACGCCCATGCCACCCTGTCCTACAGCGGCGGCCAGACCCTTGTGCGCAACGACCGCCACCTGGGCTCCACGGCTCGCTTCGAGATGGCGGGCCTGGGGGTGGCACGTGTGTGGGACGTCAGCGACGGCCACAACGTGCGCGAGATGGCCGTCAGCGCCAATGCCTGGACCGACAACACCGACGGCGCCAAGACCTACGTGGTCTTCGACCAATACTCCTACCTTACGCCCACCGCCGTGCAAGAAATCACGAACCAGAACCTCCACGGCGCCCCCGCGGCCGAACTGGTAATAGTGACCCTCGAAGCCTACCGTCCCCAGGCCGAACGGCTGGCCGGGCTGCACGAGCTCTTCGACGGCATGCAGACCCTGGTGGTCAGCGACCAGGAGGTCTTCAACGAGTACTCCTCCGGCATGCGCGACCCGATGGCCATCCGCTCGCTGCTCCGCAACCTCAAGGAGCGCTTCCCCTCGCAGCCTCCGCGCTATCTGATCCTCTTCGGCAAGGGCACCTACGACAACCGCAATCTGCTCGGCAGCAGCGTGCCCACCCTCGTGACCTACGAGACACCCTACTCCTTCGACAACGAAGGCAGCTCCTATGCCAGCGACGACATCATGGGCTACCTCTCCCCCTTCGGCTACGGCTCCTCCTCCGAGGTCCTCGAGATAAGCACAGGCCGCCTGCCCGCCAAGAACATCGACGAAGCTACCCTGCTGGTGGACAAGATCGAACGCTACATGACCCGCAAGGACCTCGACGACGAAACCAACCGCGGCGACTGGCGCAACTACGTGGCCCTGCTGGCCGACGACGCCGACCCCAGCCGCCCCAGCGACACGGCCTTCGCACACTCCTCCGAGACCATCGCCTCGGCCCTCAAGACCTCCCTGCCGCAAATCAACATCGACCGCCTCTACGCCGACGCCTACCATCAGGAGTCCGGCTCCATCGGCTCCTACTACCCCGACCTGAACAACGCCCTGCGCCAGCGCATCAACTACGGATGCCTGCTGCTGAACTACATCGGCCACGGCTCGGCCGAATACATAGGCACCGAACGCTACATCGAGCCTGCCCACATCGCCGCCTACAGCAACGGCGACCGCATGCCCTTCTTCGTCACCAGCACCTGCTCCTACGGCCGCTTCGACCGCGTGGACGAAATGTGCGGCGCCGAGCTGTGTGTGCTGGCCCCCTCGGCCATGATCGGCGTCATCAGCGCCACACGCCCCATCAGCCACGTCGAACGCTTCAACCGCGACGTGGTGCTCTTCGCCCTCAACCCCGCCAACACCGTGGGCGACGCCCTCCGCATGGCCAAGAACCGCACGCCCGTGTCCATGTGCATCAGCCTGCTGGGCGACCCGGCCCTGCGGCTGAGCCAACCCGCCAACCGCGTCAAGGTGACGCACATCAACGCCGTACCCGTCGACGACACCGAGGACATACAGGCCGAAGCCCTGTCGCGCGTCACCGTCACCGGCGAGATCCAGGACAGCAACGGCGTGCTCCTGCAGGACTTCGACGGCACCGTCTACCCCATCGTCTTCGACCGCGAGATGCGTTCCACCACCCTGGCCAACGACAACCCCGGCACCGAGGTGCCCTTCTGGCAGCAGAAGACCGTCCTCTACCGCGGCAGCCACGAGGTGCGCGGCGGACGCTTCGAATACTCCTTCCTGGTGCCGCGCGACGTCTCCTACCAGTATGCCTACGCCAAAATAAGCCACTACGCCAAGTCGGCCTACGAGCACGCCACCGGCAGCTTCTCCCACCTGATGCTCGGAGGCCTGAGCGACACCGACATCGACACCTCCTTGGCCCCCGCCATCCGCCTCTTCATGGGCGACACCAACTTCCGCGCCGGCGGCATGACAGGCCCCTCCCCCACCCTGGTGGCCCTGCTGGCCGACTCGGCAGGCATCAACATCGGCACCGGCCTCGGACACGACATCACCGCCGTCCTCGACGGCAACCCCAACAGCCTCATCGTCCTCAACGACCTCTACCAACCCGACATCCTCGACAGCCGCCGCGGCAGCGTGGCCTACACCCTGCAGGACCTCGCTCCCGGACGCCACAGCATCACCGTCAAGGCATGGAACATCTTCGGCATCTCCGGCAGCGCCACCATCCCCTTCGTGGTGCACAGCACGGACACCCTCTGCTTCTCCAGCCTCAGCGTCAGCCCCAACCCCTCCTCCACCCGCATGGTGCTCTCGCTGCGCGTCAACAGCCCCGACGCCGTAGCCTCGGCCGAACTGCAGATCTACAACAGCCGCGGCCAACTGGCCTACCGCTGCACCCCCGCGGTCTCCGCCGAAGGCTTCATCGTGGGACCCTCCGTGTGGGACGTCAGCGCGGTGCCGCCGGGACTCTACCTGGCACGCATGGTGCTGACCGACACCGACGGCGAGACCCACCAGGCAACGACAAAATGTATCGTCCGCTGACACAATAAAAGCAAAACAACCGCGTTACTTATAGCAAAACATCGAATCGAAACGAACAATTAAAGAAGAATGAAGAAACTAACCTTCCTGACATTGCTTGTGGCCCTGGGCGGCACGCTCAGCGCACAGTATTCCGAACTCGGTCAAGAAAAGAATTTCATATCGACCGGCTTGCCCATCATCCTCATCGCCCCCGACGCCATCTCCAGCGGTATGGGCGACGTAGGTGCCGCCACCACCCCCGACGCCTACTCGGCCCACTGGAACAACGCCAAGCTGGCCTTCATCGACGGCACCGCCGGCGCCTACACCACCTACACCCCCTGGCTGCGCAAACTCAAGGTGGGCGACATGAACCTCTTCTACCTCGCCGGCTACTACCGCATCAACGACCGTAGCACCGCCGCCGCCAGCCTCACCTACTTCACCCTCGGCGACATCGACAACACCGACATCGAGGGCAACAAAATCACCACCCTCCACCCCAACGAGTTCACCATCGACGCCTCCTACGCCCTGAAGCTCAACGACAACCTCTCCCTCGGCGCCACAGGCCGCTTCCTGCGCTCCGACCTCACCAACGGACAGACCATCAGCGACGGCAGCTCCAACACCGCCACCCAGGCCGCCAACTCCCTGGCCGCCGACATCGGACTCTACTACCAGCAGGCCATCGACAAGACACAGGAGTTCGCCCTCGGCGCCTTCATCTCCAACCTCGGCGCCAAGCTCTCCTACTCCAACGACGACAACGACAAGGAGTTCCTGCCCACCAACCTCCGCCTCGGTGGACGCTACACCAACCGCATCGACGAGTACAACAAAATCTCCGTCATGCTCGACCTCAACAAGCTCCTCGTCCCCACACCCCCGCTGCGCAACGACACCGCAGGCTGGGCCGACTACAACAACATCGGTGTCATCGAGGGCGCCCTGCGCTCCTTTGGCGACGCCCCCGGCGGACTGCAGGAAGAGCTGCAGGAAATCCAAATATCGGCCGGTGCCGAATACTGGTACTCCGAAACCTTCGCCGTGCGCGCAGGCTACTTCTTCGAGCATGCCAACAAGGGCGGCCGCCAGTACGCCACCGTCGGCGTGGGCATCCGCTACAGCTACTTCACCGGCGACTTCTCCTACCTCATCCCCACCACCACCATCTCCACCAACTCCCTGGCCAACACCATCCGCATCAGCATCGGCCTGGACATGAAACCTACCAAGTAGTCAGTGGGCAGTA
The DNA here is from genome assembly GCA_017483575.1 of Bacteroidales bacterium. Taxonomy (GTDB): domain Bacteria; phylum Bacteroidota; class Bacteroidia; order Bacteroidales; family P3; genus Colimorpha. The sequence continues at coordinate 107,987 of JAFUWF010000017.1, forward strand.
GTCAGTAATCAGTAGTCAGTAATTATGAGAATAGGAACCGGATACGACGTGCACCAACTGCAGGAAGGCCTGCCGCTCTGGATTGGCGGCGAGCGCATAGAGCACACCCACGGCCTGCTGGGCCACAGCGACGCCGACGTGCTGCTCCACGCCATCTGCGACGCCCTCCTCGGCGCCGCAGCCCTGGGCGACATCGGCAAGCACTTCCCCGACACCGACCCGCAGTACAAAGGCATCAGCAGCCTCAAACTCCTCGCCCACGTCGGCAACCTCCTCAGCCAACACGGCTACCACATCGTCAACATCGACTCCACCGTCGTGGCCCAACGGCCCAAACTGGCACCCCACATCGAACAGATGCGCCGCAACATCGCCACCACCCTCGGTCTCGACCTCGACCAGGTATCCGTCAAAGCCACCACCACCGAACACCTCGGCTTCGAGGGCCGCCAGGAAGGCATCTCCTCGCAAGCCGTGGCACTGATAGACTAAAAGAACATTATGGAAGAGAACAAACCCTACGTAAGCCCCCAAGCGGAAGACGAAGCCGCCGTACTGGAAGACAACGGATGCTCCCTGGTGCTGTGGAACGACGACGTGCACACCTTCGACTATGTCATCAAAGCCCTCGTCGACATCTGCCGCCACACCACCGAACAGGCCGAACAGTGCGCCATCCTCGTCCACTGCCATGGCAAATGCACCGTCAAACACGGCGCCTACTCCGACCTCCTCCCCATGCACACCGCCCTCCTCAACAAACAACTCACCTCCGAAATCGTAGAAAACTAACCCCCCTATAACCAATAACCAATAACCAATAACCCAAAACCCCTTAACCCATCACACCCATGAACACCACCCTCTTAATCATCGTCCTACTGGTAGGCGTCCTCCTGTTGGCCCTCGAAGTGCTCATCCTCCCCGGTGGCGTGGCCGGCACCATCGGCGTGGCCGCCATAGCCTTCGGTGTGTGGCAAAGCTACGTGCTCTTCGGCACCCAGGTGGGCACCATCATCCTCCTCTGCGCCTTCGCGCTCTGCCTGCTGACGTTCCTCTGGATCTTCAAAACCAAGACCTGGAACCGCTTCAGCCTCAAAGAGGAGAGCGACAGCAAGGTCAACCAGCTCGAACCCCAGGTCAAGGCCGGCACCCGCGGCGTCACCATCTCGCGCCTCGCGCCCACCGGCAAAGCCCTCATCGACGGACAGACCATGGAGGTCCATGCAGTCAACAAATTCATCGACCCCGACCGCGACATCGAGGTCGTAGCCACCGAAGGCTACCGCATCGACGTCCGCGAGGCCGGCGACAACCGTTTCGAAGAAACCCTTAAAAACAAATAAAACATGACAGTAGGTACAATGATTCTCATCGGAGTGATAATCATCGCGGTTATCATCCTCCTCTATCTGGTGCCCGTAGGCATCTGGTTCCAAGCCATCATCTCCGGCGTGCACGTCAATCTGGTACAGCTCATCTTCATGCGCTTCCGCAAAGTGCCCCCCACGGTGATCGTCAACAACATGATCTCCGCCACCAAGGCGGGCCTCACCATCAAGCAGAACGACCTCGAGGCCCACTACCTGGCCGGCGGCCATGTGGCCTCCGTCGTCAACGCCCTCATCAGTGCCGACAAAGCCAACATGAACCTCGACTTCAAGACCGCCACGGCCATCGACCTCGCCGGCCGCGACGTGCTGAAGGCCGTGCAGACCTCCGTCAACCCCAAGGTCATCGACACGCCCCCCGTGGCCGCCGTGGCCAAGGACGGCATCCAGCTCATCGCCAAAGCCCGTGTCACCGTGCGCACCAACATCAAGCAGCTCGTCGGCGGCGCCGGCGAGGAGACCATCCTCGCCCGCGTAGGCGAAGGCATCGTCACCTCCATCGGCAGCGCCACCAGCCACAAGCAGGTGCTCGAGAACCCCGACAGCATCTCCAAACTCGTCCTCACCAAGGGCCTCGACAGCGGCACAGCCTTCGAAATCCTCTCCATCGACATCGCCGACATCGACGTCGGAAAGAACATCGGCGCCCAGCTCCAGATGGACCAGGCCAACGCCGACAAGAACATCGCCCAGGCCAAGGCCGAGGAACGCCGCGCCATGGCCGTCGCCAGCGAGCAGGAGATGAAAGCCAAAGCCCAGGAAGCCCGCGCCAAGGTCATCATGGCCGAAGCCGAAGTGCCCCTGGCCATGGCCGAAGCCTTCCGCAACGGCAACCTAGGCATCATGGACTACTACCGCATGAAGAACATCCAGGCCGACACCGACATGCGCGCCTCCCTCGCCACCCCCGCCGCCGCTCCCAAGCCCGCACCCAAGAAAACCGAGAACTAGCACATTGGAATCCATCCAGCAACACAACCCAAACAACCGCACAATGTTCAAAAACGCCAAAATAACACACATCGTCCTCGGCATACTCTTCTGCACCCTCGGCCTGCTCTGTTTCTGCTCGCCGCTAGGCACCATAGAGACCTTCGCCCGCATCGCCGGCATCGTCATCGTCATCTCGGGCGTGGTGTTCTTCTGCCTGCAATACAAAGCAGCCATGCGCAGCCTCGACACCCTGCAACTCTCCGTCTCGGTGCTCGTGGTCGCCCTGGGCGTGCTGATAGTGTTCAAGCCCTCCGTCGTGGCCACCCTCCTGGGCATCGTCATCCTCTTCGAAGGCATCGACTTCGCGCTCACATCCATCAAGTACCGCCGTGCCGGGTCGAAAGGCTGGTGGCTGATGCTGCTGATGGGCCTGCTGGCCATCGTGCTGGGAGGCTGGAGCATCTTCTCGCCCCAGCTGGTCGAAACCACACTGAGCATCCTCTTCGGCATCGGCTTTATCGGCATCGGCATCGCCAGCTTCGTGGCCTTGGCAGGCATCAACCTCGTCGAGGACTACATCGACTCCGTCCACAAAGCCCTCATCGAAAAAGACAACGACTACGTCGAAGCCGAAGTGGTGAAATAAAGCGCACACCCTTTCCCATCATCCCCGCCCACTGCCACCTGGCAGCAGGCGCACAACCCCAAGTCCGGAAAGCCGACAGCCCTCCGGACTTCTGTTTTTTCCCCATCAACGCCACCGCTTCCAACCCCTACCTGACAGCCCCCAAATTCGACCCAAGTCATATAGTATTCATATACTTCTCATATAGTATTCATATACTGTATATAAATACTATATGAGAAGTATATGTATACTATATGTATACTATATAAGAACAGTCGAATAAAATACCTATTTGACCGGTATCGGATAGTAAAATAAAATATCGATGAACAATAATATTAATGCGGTAGGATGACGCCATTTGCCTCATTCTTGGAAACTATTCCGATGCAAAATGCTCTTTTATTTTTTCTATATTCAAAAATTTTATATATTTGCAAAATGAGAATGCTCTCCATTTTATTATAAACACATTATAATCAATTAAATAATATATAAAAAAAATAAAAATGAAAAACAAAAATGTTTTTTTTAAGGCATATATCGTAACAATCATGTTATTTTTTTCGATGCCTGCATTCTCACAGAGTATTGTTTATGAAAGCAATCAACTTTCAGAATTTTCAATTATTCGCAATTACAAACCTGGCATTGACATCACATTTAGCGATTTTTATGGTACTGAAGTATTTTTTAGCTACGTCAATCGCAGTACAATGACGACACTAAGTGTAGACGTATCACGACAGTTTCATGTTGAGGATTTTGTAATACTAGATGACACTGTTTTTTTTTGTGGAAATATAAACCAAACGGCAATTTGTGGCTATTTTGATATTAACGATGTTTTTTTTGGTTCTGGAACAATCACCTACTTTAACCTATACGTTCCAACCAATACCGGCGAAAGTTTATTGTCTATGTTATCAAAAATCGACGTTGTACGCACTAGCGCAGGGATAGTACACATGTTGATGATAGGTTGTTACTACACATATGATCTAATTCATTTAGTTCCCTATTTCCCTTCAGCCATCGTTGATTTTTGGAGGGATCCTTCTGTGGGACACAAAATCACATTTACAATTGATATGCCCTATAATTATAGATATGAAGATGTCGCTATAACGAAACAGTATGGGGTTATCGCTGCAGCAACGACATCTAATATGGGAGCTCATTCCCACAATATTTTATACTATAAAATACCAGTGGCTCCAGGAGAAAGTTTTCTGGATACCTGGGCTGCGGGCGGAACCTCCTACACACCGATATGGACTACCGATCCCACTATTCTGGACGTAGATTTGTACAATCTTCGTATAACAAAAATGGAAGAGGACGCTTTTGCCACAGCATGCATCAACAGTCATAGTGGTAGACTTGCAGTTTCAGTATTCAACAGCCCAACCATTCCTCCATATACACGATTCGAAATAGCTCCCGAAAATAGTTCCTTCTACTTACAAGATCTCACATACAACCCTATGAACAAAACACTTTATTTCCTTGAGAACAACAATGACAATACCTTCACCTTATTCAACACCACTATTCCATTCAATATTTACAGAAAAGAGAGAAGCAATCTTTATCGATGGTTGTCCATAGACAATGCTGATTCAAATAATTTCGAAATCATTTCAGGATTCGATATGGGTAATAGCTACAGAATAAGGTTCTGGCTTCATGACCCCAACATAAAAAATGAAAATTGCTTTAGCTACAACACAAAGGAACCGAAGAATCTAGAAATTGCTGAGGAGCAAACTGTCCTTGAACAAATTCTGGACAATCGGTATTATTCTTCACAATCAATAGCAACAAAAGATAAGAAATATATAATATGGAAGGAATGTCATTAAAAAAGAAAGCATTATTAATCGTTGTATTCCTCGTTTGTTGCTGCTCCATGCAAGCGCAATATTCCACATTGCAAGACTATCCGTTCTTATACAAATACAGGTGGGATTCTGTCGGTGCTGCTTACAATGGGGACACTTGTATAGTAGAGGATTTCATTAAAGGTTTTCGAACCGATTTACCAAAAGAGATCGCCTTTTACCAACACACCGACACACCTCTTAGAGCCGTCGGAATAGCATGGGGATATTTGCCGTCCACACCTGAATACTCATATTGCCTATCATTATATGAGCCCGATTTAAAAACGAAACTTGGTGAAATTCATAGCGGCTATTTTAGCGATTATTTTTTTGAATGGACTTCCGATACCAACTATCATCTATTTGTTTTGCCAGGGAAAAATACGTGTCATACAAATTTCATTCTAATACCAGTCACGCAAATGGTTCTCAAATATGCTTACTTTGATACGCCTGTTGAGGTGGATGGCGATTTCTATCTTGGATTCTCCGAGATTTACAACTCGAATAATCTTGTGGGTAATTTTTCATTTGTACACGAATTACACGAAGTTCCTTACCATATTGGGAACTATCCGTACAAACTGAGGACGGACACCAGATGGGAGGACGATACGCTTGACCGTGAACTGCCCGAGATTTTTCTCATCATCGAGCCGGAATGCAGGGCTGTGGAGAGCGTGAGGGTGACAACAGATTCCACCGGATGTATCCGTGCAGCGTGGGACAGTCTACCCTGGCAGGACCTCTGGGTAGCACGTCTTGCAGGACCCTCAGGCGAACGATACGACACCCTTGACACAACCGTCCACACCTACTGCGGCCTCAACCCCAATGAACACTACGAGATCAGCATACAGGCACGCTGCTATCGTCCCGGAGGACGCAACTGGTCGGAGTGGAGTCCCTCAGTGTCCCTCGGCAGAGCCGGTATTCCCTTAGTGAATGAAGTCAAAGCACATTTAGCAGTGTTTCCCAATCCCGCCACGGGGATGCTCCAGGTGGAGGGCGATGAGGGGCAACTGCAGTTGTTGGACCTCCATGGACGTGAGGTGATGGCCTGCGGCCTACAAAGCTCCCACACCAGGATGGATGTCTCCACCCTGCCCCGCGGCGTATACCTGCTGCGGCTGGTTACTGATACGGGGACAGCGACACGTCGCGTGGTGATTTTGTAAACCGAAGGCCAGCGTTGCTGCTGGCCTTTGTTTTTTTCAGTACTGTTCTTTTTCGTTGGGGAAGTCACCGCTTTTGACGTCGGCCACGTAGTGGCGGATGGCGTTGGAGATGTCCTCGCCGAAGGTGCCGTAGGTGCGCAGGTAGCGGGGCTTGAACTGCTGGGTGATGGCCAGCATGTCCTGAAGTACGAGGACCTGTCCGTCGGTGTGCATGCCGGCGCCGATGCCGATGGTGGGTATTTTCAGTTCGCCTGTGACTTCGGCGGCGAGCTTGGCGGGAATCTTCTCGAGCACGAGGGCGAAGCAGCCGGCTTCCTGGAGGATGAGGGCGTCTTTCTTCACGCGGTCGGCCTCATCCTTCTCGGTGGCGCGGACGGCGTAGGTGCCGAACTTGTTGATGCTCTGCGGCGTGAGGCCGAGGTGTCCCATGATGGGGATGCCGGCAGAGAGGATGCGCTGCACGCTTTCGAGGATTTCCTCGCCGCCTTCCATCTTGATGGCGTCGGCACCGGTCTCCTTCATGATGCGTATGGCGGAGGCCAGGGCCTGCTTGGAGTTGCCCTGGTAGGTGCCGAAGGGCATGTCGACGACCACGAGGGCGCGCTTGACGGCGCGGACCACGGAGGTGGCGTAGACAATCATTTCGTCGAGGGTGATGGGGAGGGTGGTTTTGTGGCCCTGCATGACATTGGCGGCGGAGTCGCCGACGAGGACCACGTCGATCTTGGTGCTCTCGACGAGCGAGGCCATGGAGTAGTCGTAGGCCGTAATCATAGCTATTTTTTCGCCGTGGAGCTTCATGTTCTGAAGCACACGCGTTGTAACCTTAGTCACATCTGTCTGTAAATAAGCCATTTTTAAAAATGAAGATTAAAAATGAAAATTAAGATTTAAGTAACAATTGTTCAGTCGATGATTTCGTCGGGGTTGATGTTCTTGCGCTTCTCCTCGCGGGGCTGGGAGTCCTCCTCCTGCTCGGGGACGATGCGGAAGAGGTCGCGGAGGGCCTTGCGGAGCTCGTAGCCGCCGCGCTTGTCGACGCGATAGGCCACAAAGAAGCGGCGCCCCACGGCGAAGGAGGCCGCCTCGGTGGGCGAGTCGACCTCGAAGAAGTAGTCCTTCAGTTCCTTCTCGGAGATGCGCTTGCCGAGGTAGATGGTGTCGAACTGGGCCACGTTGATGGGGGCCTGGAGCATGAGCTCGCCCTTGCCGGGCATCTTGCGGGTGGGCAGGGCTTTGTATTCGATGCCGCGCGAGGTTTTCACCTTGGCGAAGAACTTCAGCTTGGAGGCCACCTGTTCGGGGGTGGCGGGGATGCGTATGTAGATGGAGTCCTTCTGGGGCTCCTCGCACTCGTCAAGGCGGCGGCCGTAGTTGCTGCTGACGACGACGTAGCCGGCCTGGACAAGGATTTGTTTCGGATGGGGAATGAGGCTGTAGCGTTCCACGGTGGTGCGGTAGTCGAGGTGGTCGTCCACCTTGATCTGGATGTCGCTAGGGCAGGTGTCCTTGGTGCCGCTGACGGAGTAGACGGAGCCTTTGGCAAGGAAGAGGCTGGCGTAGTAGCCGCGCACGAGGCTGTCGGCAGCCGGGACGAAGCATCCGCGGGCCGCGCCGATGCACTCGTCGGGGTCATTGCGGAAGGTGACGAGGATGGAATTGGTGAGGTCGACGCTCTTGTTGAGTTTCAGACGTTCGCCGGGGAGGGTGGCGCAGTCGTAGACGGCCGTTGCCGTAGGCACCTCGAAGCGGAGCGTCTCGACGGAGTCGCCGTGGCAGGAGCAATGGATGGGGTTTTGCGCATAGCGTATGGGGAAGGGGGCGCGGCAACGCATGGAGAAGTAGCGCAGGACGGACTCGACACGCTTGTTGCCCAGCACCTCGTCGGCGCCGGCATAGCTTTCCACCACCATGGTGTAGAGCATGGGGTTCTGCTCGGAGAAGGCGATGCGATAGGCGGAATCCAGGAGGTCGAGGTGGTTGACGCTGTAGGTGGAGTCGTTGCCCTGACAGGTGAGCAGGAGGTAGAAGACCTGGGGGTTGGTGAGGGCCTTCCGCATGTCCTTGACGGGCTTGTCTGCAGGCACATAGAGGCCGGACTGCGCCCTCAGGGCGAACGGCGTGAGGTGAAAGGCGAAAACTGAAATTATGGCCGCGGCCATCAATATCTTTTTCATGATTTCAGCATTTCATTGATGATTTGGTCGGTGGTGATACCCTCGGCTTCAGCGAAATAGTTGCGGACAATGCGATGGCGGAGTACGTTGCAGGCCACGGCGCGGACATCGTCGGAGTCCGGCGAGTACTTGCCCTGCAGGGCGGCGTGGGTGCGGGCGCCCATGATGAGATACTGCGAAGCGCGCGGACCGGCGCCCCAGGAGATGTAGCGGCTGCCTTCGGAGCCCTGCACGGGACGCGTGGAGGTCACCAAGCGCACGGCATACTCCACAACGTTGTCCGGCACGGGCATGCGACGGATGACATCCTGGAACCCGATGATTTGCTCGGCGTTGAGCACTTCGGCCACCTCGTTGGTCTGTTTGACGGTGGTCTGTTTGACAATCTGTACCTCTTCGTCGAAGGAGGGATAGTCGAGGCGGACGTTGAACATGAAGCGGTCGAGCTGGGCCTCGGGCAGCGGGTAGGTGCCTTCCTGCTCGATGGGGTTCTGCGTGGCCAGCACAAGGAAGGGGCTGGGGAGCCGGTAGGTTGTGCCGCTGACGGTGACCTTGTGCTCCTGCATGGCCTCGAGGAGGGCGGCCTGGGTCTTGGGGGGCGTACGGTTGATTTCGTCGGCAAGGACCACGGAGGCAAACAGGGGGCCCTGGATGAACTTGAAGTTGCGCTCGCGGTCCAGAATCTCGGAGCCGGTGATGTCGGAAGGCATGAGGTCCGGGGTGAACTGTATGCGGCTGAAGGAGAGGCCCAGGGTGCGGGCGAGGGTGTTGACCATGAGGGTTTTGGCCAGGCCCGGCACACCGAGGAGCAGGCAATGGCCACCGGTGAAGAGGGCCAAGAGCAGAGAGTCGACGGCTTCGTGCTGGCCGACGATGACTTTTCCTATCTCGTTGCGGAGGGTGCTGTATTTCTGGACCAGGAGGTCGAGTTGTTCTTTGTCGGTCATAGCTTTTACTGGATATTGATTTGCAGGTTGGGGAAAGAGCAGTCCTTGTATTCGTCGGCCAGACGGATATAGGTGCGTTTGGCCTGTTTGCGGGCCCATTCGAGCATCCGTTTCTGCTTGGCGGCGGCGAGGGCGGCATTGTAGATGTTGTCGTAGTCGTCGGTGAGGTTGGCCTTGTGGGCGGGGTACTTGCGGTTGAGGCGCACAATGCGGTAGGCGTCGCGGCTGTCCTCGGTCTTGAAGGCGGTGGCATTGGAGATGTCGCCTACATCCATACCCTGCACGCCGATGGCATAATAGCTCTCCTTGAGGGCCTCGGCGTCGAAGCGGTTGCTGCCGTCGGTGCTGTTGGTCACCGTGCCGCCCTGCTTGGCGCTGTTGGCGGTGCTGTACTGCTTGGCGGCATCCTCGAAGGAGAGGTGGCCGGCGCGGATTTCGGAGGCGATGCTGTCGAGCTTCATGCGGGTGCGCAGCAGGTCCTCGGAGGAGACCTTGGGGATGATGAGGATATGGCGGGCGTTGATGGTGTTGCCACGGCGCTCGATAAGCTGGATGATGTGGAAGCCGAACTGGGTCTCGATGATGGGCGACACCTCGCCAGGCTTCAGGGCAAAGGCTGCCGACTCGAACTCGGCGACCATGCGGCCACGGGGGAAGAATCCGAGTTCACCGCCCTTACGTGCGGAACCGGGGTCCTGCGAATAGAGGGCGGCGAGCATAGAGAAGCTCTCGCCCTTGATGATACGCTCGCGGAGCTCGGCGAGCTCGGCACGTACACGGTCGCGTTCGGTTTCGGGGATGGTGGGCTGGATGACGATTTCGGAGATTTCGTAGCGTTCGGGCATCATGGGGAGGCTGTCGGCGGGGAGCGAGTTGAAGAACTCCGTCACCTCGGCAGGCGTCACCTTGACGTTCTCGGTGATGTTGTACTCGACGCTGCGGCTGAGGAGGTTGGTGCGGATCATGCGGTCGTACTGTTCCTTCAGCTCGTCGTAGGCAAAGCCTGTGGCTTCGCGGATGGCCTCCTTGGAGCCGTAGCGCTCCAGGTCGCTCTGGAGGAAGCTTTCGAGGTACTGGTTCACCTCCTCGTCGCTCACCTCGACACTGTCCACCTCGCCCTTGTGGACCATGAGCTGGGTGAGGATGAGGTTCTCGAGGATGGCGCAGCGGTTGGTCTGGGCATCGGTCATGCCGGAGCGCAGGCGCATCTGGGCAAAGGAACGCTCGATGTCGGAATACTTCACAATGTTCTTTCCCACCACGGCGGCCACGCCGTCCACAAGGGTGCCGGCAGGCTTCTGCGGCTGCGCAAAGGCAGGCGTTGCCACAAGGTGAAGGAGAAGAATCAAGGCCGCAAGGGCCGGATATGTGGTCTTTTTCATCGGAATGCTTATAGTTTACGTTTCACATAGCCTCCTTTCTCGGCCTCGGCGAGGAGGTCGGAACGGAGTTTGTTGAGAATGTCTATCTTTCTGTGGTTGACGATGATGGCACGGATGTTGTCGCGCTGGATCTCGATGGGCGAGGTCTCGTCGGTGACCTTGTAGTCGAGGATGCGGGCGGCGTAGAAGAGAGAATCGTCGGAGAGGGTGATGGTGCGGTGCTGACGCAGGAAGAGCTGCTCGTTGTAGGCGGTGACGGGGATGACAGTTTGCAGGGAGACGAACGGCATCCATGCCGAGGCATCGTAATAGCCGCTGAAACCGTTGCGCGAAGCGGTCTCTTCGAGTTCGAGGACATCGCCGTCGCCGAAGGTGCCGCGAAGCACTATCTTCTTGATTTTGGCCACGGCGGGGCTCTTCACCGGAGCAGTGACGTAGACAGCCTTCACGATGCTGCTCTTCAGGAGGAACTCGCTCTTGTGGGCGTTGTAGTATTCTTCTATCTGGCTGTCGGTGACGGTGGTGTCTATCAGCTGGTCGACAATCTGGCGCTCGTAGGCGTAGACCAGGAGGTTGTTCTTGTACTCCTGAAGCTCGCGCGAGAAATCGTTCTCCACGTTCTTGCGGGCCTTGGTCAGGATGACGGCCTGACGGATCCACTGGTCGACATAGTTCTGGACAACGGTCATGCTGTCCTCGGAGGCGAGGCCGGCCGGCACCAGTCCTTCGATGTCGCTGCGGTGGAGCTCAAGGTCGTACACCTTGGCCACCACGGGCGAGCCGTCGCCCGACGATGACGAACAGGACGCCATCAGCAGGGCCACGGCCACCAGCACGATGGTTGCCAAACGGTTAGAACTTGATTGCGCCAACGACATTCTTGTGGATTTTCACTCTGTATTTGCTGCGGAGGTCCTTGTTGAGGTTCTCCTCCACTTCGTTCTGCCAGGCGTTGAGGTAGTAGCCGCGAGCTTCGAACTGCCCCTTGAGGCAGGGCGCTATGACGTCCTGCACCACGAGCAGACGATAGCCCTTGCCGGAGTGCACGGCGTAGACACCGAGCTTCCACTGGTCGTCGCCGAGCAGGTCCTGACGGGTCTGTTCCACCACCTCGACGCTGTTCTTGATGGGCTCAGCCACTTCGCACTTCTTCTTGTCGACCTTCTTCATGAGTGCATCCTGCATGTCGGACATGGAGAGGTTCTTACTGAGGGACTTGCGGAGAATCTTCACAGCCTTGTCGGAATCGAGGCAACGGCTGTCCTCGACGTCAAAGACAACCACACGCGCACGTGTACGCCAAAAATATATGGAATCGCCGGGCACGGAGAGGCTCTTCTTGGCGCTCTCGCGGCCGTAGAAGTCGGCAAATCCGGCGCTGTCCTTGATGGCCTTGGTCCAGATCATCTTCTCGTTATAGTTGAAAATCAACAGGCCGCGGCGATACTCATTCACGAGCTCGGCAAAATCGGGATGTTCCTTCTCCAGCTGGCTGTCGGCATAGGCGATGGTGATGCTGTCGAGGAAGTCCTCATAGCGCTGTCGGGCATAGAAGGAGAGCTCCGTGCGAGGGGTGCGTTTCTGCGAGCGACGGACAAAGTCGACCACATCGAGCAGACGGTATTCCTTGCCGGGGACACGTGCCAACACGGGGTTCACGGTGAAGACCGAATCGGGCTCCGACCACTTGCCGGTGAAGACCTTGTCGTTGAGATGGGCCGTCAGACTGTCGAGGCTGGCCTGCATCACAACGGGTTGTTTCTTCGCTTTCTTCTTGCCTTTCTGAGGCACGGGGGTGGTGGTCAGGTCGACCACACCGTATTTCTTCATGGCTGCGGAGGCAAATGCCTTGCGGGAGGCGCTGCCACGCGGGTCGCGCACCATGCGCTGACGGTAGTAGGGCTCCAGTTTCTCGAACTCGGGGCGTTCCTCACGCTTGACCAGCTTCACCAGGTGCCATCCGTACTGCGTATAGAAGGGGTGCGACACCTCGCCCTCCTGCAGCTTGCTGATGATGGTGATGTACTCGGAAGGCAACTGGCGCATCTCCACATTCTCCAGCAGACCGCCGCTATTGGCCGTGGAATAGTCGTCGCTCTGGCGTGCCACAATCTCGAAGGGAGTGCCGGACTGCAGACGGTCGTAGATGGAGGTCATTTCGGCACGCGAATTGTGATTGCGGTTCCAGTAGTGCTGGATGGTGACCTTGCCGTAGTGCTTCACCTTCTCTATGACCTTGATGATATGGTATCCGAAACGGGTACGCACAGGCATGCTCAGTTCGCCCGGTTCCAGGCTGTAGGCCGCATTCTCGAAGGGATACACCATATCGAAAGCGGTGAAGTAGCCGAGGTCGCCCTCGTTGGGCTGCACCTTGGCTTGGGGGTCCACGCGACGGGCCTCCTCGATGGCCACATCGTGGAAGTTCTCGCCGTCCAACACACGCTTGCGCAGCTCGAGGGCGCGGTTGTACGCCGCCAGGGTGTCCTCAGGGTCGGCATCCGGGCCCACCTTCACCAGGATGTGCATGGCATGCACGGCATACTGGTTGCGGTCGTAGGCCTCGCGGAGAATGCGCGTCAGCATGGCGGAGTCGATGAGGTAGGGAGCCGCAAGCTCGGCGCGGTACTTGCCCAACTCGTCGCGCAAAGCGGCGGTGGTGTCAAGCCCCTGAACGTGGGCATCGCGCAGTTTGGCCTGGAAGTTGGCGTAGAGTTCCACGTATTCGTCCAGGGCGGCGCGCTTCTCGGCCTCGCTGGCCCCTTTGGCCACAAGGTTGTCGCCGACGGACTGCATGAAGTCCTTCATAAACTCCTGCTGGCGGATCTGCCGACCTCCAACCTCAACCACAACGGGATTGTCCTGGGCCTGGACGGTCGCATACTGAAAACCGAAAACCGAAAAGACGGCCGCAGCCAACAATATCTTCTTTTTCATCTGTTGCAATAACTTAACTACTGTCTACTTAACAACTTATCTGGAATAGTTCGGTGCCTCGCGGGTGATGGCGATGTCGTGCGGATGGCTCTCGGTGCGTCCGGCATCGGTGATGCGGATGAACTTGGCCTGCTGCAGGTCGCCGATGGTACGGCTGCCGGTGTAGCCCATGCCGGCCTTCAGGCCGCCCACCATCTGGTAGAGTATCTCGCCGAGGGTGCCTTTGTAGGGCACACGGCCCACGACGCCTTCGGGGACGAGCTTCTTGACGTCGGTCTCCTTGTCCTGGAAGTAGCGGTCCTTGGAGCCGCTCTGCATGGCCTCGAGGCTGCCCATGCCGCGGTAGCTCTTGAACTTGCGGCCTTCGTAGATAATGGTCTCGCCGGGAGCCTCGTCGGTGCCGGCCACCAGGCTGCCCACCATGACGCTGCTGGCGCCGGCGGCCAGGGCCTTGACGATGTCGCCGCTGTAGCGGATGCCGCCGTCGGCGATGACGGGCACGTCGTAGCCTTTCTGCTTCAGGGCGCCGCAGACCTCGCAGACGGCCGTCAACTGCGGCACGCCGATGCCGGCCACGATGCGCGTCGAGCAGATGCTTCCGGGTCCGATGCCCACCTTGATGGCGTCGGCGCCGGCCTCGGCCAGCATCAGGGCGGCCTCGCCGGTGGCGATGTTGCCCACGACGACGTCGATGTCCTTGTACTTGGCTTTCACGCTCTTCAGGGCTTCCACCACGCGGATGGAGTGGCCATGGGCGGTGTCAATGACGATGGCGTCGGCGCCGGCCTTCACCAGGGCGTCAACACGGTCCATCATGTCGGGCGTGATGCCCACGCCGGCGGCCACGCGCAGACGGCCGTTGCTGTCCTTGCAGGCGTTGGGACGCTCCTTGGTCTTCATGATGTCGCGATAGGTGATGAGGCCCATGAACTGGCCCTCGTCGTTCACCACGGGCAGCTTCTCGATCTTGTGCTGCTGCAGGATGTCGGTGGCCTCGGCAAAGGTGGTGCCGACATGGGTCGTGATGAGCTTGGTAATCATGATTTCGCTCAGCGGACGCTCCATGTCGCGCTCGAAGCGCAGGTCGCGGTTGGTCACCATGCCGATGAGCATCCGGTTCTCGTCGACGATGGGAATGCCGCCGATGCCGTACTCTTCCATCAGCTTCAAGGCATCCTTCACCTTGGCCTCTTTCGAGAGGGTGATGGGGTCGATGATCATGCCGTTCTCCGCACGCTTCACCTTGCGCACCTCGTTGGCCTGGCGCTCGATGCTCATGTTCTTGTGCAGCACGCCGATGCCGCCTTCCTGGGCCATGCCGATGGCCATGGCCGCCTCGGTCACGGTGTCCATGGCGGCGCTGACCAGCGGGGTGTTCAGCGTGATGTTTTTGGAAAAACGGGAAGCAACCGATACCTCGCGCGGGAGGATTTCGGAGTAAGCAGGGACGAGCAGCACGTCGTCGTAAGTGAGGCCTTCGCCTATGAATTTAGAAGTGTCTGTATACATGATTTATAAATTTTATTCTTAAAAATATTAATTTGCAAAGATACAACTTTTTTTCGACATGGAAAGAAAAAATTATCACCATCACCCTAAAAACCAACCTTACCACCTGATTATCAACCCTTAAACACCCAAAAAACTTTTTTCTGCACTTTTATCGGATTCCGATAAAAATCGCCACCAGACTAAATCGCAGATAATCAGCATCTTTGCCCTATCATACTCTTCCCATCCCCCTACCACTTTCTTACCACTTTCCTACCACCCTTCACCGGAGAAAAAGATGGCCGGTTGTTGATTAAAAATTTTTTTGTATCTTTGCACCCGTTAATTAATATTGAACAAAATGAAAAAATCGATGCAAATGCTTTTTGCAGCGGCAGTTATGCTTGTGCTGGCCAGCTGCGGAGGGAAGAACAATTATGTTATCAACGGTGAGTTGCCCAGCGAGGAATTGAACGGGAAAACACTCTACCTGATAAATGCTAACAATGCACAGGGGCCCGTCGATAGCACTACTATCAACGGCAACCACTTCACCTTCAACGGCACGGTGGACGAGCCGTGGATAGCCGCCATTGTTGGAGAAGGCGTTGCCTTCCAATGCTTTGTCGAACCCGGAAAGATTGGTGTCACGATGGACAGCATCTGGGGCACCGTCCTGAACGACCGCTTCTTCCGGTTCACCAAGGAGATGGACTTCAGCGACCTGGAGAACGAGTTGCAACAATGGGAGATGATTATGAGTGTTGCAGAAGGTGACGAGCGCGACGAGGCCGAACGCAAGATGGACAGCATCAGCGAGATTGGCAGCCAGCGTATGCAGGAGAATGCGAAGAACCTCTACCTCGAGAACAAAGACAACATTCTGGGGGCCATGGCTTTTGAGCTTATGGTCGGAATCGACGAAAAAATAACCGCCAAACAACTGGAGGAGATGCTGAAGGATGCGTCGCCCGTGGTGGCGAACTACAAACCCGTGCAGGAGCGTCTGGAGCAGCTGCGCAAGAGCGAAGCCACCTCCGTCGGAAAGCACTATACCGATATCAGCGGCCAGTGGTGGAGAGCCGACGGCAACTGGCAGGACGGCAAGCTCAGCGACCTGGCCGAGGGCCGGGTGACGCTGGTGGACTTCTTCGCCTCGTGGTGCTCGCCCTGCCGCCAGGAAATCAAGAACAACCTCATCGGCATCTACGACAAGTACAAAGGCAAAGGCCTTGTAGTGGTGGGACTTAACGTGTGGGAGCGTGGCAACGCCGGCAAGCGTGCCGCCGACCTGCAGAAGACCCTCGACGACCTCGGCATCGGCTATCCCGTCCTCGTGGACAGCACCCACACCGCCACCGACACCTACGGCGTGCTGGGTATCCCGCAGATCATGCTCATCGGCAAGGACGGCACCATCCTCGCCCGCGACCTCCGCGGCAAGGACATCGAGGAGGCCGTCAAAAACGCCCTTTCACAACAATAAGTTCTTTTTCAAACGACAACAATGACAACACAAACAACATTGCTATCTCAGGTCCGCAAACCGCATGTGGCGGTTTGCCGGTTGTCTCTGTTGTCATTGTTGTCGTTATTTTTCATGACCCTGTCGTCGCCGGCATGGTCCCAGGACACCAACACCGTCTTCCTCCACATCGACGGCACCCACTTCTTCATCGACAACGAGTACTTCGGCGACCGCGTCAGCGGCTACACCCTGCCGGGCTTCGTGCTGAGGCCCAAGGTGGAATGGCGGCTGCACGAGAGCGTGACGTTGACGGGCGGCGTGCATTGGCTGCACATGTGGGGCGCCAAGGGGTTCCCCTCGGTGATGACCTACGGCGCCTATCCCGACTACAGCGACACCGCCAGCAGCCTGCACCTCCTGCCCTGGATGCAGGCCACGGTGAAGTTCTCGCCGCAGCTGAAGCTGGTGATGGGCAATCTGGAGGCCGGCCACGGCCTGCCCGAGCCGCTCTACAACTTCGAGCAGGGCCTGGCGGGCGACCCCGAGGCGGGCATCCAGCTGACGAGCTGGGGACGATGGCACGAAGTGGACATTTGGGCCGACTGGCGCGAATACATCTGGAACCTCAGCCCTCGCCCCGAGCGTTTTACGGGCGGTTTGAGCGGCGAGCTGCGTATGTACTGGATAGATTGGAAAATCTACCTGCCGGTGCATTTCGTAGGGCAGCATGAGGGTGGCCAGCGTCTTGCGTTCAGCCACCGCATCAAGAACAACTTCAACGCCGCCGCAGGCCTGGGCGTGAGCAAGCCATGGGGCGAGGCCAGCTACTGGGACCTCAGCTGCCGCCTGATGTGGTACCATCAGCGGGGCAACGACTCCATCCCCTTCACCACCGGCTGGGGCATCTACCCGGAGCTGAAAATGACGCTGAACTACCATTGGCTGCTGAGCCTCAGCTATTGGCATGGCGAGAACTTCGTCCCCCTGATGGGCAGCTGGCATTTCAGCAACCTCTCAGCCAACACGGCGGGCCTCACCTTCGACCGCACGCGGGTGGCCACGCTGCATGCCGGATGGTACTGGGACCCCGGCTGGCGCGCCAAGGCAAGCCTCTACCTCTTCGGCACACTCTATCACTACCTGCCCTCCACTGGCACCTTCAGCAACGGCACCTCCCGCGAATACGGCCACCGCAACCAGATAGCCTTCGGCGCGGTGCTCTCTTTCCATCCCACCATACGACTGTACTGATGTTCAAGCTCTACGACATACACGGCCCCCTCTCCGCCATCCCCGAACCCACCGCCGTCACCGTCGGCGTCTTCGATGGCGTGCACCGTGGCCACCAAGACCTCATCAAACAACTCTCCGCTCTCCGCTCTCCACTCTCCACTTTAGTCGTCACCTTGACCGCCCACCCCTCCTTCGTCCTCGGTCGCCGCGACAGCGAGTACTGGCTCGACGACCGCGAGGAGCACCTGCGGCTGCTCTTCGAGGCGGGCGCCAAATATGTCGCCGTGCTGCCCTTCACGCGCGAGGTGGCACAGCTCAGCGCCTGCGCGATGGCCCGTCTGCTCTACGACAAACTGAACATGCGCGCCCTCCTGCTGGGCTACGACAGCCGCTTCGGCAGCAAGCAGGACGACAACTTCGACCGCCTGCCGCTGCTGGCCTCGGAGCTGGGCTTCACCCTCCTGCGCGGCGAGCCGTTCCTTTTCGACGGCACCCCCATCAGTTCCAGCCGCATCCGCGAGAGCCTGCTGCAAGGCCGCGTGGACGAGACGGCGCGCCTGCTGGGCCGCCCCTACTCGGTGTGCGGACGGGTAGCGCACGGCCGCGGCGTGGGCCACACCCTCGGCTTCCCCACCGCCAACATCGACCTCAGCCAAACCCGCAAGATGCTACCCCTCGAAGGCGTCTACGCCGTAAAACTCAGACCTCAGACCTCAGACCTCAGACCTCTCACAGGCATGGCCAACCTCGGCCCCCTGCCCACCTTCGGCATCGACAAGCCCACCCTCGAGGTGCACCTCCTCGACTTCGACGGCGACCTCTACGGCCAGCCCGTCGAGGTGCAATTCATCCAACGCCTCCGCGACACTGTGCGCTTCGACTCGGTCGAAGCGTTGCAGCACCAGCTGCAAGAAGACCTCAACAATTGCCAACAAATATGCCGGCAGGATGCCGGCGCTCCAAAGCAATGAACGAACTGACCGTCACCCTCTACCAGCAGGACATCCGCTGGAACGACCCCGAAAGCAACCGCCTCCACGCCGAGGAGGCCATTGCCAACACCGTGGCCAGCGCCGCGGGCACCGACATCTTCGTCGTCCCCGAGACCTTCACCACCGGCTTCGGCAACCACATGGCCGACCTGGCCGAAGAGCCCGAAGGACCGACGTTGCAGTGGGCACGGCGGATGGCAGCGCAATACAACCTGCTCTTCGTCGGCACCTGGATTGTCCGCGAGGGGGACCAGTGCTTCAACCGCATGCACCTCGTCTACCCCGACGGCACCTTCGGCACCTACGACAAAGCCCACACCTTCCGCGTCAGCGGCGAGTCCGACATCATCGCCCGTGGCACGAGCCGCAAGGTGTACGAATACAAGGGCTGGCGCATCAAGCCCGCCATCTGCTACGACCTGCGCTTCCCCATGTGGCTGCGCAACGAGCCTGCCGTGCGGGCTGACCTGCGCGGCATCGGGGCAAGAGACATCGACGCCGAGATTGCCACCATGCCCGACCTCTTGTCCTACGACATCCTGCTGGTTTCCGCCAACTGGCCCGGCAGCCGCCATCAGGCATGGACCACACTCATCAAGGCCCGCGCCATCGAGAACCTCTGCTATGTGGTGGGCTGCAACCGCTGCGGCACCGACGAGCACGGCAGCGACTACCACGGCGACAGCGCCATCATCGACTACAAAGGCTACTACGTGGTGGAGGACACCACCTACGGCCCCCACGTCATCAACTCCACCCTGCACAAAGACAAACTCGACACCTTCCGCCGCAGGTGGCCTTTCTTTTTAGACTTTGACTAAATGAACAATATAGAACAGAAAATAGGCTTCGACCGCATCCGCCAGATGGTGGCGGAGCAATGCACCAACGCCCTCGCCGCCCGCATGGCCGACGAGATGGCCTTCTCCACCGACTTCCCCACCCTCCAGCACGAGCTCCAGCTCACCGAGGAGATGCGGCAGATTGTCCTCATGGAGAGCGAGTTCCCCCAGCAGGACTTCATCGACCTCACCCCCACCCTCGTCCATCTGCGCGTGGGCAACACCTTCATGCCGCTCGAACAGCTGTTCGACCTGAAGCTCTCCCTGCGCACCATCCGCGAATGCTACCATTTCCTCACTGCCGAGGAGCACATGCAATACACCGCCTTGCGCAACCTCGCCATCGAGGTGGAGCTCGGCTACGGCGGCAAGAGCTCGCAGCTCAACGTCATCAACTCGCGCCTCGGCCAGCTCATCGACGACCACGGCGAGATCTTCGACAACGCCTCCCCCGCCCTGGCCGAGATACGGCGCACCAAGGCCCGCAAGAGTGCCGAAGTGGAAGCCCAGGTCAACAGCGCCCTGGCGCGTGCCAAGCGCGAAGGCTGGGCACCCGAAGGCGCCGAGGTGACCATCCGCGACGGCCGCCCCGTCATCCCCCTGCTCACCACCCACCGCCGCAAGATGCGCGGCCTCATACAGGACGAGAGCGCCAGCCACCAGACAGCCTTCGTCGAGCCCTCCGAGGTGGTGGAGCTCGGCAACGACCTGCGCGAGCTGGACTTCGACGAGCGCCACGAGATACAGCGTATCCTCCTCGCCTTCAGCGACCGTTTGCGGCCCCTGCTGCCGCAGCTCGAGGAGGCCTACCGCTTCCTGGCCCGCATCGACTTCCTCCGCGCCAAAGCCCGCGTAGCCGTGGAGCTCAACGCCAGCGTACCCGTCCTCCATCCCGAACCCCGCATCGACTGGATGGATGCCCGCCATCCCATCCTGTATCTGCAGAAGAAAGACGGCGTTATCCCATTCTCTCTGCAATTGTCCGTTCACTCCCCTTCACTCCCTCTCACTCCCTCTCACTCCTCCAGAATCCTCATCATCTCCGGCCCCAACGCCGGCGGCAAGTCGGTGCTGCTCAAGGCCGTGGGCCTCATACAGTACATGCTGCAATGCGGCATGCCCGTGCCCCTGCGTCCTACGTCGGAGTGCGGCCTCTTCGGCTCCGTCTTCATCGACATCGGCGACCAGCAGAGCATCGACAACGACCTCTCCACCTACACTTCGCACCTGCAGAACATGAAAGCCCTCCTTGCCGAGGCGCGTGAGGACACCCTCTTCCTCCTCGACGAGCTGGGCGGCGGCACCGAGCCCCGCTCCGGCTGCGCCATTGCCGAGGCCGTCCTCGAGGAGCTCTACGACAAGGGGGCCTTCGGCGTCGTCACCACCCACTTCGCCGACCTCAAGCTCCTGGCCGACCACATGCCCGGCATCGTCAACGGCGCCATGCTCTTCGACACCGAGGCCATGCGCCCGCTCTACCGCCTCAACGTCGGCCACCCCGGCAGCAGCTTCGCCTTCGAGATTGCCGAGAGCATCGGCTTCCCCAAGGACATCCTCGACCGCGCCGGCGAGAAAGTGGGCCGCGAGCAGCTCAACTTCGAGCACCAGCTCCAGCAACTCGAATTGGACAAAAAGGAGATCGAGAAGAAGAAGGAGGAGCTCCGCGTGGCCGACGAGTTCCTCAACGAGGTGACCACCAAGTACCAGCGCCTCAACGACAACCTCCAGGCCCGCCGCCACGAGATCATCAGCGGCGCCCGCCGCGAAGCCCAGCAAATACTCACCGACGCCAACCGCACCGTCGAGCGCACCATCAGCGATATCAAGAGCGCCAAGGCCGAGAAGGAAGCCACCCAGCAGGCCCGCGCCCGACTGGCCGAGGCGACAGAGCAGAATATCAAGGCTCAATCAGAACTAAAAGAACAAAAAGAAAATCGGAAGACTTCTGATAGTTCTTTTAGTTCTGATAGAGAAAAAGAAATGCCTGTGTCCGTCGGCAGCATCGTCCGCATCGACGGCCAGGAGACCTACGGCCAGGTGGTGGAAATCAAGGGCAAGAAGGCCGTCGTGGAGAGCAACAGCATCCGCATGACCATCCCCCTCAGCCGCCTCACCGGCACCGCCAAACAGAAGATCCCTACCCCCAAGACCAACGCCAGCCAAGCCTACGCCTCCATCTACAGCGACATGAACGAGAAGCGCGCCCATTTCAACCCCACCCTCGACCTTCGCGGCCACCGCGCCGAGGAAGCCTTGGACCTCCTCCACAAGTTCATCGACGAAGCCATCCTCCTCTCCGAGAAGGAGGTGCGCATCCTGCACGGCAAGGGCTACGGCATCCTCATGCAGGTCATCCACCAGGAACTGAAGTCCATCCGCGAAGTCCGCACCTTCCACCCCGAGAAGCTCGAGTTGGGAGGCGTGGGCGTCACCATCGTGGAGCTCCGTTAGCGCGGCAAGTACTTCATCTGACCGAAGTTACGCCAAGGACTGTACTCCGGTGGGCAGAAAAGGTCTATGTAATTAGGCCGCTCCAGCCCCAGCCATCGCCACACCGAGGGTATGGCCACCTTCCGCTCGGGATAGAGGGGCTGCGGGCGGTGCACCTCGTGGAAATAACGGCCACGGTGGTAAACATCCCCCAAGGAACGCTCGGTGTTGAAGGTCTTTTCGAAGAGCGTGCTGCGATAGTTCGCGCGCCAGAAACGCCCCAGTTCCCCAACAAACCAGAAGGTCGTCCACACCGTGGGCTGCCCCATAAAGACGCCGCACACCTCGAGCCTCACCACTCCCTCACGCTTCATCGGCAGGCGCAGCAGATAGTCTTCGTTATTGATACGCAGCCATTTGGCAAACACCACCTGCCGGTCGACCATCACATGTACCCACAGCCACTGGTCGGGCAGCCAACTCTCCAGATGCACCCTCAGCGTGTCGCCGATGGCGAGGGGCATGGTGTCGAGCCGCACGTTCACCGGCGTGCCCACCACCGGCATCCGCCCGTCGTAGAGGGTCACGGTGCTCTCGGCGCTGACGGTGTCGGCCTCGTAGGCCGTCAGGCGTGCGCGGTAGACCTTGCCCTCGGGTAGCGGCGGCAGGGCAAAGGCATGGTGCTCAGCGGCCTCGAATTGCCGGCGGGTGCGGTACAACACGCTGTCGACCTCCCACAGTTTGGTGTTGTTCTGCCGCGGATGGTAGGCATACCAAGGGTAGCGGCGACGGTATTCCGCCTCGCCGATGCTGTGCTCGGCCTCCAGGGTCATAGCCTCAGGGTTCAGCCAGTGGCCCTCGGGCAGCCGCAGCCGCTCCACGCTCAGCGCCACGTCGGCAGGCAGCGGCCGTGGACCGCCAACATAGCAGAACCTCAGGCTGTCCCATCCACGACTGTACTCCTCGCCCACGTAGCGCTGCGAATACTCCATGTCCAACAACGAGTTGTCGATGCTGTCGCCAATCTGCAGCGAGGGTGCCTCTTCCCAAAATTCCTCACAATCGATGACAAAGTAAACCTCATCGCTATCCGCCGGCAGCACAAAGGAAAAATAGCATTCTCCATTCCCGTTGCTGACAAGGGTGACGGAATCATAGATCGTATCGAAGGCGCTGAGCGTAAACGTCTGTCGCACACCGACGACGGGGCCGTCGGCCGAGGCGGTGACGCTGCGCAGGCGCACGGTGTCGCCATAGTGATGCGTGTCGGAAGGCTGAAGCTCGTCGATGATGGCTACGATGTCGGGGTCGGAGCGGACGCCGGTGTGGACCAAAGCGTTGTTTGCCAGGTCAATGCCGTGGTGCATGGCGCGTAGCCGGCCCTCCTTGTCCTCGTACTGGCTGAAGCTGAAGCGCCCCTGGCGGTCGGTGCACACGGTGGCTATCTCCTTCTTCCCTGCATGGTCCATCAGGCTCACCTTGAAGCCTTTGACGGGCCGCCCGGTGACGTTGTCCACCACCATGCCGTTGCCCTCGCCGTCGGCCAGCAGCCGCCGGTCGGTGCGCAGCAGCTCGATGCAGGCCCAGGCGCGGAACGCCCTGTCCGCCGAGGCCCGCAGCCTGTAGCGCCCCTCGGGCATGGGAGGCAGGTAGACGTAGGCCTCGTGGTAGTGCAGGTCGCGATGGTGGTGCACCGCCATCGACCACTGGTAGAGGGGCTTGCGGTAGAGCGAGTCGTCGAAGGCATACACCGCCAGCCACACGCTGTCGGCATTGCGGTGCCACAGCGTGGCGAGCGCCCACTGCGATGCCGGCAGAGGGCTGATGTGCTGCTGGTGAGGGTTCTGCATCTTCACTTCGGGCAGCGCCACCAGTGGCAACAGGGCGCGGCACTGGGCGGCGGCGGCGCTCTGCGGCCAGCGTTCGCCGACGAGGGTGCAATACCACTGCACCGAGTCGAAGCACTCGTCGCAGCCATACTCCACAGCCTCCTCATAGTAGGCCTGCGCCAGGTGCAGGTACAGTTCGGCGACCAGGGCCGAGGTGTCGGAGCGGTGTCTGTCGATGGCCTTGCGCCAGCCGCGGGAACCCCAGGGGTGCATGGCCCCCACCTGCAGCTCTGCCCATACGCTGGCGCCGGGCGTATCTTTGTAGGAATTCATCAACAAGGCCATCAGGCTGTCTTGGCTGTCGCCGTAGGCTGTGCGCAGGTCGCGGAACAACTGCTGCTGCTCCGCCGTGGGCAGCACGCCGAGGCGCACCATGCCCAGGCTGTCCTGATTGCCAAAGATTTCCTTCGCGCTTCGCGGCACGAGGTACTCGACAGTGACGCTGGACATGCGCCACAACGGCTTGCCCATCAGGGTGCAACGCACATTGCTGTCGCCCGTGTCGTCGCGCATATAGCGCGCGTCGGCGTATGAGGCCACGTGGAACGGCAGCGTGTCCGTACCGTTGCCGGAGGACCAGACGGCCGACTCCAGCGCCAGCAGCTGCGTCCAACCCTTCATGCCCGTGCGGCGACGGACGGCGGTGAGCGTATAGGTGGTGTCGCCACGCTGCGCGGCGCCATAGTAGAGGCAGCGGTAGTGGTCCACGGTGAGCGTGGTGTCGCAGCGCTCGAAGCGCTTCACCAGGCTCCGATAGCGGTACTCGCCCAGCCAACGGTGCGTCTCCTTCTGTATGCGTTCGTAGTTCGGCGGCAACGGCACGGGGTTCTCCTGTGCCTGCAACCCTGCCAGGGGCAGCAAAAGAATCCCCAGCATCAGTATTATGTTCCTATTATTCATATCGTTGCATCATTCTGTAGTATCCGGCACTTCCTAAAAACATCAATTGCGAAGCCATGTCGGCATAGCACGGTGGGTGCACGGCCCCGGCAATCCAGGCCCTCTTCCTGTCGCCCACAGCCACGCGCAACGCCTCGTTGCGCATCTCGCCATGCCACAGGGCGAAGAGTTCCACGTCGGCCACACCCTCCTCGTCCAGCTTCACCTCCAACGTCGCCCTTCCATCCTCAAGCACAAAGGCATACGCCTCCCGTTCCTTTCCGTTCATCCTCACGAGGCACATCACCGTCAAGCCCTTGATCGCGGTTCCGATTTCCACCCTCAGCGTCTCGCCCACCCTGGCCCGGCTGTGCGACGCGCTCACGGCAAACAGGCGGCCGGCATCGCTCAAACTCCATCGTCCGACGCTGTCCATGACATATTGCGGGAACCGCCGGGCAAACTCGGCACTGTCAATGCTGTGACGAAAAACCAGGCCCTCACTGTGCCAGAAGTTGGGGTGCACCCTGCGGTCCGTTCGCCCCATTTCCCTGGGCGACGGCAGGGCGGTATCGGCCAAACCCTTGGCGTAGAACTCCTTGGCGGCTTCGATATCCTCGGCCCAGGGCTCCTCCTCGTCCACCCAGGTGAAGCCTCCCCACTGCTCGCCGCTGACGGCCACATAGGGGTGATAGTTGGAATCCGCCCGCACGAAACTGTAGCCACCCAGGGTGTCGGTGCGCACAGAGGCCTCCGTAAAGTCGGTGAAGTAGCGTTTCAGCTCCACCGTGCGGCCCGCCACGGGACGCCCCGTGACGGCGTCGAGCAGGAATCCACGGCGGAAATCGGGCATGCCGCCGTCGATGTTTTCGCCCACCAGCACAGCGTCTGCCCTCAGCAGGGAGACCATTCCGGTATCGCCGTCGGCAACGGCGCGAAGGCAGTAGCGGCCCGGCTCGACAGGCGGCAGGTAGAGGTAGGTGCACCACACGGCGGTATCGGCCAAATCGCGCGGCCGCTTCAGCCACCACTCTGTGCGGTCGCCCTTCCCGTCCTGACGCTCCATACTGACATTCAGCCGCTTGCCATGCCTCACCGTCACCGGCATCAGCGTCCACTCCCTGGCGGGATAGGCACCTTGGCGGGGCCAGAACTGCACGTTGTTCCACCGCCCGGAGTGCATTCCGCCGTCGTCGGCAGGCGTCGTGTTTCCACTGCAACCCACTATCATCAAAAGTGTTACCAGCAAAAACAGTTTTGTTTTCATCTTCATTTCTTTTTTGCAAATATACATTTTTTTCTTCATTCGCACAAAAACCACCCCCTACATATATATTATAACCACTTTTTCCCCAAAATACTACCGAGCCCCCAAAATTTTAACATTTCAATCCACTCCCGTCTTCCTCCAAAGCCCACAAAAACGCTACCCGAAATACAGATAATCCAATTCGAAATTCAATAAATACACAAATTTCCATAACTCACTAATAATCAGCATTCAAAGACAATCATACTCTTCCCATCCTCCTACCACCCTCCTACCTCCCTCCCACCACCCTCCGCGGAGGAAGAATTTGATGGGTTTTTGAAACGAATTTTTTTAACATTTTAGAATCCATTTTATGGCGATTTGTGGTATATGGATTTTTTTTCGTATCTTTGCAGCATGATTGGAAACGAACTGAAACCCCGCATCGGCTTCTTCGGAAGGCGTAATGTGGGCAAGAGCACAATGGTCAACTACCTGACAGGGCAGCAGATAGCCATCGTCAGCAACACCGCCGGAACGACCACCGACCCCGTGCGCAAGAGCATGGAAATCGGCGGCATAGGGCCCGTGGTGCTCATCGACACCGCCGGCATCGACGACGAAGGCGAGCTCGGCGCCCTGCGCGTGGAGAAGAGCATGGCGGCGCTGGCCGAGGTGGACCTGGCGTTGCTGCTCTACACGGAATGGGGCGAGCCCGAAGAGCGCGTAGAGCGCTGGTGCTCAGAGCACGGCACGCCGCTGCTCAAGCTTCGCACCAAGGCCGAGCCCATCGACAAGGAGGCGCTTATCGCCCAGATAAAAGCCGCGCTGCCGGAGAGCGCCTACCGCGGGCAGTCGCTGCTGGGAGATATTGTGCATCAGGGCGATACGGTGGTGCTCGTCACGCCCATCGACTCCTCGGCCCCCGAGGGAAGGATGATCCTGCCGCAGGTGCAGGTGCTGCGCGACCTGATGGACCTCCACGCCGTGGCCGTCTTCTGCCAGCCGGAGGAGTTGGCGAGTGTGCTATCCGGCTCCTCCCCTAAGTTAGGGGAGGTGGCTGCCGAAGGCAGACGGAGGAGTGTGTCCCCCCGCCTGGTCATTACCGACAGTCAGGTGTTTGCAAAGGTAGCCAGTATTGTTCCCGACAGCATTCCCCTCACCAGCTTCAGCGTCGTGCTGGCCCGCCAGAAGGGGCTCTTCGACGAGTATCTACGTGGCACCCAAGCCATTGCCGACTTGAAGGACGGCGACCGCGTCCTGCTCCTCGAGAGCTGCACACACAACGTCACCTGCGAGGACATCGGCCGCGTCAAGCTCCCCGCCCTACTGCGCAAAGCCACCGGCAAGCAGATTGAGTGCGAGGTGCTTGGCGGCAGCGACGCGCTCTCCACTCTCCACTCTCCGCTCTCCGCTTACTCGCTCGTCATCCAATGCGGCGGATGCGTCATCACGCGCCAGCAGGTGAAGGCCCGCCTGCTGCCAGCCCTGGAGGCCGGCGTGCCCGTGAGCAACTACGGCCTCGCGTTGGCCTGGTGCAACGGCATTTTCGAAAGGGCTACAAGGATTTTTTCACACGAATTGCCATGAATTGACCATTAATAATTCGTGGTTCATTCGTGAACATTCGCGTTAAAAACAACAATAATATGATAGACATCAACAAGAAACCGAACCTGAGCATTATCGTGGCCATGGCGCAGAACAACGCCATCGGCAAGGACAACGACCTGCTGTGGCACCTCAGCAGCGACCTGAAGCGCTTCAAGCAGCTGACCACTGGGCACCCCGTGGTGATGGGCCGCAAGACGTGGGACTCGCTGCCCAAGAAGCCCCTGCCCGGAAGGCAGAACATCGTGATGACCAACAACCCCGACTTCGAGGCCGAGGGTGCGACGGTGGTACACAGCGTGAACGGCCTCTTCAATGCCCTGAAGGACTGCAACGAGGAGGTGTTCGTCATGGGTGGTGCCAGCATCTACGAGACGCTGCTGCCGTTCACCAAGCGGCTGTATATCACGCGCATATACCGCGACTACGACGCCGACGTCTACTTCCCGACCATCGACATGTCGGACTTCACGCTGGTGAAATTCGGCGAGCCCATGTACGACGAGGAAAGCGGCCTGGACTATGCCTACGAGGAATACGACAGAAAACCAGGAAGATGAAGGTAACGATAATCAATATCGGCGACGAGCTGCTGATAGGGCAGGTCGTCAACACGAATGCCTCGACGATGAGCCGTATGCTCACCGAGGCAGGGATGGAAGTGGGGAAAACGGTCGTCGTGGGAGACTCCCGCGACGCCATATGGCAGGCGGTAGATTCCGCCATGCACTCGTCGGACGCCGTGCTGGTGACCGGCGGATTGGGTCCGACGAAAGACGATATAACGAAGAAACTGCTGTGTGAATACTTTGGCTCTGAACTCGTTGAGAGCGAGGTGGCGTTGGAGAACGTGAAGAGGATCTTCGCCGTGCGCGGCTTCGAGCTGACGCCCGTCAACCGCGCCCAGGCCCTGGTGCCGAAGTGCTGCGAGGTGCTGAACAACGACCTGGGCACGGCGCCGTGTATGTGGTTTAAAAAAATTGAAAATTCAAAATTGAAAGTTGAAAATTATCCGGGTACGGCAAATGAACTTTCAATTCTCAATTCTCAATTCTCAATTTTAGTCTCCCTGCCGGGAGTACCTTTCGAGATGGAGTGGCTGATGCAGAACCGAGTGATTCCCAAACTGCAGGAGACCTTCCGGACCGAGACCATCATCAACAAGAACATACTGGTGCAGGGCATCGGCGAGAGTTTTCTCTCCGACCTGATAGAGCCGTGGGAGCTGTCGCTGCCCGAGTGCATCCGGCTGGCCTACCTGCCCGTGGCGGGGATGACCAAGCTGCGCCTGACGGGAAGAGTTCAGAATACTCAGAGTAATCGGATTACTCTGAATAATCAGATTTCAGAGGCTGTCGAAGGCCTCTACAAGATTGCAGGCCAATACATCGTCGGCGAGGACTGCGAGACCCTGGCCGAGCTGGTGCACAAAACGCTGACGGAGAAAGGCCTCACCCTGGCCACCGCCGAGAGCTGCACGGGCGGCACCATCGCCAGCCAGCTGACGGCCCAGGCCGGCGCCTCGGCCTACTTCCGCGGCGGCGTGGTGGCCTACAGCAACGAGGTGAAAGAGTGCGCCCTCGGTGTACAGCACAGCACGTTGGAGGCCCACGGCGCCGTGAGCGAGGAGACCGTCCGCGAGATGGCCGAAGGGGTGCGCCGGCACCTCGGCGCCGACCTGGCCATCGCCACCACCGGCATCGCCGGGCCCGACGGCGGCACCAAGGACAAGCCCGTGGGCACGGTGTGGATTGCCGTGGCCGACGCCAAGCACACCGTGGCGCAGCTGCTGAGCTTCCCCGGACGGAGGCGCCAGCAGAACATCGACCGCACCGTCAACCAAGCATTCTCAATGTTAATCAAACTGCTATGTCAAAAGGATTAATCTCGATATTGATGCTCGTGGTGAGCAACGTCTTCATGACCCTGGCGTGGTACGGCAACCTGAAGCTGGAGCAGATGAACGTCACCAAGGACTGGCCGCTCATCCTCATCATCCTCCTCTCGTGGGGCGTGGCGCTGATAGAGTACCTGGTGATGATTCCGGCCAACCGCATCGGCTCCGAAATCACCGGCGGCCCCTTCTCGCTGATGCAGCTGAAAGTGATACAGGAGTGCATCTCGCTGTTCGTCTTCACGGTCATCGTGGCCACCATCTTCAAAGGCGAGCCCATCCGCTGGAACCACATCGTCAGCTTCGGCTGCATCGTGGCGGCGGTCTTCTTCGCCTTCCTGAAAACGAAGTGATTATTAACACGAATGTCCACGAATTATCCATTAATTCTGTCTCATCATGAATATAAGAAAACATAAAGAGTTGGTTTATTCTATCATCGGCGCGGCAATGGAAGTCCATCGGGAACTAGGCAGGGGCTTGTTAGAGCCTGTCTATAATGAGGCACTTTACTGGGAAATCGTTGACAGAAACATCCGTTGCGAGAGAGAAAAGCACCTGCCGTGCTTCTACAAAAACCGTCAGTTGGAGAAGTATTATCAGATGGATTTAGTAGTTGATGATGTGATTGTGGAACTCAAGTCGGTAAGCGAATTGACGTCTGCTCACCGTGAGCAACTATTCAACTACTTGCGGCTGACAAGAATGCCGATAGGTCTCCTGATTAACTTTGGCCAGGCAAAACTACAAGGCGAGCGTTATGCCTATTTCAAAGACGACAATGAGTGTGTACTATTGGACCGCAATATGGATTTTGTTTATTAAATGGATAATTACATGGAAATTCGTGTTAAAAATAGAAAAATATGGGTATTGTTGGCAATGTCGTTTGTTTTAACAGCGTGCGCGACGAAGCCTGACACGGTGGAGCTGACCGAATGGCAATTCTCGTGGCATAACCAATGGTATCCTGCCACAGTGCCGGGATTCATCCACACCGACCTGATGGCCAACGGACTGATTCCCGACCCGTACCTCGCCACCAACGAGGACTCGGTGCGGTGGGTATACGACGAACGGAAGTGGGTTTACCGAACTACCATCGCTCGCGAAGCGCTGCCCGAAGGCGATACCCTATGGCTCATAACAGAGGGCCTTGCCGGCCCTTGCGAAATCGACATTGACGGACGCTACGGACACGACCTACACTTCTATGACAACATGTTCATCTCCAACGAACTGGATTTTGTGCCTGCGGACGACAGCGTTCGCATCAAGGTGACATTCCTACCGTTGGAGCATAATGACTGGTCCCGGGGGATAGACCTGAAGAGCGGCCGCTACGGCATCCCGCTGCCCGACCGGCGCGCCTTCACCCGCATCGCCCCCTACCAGCAGGGCTGGGACTGGGGCCCCAAGATGCCCACCTGCGGGATATGGAAGAGGGTGTATATCACTAATAATCCGAATCATCGGAATACTCAGAATATTCAGAGTAGTCAGAATACTCAGATTGCTCAGAGTACTCTGACTAATCCGATTACTCTGAAGCAGGAGCCGGACTCCATCGGCCAAAGCTTTACCTTCTACCGCGACGGTAAACCCCTCTTCGTCAAGGGTGCCAACTGGATACCCGTCCACAGCTTCCCCATCGACGACAGCGCCAACCGCGCCCGCTACCGACTGCTGCTCACCTCCGCCAAAGAGGCGGGCTTCAATATGCTGCGCGTCTGGGGCGGCGGAATTTACGAGCACGACTACTTCTTCGACCTCTGCGACTCGCTGGGCCTCATGGTCTGGATGGACTTCAACTTCAGCACCATGCTTTACCCCGACAACGACGAGATGCTGGCGAGCATCCGCGAGGAGGCCCGCCAGAACGTGGCGAGGATTGCCAAGCACCCCTGCGTCGTCCTCTGGTGCGGCAACAACGAGGTGAAGAACGGCTGGGAAGACTGGGGCTGGCAAAGCCAATTCAACTGGACCCCCGAGCAGCGCGCCCGCCTGGAGAAAGCCATGGACACCATCTTCGGATATCCTAGTACATCTAGCAACTCTAGTACATCTAGCATCCTCGCGCAAGCCGTCCGCGACTGCGACCCCTACGGCCGCCCCTACATCACCACCTCGCCCCTCTACGGCTGGGGCCACCCCGAGTGCACCACCCACGGCGACAGCCACTACTGGGGCGTCTGGTGGGGCGAGTTGCCCTTCGAAGTATACAAGGAGAAGACCGGCCGTTTCATGAGCGAATACGGATTCCAGAGCTACCCCATGCTGTCCACTATCAAGCAATTCTGCCCGGAGGACCAGCTCTATATCGACTCGCCGACGCTACGCAGCCACCAGAAGCATGGCCGCGGCCTGCAAATCATCGACAAAGCCATGCGGCAATACTATGGCTTCGACAGCAAGTCGTTAAACCTCGAGGACTTCTGCTACGTCTCGCAGTTGCTCCAGGCCTGGGGCACCGGCTACGGCATCTTCTGCCACATCAGCGACCCACGCTGCGACGGTACCCTCTACTGGCAGCTCAACGACTGCTGGCCTGTGGCCTCGTGGAGCAGCATCGACTATTACGGCAACTGGAAAGCCCTACATTATCGCGCACAGGCGCTGTACAAACTCCTCAGTCAGCCGCAAGCGGCTGCCAGCTCCCCTAACTTAGGGGAGCAGCTAAGATACTGGGAGAAGTACTATTCAGTCTACCCCAAGGACCGCACTTATCCCGAGGCAAAATACACCCTCGGCCAGTCGTGGCAGAGCGACGGCAAGCTGGTGGTGAACATCACCGCCAAGAGCGACCTCTACGACGTCTACATCGAGACAGTTCCCCACATCAACGGCCACTTCTCCAGCAACTTCGTAGACCTCCGTGCCGACCAAAAGCTCCGCGCCGTCTTCTACCCCGCCGACCCCACGGCCGACGTGCGCAACGTAAAAATAAAAGTAAAGACGCTGAACGAACTCTACAACGGCAAGTAGATCACCTTCTTGGTCTCGAACCACTCGCCCTCGAACCACTCGCTGATGTCCCATGTCCGCACCTTGTGGCGGAAGGTGAAGAGCTCGTTGGTGAGGTCGCCGCCCTTGAGGTAGAGGATGCCGTTGTGCA
Source organism: Bacteroidales bacterium (assembly GCA_017483575.1). Taxonomy (GTDB): domain Bacteria; phylum Bacteroidota; class Bacteroidia; order Bacteroidales; family P3; genus Colimorpha. The sequence goes on from JAFUWF010000017.1 coordinate 140,542, forward strand.
GCTTGTTATACTGCGACTTGGAGATTTTCTTCTTCACCCACGGCACAAACTCGCCCAGCGTGGTGACGGCTCGGGAAACCACAAAATCGTATTCGCCGTCCAGTTGCTCGGCGCGTATCTGCATGGCCTTACTGTTGGTGAGCCCCAGGCGGTCGATAACATCGTTGACCACTTTGATCTTCTTGCCGATGGAGTCGATGAGCGTGAAGCGGGCATCGGGGAACATGATGGCCAACGGCACGCCGGGGAAGCCGCCGCCGGTGCCCACATCGAGCACCTCGGTCATGGGGGCGAACTGGATGGCCTTGGCGATGGCCAGCGAATGCAGCACATGGTGCTCGTAGAAGTTCTCCATGTCCTTGCGCGAGATGACGTTGATCTGCGCGTTCCACTCATCGTAGAGCGGAAACATGGCCTCAAACTGCTGTTTCTGCCTGTCGGTGAGGGTGGGGAAATATTTGATTATCGTATCCATGATGTGTCGCCCCTTCGGGGCTCGATTGTCTCTTTATATGCAAAGCAGGGGTTTCGCTACGCTTCACCCCTGCCTATATTCTTTCGCCCCTTCGGGGCTATTTCAATTCTCAATTCTCAATTTTCAATTATAGATACGCCTTCAGGTATTTGCTCTTGCTGCTGGTCTTCAGGCGCTTGATGCCTTTCTCCTTGATCTGGCGCACACGCTCGCGGGTGAGGTTGAACTTCATGGCAATCTCGTCCAGACTCAGCGGGTGAGGCAGGCCGATGCCGAAGTACATCTTGATGACCTCGCGCTCGTATTCGGTCAGCGTCGAGAGGCTGCGCTCAATCTCCTGCGAGAGGCTCTCCTGCATCAGCTTGCTGTCGGTCGGGGGGGTGTCCTCGTTAGGCAGCACGTCGACAAAATTCACATCCTCGTCGCTGGCCAAGGGAGCGTCGATGCTCACGTGGCGGCCGCTGATGCCCATGATGGCCTTGATTTTATCTTCGGGAATATCCAGCAACTCGGCCAGCTCCTCTTCTGATGGTGGACGCTCCAGCTGCTGCTCCAGCTTGGAGATTTCTTTCTTCAGTTTATTCAGTGCACCCAGCTGGTTACTCGGCAGACGCACGATGCGGCTGTTCTCCGCAATGGCCTGCAGGATGCTTTGGCGAATCCACCACACGGCGTAGCTGATGAACTTGAAACCACGCGTTTCGTCGAAACGTTTGGCAGCCTTGATGAGGCCCACGTTACCCTCGTTGATGAGGTCGGGCAGCGAGAGTCCCTGGTTCTGGTACTGCTTGGCCACCGACACCACGAACCTCAGGTTCGCCTTGGTCAGGCGCTCCAGGGCTGCCTGGTCGCCTTGCTTGATGCGCTGGGCCAGCTGTACCTCCTGCTCCGGAGTCAGCAACTCCTCACTGCAGATGTCCTGCAGATACTTGTCCAACGACTTGATGTCGCGGTTGGTAATGGAATGCGTAATCTTTAGTTGTCTCATACTTCACCTATTATATTTTCACCAAAATTTATTTCTATAACGCAGAAAAATAAAAAATGTTACGTCAACTTCAATTTTTTTTTCGCCAAAGCCGTTTTTTAACAATTCGCACCTCCGTTCCGACCCCACTGCGCCCGAGGTCCGATAAAGACGGCGTTGTTTTACCATTGATACCCAACCACATACAAACCCCGTGGAAAATTATTGCAAAAAAGAGATTTTTCCTACCGTATTTTTCCGTATCTTTGCAGCGTGAAACAAATTAAAATTGCATAAACAATGAAAAAAATCCTCTTCTCCCTGTTCGTGGCCGCCACTCTCGGCCTGACAGCAACCTCCTGCACCAAGGAAGTATACCTCGAGAGCTCCGGCACCCGCGTGGCCGAAATCACCGTGCGCTACGACGACTGGCGCACCGACAACGGCATCAATTACTACTATTGCCCCATCGACTGGGACGTCCTCTCCGACCATGTGGTCTACGACGGCAATGTCTCCGTCTACCTCTATGAGAACGGCCGCCAGAATCCCCTGCCCTATGTCTACCCGATGGAAGTGACCTACGATGACGGCACCACCGGCGTCGTGGGCGAGAACCTCCGCTTCGACCTCGAGACGGGACGCGTGACGGTCATCATGCAGGACCTCGACGGCTACCTGCCCCAGATCAACCGCAACAACTGCCCGGACATGACCTTCCGCATCGTGGCCACCGCTCCCGTCAACTACATCATCGAGCAGTAACCCAACGTCAACCCAGAATCAAAAAAGCCGTCCCGAAAAGGACGGCTTTTATTATTTATCTGTTTCCAATGGCTATCTGCCTTCGTGGCGGTGGTAGGCCGCCAGGGTATTCTGCAGCAGGCTGACAATGGTCAAGGGTCCCACGCCGCCGGGCACGGGGGTCACCCACGAGCACTTGGCGTCGAATTCCGAATGCTTCACGTCGCCGATGACGCGGTAGCCGTTCTTCTTCGTGGCGTCGGCCACGCGGTGGATTCCCACGTCGACCACCACGGCGCCCTCCTTCACCATGTCGGCGGTGACGAACTCGGGCTTGCCGATGGCCACCACCAGGATGTCGGCCTGCAGGCACAGCTCCTTGAGGTTCTGCGTCTTGCTGTGGCACATGGTGACGGTGCAGTCGAAGCCCTTGCGGCTCAGCAGGTTGGCCACGGGGGTACCCACGATGTTCGAGCGGCCCAGCACCACGCAGTGCTTGCCCGCGGTCTCGATGCCGTAGCGCTTGAGCAACGTGCAGATTCCCATGGGGGTGGCGGGGGTGAAGCACTCCTCGCCGAGCACCATGCGGCCAATGTTCACCGGCGTGAAGCCGTCGACGTCCTTGTCGGGCGAGATGGCGTTGATGACCTTCTGCTCGTCGATGTGCTTCGGCAGGGGAAGCTGCACGATGAAGCCATCGATGTCGGGGTCGTTGTTGAGGAACTCGATGGTCTCGAGAAGTTGTTTCTCGGAGGTCTTCTCGCTCATGCGGTAGACGCTGGAGGTGAAGCCCACCTCGTGGCTCGACTTCTCTTTGTTGGCGACGTAGGTCATGCTGGCCCCGTCCTCGCCCACGATTACTGCGGCCAGATGGGGGGCACGGTGGCCCTGCTGGGTCAGCGCACGCACCTCATTGGCTATCTCGTCCTTGATTTGCAAGGCCATGGCCTTGCCGTCCAATAACTGTACCATATAACAACAATATTTTTTTATTTTTTATGACGACAAGAAAAGACAAGAAAGCACAAAAAACGAAAACTTTTATTGTCTTTTCTTGTCCTTTCTTGTCGTTTGATTATCTGCGTCGGCGCACGGGCATCTTGCCGCCGTTCTTGGAGACCATCTTCATCATCTTGCGGGTGTCCTCGAACTGCTTCAGGAAGCGGTTGAGTTCCTGGATGGAGCGGCCGCTGCCGGCGGCTATGCGTTGCTTGCGGCTGCCGTTGATGCACGAGGGGTGCTGGCGCTCGTAGGGCGTCATGCTGCCGATCATGGCCTCGATGGGCACAAAGGCGTCGTCGCTGATTTCCACGTCCTTGGTCAGCTTGCTCATGCCGGGAATCATGCCCACCAGGTCTTTCATCGACCCCATCTTCTTGATCTGGGCTATCTGCGAAAGGAAGTCCTCGAAGTTGTACTCGTTGTGCATCAACTTCTTCTGTATCTTGCGGGCCTCCATTTCGTCGTATTGCTCCTGGGCCCTCTCCACGAGGCTCACCACGTCGCCCATGCCGAGGATGCGGTTGGCCATGCGGTCGGGGTGGAACACGTCGAGGGCGTCCATCTTCTCGCCGATGCCGACGAACTTGATGGGCTTGTTGACGGTGTAACGGATGGTGAGGGCGGCGCCGCCGCGGGTGTCGCCGTCGAGCTTGGTGAGGACCACGCCGTCGAAGTCAATCCTCTCGTTGAAGGCCTTGGCCGTGTTCACGGCGTCCTGGCCAGTCATCGAGTCGACCACAAAGAGCGTCTCCTGCGGCTGCAGCTCGCGCTTCAGAGCGGCAATCTCGTCCATCATCTCCTCGTCCACAGCCAAGCGGCCGGCGGTATCGACGATGACCACGTTGTAGCCGCGGCTCTTGGCCTCATTTATGGCATGTTGCGCTATCTGCACAGGGTTCTTGTTGCCCTCCTCGGTGTAGACCGGCACCTGCACCTGCTCGCCCAGCGTCTGCAGCTGGCTGATGGCGGCGGGACGATAGACGTCTCCGGCCACCAGCATCACGCTCTTGCCCTTCTTGGTCTTCAGGTAGTTGGCCAGCTTGGCGCTGAAGGTCGTCTTACCCGAACCCTGCAGACCGGCGATGAGCACGATGGCGGGCTGCCCTTTGATGTTGATGTCCACGACCGCGGAGCCCATGAGCTCCGTCAGCTTCTCATGCACAATCTTCACCATCAACTGGCCGGGCTCGATGCTCTGGATGACGTTGCGACCCATGGCCTCGGCCTTCACCTTGTCGGTGAATTCTTTGGCTATCGGATAGCTCACGTCGGCGTCCAAGAGGGCCTTGCGCACCTCCTTGACGGTCTCCGCCACATTGATATCGGTTATCGACCCTTTGCCTCGAAGGGTATGTAACGCTTTCTCTATCTTGCTACTAAGGTTCTCAAACATGGTCTACACTGCATTATAATTCCGTTGCAAAGATACAAAAAATGAACGGAATGGCAAAATATTTTTTTAACACACTCCTCCACACACTTCTCGCCTCCCCTACACACTCCTCCGTCCACCCTCCGGGCGTCCACCTCCCCGAAGCTTAGGGGAGGAGCCAGGATTGTTTTTATTGTGAACGAACACTATCCAGCTGCTCCCCTAAGTTAGGGGAGCTGGCAGCGGCTGCCGCTGACTGAGGAGTGTGTAACACTCAGGCAAAAAGTCCTCGGAAAGCCTCCTCGATGACACTAACTGCAACAATCTCGATTTTGAAGCGTCGCGGGTCGAGTTCGCGGATGTTGTATTTGGAAATGAACACCTTCTCGAAGCCCAGGCGGTCGGCCTCGGCCACGCGCTGCTCCACGCGGCTGACGGGGCGCACCTCGCCGCTCAGGCCCAGCTCGGCGGCGAAGGCTATGCGGGGCGAGATGGGGATGTCGACGTTCGACGAGAGGATGGCGCAGGCCACGGCGAGGTCGATAGCAGGGTCGCTGACGCGCATGCCGCCGGCGATGTTGAGGAAGACGTCCTTGGCGCCGAGCTTGAATCCGCAGCGCTTCTCGAGCACAGCCAGCAGCATGCTCAACCTGCGCATGTCGAAGCCGTTGGCGTTGCGCTGCGGGGTGCCGTAGACGGCGCTGCTGACGAGGCTCTGCACCTCGATGAACATCGGCCGCGCGCCCTCGAGGGTGGCGGCCACAGCGGCGCCGCTGAGGGTCTCGTCGCGCTGGCCCAGGAGGAACTCCGAGGGGTTCGGCACCTCGCGCAGGCCGTTGCCCTGCATCTCGAAGATGCCGATTTCGGACGTGGAGCCGAAGCGGTTCTTCAGCGCCCGGAGGATACGGTAGCCGTAGTTGCGGTCGCCCTCGAACTGGAGCACGGCGTCGACGATGTGCTCCATCACCTTGGGGCCCGCCAGGGTGCCGTCCTTGGTGATGTGACCGATGAGCAGCACCGGCACACCCGTGGTCTTGGCGTAGTGCTGGAACTCGCTGGTGCACTGGCGTATCTGGCTCACGCTGCCCGCGGGCGACTCCACCTCCTCGGTCGAGATGGTCTGTATGGAGTCGACGATGAGTAGGTCGGGCTGCACAGCGTCGATGTGCTCGAAGATACGCTGCGTGACGGTCTCGGACACAACATAGAGTTCCTGCGCACTTTTCAACTGCTCCCCTAAGCTAGGGGAGCTGTCAGCCCGCTCAGGGCTGACTGAGGAGTGTGTCAACCGGTCCGCCCTCATCTTAATCTGCTGCTCGCTCTCCTCTCCGCTGACATAGAGTAGCTTGCGGTCATGAATGGCCAACGCTGTCTGCAGCAGCAGCGTGCTCTTGCCTATGCCCGGCTCGCCGCCCAGCAGCAGCAGGCTTCCCGGCACGATGCCGCCGCCCAGCACGCGGTCGAACTCCGCACAATGGGTTGACAAACGCTTGGTTTCGTTATATGTAACCTCCTGTATCCGCTTGGGCATCGACTGAGTCTTTCCACTTTCCACTTTCCGCTTTCCACTCTCCATTTTCACCACCTCCTCGACGAAGGTGCCGAACTTCCCGCACTCCGGGCACCGGCCCAGCCACGAGCTGCTCTGGTACCCACATTCCTGACAGAAATAATATGATTTTGCTTTTGCCATAAGTCTCTTGTTCTATTTGTTGTGTTTGCGTTGCAGGCGCGCGGCCAGGGCGGCGGCGAGGATGATGGCGCCGGCGATGGCGATGGTGACCTTGAGGGCGGTGAAACCTGTGGTGGCGGCGAGGCGCAACTGGTTGGTGACGAGGTAGTAGGCCGTCCAGAAGATGCCTCCTCCCGGCACCAGGGGGATGATGCCACAGACGAGGAAGACCGTCACGGGACACTTGCGCGTGACGGCCAGCAGATGCGCCATCACGGCCACGGCCAAGGCGCCGAGGAAGGCGGCGGCCACGACGCTCGACGGCCCGGCAATGGCCAGATAGACCGCCCAGCCGGCCATGCCGGCGAAGCCGCATTCGTTGTAGTATTTGCGCGGTGCGCCGAAGAGGGCCGAGAAGCCCACGGTGCCGACGAACGCCGCCGGCAGCTGGATGTACCAGGCCGCGGCCACAGCGTCCTTCACGGGTGCTCCCAGCTCCATGATGCCGCCGGAGAAGAGGCCCTCGGCGATGAAGGCCAGTGCCACTCCCAGCGCGATGCAGAGGAAAGCCAGGAAGGCGTCGGTGAGGCGCGTGGTGCCGGCAATGTAGTCCTCGTTGGCCAGGTCGCGCATGCCGTTGGTGAAGGGCACCCCTGGAACCAGGGCGATGATGGTGCCGATAATCATGTTGGGCAAATGGTCGCCGAAGCCCATCAGCACCGACAATATGCACAGCAGGCCGCCCACAAGGCCACCGGCGACATTGCCGATGAGGCGCGACAGGTGGGGGCTGACGTAGGCCATGAAGGCTCCCAGCAGCAGGCCGCAGGCAAAGGTGGCGGCAGCATCGATGAGGCTTCCGCCGAAGAGGATGCAGAACGAGGATACACCAAGGGCAATGCCCAGGATGACTTCCCAGGCGGGCTTGCCGGGGGCGGTACGGATACTCTGCAGACGGGAGGCAAGCTCGTGGACCGGCATTGGAGCGCCGGCGTCCCGACGGCATTCAGGCGTGTCGGCATCGGTTGTGCCGGCGGGACGCCGGCGCTCCACCTCGCGACTCAGCTGGTTCACCTCCACCACCTTGCTGAGCTGCGTCCCCTTGATGGGGATGAACTCGGCGCGGGCGTAGTGCTGCCCCGTGGCGATGATGCCGTTGCTGAGCACAAAGAAACTCTCATCCTCGACGCCATAGGCCGCGGCGATGCGCTCCATGGTCTCCTCCACGCGGCTGATCTCCGCCCGGTTCTCGAGGAGGATATGGCCGGCCTCGGTGGCCAGCTGCAGGGCTTGTTCTTGGTCAGAATTCATCTTCAATCGTGTCTATTCGGTACACTTTGTCGCCGCGGTGGAGCGGCTCGGTGGTGGCGAAGGAGAAGCGGTCGCCCTGGTGCACCTCGGGCACGGGGTCGCGGTCGGTGCGGAGCTCCTCGATCGTGGCACGGTAGACGCCGGTGGTCTCGCCGATGACCATCACCTCGTCGCCCACGCGGAGGGTCTCGTTGGTCTGCAGCTGCACCTCGGCCACGCCGATGCGGCCGAAGTAGTTGTGTACGGGTCCGAGGTATACCTTGTTCTCCGTGGCCTGCGAGCCGTAGCGCTCGCTCCACTCTCCGAGGCGGCGACCCAGGTAGTATCCGTCCCAGAAGCCGCGGTTGAACACCGTGGCTAGGCGGCGCGTCCACTCCTCTATCTTTTCCTTCGTGTAGGTGCCGTCGGCAATGGCCTCCACGGCCTCGCGGTAGCACTCGGTGACGGTCCTCACATAGTCGGCGCTCCTCCCCCGCCCTTCTATCTTCAGCACACGCACGCCGGCCTTGACGATTTTGTCAAGGAAGCCGATGGTGCAGAGGTCCTTGGGCGACATAATATATTCGTTGTCAATCTCCAGCTCCAGGTCGCTCTCCTTGTCCTTGACGATGTAGCCGCGGCGGCAAAGCTGCAGGCAGGCGCCGCGGTTGGCGCTGTAGTTGTAGTTGTCCAGCGAGAGGTAGCACTTGCCGCTGACGCTCATACACAGGGCGCCGTGGGCGAAGACCTCCACCTGCACCAGCTCGCCCTTTGGACCGCGGACGTCCTCGTCCGCAATAAACTTCGTAATCTCCGCCACCTGCCTCAGCGGCAGCTCGCGGGCGGTGACGATGACGTCGGCAAACTGCGCGTAGTAGCGCACGGCCTCGGTGTTGCTGACGTTGCACTGCGTGGAGATATGCACCTCGAGGCCAATCCTATTGGCATAGGTGATGACCGCCATGTCGCTGGCGATGATGGCGCTGACGCCGGCCTCCTGGGCGGCATGCAGCAGGGCGTGCATCTCGGCAATCTCGTCATTATATATAATTGTATTGACGGTGAGATAGGTGCGTACGCCGGCCTTCTTGGCGATGTCGCAGATGCGGCGTAGGTCGTCAACGGTGAAGTTCGCCGCCGAGCGCGAGCGCATATTCAGCTTGCCCACGCCGAAGTAGACGGCGTTGGCGCCACCCTGGATGGCGGCCTGCAGGCTCTCGTAGGAGCCCACGGGCGACATGATTTCTATCTTATTCTGCATAAAGGTCTTTGAGTGTCATAGTGGTCCAACGGGTAGGCACCAGCTTGGTGTCGGTCATTGTGGCGTCGAGGGTGGTGATGCGTCCGGCCAGGGCCTGGTTGACGAAGCCACAGAAGAAGTCCACGCTCCCCGGCAGCCAGCTGGCCACCTCGTGGCCTATGCCCTCGAAACGCACAATCCAGCAGGGGTAGCCCTGCTTGCCCATCTGCTTGTAGACCTTCTTGGCGCCGTAGAGCCCGTAGGAGAGCAGCGGTGGGAACTTCTTGTAGGCCACAATCTTGTCCTTCGTGCCGTGCATGAGCATGGTGGGTGCCGGTGGGGTCTTCCAGGTGGGCTTGCCGTGGCTCATGATGGCGCCGGAATAGGGCACCACGGCGGCAGGCATCCACCCCGCGGGGAGCGCCGAGGCTTGTGGCAGTCCGTTGGCACGGCACCAGTCGAACTGCAGCACAGTGATGGCACCGGCGGAGTTGCCGGTGAGGACAATCTTTGCGGGGTCCACCCCCAGCTCGGCGGCATGGGCGCAGACCCAGGCCACGGCGGCGGCACAATCCTCCACAGCGATGTCGATGCAATACTGGAACATGGCCTGCAGGCCCTTGATACCGCTGAATTCCTTCATCTTGACGGTGTCCTTCAGTCCCAGACGGTAGTCGATGCTAACCACGGTGAATCCACGGTCGGTGAGCAACTTGGCAACGGAACGCTGGTGGCCGTTGTCGCGCTCGCCGGCGATGAAACCGCCGCCGAAGAGGGAGATCACGGCCACACCGTCGCCCCGCGGCTGCGCCGGGCGGTAGACATCGAGATAGAGCGTCGAGTCGCGCTCCACGAAAGCGTAGGTCTTCTTTTCCTGCCCCGCGGCCCATCCGGACACCGCGAGCAGCAACAGTCCAACAATCAGTCTTTTCATGCGCTAGAAAGCAAAGGTGAAACCGCTGGAGATAGTGAAGAGGTCGGCGGTGAAGGGGCCACTGTCGCTGCCGGCGGAATAGAGGTCGCTCAGCCAGGCGAAGCCCACCTTGACGTTGAACTTCATGTGGCTGCTGCCGACGCGGAAGAGGAACTGCGGCTCCACGAGGAAGTTGGCCGTGGAGTAGCTGTGCTCGCTGCCGGCGATAAGGGCGCCGTTTTCGTCGTACCTTCTGTAATCGAAATCAGGCAGATAGGCACCCAGTTTCAGGCCGAAGGCCAGGTCGATGTGCGCCGCCGTGAGGTCGTGCCAGCCGATGTTGGCCTGCGCGAAGGGCAGCATGAAATGGCCCGAATAGCCGTATTCGCTAAAGGTAGCGGTGTCGTTCTCGTTGGCGTAGGAGGAACTGACGTTGTCGCGCCAGGCGCCGCCCATGCCGAAGCCCACGTAGGTCTCCACCACGGAGTGCTCGCCCAGGGGGTAGTAGTAGCCCGGGGCCAGCTGGGCGTAGATGTTGTCACCGCCGAAGTTGATGTGGGCCTGGCCTGCCAGCCAGTCGTTGAAGCCGTAGGACACCGTGGTGTTGAAGGTGAAGACGTCGGGCAGCACCCATGCGGAGATGCCCGCCGAGGCGTCGACGCGCACATCCTCGGCGTGGTTGATCAGCGGGATGTCCACAGCCTGGGGATGATAGATGCTGCACGAGGTGCCCGTCAGCGCCGCGGCGGCAAGAACCAGTCCATAGAAAAGTCGTCTCATATACACTATTACTTTTTTTTGCCGGCGGGACGCCGGCGCTCCATTTATTATCCAAGTAAACGTGCGGAAGAATCATTTATTGTGTCATAGCACAATAAAAAGATTCCGTCGGCGTTACTTCTGGAGCGCTGGCGTCCCGCCGGCCTGAAAAAGAGACATGTTGATAGGAGAAACCATAGCACTGTTCGTGGCCGTGTCGTGGACGGCGACGGCGCTCTTCGCCGAGGTGGCGTCGAAGCGCATGGGCTCGCTGCCGCTGAACACGGTGCGCATGACCATGTCGCTCACCCTCCTGGCCCTCACCCTCTGGCTCACCATGGGCCAACCCTGGCCGCGCTTCGCCGACGGGCCCACGTGGGGCTGGCTGGCGCTGAGTGGCGTGGTGGGCTATGTCATTGGCGACTACTGCCTTATGCAGGGCTACATCCTCATCGGCTCGCGCTTCGGCCAGCTCTTCATGACCCTCTCCGCCCCCACCGCCGCCCTCACCGGCCGCCTGCTCCTCGGCGAGCAGATGACCCCCCACGCCATCCTCGGCATGGTGGTGACCCTGAGCGGAATAGCGCTGTCAATACTGAGCGGAGAGCGGAGAATGGAGAACGGAGAACAAGCTACGCAGGACAGCGGCAGCCCCGCTCTCCACTCTCCACTCTCCGCTCTCCACTTAAACCTTCCCCCGCGCGGCATCTTCTACGCCTCCATGGCCGGCATCTGCCAGGGCTTCGGACTGGTGCTGAGCAAGATAGGCCTCGAGCACTACGACGCCTCCATCGCCGCCGCGGGCCTCGCCGACCATGCCGCGCCCACGGACGCCCTGCTGCCGCTGCCGCTCTACCTCTCCATGCCCTTCGCCGCCACCATGATCCGCGCCAGCATAGGCCTCGTGGGGTTCTTCGCTTTGCTGCTGATTTTCAACCGCGACTGGAAGGAAAAGCTCTCCCATGCCGTCCACGACCGCAAGGCCATGTGGTGCGTCTTCGGCGCCACCATCTTCGGCCCCTTCATCGGCGTCAGCGCCTCGCTGCTGGCCACGCAATACACCTCCACGGGCATCGCACAGACCCTTTTCGCCCTCACGCCGGTGCTCATCCTCGCCCCCGCGGCGCTCCTCTTCCACCAGAAAGTCACTCCCCGCGAGGTCCTCGGCGCCGTCATCTCCGTCGCCGGCGTCTGCCTCTTCTTTATCTGATAAACGATACAAAATCAGCCCGATTTAACATTTTTTAACATCCATATAACTCACTAATAATCACTATTATTAATATAACAACCTCTTCCCATCCTCCAGTCATCCTGATCCCACCCTCGTACCACCCATCGCGGGAGCAGAATTTGGTCGTTCGGGGGGACGAATTTTTTATGTTGATAAAATTAGATAATTTAGTTTTGGCCGTATGGAGTTTTTTTCGTAATTTTGCAGTCCATATTATTACAATCTGAAACTTATGAAGAAACTTTACAAGATATTCCGCGGGGACGTGAAAGACGTCACTCGATACTACATGATTCTGGTCGAGGAGACTCGCAGCCAGCGCCTTGTGGGCAGCACCAACGAGTGGGTGCTGGACAACTACTACATGATCAGCGAGCAGGAGAAGGTGCTGCGCAGCGAGCTGCGCGGAGTGGAGAGTGGAGAGTGGAGAGTGGAGAAGGGGCGCGTCGAAATGCTGTGGAAGTTGCTGGAGGGATTCCTGGAGCGTTGCCACTGCGAGGTGGACAAAGGGCTGATGTTCCGCTACCTGCGTCAGGTGCAGACCCGCGGCAAGGACTATCTGGCCTACCCCGAGGTGACGGCGTTGCTGCCGCTAATGAAGACCCTGCTCATCACCAAGCTGGCCGCGCTCTGCCGCGAGCTGGAGGCCGAGGGGGCGCAGCACTACAAGCCCACCGAGAAGCGTACCGAGGAGGGCCTGGAGCGTGCCGCACGGCAGAACCTACTGATGATGAACATCTTCAACTCGCTGAAGAAGATGACCAAGCTGCCCATGGCCGAGCTCATCGATGCCGTGAGTTTCTCGGAGCGCATGCTCAAAGGCGAGAAAGCCGGCATGTACGACCAGATGCAGGACAAGACCAAGGACGACTACCGCGCACAGGTGGTCCGCCTGACGCGGAAGCGGAGAACGGAGAACGGAGAACGGAGAACGGAGTACGCCCTGGTGAAGAGCCTCGTCGAGAAAGCCGACGAGAAAGGCGAGCATGTGGGCTGGCAGCTGTTCCCGCCGAAGCGCTGGAGCAGCCGCGCGCACCTCTACATCTGGATAGTGGTGCTGGCCTCGATGGCCGCGGCGACAGCCATAGCATGGTTCACCACCAGCTGGGTGCCATGGAAGAAAGCGCTGATGGCCGTGCTGCTGGTAGTGCCGATGAGCCAGGTGGCCATAGACCTCTTCAACTGGCTGCTCTCCAAGCTGCACAAGCCCGTGGGCACCTTCAAGCTGAAGTTCAAGGACGGCCTCATCCCCGACGAGTACGCCACCATGGTCATCATGCCCACCATCCTGAAGAACAAGGCCAAGGTGGAGGAGCTGCTCGGCGTGCTGGAGGTGTACTACCTTTCGAATATCAACCGCGGCGAAGGTCGCGACAGCTTCAATGGCGGCAAAGGCCAGAACCTGTACTACACGTTGGTCGGCGACGCCGCCTCGTACAAGGAGGCCGACGCTCCGTGGGACGACGAGGTCGTGGAGGCCGGACTGGCCAAAGTGCGCGAACTGAATGAGAAATACGGCGCCCCCATCTTCAACTTCGTCTACCGCCGTCGTGCCTGGAGCGAGGGCGAGCAGACCTGGCTGGGCCACGAGCGCAAGCGTGGCGCCATCCTGCACTTCAACGACCTGCTCCTCGGCCAGACCTCCGAGGAGGACAAGCAGAAGCGCTTCCGCTGCGAGACCATCACCGAATGGAGGTCGGAGGTGGCCGACACATCAAATACCTCATACCTCATACCTCATACCTCCGACCTGATAAAGTTTGTCATCACCCTCGACACCGACACGGAGCTGGTGCTCTACTCGGCACAGAAGCTCATCGGTGCCATGGCACACCCGCTGAACCAGGCGCAGCTGAGCAAGGACGGCCGCCGCGTGGACCGCGGCTACGGCATCATGCAGCCGCGCGTCAACGTGGACGTGGAGGTGACCAACAAGAGCCGCTACGCCCAGCTGATGGCAGGCCTCGGCGGCCTGGACGTCTACACCACCGCCAGCTTCGAGCTCTACCAGGACATCTTCAACGAGGGCTCCTTCTGCGGCAAGGGCATCTACGACCTGCGCGTGTTCCAGCAGGTATTGAAGGGCACCTTCCCCGAGAACCTCATCCTGAGCCACGACCTGCTGGAGGGCTGCCACATCCGCTGCGGCCTCATCAACGACGTGGAGGTCTTCGACGACAACCCTTCGAACTACATCGACGACGCCAAGCGCCACCACCGCTGGACACGCGGCGACTGGCAAATCATCAGCTGGCTGACGCCGCACGTGAAGAACGAACGCGGCGAGCGCGTGAAGAACCAGGTGAACACCATCGGCCGCTGGAAGATATTCGACAACCTGCGCCGCTCGGTGCTGAGCCTGAACGTAATGGTGATGATATTCGCCGGCTACATTCTCGGCATCGGCTACGGCACACAGCCCAGCGAAGCGTGGTTCCTGCTGGTGGCACTCGTTGTGGTGGCCTCGCCCATCGTGTTCTTCATCGTGGGACAGGTGACCAAGGTGCCGAGTTTCGGACGTCGCTATAAATACTACATGACGCTGATGCGGGGCTTCCGCGTCATCGTCTACCGCTCGCTGGTGCAGTTCGCCCTGCTGCCCAAGGAGGCGTGGATGTACACCGACGCCGCGGTCCGCGCCTGCTGGCGCATGTGGTTCTCGCACCGCGACCTGCTGGCGTGGATCACCAGCGACGAGGCCGCCAAGAGCACCAAGGGCACCCTGGGCGACTACTGCCAGAAGTTCTGGTTCAACTTCGTGGCCGCCGCGGCACTGGCAGCGGTCACCTACCTGTTGCTGGAAAACCGCTCGTGGCTTACCGTCGCCGACATAGCCGCCGCCGTGGCAGCAGGGCTGGCCTGCGCGGTATGGGTGGCGGCACCGTTTGTGATGTACCGCCTCGGCAAGAAGTTCCCGCAGAATAAGAAAAGCCTGACCGAGCAGGAGACGTCGGAGGTGAAGGCCCTGGCCAAAGACACATGGCACTTCTTCGACACCATGCTGACCGAGGAGAGCCACTGGCTCATTCCGGACAACTACCAGGTGGGGCGCGAGCCGCTGACCGACTACAAGACCTCGCCGACCAACATCGGCTACTCCATGACGGCCATCGTCAGCGCCGCCGAGCTGGGCTTCATCAGCCGCAAGGAGGCTGTGAACAGGCTGGAGCACATCATTGACACCGTGGGGCAGCTGGAGAAATGGAACGGCCACCTCTTCAACTGGTACGACATCCACTCGCTGAAGGCCCTGCCTAACTTCTTCATCAGCACCTGCGACAGCGGCAACTTCGTGGCCTGCCTCTATGTGGTGAAAGGATTCCTGCACGAGGAGATCGGGCTTATGGCCAAGGTGCAGCGGCTGATCGACCAGACCGACTTCACCAAGCTCTACAATCCCGAGCTGGATGTCTTCAGCATCGGCTACGACACCGGCAGCCACACCCTCCTGCCCTACCACTACAACAACTTCGCCTCCGAGGCACGCCTGACCTCCTTCCTCACCATCTCGCAGGGCGACGCACCGTACAAACACTGGTTCTGCCTGGACAAGACGTTGGTGCAGTACAAGGGCTACAAGGGCGTGGCGTCGTGGTACGGCACAATGTTCGAGTACTTCATGCCGCTCATCTTCCTGCCCACCTACAAGCACACCCTGATGGACGAGACCTACAGCTTCGCCATCCGCGCCCAGCGCGCCTTCGTCAAGGAGGCCGCCCTGCCGTGGGGCATCAGCGAGACGGCCTACAACGAGCTCGACGACGCCAAGAACTACAAATACCATGCCTTCGGCGTGCCCTACCTGAAGTTCCAGAACACCACGCCGGACCGTATCGTCATCTCGCCCTACAGTTCGCTGATGGCCATCGGCGTGGACGACCGCGCCGTCTACGACAACATGCAGCAGCTGAAGAGCCTGGACATGTACGACGAGTATGGTTTCTACGAGAGCTACGACGAGGAGGACCACGTCACCGTCAAGGCCCACTACGCCCACCACCAGGGCATGATACTGGCCTCGATGGCCAACTACCTTGCCGACAACTGCCTGCAGCACTACTTCATGCACGAGCCCGCCATGCAGAGCATGGAGACCCTGCTCAAGGAGAAGGCCCAGGTGAAACCCTACATCGACCTGAAGGTGACGCAGTACAAGCGCTACCAATACAGCAAGGTGCAGACCGAGAGCGACGCCCGCGACTTCGACGGCATCGCCAATGTGCCGGAGACAGGCGTGGTGAGCAATGGCCAGTACACCGTGATGATGAACGACCGCGGCAGCGGCTTCTCGCGCTTCAAAGGCATCATGCTCAACCGCTACCGCAAAATCAGCGCCGACCACTACGGCAGCTACCTCTTCATCCGCAACCTGCGCGACGACCGTCTGTGGAGCGCCACCTATTCGCCCCTCGACGTGATGCCCAGCGGCTACCACGTCAGCTTCGCCAGCGATAAAATCAAATACAGCCGCGAGGACGACGGCATCGTCACCCAGACCGAAGTCACCGTCCTCAAGGACCGCAGCGCCGAGATACGCCGCTACACCTTCAGCAACAACAGCAACGAGGACGTAGACCTGGAGATCACCACCTACGGCGAAGTACTCCTGGCCTCCGCCGCCGAGGACGAGAACCACCGCGTCTTCGCCGGCATGAAGGTGCTGTCGGAATACGACGCCGAGCACGAGTCGCTGCTCTTCAGCCGTCCCGGCGGCAACAACACCCGCAACTTCATGCTGCACCGTCTGTGGCTCGGCGACAGCAACTCCGACCTCCGACCTCAGACCTCAGACCTCATCGAGTACGAGACCTCGCGCATCAAGTTCCTTGGCCGCGGCGGCAGCCTGCGCCATGCCGACATCATCGAGAGCCGCCGCAACCTCACGGGCACCGTGGGCACCACCCTCGACCCGATTTTCTCCATGCGCCGCCGCCTCCACATCGCCGCCGGCAAGAGCGCCGAGGCCTACGTCCTCACCGGCTTCGCCAAAGCCCGCGAGCAACTGCTGCAGCTCACCGAACAGTACCAGACCTCGCTCGACGTGGAGCATGCCTTCAAGACCGCCTCGGTCTTCAACAACATGCGCACCTCGCTCTCCCTCCTCAAGGGCAGCCAGATGAACCTCTACAGCAACATCGCCAAATACATGGCGCAGACCGCCACCCTCGGCAACGACCGCAACGCCCTGCTGGCGCAGAACACGCTGTCGCAGAGCGGCCTCTGGCGCTTCGGCATCAGCGGCGACCTGGCCATACTCCTCATGGAGATAGACAGCATGGAGCGCTCGGGCTTCGCCAAGGAGATGCTCCGCGCCTTCGAATACTACAAGGTGCACGGCCTGCTGCTCGACCTGGTGTTTATCAACGACGCCCCGGAGAAGGAGCGCGAGGCCCTGACGCACTTCATCATGGGCATGGCCAACACCGAGCACCTCTGGGTGGAGCACAGCGACGCCGGCAAGGTCTACGTGCTCAACGGCAACGACGTCAGCGACGCCGAGCGCATACTGCTGCGCACCGTGGCACGCCTCTCGTTCAGCACCGCCGAGGGCATCACCATCGCCCAGCAGCTGCGCCGCCTCGAGGTGGCCAACCAGCACTACCAGGACAAGATAGAATACCCCGTGCTGAAGCCCAAGCGCGACTTCCGCGTGTGGAGCAACCTGGAATTTTACAATCAGTACGGCGGCTTCGACAATGGCGGCCGCGACTACGTCGTCACCAACACCAACACCCCCATGCCGTGGATCAACGTCATCGCCAACGAGCAGCACTTTGGCTGCATCGTCAGCTCCACCATGGCGGGCTTCACCTTCGCCAACAACGCGCAGCAGTTCAAACTCACCGGCTGGAGCAACGACATCGTGCGCGACAACGCCAGCGAGATGCTGCTCATCAACAAGCAGCAGTTCCTCCCCGCCACGGCGCGCCACAGCCAGGGCTGGTCGGCCTTCGACGCGGAATACGACAACCTCAGCGTCAAGGTGCGCGTCTTCGTGGCCGTCGACAAGCCCGAGAAGTACTACCAGATCAAGGTCGGCAACACCGACGACACCCCGCAGGAGGTGCAGCTCGACATGGTCTACAAGCTCGTCCTCGGCGTATGCGAGGAACAGACGGCACGCTATCTGCACTCCGAGTGGGACGAGGCCTCGAACTCCATGCTCGTGCGCAACGTCTACCACCCCATCTACAACGACCAGGTGCTGCGCCTGAGCGCCACGGAGCCCCTCACCGACGTCAGCCTCAATTACCCCAACCGCAAGCGCCTGGGCCTCACCCTCAGCGTCCCCGCCAAGGGCGAGAAAGAGCTGGCCTTCATTATCTCTGTGGAGAGCCTTCAGAATAATCAGAGTAATCAGAATACTCAGAGTATTCAGAATACTCCGACTACTCCGACCCTGCCCTCCATCTACGCCGAGTTCGACCGCGTGGTGGCCTACTGGGACGAGAAGCTCTCCTACATCCAGGTCGAAACCCCCGACCCTTCGTTCGACCACATGCTCAACCGCTGGTACCTCTACCAGGTCTACGCCTCGCGCCTCTTCGCCCGCGCGGGCTTCTACCAGGTGGGCGGCGCCACGGGCTTCCGCGACCAGCTGCAGGACGTCATGAGCCTCCTCTACAGCGACCCCGCCTATGCCCGCCGCCAAATCCTCGACCACGCCGCGCACCAGTTCCCCGAGGGCGACGTGCTGCACTGGTGGCACGAGAGCATGCACCTCGGCGCACGCACCACCTTCAGCGACGACTACCTGTGGCTCGTCTTCGTCACTCACCAGTATGTCCGCGTCACCGGCGACCGTTCCATCCTCTCAGAGCCCGTGCCCTTCTGCCAGGCGGAGCAACTGCCCGACGGCGTGGCCGAACGCGGCATGACATACCAAATTGAAAATGGAAAATGGAAAATGGAAAATTCGGCTGACGCAAGCAAAAATTCTCAATTCTCAACTCTCAATGCTCAATTTCCAACTCTCTATGAGCACCTGCGCCGCGCCGTGAACCGCGCCATGAACCGCATCGGCACCCACGGCCTGCCGCTGATGGGCTGCGGCGACTGGAACGACGGCATGTCCACCGTGGGCGTCCAGGGCAAGGGCGAGAGCGTATGGGTGGCCTTCTTCCTGGCCGACCTGCTGCCCAAGATGCAGCAACTCACGCAGATGATGCCCGGAGCCGACCTCTCCTACTGCGAAGAGCTCGCCGCCTTCCGCACGCGCCTCGTCGACGCCATCCAGCGCTCGGCATGGGACGGCGCCTGGTTCCTCCGCGCCTACTACGACAACGGCGACCCCATGGGCTCGCGCAACAACATCGAGTGCCAGATCGACCTCATCTCCCAGGCCTGGAGCATCCTCACCGACGTGGCCACGCCCGAGCAGAAACGCTCCGTCATGCGCGAAACCGACTACCGCCTCGTCAACCGCGAGCACGAAATCATCCAGCTCCTCACCCCCGCCTTCAAGGACTCCAACCCCTCGCCGGGCTACATCATGAACTACCCCGTCGGCGTCCGCGAGAACGGCGGCCAGTACACCCACGGCGCCATGTGGTACATCATGGCCAAACTCAAGGAGGGCGAATACGACATGGCCTACTACCTCTACTCCATCATCAATCCCATCCACCGCACCGCCTCGCTGGCCGACGTGCTGAAATACAAGGTCGAGCCCTACTGCATGGCCGCCGACATCTACTCCAACCCGCAGCACCCCGGCCGCGGCGGCTGGACCTGGTACACCGGCTCCGCCTCCTGGGCCTACAAGACCGGCATCGAGAACATCCTCGGCCTCCGCAAACAGGGCGACACCGTCACCCTCGACCCGCGCGTGCCCACCGACTGGCCCGCCTTCACCCTCCGACTCCGTCACGGAAGCTCCACCTACATCGTCCGATACCAACATTCTCATAACCAACTCGCTACGACAAAATTCACCCTCATTGACGACGGCCAGGAACACATAATTACAATTAACTGATAACCACCACATTTACCCTATCATCTTCTTCCCATCCCCTTACCACCCTCCTACCCCCCTCTTGCCACCCTTTTCCCGGGAAAAAGATGATAGAAAAGAAAACAAACAATCGACACCTGATTAAGATGAAAAGGCACCTCCTCTTTTTCTGCCTCATGCTGGTAGGAAGCACCCTCTGGGCCTACGAGCCCACGACTCTCAAACCGCTGAAAAGCCCCGACGGCCGCATGGAAATGACCTTCCGCATCTGGGACCTCGCCGACGGCACCATCGAATACAGCCTCTATCGCGACGGTGAATGCGTCGTTCTGCCGTCGAAGCTGGGCTTCACGCTGGAATGGCGAAAAAGCGACCTCGCCAGCCACTTCCGCCTTGTCGATGTGCACACCAGCTCGTTCGACGAGGTGTGGCAACCCGTTTGGGGCGAGGAAGCCAACATCCGCAACCGGTACAACGAGATGGCGATTACGCTGGTGCAGGACTATTACCTCGACCATGAGGGCAAGCGCGTGGACAAACCGACAGTGATGCTCATTCGCTTCCGCCTCTACGACGATGGCCTCGCCTTCCGCTACGAGTGGCCCCAGGAGGGCAATTCGTTGGTGACCTTCTGGCTCACCGGCGAGCTGACAGAGTTCCGCATGACGGGCGACCACACGGCATGGTGGATTCCGGGCGACTACGACACGCAGGAGTTCAACTATACCAAGAGCCGCCTGAGCGAGGTGCACAGCCTGCACGAGAGTCCGCACCTCACCGGCGGCTGGCCCTGGAAGAGTTTTTCCCAGAGCGGCGTGCAGACGGCCCTGCAGATGAAGACCGACGAGGGGCTCTACATCAACATCCACGAGGCTGCGGTGCTCGACTTCCCGACGATGAACCTGGGCATCGACAGTACGGTGCGGACGGCGGACGGCGGTATGGAATATTCGCTGAAAGTGCACCTCACCCCCGATGCTACCGGCTATGTGGGTCGGCTGACCGCCCCCTGCTATTCTCCCTGGCGCACCGTGCAGGTGTGCGAGAGTGCGACGGAGGTGTTGCGTTCGCGCCTGATACTGAATCTCAACGAGCCGTGCGCGCTGGAGGATGTCGGCTGGATTCATCCGACAAAATACATGGGCGTGTGGTGGGAGATGATCAGCGACAAGAGTTGCTGGAGCATCACCAACGACTTCCCCTCCGTGCGCCTGCCGGGCGACCCAAGCGTACCGCCGTCGCTTGCAGGAAGCTATACCGACTACAGCAAATGCAAGCCCCACGGCCGCCACGCCGCCAACACGGAGAACGTGAAGCGATACATCGACTTTGCCGCCGCCAACGGCTTCGACGCCCTCCTCATCGAGGGCTGGAACATCGGCTGGGAAGACTGGTACGGCAAGGAGAAAGACTACGTTTTCGACTTCGTCACCCCCTACCCAGACTTCGACCTGCCGGGCCTGAACAAATACGCCCACGAGCACGGCATCCGCCTCATCATGCACCACGAAAGCTCCTCCTCCATTGGGAACTACGAGCGCTGGATGGACACCGCCTACCGCCTCATGAACCGCTACGGCTACGATGCCGTCAAGAGCGGCTACGTGGGCAAGATTGTGCCCCACGGCGAGCACCACTACAGCCAGCCGCTCATCAACCACTACCACCGCGCCGTGGTCGAGGCCGCGCAGCGCCACATCATGGTCAACGCCCACGAGGCCGTGCGCCCCACGGGTCTGTGCCGCACGTGGCCCAACATGATCGGCAACGAGAGCGCCATGGGTACCGAATTCCGCGGACGCATCCTGCCGGGCCACACCACCATCCTCCCCTTCACACGCCTGCAGGGCGGCCCCATGGACTACACGCCCGGCATCTTCGAGACCGACATGGAGAAGAACGCCCCGTGGAACAAGGACCTAATGCGGCACACCATCTGCAACCAGCTGGCCCTATACGTCACCTTCTACTCGCCCCTGCAGATGGCCGCCGACTTCCCGGAGCACTACGAGCCCCACATGGACGCCTTCCAGTTCATCAAGGATGTGGCCGTCGACTGGGACACATCGATTTATATTATGGCCGAGCCCGGCGACTACATCGTCACCGCCCGCCACCCCAAGACCTCCACCCTCAACCTCGCCGCCGAAGGCGTGGAGCAGCTCCCCGACGGCAAACAGGGCATAATCTCCAGCGCCGCCCGCTTTGTCTATGGGCTGGATAATCCAGAAGGTCCAGACAATCTAGAGAATCTAGAACCCCTGGATACTTGGTTTGTCGGTTGCATCACCGACGAGCAGGCCCGAGAGGTGGAGGTGAAGCTGGACTTCCTGAAGCCCGGCGTGAAATACGAGGCCACCATCTACGCCGACGCGAAAGACGCCAGCGGCTGGGTGAGCGACGTCACCATCGGCTGGGAAGCGGCGCAGAAAGAGGGCTATAACCCCAAGGCCTACACCATCACCAAGAAGACCGTCACCAGCAAGAGCAAACTGAAGCTCCGCCTGGCTCCCTGCGGCGGCTTCGCGGTATCAATCCGTGAGATTAAGAAATAATGCCATGAAGAAAAGGCGCCTGCGGCGCATCGGGCGTGGCCGGCGGCTCGCTGCTAATCATCCCCATGGCCTGCTCCTTCTTCGGCATCGGCAACGACGTGGCCATGCAGGCCGTGGGGATAGGCTTCATACTACGACCGCAAGAAGCGTCAGAGTGCAGACTGAAACATACGGCTGTAGTAGTCGGCCTTCTCCATCAGCGGCATGGGATAAGCGCGCGAGGAGGAGGGCATGCGCCAGAGGCGCAGGTCTCTTCCGTTTATGGTAAAGGTGTTGTATTCGCCCAGCTTGGGCACCTCGACGCCGTAGTCCTCGGTCAGTACAGAGAAGCTCTTCTGGCCGGTGCAGACGATGTCGTGGCAGAGGGGTATCTGTTCCAGCAATGCCGGGATGTCGGTCTTCTCCACGATTTGCAGATCCTTGTCCGAGGCGTTGCCGCTCAGGCGACGTATGGCCGTGGCGGTGTCGAAGATGGCGATACCCTTCTCTGTGAGCAGCGCCTCGATGTCCGCCAGCCGGAACATCTTGTGCTCCGCATCAACTAATCGCTGGCTGTCGCCGAAGAACACTGCGCCGAAGATTTCCCACATCATATTGGTGCGGTTGGGGTAGAAGAACTCCATGCACCACCTTTTGCGAGGCGGCGGAAAGCTTCCCAGCATCAGCAGCCGCGCATTCTTCGGCAGGAACGGTTTTAAGGGGTGCCGCTCAATTTCAGGTTCATTTTTTATCGTCATCGCTGTCGAAGGGTAATGTTGGGTCGGCCAGCTGGAGCAGGTATTTGCAGAGTGCCCGGAAAGGCCAGAAAAGGGGGTTGATTTCCTTGCTGTAGTAGGGGTGGTTGTAGTCGTTCACCACGTGGTAGCCCTCGGCGGTGCGGTGCTCGATGTTGTAGATGGCTGGCGGCGAGGTGAAAAAGTCGTTGGCCAGGTACAGCGTGTCGATTCCGGCAGTGTCGGCCAATGCCTTCAGATGCTTCCACTCCTCGTCGGACAACACTCGTTGGCCCTCGCTCTTGATTCCGTGGCGGAAATGGTCGAGGCCAGGATAAGTCTTGTATTCATCCTCCTTTGCGATGCGCCAGACGATACGGGCCTCTTTGCCATCGGTGATTACCTTGACCAGTACCGGGGTCTTCTTTTGTACGTAATCACCCCGCAGCAGGAGAAACCGCCACTCCTCCAGAATGCCCTGTGGCAGCGGCCCGTGCATGTCGCCTTCGCCGAAGCCTCGCAGGTGGTACGACACCTGTCGGCAGCGCCTGTTCACATCCGCTGTGTCGGCCTCATGGCATAGTCCCATCTCTTCCGGCAGCACTAGGTATTCGAACTGCGGGTTCTCCTCCTCGATAATCTTGGGGTTGTGTGGCACTCCCAGTTCCTGCTCCAGCCGCACAATGATTGGGTAGAGTTCTTGATGGTCACCGGTCTCGTCCCAATATTGGTAATAGTACTTCAGCGCACTGTCGGCAAGCGTGTTGAAGTAGTGGTGCTCGTACAGCAGCGGGTCGCCGTACAGCCGGCAGTAGTAATCACGGTACATTTGGGCCTTGGCCGAGGTGTCGGCGATGCAGGCTTTCCAATCGTCGTATGTATCACGATATTTCCTTGAGAGCCGTTCCAGGTTGCCAACGTAGTCGTCTCCCTCCTCAATGTATCTTTTTATCCAATCTCCGACATCGGGGCCTTTCGTCGGCCCGTGCTTGGCCTGCTCTTCCGCGTTGGCGTATATCTTTATCTCCATTATCCATTCCGCATCTGTTATCGGCTGGCCACGACTGTAGAGCACATTGAAGCGAGGCACTTTCTTCAGTGCTTTCTGGATGGCGCGCATCTGTTTGGCCGATGCCCCAGGGATTTTCACCTTCTTTATGCGGCCATCGGCATCCACTTTCTGCACATGCACTTCCAACCAACTATTCATATCCTTCGGGGCAAGCCGGGTGTAGTCGATCTGCGATTCGACGAAGGTTTGCATCAAGTTGGTAGCGCCGTAGTTCTCGTCGGAAAATGGGAGGAAACTCTTTCGGTTGTCGTACACATGGTGCTCCTTCACGATGCCTTGATGCATGACGTATTCGATGTCGAATTCGTACAGCGAGGCATAGCCCATGTGGATATAGTACAACAGGTCGCCGCTCACGGAGACAATGGGCTCATTCACCCAAGAGGCGAAAACGCCCCTGGGGGTCGCCTTGTCGCCGAACAGCCTCGACAAGGGGTAGAAGTCGGTGCTGTCGCCTTTATCGTCCAAGCGGATGCCCGTGAGGAAAAGGCTGTCCTTGCGGAGCTCGAAGTAGGCCTGATAATTTCGCCAGCAGGCGGTGGAGCCAAGCCCATACATGTCGTCAGGCCTGGGGTGTTCCGCATCGAAATAGCCTTCAAGGGGGTTGCAGAACAGGTACAGCGTGTCGCCCTCCACCACAAGGATGTCAGGGATCTGCGCCGTGGCATGCGCCACCCTCGGCATCCCGACAAACAGGATGACGATTATCGCTGCCATTAGTTTCCAGGTTTTCATATTACTGACCAATTAGGGCGTCGGCCTGTGCTTGGAGCGACTGGCGGTCGGCGTCGGAGAGGATGAGGCGGTTGGTGCTCCAGCTCTCGGGCGGCAGGGCGACACCGGTCTGCTCGGGCAGGACGTTGGCGCGGATGAAGGTGAGCATCTCTGTGAGCTTGGCGCGGCAGCCTGCGGTGGCGGCCTTGCCACCGGCGCCGCTGATGGCCACGGCCTTGCCGACGATGCTGGTCGGCGTGGCATAGTCCATCGGCTTCTCGGGGCGCGACAGCCAGTCCAGCAGGTTCTTCAGGTGCCCCGGATAGCTGCCGTTGTACTCAGGCGTGAATATCCACACCGCGTTGCTCTCCGTCACGGCTTCGCGCAGCCTGACGACCGCCTCCGGCGTCGGGAACTCGTTGTCCTGGTTGAGCATCGGCACCGCGCCGTAGTCAAGCCACCTGACATCGGCCTCGCCGCCGAGCATCTTCTCGGCTTCCACAGCCATCTGCCTATTGAACGACTCCCCCCGTAGCGACCCAACAACAAACAATATCTTCTTCATAATCCTGATAATTTTAGTTTTACAAACACGCCGCAAAGATACACCTTTTTCCCCACATGGCAAAATAATTTTTGCCAATCCAAATAAATGTCGTATTTTTGCACCGGATTTAAGTATTAGATTAGTGAACTGAAATGACAGCAAAAGTCGCAGATATCACCAAACAGATAAGCGGTTATCTCGCCACACAGCCGGTGCAACGTGCTTGGCTGTTCGGCTCTTATGCTCGTGGCGAACAGCGTGAGGACAGCGACATCGACATCTTGGTTGCATTCGACTCGACTGTCGGATTGTTCAAATATGCTGCCATCTATACCGACCTGAAGGAACTTCTCGGCCTGGAAGTCGACCTGGTACAGGAAGGGGCGTTGAAACCCTACGCCGCTGCCACTGCCGACCGAGACAAAATACTGATATATGAGAGACCCACGGCGTGACAAAAGCCTGCTTGGCAACATGGTTGAAGCCATTGACTTTGCCCTTGCTTTTGCCGAGGGCTATGACTACAAGGCGTTCGTGGCCGACAAACGGACGTATTTCGCCGTGGTGAAGAACATGGAGATTGTCGGCGAGGCCGCCTACCAACTCACCAACGAGTTCCGCGACAGCCATCCGCAAACGCCGTGGAAAGTCATCATCAACATGCGTCATGTTCTCGTTCACGGCTATGCAGACATTGTGCCGTCAGTACTATGGAAAACGCTGAAAGACGATTTGCTTCCGTTGAAGGAGCAACTAATGGATTATATGGATAACATGACATAAAACTGAGAAATATTAGAAATACATAATCGATGTCCGCTCCCCTTGCTCTGTCCTGGGGAGCGTTTTTTATGGACAAAACGACCTTTATAGTGTCTACTGCTTTTGCTCCCCTTTTACTCTGGCGTGCCCCGCGAACTTGATGAGCGAACCTTTGCTCAACTACTGTGTCCCACCCATGTCCCGACTAGGATCCAAGCTCGCTCCTTCGGCGATGGTTCGGCGATGCAAGCACGGTCCTTCTTCTACCCCTCGGCGATGTCTCGGTGAAAAAACATTTTGCCATGTCAAATAAATGTCGTACTTTTGCAAATCGAAAAGAGAAAAGAAAATGAACACAACAGCAATCGGCACACACACGCCACCCCCTCCTATCATGCATTATTGGGGACTTGTGAAAAATATGGACGACAAACTGAAGCTGGAACTTGTATCGATGCTCATCAGCAGTATGCGTCTGCACTCGGACACCAACGAAGAAGAGCGAGAAAACGGTTTTCGCAGTTTGGCTGGATGCTGGGCCAACGACCATGGCGACGACGACATGGAGACCATCCTTCGTATAGGTCACGAAGGCCGTCGCGGAAGCCGTATCATCCCTTCGTTTGACGAATAACAAACTACATCTATGGCAAAGTACATCATCGATACCAACACTGTCATCGAATACTTTAAACATCGCCACGGTGTTTCCGAGCGCATGAGCCAAGTGAGCCGCGACGACCTCTGCATCAGCGAGGTGACAATCGCCGAACTGCTCTATGGCGCTATGCACAGCAAAAGTGTGGACCGCCACCTGCGCGAAGTGAGGGAATTGCAGCGGGACATTATGGTACTGCCTATCAGCGATACGCTCGACGAATATGCCGACATACGCCATGCTCTCACCTCGAATGGCATAACCGTTGAAGATTTCGACATTCTCATTGGAGCCGCAGCCCGACATTACGGTCTCATCGCTGTCACCGACAATATAAAACACTTCTGCCACATGCCGGGAGTTCAGACTGAGAACTGGGTAAACAGAACTATCTGAAATAACCATATATCTACAATCTGATTATGACATAAAACGTAGAAATATCAGAAATACTCCCCATGCTCTGCACGGGGATTTTTTATGGACAAAACGACCTTTATATTGTCTACTACTTTTGCTCCCCTTTTACATAACCTTTGCTCAACTACTGTGTCCCACCCATGTGCCAACTATAATCCAAGCTCGGTCCTTCTTCTACCTCTCGGCGATGTCTCGGCAAAAAAACATTTTGCCAATCCAAATAAATGTCGTATTTTTGCAGCGAGAAATAGATACGAAGACATCACAAGAATAATTATACTCAGTTATGGGAACTGATTAAATAACAATGATATGGAAGCCATTGTAAAGAAAAAGAGGAATGTCCGGAAGCGGAGAAAAGTGCAATATCTCCCCGAGTGCGAGTATTTGGTTGCTGACCCATTTGAAACAAGTAAGTGATAAACATACGATTATGTGCACCTATAGTATATCGGTTGATGACGCCGTGCTGGAGAAAGTGAAGCCTGCACTTCCAAACAATGAGGCGGTCGAGACATGGATGCAGTCGCAGATGGACATCCTGTTGCTGCAGCTTGCCGAGAGTTTGACTCGCAAGCCGAAGGCGCAGGATGACATGGCTTACCATGCTGACAGAATTGTCCATATTCATAAGATGCTAAAGTCCAAGCAGGAGCACACAAGTCACAAAGAAAGATCATACTCTCCAGACCTGGAGGTCATACTTGCTATGCCGAGACAGAACCGTGTCGATGTCCCCGACATGGTGCTCAGCCTTCTCGGCGCCGGAGAGCCTGTAGCCGACCACGACCTGAACGCCCGCGAAGCGTATCACCAATATCAGATGGAAAAATACCAATGAGACGGCTTTTCCTTGATACAAATATCGTGGTCGACTTGCTTGACCGTCGCGAGCCTTTCTGTCACGATGCCGTGCGACTCTTCTCAATGGCTTATAACGAACAGGTGCAACTCGTTGTTTCGCCGATGACTTTTGCCACAGCCTCATTCCTCCTCCGTAAACACGGCACGGAAGGGGTGCGCAACCTGCTATCGAACTTACGGCAACTTGCAAGTGTCGCAACTACAGAAGAACGGACGGTCGACGACTCTTTGGCCTCGCAGTTTCAGGACATCGAGGATGCCATGCAGTATTACACAGCGCTCCATGCCAATGCGGAAGCCATCATTACCCGCAACGGCAAGGACTTTACTGCTTCAAGAATCCCGGTCATGACGGCTTCAGAGTATTTGTCAACAATAAATTTTGATTAATGCCGTCGTGCATGATAACTTATTGAGGAATAATTGACGAATAATAACAATATGACATAAAACGGAGAAATATTAGAAATACATAATTGAGCGGACGCTCTTGTTCCTATCAGATAAATGGTTCCAACTAACAATATAACACTTTAAGCGACTCCAAACGGAGCCGCTTTTTTTTGCAGGCAACATTATCTGGAAATTTGAGTGTTCCTGTTTATATCTAGATTACATCTTATTAGGCATATAAAACGAATGACCGCAAGGCATCAATGTCAGAGCAAGCAAAATAGGATATTCCATTATTGGTGCATTGGATAAAAAAGATATCTACATCCCCAAGCTCCCGACTACCAGACCAAAACGGCATTTTGAATTTGTGAACACTGTAGCCTTCGGATGCATCCTCTGTAGTTATATACGGTCGGAAGGATTCTTCGACTTTGGCGTAATCGGGAATCGGAAGGAGCCTTTTTAAGAAATCTTCCTGTATATCAACAGGTCCGTACCCACCGATTATCCAAAGGCCCAACTCTTCAACGAAGTCAAAATGAAGTCTGTAGTCAATGTCGAGTGACTCTCTAAATTTTTCTATTCTTCTTTTATCCATCTTTTTTACACTTGTTCGTGTCGTGCGCAACTTCTAGTTGGTTACAAAATGTGTTTACGATTTCGATTTGCAAAAGTACAAGCTTTTTCTGATGTGAACAAATTGCACATCTCAACTTGCAAATAACTTACCGATTTTAACATTTCAAAGACGGAATAATAGTGTTCATTTGCTGGCATTGAAACATTCTCATTGCTATTTCAAAAATAATGCGTATCTTTGCAGCGTGAAAACAGAATATAACTAACAACTAAATAGACAATAATATAGGAAGATAAAAGACATTAAATACACAATTTAGAAGCGTTTTTGCTTTTCTTTGTAAGGTCGAAATCGGCATATTTTCAACTTGTTGCAAAAGGAAGTGAAGCGTTCACGGAATCCGTGAGCTTTCATGTTGCAACAAGGGTTTTGCCGAACCTCGACTTTAGACAGAAAGACCTCACGGATGTTTTATATTATATGGAAAACTGACTATTAACACAAAAAAATAGACATGATGAAACACAATGCATTTTTGATTGCCACTTTAATGATGGCGCTGACAATTTCTCAAGTAGCACATGCCCAAAAGTGGGATACTACATTCTTTGCAGCAGACGAACTTGAAGGTATTGAGGCTTATTACGCTTACCATATAGCGGATTCAACGGGAAATGTATTCAACTTTTGGTCGAATGAAAATACTAACTTTAGAGTTGTCAGCAGTTCGGGTATTTTTGATTGGCATGGTAATTTCAATATTGTAAGGGCAACTATAGGCTATTATGATGCAAGTAATAAACTGGTTGAGAAAAAAGACATTCAACTTGTTGTTGCAGATGGGCGAGGCGATATGGCTGAACCTAATACAAGTATTGGTATTGGCTCAATATCAAACAAGAAAAAAGCAATACAATTGTTGAATTATTTGCGGAACGAAGAAGGTTACATTAGAATACTTATTCCCTTATACGGAAGAATAGACAAATTTGACTTGACAATTCCCTGTATTAGAAATAAAAACAATTGATGATTAACAGCTCATTTGTTAATCACGTGTAGAGGAATATTTTCACCACTAAACTCGCTCAAATGTAATTGGAATTTCCAGAATTGATCAGAGTTAAAATCCCCTTCTTTGGTGCAAATAATATCAAAGTGATTGTAGTTAAAGAGTTTGGAAATTTGATAATCAGAGATTCTATTTAGATTCTCAAGTATTCTTAGTTTGGACGACAAATCGTATGTGAAGATGGTTACATATGGTATTTCACTTCTTTTTTGTATGTATTCATCTGATTGTAATTTTTTAAAGAAAGCGCGGAAGTATGGGTAGTCTATTTCACTTAAAGAATGACCAAATATTACAATCTCTTTTGCTTCAATCAAGGCTGGAACAATAGGGGTTTGATGATAGTGTTGATTAAACATTTTCCTCATTTGTTCATATCCAGGGATTACCTCAATATCTGCCGGAACACCAATAATAGTGTTACCCTCCTTCATACATCCATGAACATAGTATGGCGATTGGCACACAAAAGTCATACCGCTGTCAACATTTCTAAGGTCTGTATAGTTAAAATCAAAAACATTATCATTGAAGCACTTGCTTTCAAGTATGATTTGAAGTACGTGATATGCTACAGAGTCTTCGTTTATTTTTTCTCGTTGAGCACTTTCCAAATAGTCACATAACGCATAATTTAGTTCTTGGAAAAATTCCATGTCAGCGTCTGCATTTATTGGGATTCCCTTATTATAGCTCGCATCACTACCACTTTCACGTTTTACATATTTCATTAAATACATCTCTAAATCGCACCAATCAGCGTCACCATTATGTATTTTAATATATCGTGATAATGCTGTTTTAGATTTTAAGCATCGTTTTCCTATCCGACTATTAAAAAAATCATTATAACTTGTTTTCCATCCCAAATCAATATCAAAACCATTTCCTATAACAAATACACATGGTTTGTGTTGTGATTGTAATGTTATGCTATCCATTATTATTTAGTTTTTTTCAATGAGTCCTAGGAAAATGGGACTTAATATCTGTTTTTTTTATTATTCTGTTTATTGACTTTCTCTCATTTCCCCCTTCTGTTTTCAGGATGCAAAGATATACATTTTTCGCGACATGGAAAAGTTTATTTCATTGATTCAAATATTCTTCGTACTTTTGCAATCGATTTTACAGGGGAAATGTAGCTAAAATATGATTTCAATTGCGCATAGAATAGAACTGAAACCGAACAATAAGCAGAAGACTTACTTCCGCAAAGCGTTTGGTTGTGCGCGATTGGCATATAATTGGGGATTGGCTGAGTGGAAACGAATGTACGAAGCTGGCGAGAAGCCCAATGGCAGAAAACTCAGAACACAGTTTAATGCCATCAAAAAAGAGCAGTTCCCATTTGTTTATGAGGTAACGAAATGCGCAACGATGCAGCCTTTCGATAACCTACAACGTGCCTTTGATAACTTCTTCAGGGAATTGAAGCAGGGAAAGGTTTCCTATCCGCAGTTCAAGAAGAAAAGGGACAATGAGGGTAGTTTCTACATAGAAGCAGATAAGATTAGGCTATCAGAAACAAATAAAAACTCAAAGAAGTTTTCTAAGCTGGCCCATAATGAACGCGGAAAGCATCAATACATCTGCATGCCTAATCTACGTGGCGGATGGGTAAAGATGGCCGAACACATCCGCTTCAACTATGTCAAGATAAACAATGTATGTATCTCGCAAAGTGGAGGCAAGTTCTATGCGTCGTTCAGTCTTGAAATAACCGAGGACGAATATCTCAGAACACATCGACACGTAGAAGCTGTTGATGCCAACCGAAAAGTAGGCATCGATATGGGCATCAAGTCAGCATTGATACTCTCTGATGGTATTGCCATTGAGAACCCAAAACCACTGAAAAAGAACCAACGAAAAATAAAGAGACTCAGCAGACAGCTCAACAAGCGGTTCCATCCGAAAACCAAAGAGGAACGGCTGAAGGGCGTCAGGAAGTCGAACAATTATATGAAAATGTCTGTGCGGCTGGCTCACGCACAAGGTCGTGTGGCAAATATCAGACGTGACTTTTTGCACAAGGTCACCTCGATATTGACTACCCACTATGGAGAAATTGCCATAGAAGACTTGAATGTGAAGGGTATGATTAAAAACCACCGCCTGGCTCAAGCTGTAAACGATGTCTCGTTTGGTGAACTGCGCAGACAAATAGAGTATAAAGCCAAGACAAATGGAGTGAAAGTCGTGAAGGCTGACCGATTCTTTGCAAGTAGCAAGACGTGTTCGGTTTGCGGAGAGAAGAAAGAAATCCTGTCTCTCAGCGACCGCATCTATCGTTGCGAACATTGCGGAGCAGTCATCGACCGCGACTGGAACGCAAGCCTGAATCTGCTGGGGCTATTAGTTAACCACAAAATAGGGACGGATTATCCCGAATCTACGCCTGCGGACTTGACGGCTCTGCTCTCCCGCTTTGCTTTAAGTGGGATTGCAACCAGCAAGGTTGAAACAGGAAAACAACATAAATCCTATGTATGATGTACCTGCATGGATTTTGTAAGGTTGTTACATCTGAGCAGTTCGAGTGGCTGTTCTGCCAGAGATGTACCTGCATGGATTTTGTAAGGTTGTTACATCTGATGATCTGGAACGGCAGCAGCGTCTGGGATGTACCTGCATGGATTTTGTAAGGTTGTTACATCTACAAAGCACTTGAATATGCCGAGAACGACGATGTACCTGCATGGATTTTGTAAGGTTGTTACATCTGGAGTGTGCCGAAAAAACCGCGTTGGCTGGATGTACCTGCATGGATTTTGTAAGGTTGTTACATCTGATGACGCGCCACTACAAGACCGACTATGGATGTACCTGCATGGATTTTGTAAGGTTGTTACATCTGCAGGGACACGCCAAGAGCGATGTTGACTGATGTATCTATACGGGTTTTGTAAGGTTGTCTTTAGTTGGTATTATTTAACAGGGTAAAAAAAGAGTATATCTTTCCCTCAAAAAGAGTATATCTTTCGTGCAAGAAGATATACTCTTTTTGTACTAAAGGGTATATCTTTTCAATCACCCAATTCAATAACCAAAAACCAAACATTATGTATTACAAAGCAAGACAGCAAAAAAGAAACGGCAAGTGGTACCCCCAGAGTGTGCTGCACGGCCGCACTGTGACCACCAAACAACTCTGTGACGACATCGCCCAAGCCTCGACCGTGGCACCTGCCGACGTGCTGGCCGTGTTGCGCTCGTTGAGTGACTCAATGGTGAAGTACCTCGTCGAAGGCCGCTCGGTGAAGCTCGACGGCATCGGCAACTTCTACCTCACCGCCACCGCCAAGGGCAACGGCGTGGAGAAAGCAGAAGATGTCAGCCCGCAGCAAATCAACAAGGTGATGGTGCGTTTCCTGGCCGAGAAACAAAGTTCCGTCGGCGGCATCAAGAGCAGCATCCCCACCCTCGCCGCCGCCCAAATCAACTGGCAGCGCCTCGACACCTCAAGTTCATCTACCAACAGCGCTACCGAAACCGAGGGCTCTTCGACAGGAAACGGTGGAAGCACGCCAGACCCCAACGGAGGCAACGAGTAACTGCTCTATGCCAAACAATAGAAAAGCGAGACCTAACGGCCTCGCTTACTTTTTTGTAAAGACAACGTCAATCGCCTTTTGTGTGGTGATGGGGTTTGAGAGAGGGCGTGTTGCCTGGAGTCTCTTTGTTGTCTCTTTGACGTCTATCGGGTTTCCCCGTAGACTTTGCAATCCTTTTTGGACCTGGTTTAATACCCATAGTTCTTCAGATTTAATTGGTTAAACATTCATTTTACTTCACCTCTTCGTAGTCGACGTCGGTGACGTTGTCGTCGCCGTTGTTGGACTGGCTGGGGTTGCCCTGCTGGCCGGCGCCGCCCATGTTGTTGGGGTCGAAGCCTGCGGCGCCTCCTTGTTGTCCGGCCTGCTGCTGGGCCTTGTACATGTCTTCGCTGGCGGACTGCCAGGCGGCGTTGATCTTGGCCATGGCCTGGTCGATCTGCTGGACGTTGCGGGCGCTGTGGGCGGCCTTCAGTTCGTTGAGGGCGCTCTCGATGGCGTTCTTCTTGTCGGCGGGAATCTTGTCGCCGTAGTCCTTCAGATTCTTCTCGCTCTGGAAAATCATGCCATCGGCGTTGTTGATTTTCTCCACCTCTTCCTTGGCTTTCTTGTCGGCGTCGGCGTGGGCCTCGGCTTCGGCCTTCATGCGCTTGATTTCGTCTTCGCTCAGGCCGCTGCTGGCCTCGATGCGGATGTTCTGGCTCTTGCCGGTGGCCTTGTCGAGGGCGCTGACGTTGAGGATGCCGTTGGCGTCGATGTCGAAGGTGACCTCAATCTGGGGCACTCCGCGCGGTGCTGGCGGGATGCCGGCGAGGTGGAAGCGGCCGATGGTCTTGTTGTCGTTGGCCATGGGGCGCTCGCCCTGCAGCACGTGGATCTCGACCTCGGGCTGGTTGTCGGCGGCGGTGCTGAAGACCTGGCTCTTCTTGGTGGGGATGGTGGTGTTGGCGTCGATGAGCTTGGTCATCACGCCGCCGAGGGTCTCGATGCCAAGGCTGAGCGGGGTGACGTCGAGCAGCAGCACGTCTTTCACTTCGCCGGTGAGCACACCGCCCTGGATGGCGGCACCGATGGCGACCACCTCGTCGGGGTTGACGCCCTTGCTGGGTGTCTTGCCGAAGAACTCCTCGACCTTCTTCTGCACGGCGGGGATACGGCTGGAGCCGCCGACGAGGATAACCTCGTTGATGTCGCTGTTGCTGAGGCCGGCGTCGCGCATGGCCTGGCGGCAGGGTTCGATGGTGGCGCGGATGAGGTCGTCGCAGAGCTGCTCGAACTTGGCGCGGCTGAGTTTCATCACCAGGTGCTGCGGCACGCCGTCGGCCACGGTGATGTAGGGCAGGTTGATTTCGGTCTCCATGCTGCTGGAGAGCTCAATCTTGGCCTTCTCGGCGGCCTCCTTGAGGCGCTGCATGGCCATGGGGTCCTTGCGGAGGTCGATGCCCTTGTCGCTCTGGAAGCTGTCGGCCAGCCAGTTGATAATCTTGCGGTCGAAGTCGTCGCCGCCGAGGTGCGTGTTGCCGTTGGTGCTCTTCACCTCGAAGACGCCGTCGCCGAGGTTGAGGATGGAGATATCGAACGTGCCGCCACCGAGGTCGAACACAGCCACGTTCATGTCCTGCGCCTTCTTGTCGAGGCCGTAGGCCAGTGCGGCAGCGGTGGGTTCGTTGACGATACGGCGCACCTTGAGGCCTGCAATCTCGCCGGCCTCCTTGGTGGCCTGACGCTGGCTGTCGTTGAAGTAGGCGGGCACGGTGATGACGGCCTCCGTCACTTCGGTGCCGAGGTAGTCCTCGGCGGTCTTCTTCATCTTCTGCAGCACGATGGCGCTGATTTCCTGCGGGGTGTACTGGCGGCCGTTGATGTCGACGCAGGGGGTGTTGTTGTTGCCGCGTACCACCTTGTAGGGCACAGCCTCAATCTCCTTGGTCACCTGGTCATAGCCCTCGCCCATGAAGCGCTTGATGCTGTAGACGGTGTTGTGGGGGTTGGTGATAGCCTGGCGCTTGGCGGGGTCGCCCACCTTGCGGTCGCCGTTCTCGAGGAAGCCCACCACGCTGGGGGTGGTGCGGTTGCCCTCGCTGTTGGCGATAACTACGGGTTCGTTTCCTTCCATGACACTGACACAGCTGTTGGTTGTGCCGAGGTCGATTCCGATGATTTTGCTCATAATATGTTTCCTTTCTTTTTTGTTTGCTTGTTATTATTCTCCCGCTTCGCGTAATCTATAAATCTAATTGGATTTATGGATTTCCGCCGTCAGGCGGGATGTTCACACCCCTCATATAACAACATCCGTGCCAATCCCGCAGGACTGACACGGACACTGACATTTTGGCAGTCGGTAATGCTAAATCCCTAAAATCTCCACCATCTCAGTAGGGGTGACGACAATGGGCTTACGTGGGAAATGCTTGATGTTGCCGGTGACGACGTAGGCGCCATCCTTCGACAAAGCAACCTCGTAGAAGACAGCATCGTCGGGGTCGGGAAACTGCTCGCTTGTTATAACCCGACTGGCAGGTACACCATTGTTTATAACGGTTTCTATCAATGCGTCTACAAGTTCGCTGTCGAAGTCAAACTTCCCTCGATGCAGAACCTCTTGATACTCTTTGATGATTTCGTCGTTGTATAGGGTACAGAAACTCCCGTTTCCCAATGCACGAATCAAGCGGGCAGTAGCAGCCTCGAAGTTCGATGTATATAATGCGGACACCAACACATTGGTATCCAACACTGCATAAACCTTCATCTCATGTCCTCCCTTGCATGGCGCTCGGCACGGGCCAAAGCAATCTCCGCGTTGATTTCGTCGAGCGACATCTCCAGCACTTCGCCATTGGCAACACGTTTCTGCTGTTCTGCCATCAGCATAAACAGCCTCGACCGTTGGCGCTCTTTTTCAGCATTGTTATTCCATGGAACGAACACAATCCGTTCCCACATGCGCATCATCTCGTCGAAGGTCTGCTCCTGTGTGTAGCCCGACAGGGCGCAGAACCGGTCAATCTGCTCCTTCATGCGCGAGTCCATATTCACTGTCACTGATACTTGTGCCATAGCGTTTATCTTTTTTCTTTCATAACGTGGTGTGCGGTGTTTTATTGTGCACGGGCAACTTAGATTGTGCAAAAACACAAACATTATTCGCTTTCATGTCGCGCCTTGTATAGGCCCCAGAGGTATTCTGCCAGGGATTTGAACTCTTTGGGCTGGCCGCCGTCGGGGACGCGGAAGGTGCGGTATTCGCCGTCGTGGATGTATTCCAGCATGTAGTCGCCACCGTCGATGACGTAGACGACGCCTGTCAGGTCGTCGGGCAGCTTGGCGGCGATGAAGGCATCCATCAGCCGGCGCACCTCGGCCAGCTGGCTGTCGCCGAGGTCGAACTCGTCGCTGGCCTCCAGCTTCATCTTGTCGGTCGGCCAACCGCTGGCCCTGTTGACATAGAGCCGCCGCCCCTGCAGGCGCAGCACGCTGACGTAGCCCCACGGGCTCCACACCATGTAGCGCAGCGTGCCCTCCTCGGCCACGGGGCAGCAGAGGCTCGGCTCGCCGAATTCGGGCAGCACCTTCCCGAGGAAGTCGCTCAGCCACCGCGCTCGCCGCTGTGTCGAAAACAAATCCAGCGTGGTGTCGGACAAAGCCTCCTCCGCGAGGGGTGGCAGATAGCGCACTTTGGGTGCTTTGGGCTTGCGCACCTTGGGCTCGTCCGGGAGACCCAGATAGCGGTGCAGCTGCTGCAAAACAGGATATAGCCACGGCGTCTTCTTACGGTCGTAGGCCATCAGGGCGTAGCGGTAGGCGCTGTCGGCGGCATGGGGGAACGTGCGCCACGACGCTATGGGGAGCCCCCAGTCCTTGTAGTAGATCCGCGCCAGGCGCAGGGCATGCGTCTCGTCGTCGAGCCAATAGCCCTCATGTCCGTTGCCATAGTCGTACCAGTGGGTGTCCCGAGCCATGGGGTCGCCGCCGAGGGCCGCCACGTCGTCATGCATCGCGCTGTCGCGCACGGCGCGGCACCAATACAGCCGCGGACGCTCCTCCACCTTCCTCAGCACCAGCGAGTCGACCGTCATGTCCTCGTTGATGGTGAAAACCGGATAGTCGTAGCATTCAAGGAGCATTCCGGACATATACAGATAGCAGCGCGCGCCACGGGTGATGCCTGTGAAGCAGACGCTGCCCGTGAGAGTATCGATTTCGTTATCGTAGGCCTTGCTGGGTGCAAAGCGCGCCGTGTCCTCGCCCTCCACTATCATCCTCAGCGACGCCCATATCCCGCTCACCGACTTCCCGCCGGGCAGGAACACCCGCGCCCGGAACGTCACCTGCCCCTGCGCCCACAGCGAGCCCAGCAGCAGAACCGAAAGAAGAACATAACGTTTCATATTGTAAAAGAGACTTATTATCATGCAATTGTAAATGTATCAGAAAACATAGTTCACGCCCAGGTCAATCCAGAAGGGGGAACCGAGCGCGCGGTCGACGCAGTGGGCCACCTCGGCGGAGAGGACAAAATTCTCATTCCAGACCAGTTTGAACCCCATGCCATAGGAAGCCAGGGGACGCTTGGCCTCGTCGCGCAGACGCTCTTCGACAAACGCCTCCGCCGACCCAGGGGTGGGACTGAAAGCACGGGCCTGGCGGTCGATGCGATAGGGCTGCACAATGAGACCGAGGTCGAAGAAGGGGTTGACGGCGATATAGAAATACTGGTTCCACAACGTGAACTTCACCACCTTGACCCTCAGCTCGAAGTTGCCCCAGGCCACACCGTCGGCCACGATGCGGTTCTCGTAGTATCCGCGGATGGTCTTGGCGCTGCCGAAGCCCTCGGTGAGCATGGTGTGCGGCACCAACATGGGGACGCTCTGCTGCATGTAGAACGGCACATCGCCCGTGAGGGTACCCTCGTAGCCCAGACGGTAGGCAAAAACCGGGTCGCCGGGTTTCAGGCCAATCGGAATACGCAGGAAATGAGAGAAGTATGCACAAGCCTTAAAATAGGTATGCTGCGGCGAGAAACCGCCGTTGAGGAAAGCCTCGAGCAGCAAGCCGCGGTTGGGTGCCGACTCTACGTCGCGCGTATCATATACGATTCCTCCGCGGACCTCCAGCACATTGCCGCCCTCGGCCTCCTCACTGCCAATGATGCCGGAGGAGACATACTGCCGGTAGAGCGTCGCCGTGTCATTGCCGCCATAGGCGGAGCCGTCGTAGTCGCGCAGACGGTAGTTGGAGAAGCTTATGCCTGCCACCACCTTCATGCGCTCCGACAGCTGACTCTGGAAGTTGGCAAAAGCCTGGAAGATATTGCGGTCCACGTTGTAGTGCAGCTCCTCGTCGAGGTCCTCGCTGTAGGGCTGTGCGGGGCCGTTGAAGCCATAGAAGAAGTAGAGCGGGTCCATGATGTCGAGGGCCGAGAGGGTCACCCTCCATCCCGGCAGCAACGCCTTGCTGTCCAGCGCCAACCAGAAGCGCGAACGCCCACGGGTGAAATGCGACGCCTCGAAGGAGAACTTGTGCATCGGGTCGGGATAGGAATTGCGTTCGCCATAACCATAGTAGAACACATTGCCGCAGGCACCGTACTGGAACCCCAGCGTGTTGCTGTAGGTCAACGTGGGAAAGAGGCCCAGCTGCCAGCCCTCCTTCACCTCGCGCGCAACGCTGTCAGCCCCCTGTGCAACCACGCTGCCGAAGGCTATCCCGGTGAACGTCAACAAAAAAACTATTTTTTTAACATCCATTTTGCCACAATTTGTTTTTGCAAAGATACATTTTTTTTCAAAAACAAAAACAACCAATAAACCTCGACTGACAAAATGGCAGTCGTGGCAGTCTCCTCCAGGCTCCCGTTTCGCGCAATGTTTTTCTCCGGCGGAGGGTGGTCGGAAGGGGGTAGGAAGATGGTAAGGGGATGGGAAGAGGATGGTCGATGGAAGGTGGTGTCTATCAACGAGTTGAAGATTGTCAAAATTGGGGTTGATTTTTATTGGAAAAGAATAAAAAAGCAACTTTTTTTGGTCATGTGGGATAAAAGTGTTAATTTTGCAATTTAATAGAGTTATTAAATAATGAATAATACTACTGATATACTGAGAGTTGGGATAGACATTGGGTCGACGACGTTGAAGATTTGCGTCCTCGACGGCGAGGGCCGCGTGGTGCACCATGCCTACCGGCGCCACAATGCCAATCCGGCGGCGGTGGCAGCCGACGAGGTGGAGGCCCTGGGCAGTAAAACCGGCGGCCGCCGACTGCAGGTGATGGTCACAGGCAGCGTGGGCATGGGCTACGCCGAACGGGCGGGCCTGCCCTTTGAGCAAGAGGTGATTGCAGCCTCGGAGGCGGTGAAGCACCTGCATCCGGGGGTGCGGACTTTTATCGATATCGGGGGGGAAGACTCGAAGATGATTTTCTTCGAGGAAGGACGTGTGCCGGACATGCGCATGAACGGCAACTGCGCCGGCGGCACGGGCTCGTTCATCGACCAGGCGGCGACGCTGCTGGGCGTGGAAACGAGCGCAGTCGACGCCCTGGCCGCGGGGGCGCAGACGCTGTACCCCATCGCCTCGCGCTGCGGGGTGTTCTCGAAGACCGACATACAGAACCTCCTGGCCCGCGGCGTGAGCAAGGAGGACGTGGCGGCGTCGATGCTGAGGGCCGTGGCCATGCAGGTGGTGAGTGCCCTGGCAAGGGGCGTGGAGGTGAAGCCACGGGTGTTCCTCTGCGGTGGCCCCTTCGCCTTCCTGCCGCAACTGCGTCGCCAGATGCGCGAAGTGCTGGAACTGGAAGAGAAGGACATGGTGGTGCCGGAGCATCCCGAGCTGGTGCCCGCCATGGGCTGCGCGCTGAAAGCCTGCGGCGAGGCCATGACGGCGGAGGAGCTGAAGAGCAGGCTGACACACTCCTCCACCACCGCTACGCGGCGGTCCCCCTCCCCTAACTTAGGGGAGGAGCAAGATAGAGAGGCCTCACCATTCAACTCCTCCCCTAAGTTAGGGGAGGTGGACGCACGAAGTGCGGACGGAGGAGTGTGTAGCACAGGCCTGCAGCCATTGTTCGAGAGCAAGGATGAATACGACATCTGGCTGTCGAAGGACAGCTGCATGGAAGTGCCTAGGACTGAGGGCATCATAGCCGGCAGCGAATACTGGCTGGGCGTCGACTCCGGCAGCACAACGACCAAGCTGGTGCTGGTGGACAGCGAGGGCCGCATGGTCTACCGCGACTACCAGTTCAACCGCGGCGACAGCTACCAGACCTTCGTCACCGCCCTGCAGAAGCTGCGCGACAGCGTGGGCGACGCCGCGAGTGTCCGCATCGTGGCCTCTGCCGCCACAGGCTACGGCGAGAGCCTGCTGCGCACGGCCTTCGGCCTCGACTACGGCATCGTGGAAACGATGGCCCACTTCGCCGCGGCACGCGCCGTGGACCCCGACGTGAGCTTCGTGCTCGACATCGGCGGCCAGGACATGAAGGCCATCTTCGCACAGCACGGCGCCATACGCCGCATCGAAATCAACGAAGCCTGCTCCTCGGGCTGCGGCAGCTTCATCATGACCTTCGCCAACCAGCTGGGCTACGACGTGGCCGACTTTGCACGCATGGCATGCTTCGCCCGCCACCCCTACGACCTCGGCACGCGCTGCACGGTGTTCATGAACTCGAAGGTGAAGCAGGCCATGCGCGAGGGCGCCGGCGTGGACGACATAGCGGCGGGCTTCTCCTATTCGGTCGTCAAGAACTGCCTCTTCAAGGTGCTCAAGCTGCGCTCCACGGCGGAGCTGGGCGACCACATCGTGGTGCAGGGCGGAACGTTCAAGAACCACTCGGTGGTGCGTGCCCTGGAACGCCTGACGGGCGCAGAGGTGCGCTTCACCGACTGCCCCGAGCTCTCCGGCGCCTACGGCGCAGCGTTGTATGCGCTGGGGAAAAGTAAAAATGAGAAATGAGAAATAAAAAAATGGGAATGACGCTTGAAGAACTGGCGCGCGAGCGCGAATACGAGACCGGCATCGAGGTGTGCCCGGGATGCGAGAACCACTGCACGGTGAAGACCTTCCGTTTCGGCGGCGGCAAGAACTACTACAGCGGCAACCAGTGCGAGCGGGTGTACAGCTCGTCGCACGAGGCGGTAAACAAGGGTGTCAACATGTTCGTCGAGAAGAACCGCATGCTCTGGCGACGGGCCATGAGCCCCGAGAAGGGCATCGGCATGCGCATCGGCATACCGCGCGGACTGGGCATCTGGGAGGACTACCCCTTCTGGAGCACCCTGCTGACGGAATGCGGCATCGAGGTGGTGCTCTCGCGCGGGTCGTCGAACAGCCTCTACGAAGGAGGTATCCGCACCATCGTGGCGGACAACATCTGCTTCCCCGCCAAGCTGATGCACGGCCACGTGATGGACCTCATCGACAAGAAGGTGGACCGCATACTCTATCCCTGGGTGGTCTTCGAGCGGAAGGAGGACAAAGACTCCGGCAACTCGTTCAACTGCCCCGTCGTCAGCGGCTACAGCGACGTCATCCGTTCTTCCATCGCCCCCGAGCGCAACTTCGGCATCCCGATGGACGCTCCGGTGGTGAACTTCGACAACCAGGAGTTGCTGACCCGCAGCTGCTGCGACTATCTCTGTCCCCTGGGGGTGAAGCGGAAACAGGTCGAGAAGGCCGTAGAGAAAGCCCTCGAGGCCCAGAAGAAATATGTCAACGAGCTGGAACGCCGCGCCTCCTCGGTGCTGCAGAAGGCCATCGTCGAGGGCCGCATGGTGATACTCCTGGCGGCACGCCCCTACCACGCCGACCCGATGATCGAGCACAAGGTGTCGCAGGCCATTGCCGACATGGGCATCGACGTCATCACCGAGAACGTGGCCGCCCATGCCGGCAGCGACGTCTACCGCCACATCAACGCCCTCAGCCAGTGGGCCTACCCCAACCGCATCTTCAAGGCCGCCTGGTTCGTGGGCCAGCACCCCTACCCCAACCTCCACATAGTGGAACTCACCTCCTTCGGCTGCGGCCCCGACGCCTTCATCCTGGACGAGGTGAGCGGCATCCTGGACCGCTTCGGCAAGAACCTCACCACCCTCA
Source organism: Bacteroidales bacterium (assembly GCA_017483575.1). GTDB lineage: Bacteria > Bacteroidota > Bacteroidia > Bacteroidales > P3 > Colimorpha. The sequence continues at coordinate 183,184 of JAFUWF010000017.1, forward strand.
AGATCGACGACGTCAACAACATCGGCTCCCTGAAGCTCAGGCTGCGTTCGCTGGTGGAAAGCGTGGGAATTGAAAATGGAAAATTGAAAATTGAAAATTCGGCTGACGCAGCAAATAATTCTCAATTCTCAATTTTCAATTCTCAATTCACCACCAAGCCCTTCCTCGCCGAGGACCGTCGGCGCACCATCCTCGCCCCCTACTTCGCCGAGGGCTACTCGGAGTACCTGCCCACCCTCTTCGGCATGATGGGCTACCGCGTGGAGTGCCTGCCCATGGGTAGCCGTGCCGACACCGAGCAGGGCCTCGTGGAGGCCAACAACGACATCTGCTACCCCGCCACCATCGTCGTAGGCAGCCTGATGCGTGCCCTGCGCTCCGGACGCTACGACCTGCCGAACACCGCCGTGGCCATCACCCAGACCGGTGGCCAATGCCGTGCCAGCAACTACTATTCCCTCATCAAGAATGCCATGGTGCGTGCCGGCTTCGCCGACGTGCCCGTCGTCTCCGTCGCCATGAACAGCGACCTCGCCAACACACAGCCTGGATTCGCCATCCCCTGGGGCAAAATGTGGCGCATTGCACTCTACACCATGTTCTACGCCGACGCCATGCAGAAACTCTACTATCCCGCCGTAGCGCGCGAGAAAGAGAAAGGCGCCGCCAAGCGCCTCTACGACCACTACACCGCTTCCGCCCTCCCCCTTGTCGCCGCCAAGGACTACCGCGGCCTGCTGCGCCTGCTGGGCGAAGCCGTCGAAGCCTTCCGCCAGGCCTCCGACGAGCACCGCCAGGTGCAGCGTGTAGGCCTCGTAGGCGAGATATACGTGAAGTACAACTCCTTCTCCAACAAGAACGTGGTGCAATGGCTCGTGGAGCACGGCATCGAGGTGGTGCCGCCGGCACTGAGCGGCTTCTTCCTCTCGGCACTGCCGGCCATGGGGGCCGACAACGAATACCATGTCCGCAAACCGCAGCTGCCCGCAAGCCTCTCGAAGGCCGCCAACAGCCTGATAATGGCACTGGCACGCAAAGTGGACCGCATCTGCGCACCCTTCGCACCCTACCGTCCCTTCACCGACATCTACGACACCTACCGCCTCTCGCGCCATGTCATCCATCCCGCCGCCAACTTCGGCGAGGGCTGGTTCCTCCCCGGCGAGATATGCCACCTGGCCGAGAGCGGCATCTCCAAGGTCGTCTCCGTACAGCCCTTCGGCTGCATCGCCAACCACATCATCTCCAAAGGCATCGAGAAGCGCCTCAAAGAGCGCTACCCCAGCCTCTCGCTGCTCTTCCTCGACTTCGACGCCGACACCTCGGAGGCCAACGTCCAGAACCGCCTTCACTTCATGTTGACACAACAATAAAACCAAAACGATGAAAACAGAAAACACCGAGGCCGCCATCCTCGCCGCCGCCAACAAGCTCTTCGCCCAGCGAGGCTTCAACGCCACGTCGACCACCGACATCGCCCGCGAGGCAGGCTGCAACCAAGCCCTGGTGCACTACTACTTCCGCACCAAGGAGAACCTCTTCCAGAAGGTGTTCATCTCCCAGCTCGAAGGCATCATCCAGCGCCTGCAGACACCCCTGGTGAAGGGCGACGACATCTTCACCACCCTGCGCCACATCGTCGACACCTACTTCGACATCCTCGAGAAGAACCCCCAGACCCCCTCCTTCCTGCTGAGCGAGATGCTGCTCAACCCCGGGCGCGAAAGCCTCATCCTCCAGGCTGTCCGCGAGAGCCTCCTGCTGCAGGACTTCTTCCACCGCTTCAGCGAAGCCGTCGGACAGGCCATCGCCCGCGGCCAGATACGCCCCATCGCCCCCAAGGAGCTCTACTTCGACATCATCTCCCTCGTCGTCTTCTCCTACCTCGCCATGCCCATGGCGCAGAGCATCATGCAGATAGACCAGCCCGACCTATACCTCCGCCAGCGGCGGCAACAGGTCTACGACCTCCTAGCCTTCAGCCTAAAAAGTTAGCCCTGGCACAATAATTCCCCCCTTGGCGCGTTAAGGAGGTATGATCGACAAACTTTACAACACATACCTCCAGTCGCGCACGGTCACCACCGACTCGCGCGCCATCACCCTCGGATGCATCTTCTTCGCCTTCCGGGGCGAACATTTCGACGGCAATGCCTTCGCGCCGCAAGCGCTGGAGCAGGGGGCTGCGCTGTGCGTCATCAGCGACGCCCAATACAAGGTCGACGACCGCTGCCTCGTGGTCCCCGACGTGCTGCGCACCCTCCAGGAACTGGCCTGCGAGCACCGCCGCCACCTGACCATCCCCGTCGTCGGCATCACCGGCACCAACGGCAAGACCACCACCAAGGAACTGGTCACCGCCGTCCTCGCCAAGCGCTATCGCACCGCCGCCACCCGTGGCAACTTCAACAACCACCTCGGCGTCCCCCTGACGCTGCTCTCCATCCCCGCCAACGCCGAGATGGCCATCGTCGAGATGGGCGCCAACCACCCCGGCGAGATCGAGTTCCTCTGCCGCATCGCCGACCCCGACTGCGGCCTCATCACCAACGTCGGCCGCGCCCACCTCGAGGGCTTCGGCTCCTTCGAAGGCGTGGTGCATACCAAGACCGAGCTCTACCGCTGGCTGGCGGGCAAGAACGGACTGGCATTCGTCAACGCCGACAATGAGCGCCTCATGCACGAAGCCGAGCACCTGGCCACCATCCCCGGCCTGCGCTCCGTCATCCCCGCCTACGCTCCGGACAACCCCGCCTTCGTGCCCACCACCATCGAGCGCACTCCCATCAGCCTCCTCACCTACAGCCGCTCCCAGGAAGCCGACGTGCGCGGAACCTTAGTCAGGTCGGAGGTCGGAGGTCGGAGGTCGGAAACTGATGATGTCGCCACCTCATACCTCACACCTCATACCTCTTACCACCAAAATCCCTACCTCCACTTCTACTTCGAGGTGGGCGACAACGTCTACAATGTCCACACCCACCTGCTGGGCGACTATAACTTCGACAACTGCATGGCCGCCGTCGCCGTAGGCCTGCACTTCGGCGTCGAGCCCTTCGACATCAAGGAGGCCATCGAAGCCTACGTGCCCTCCAACCAGCGCTCCGAGTACCGCGAGACCGCCCGCGGCAACCGCCTCTACCTCGACTGCTACAACGCCAACCCCTCCTCCATGGAGGCCGCCATCAGCAGTTTCCGCAACATGCAAGGCAACGTCGCCATCATCGGCGGCATGCACGAGCTCGGCCACGACGAACGCCGCGAGCACCAACGCCTCATCGACCAGCTCGCCGAGTGCCACCTCGACCGTGCCCTCCTCGTAGGCCCCGAGTTCGACAGCCTCGACCTCCCCGCCAACATGCTCCGCTTCCCCGACACCGACACCGTCGCCGACTGGCTCAAAGCCCACCCCCTCTCCGGCGCCACCATCCTCGTCAAAGGCTCCAACACCAACCGCCTCTGGACCCTCGAAGAACTATTGTAACAGATGTAAACAACAAACACCAAACAAAGAGAGGAGCCTCAACGGTTCCTCTCTCTTTTTTTTAAAATTGTCGGGGTGAAAAGACTCGAACTTTCGACCCCTTGCACCCCATGCAAGTGCGCTAGCCAACTGCGCCACACCCCGAACAATTTAAGCTGTTTTATCAGCCTTCATTTGGTGATTTCCTCTTTCGAAATCGGGTGCAAAAGTACTACTTTTTTTGTTACTGACCAAATTTTTTTTAAAATATTTTTCAATCACTTGTTTATCAGTACCGTTAGACGCGACGTTCCAGAGGCATTGCTGCATCCATCGCGGCCAATACAGCCGTTGTCCACGTCAATTTTGACCGTCGGCGGCACCAACGGATAGAGGTAATTCTCCAGCGTCTGGATACGTTCGTCGGTGAGCAGCATGTTGAAATTGCGGTCCGTCGTCAGGTCGTTGATGAGGCTCATGGTGACCTTCATCGAGGGGTTGTCGTTGAGGAACTGCACCAGGGGTGCCAGCAACTCCATGCCGCGCTCGCTGAGCTCCACGTCCACATCGGGCCCGAACAGGTCCTCGAAGAAAATCCGCTGCCCTATCGGCAGGCGGTCCAGCTGCACATCGCGGCGCGCCTCGGCTATGAGGTACTCGTCGTCGCCCTTGGTGGTGTTCAGCTGCTCGAAGGCCACGAAGTAGTTGTCCATCTGGTAGGTCAGCTCGTAGTACTGGTTGCACTGCAGGTACAAGCGGTAGTGGCCGTCCGGGTCGGTCTGCGTGTTGCAGACGACGTTCTTGCCCTGATGGGCCGCCACGGCGACCCCCGACAGGGCGTGGTCCTGCTTGTCGGTCACGGTGCCCCACAGCAGCACGCCGTCCAGGGCCCCGGAGAAGGAATAGAGCTGAGAATCGGTATCCGTCGACGTGCGACGCGACACCCAGTAGCCGCAGTCCGCCACGGTGTCGATGGCCATGTCCATGTCGTCGGAATAGTCCGAATTGAGCGGCGACGGCAGCCGCTGCACGCGGGCACGCCCTATCTGCAGCATGCCCACCGTGTCGCCGACCACCTGGTCGGATATCAGGCGCGTGGAGTAGATGCTCAGATGACCGTTGTCCTCCGTGTGGCCGTCGGAGGCGAAGAGGAGACAGTCGCGGTAGACCGTCGGCGTCACCTCGTCGTGGCCGGTGTTGATGCGACGGCCCAGGTTCTCGGGCTTCGACCATCGCTTGCCGTCGTACTGGACATACCACAGGTCGTATCCGCCCTCGCTGTGCTTGGCATCGGCCGAGGAGAAGATCATCACACGGCCGTCGTCGGTGAAGGTAGGGTGCTCCACGGTCATGCCCTTCTTGAACAGGCTGCCGCCCATGCGCACCATCTTCACCTTCTCGCCCTTGCCTCCGAAGTCGGTGCAACGGTAGAGGAAGGAGCGCCCCTTGTCGTCGCGGGCGGTGAAATAGATGTCGCCCGTCCGGGGCTGACGCACCACGAACTCCACATTCTCGTTCAGCCTCGCAAAATTGGTGTCGGCCCAGAAGCCCAGCAACTGCTCTCCGCTGCGCTGCGCCTTGAGCATCACGCCAGCGGCGAAGCAGTACATGTCGCCGTCGACGAACGACACATTCATCACATTCCCAGGCAGGATGGCCATGTGCTGGCGGTTGGCCACGAAGGCCGACCCCTGCGCCCGGAGACTGCCATGGGCAAGAAGAAGCGCCATGAGAAGAACGAAAAGGTTCCTTTGTATATGGTTCTTAGATGTTTTCATTATATCTGTCTTGTTTAATTCAGTCATATCCACGCGACGTTTACACACTCCTCCACCACCGCAAGCGGCGGTCCCCCTCCCCTAACGCTAGGGGAGGAGCCGGTTAGCGAGGCCTCACACACCGACTGCTCCCCTAAGTTAGGGGAGCTGGCAGCAGCTTGCTGCCGACTGAGGAGTGTGTAGGACATACTACAACCGAGGACAATCATTTCTTCACTCTCCTTTCCTTTACCAGCGCCAGGTCCAACGCCTCGCTCATCTCGCTGATATAGTGGAACGTCAATCCTTCCAGATAGCGGGGCTCGATCTCCTCGATGTCGCGGCGGTTGTCCTTGCAGAGCAGCAGGTCCGTGATGCCGGCGCGCTTGGCGGCAAGGATTTTCTCCTTCACGCCGCCGATCGGCGTCACCTGTCCGCGCAGCGTAATCTCGCCCGTCATGGCCACCTCGGGGCGCACCTTGCGGTGGCTCAACGCCGAAACCATGGCCACGAACATCGTGATGCCTGCCGACGGGCCGTCCTTCGGCGTGGCACCCTCGGGCACATGGAGGTGCAGGTGGCATTTCTCCAGCTGCTCGGCCTTGATGCCGAAACGGCCACTGTTGGCCTTGATATACTCAAACGCCAGCGTGGCGGACTCCTTCATCACGTCGCCCAGGTTGCCTGTCAGCGTCAACGTGCCCTTGCCCTTGCTGGGGGAGCACTCGATGAAGAGTATCTCGCCGCCCACAGGCGTCCAGGCCAGGCCTGTCACCACGCCCTCCCGCGGCTCGGACAGCCGGCGGTCGCTGCTGTGGATGGGCAGGCCCAGGACCCTCTTGATCTCGTCGGCCGTCACGGTGGACTTGCACTTCTCGCCCATCTCCAGCTGCACCACACGGTGGCGCACCACCTTGGAGAGCTGCTTCTCCAGCTGGCGCACACCGCCCTCGCGGGTGTAATCGTTCACCACCTCGGCCAGCACCTCGGGCGTGAAACGCATGGTGCGGCGGTCCACCACGGCATCCTTCATGATGCGCGGCAGCAGATGGCGCTTGGCAATCTCCAGCTTCTCCTCCAGCAGGTAGCCGCTGAAGTCGATGACCTCCATGCGGTCCAGCAGGGCCGGATGGATGGCCGCGGCGTTGTTGGCCGTGGCTATGAAGAAAGCCTTCGAGAGGTCGTAGTCGAGGTTGACGTAGTTGTCGTGGAAATGGCAGTTCTGCTCAGGGTCCAGCACCTCGAGCAGCGCCGCGGCAGGGTCGCCGTGGGCCGAGGGCTGCACCTTGTCGATCTCGTCGAGGACAAAGACAGGATTGGCCTGGCCGGCCTTGACAATCTCCTGCATGATGCGGCCGGGCATGGCGCCGACGTAGGTGCGGCGGTGACCGCGGATCTCGGCCTCGTCGTGCAGGCCGCCCAACGCCACGCGGCGGTAGGGGCGCCCCATGGCCTCGGCTATGGAACGGCAGATGGAGGTCTTGCCGGTACCCGGAGGGCCTACGAGGCACAGCACCTGCGCCTTGGGGTTGACGCCCTTCTCCACCTGGCGCTTCTTCACGGCCAGGTACTCCACGATGCGGTCCTTCACCTTCTCGATGCCGTAGTGGTCCTTGTCCATCACCTCGCGGGCACGCTTGATATCATATTCCGACGCCTCCTCCTTCTGTGCCGTCCAGGGAATGTCCAGCAGGGTCTCCAGGTAGTTGTATTCCACGGTGTAGTCCGACGAATAGGGCGAAATCTTGGCCAGCTTGGCCAGCTCGCGGTCGAACACCTTGGCCACCGCCTCGGGCAGCTGCTTGTCTGCGGCACACTTGCGCAGCTCGTCCAGGTCGGGGTTGCCCCAGGGGTTGTCGACGCCGTTGTTGCCGGAGAGCTCCTCCTGGATGACGCTCATCTGCTGACGCAGGAAGTACTCCCTCTGCTGGCGCTCCATCTCGTCCTTGGTCTTGTTGTCGATCTCGCGGCGCAGCTCGTCCAGACCCTTCAGGGTGTTGAGGTTCTCCAGCATGCGCTCCACGCGCTCGAAGTAGTTGTCGCAGGCCAACAGGCCGTACTTCAGCTCCACATCGATGTCCATGTGCGTGGCGGCGAAGTTGACAAAAATCCTGTCGCTGCCGATATCGGTGAGCATGTTGGCCAGCTCCCCGTCCTGCATGCGGCTCTTCATCATGTCGCCATACTGCTTGCGCAGCAGCTTCATGCGGCGCTTGAAAGCCTGGGTGCCCATGTTCTCGGTGGACTCCGGAGCCATCTGCACACGGCCTCGCATATAGGGGTCGCGCGAGGTGACCTCCAACGAATGGCAGCGCATCACGCCCTGCACCACGGCCACGGTGACATCCTGACGGAAGTTGAACACCCTCAGCACCTTGCCCACCACGCCCACGGGGTAGAGGTCCACCTCCGAGGGGTTGTCGTTCTTCGTCTGCTGCGGGAAAACGGCAATGTGCTGGCCCGTGCCGTCCACGGCCTCCAGCAACTGGCGCGAACGCAAACGCTGCGCCGCTATCGGAATCAGCACCCCGGGAAACAGCACCTGGTCCATCACAGGCAACACAGGCATCTCTTCCTCTATAACCTCGTCGTGCAGCAACACATCTTCATCGCCGTCGTCAAGCACAGGCACAATGCTCGCCTTCACATTCATACCGCGCGAAAGCGCCTCTCCCAGTTCGTCAAAATCGCTATATTTCATAGTTCGGTTTCAGTCTCTTTTATTTTAAAAACAGCCCCCGGTCCTCTGCCGGAGCATAAACACATAAACGTATATTATCCAAAAATGTTTCATCCCACACACAAAAATCTTACCCACTAAATATATTTTTACCACAAAAAGCATGCCAACACCCCTCCTCCTCCCCCTCCGAAAACCGCAAACCACTATCTCCCTCTGAATCAGCCTCCTTCCCCAATCATACTCTTCCCATCCCCCTACCACCCTCCTATACCACTCCCCCCACCCTCCCCGCGAGCAAAATTTGCCGAAAACGGGGTCCGAACAGAAAACCATGATGAGAATGATATTTAAAAATTATTATATGTACAACGATATGAAATGCGTTAAATTATAGTTAAATTTTCGAGGTAACAAAAAAAGGGCTTATTTTATATATATATGCATTTTTTCCGGTGCTACCCTACACACTCCTCAGTCAGCCGCGCGCGGCTGACAGCTCCCCTAACTTAGGGGAGCAGCCAAATAGTATTGTTTCCCTAATATAAAACCATCTTCACTCCTCCCCTAAGTTAGGGGAGGTGGACGCCCGCAGGGCGGACGGAGGAGTGTGTAGGGAAGACCATGTAGGGAAGACTATGCATAGACAGAAAAACACAATCATTTAACAACCATAAAAACATCAATCCTATGGCAAAACAAATTGAAGGAATCAACGGAGGCTTTGCCGGCAAGGTCGGCACGGTGATTGGCTACCAGTGGCGTGGCAAATGGTGCATGCGGTCGTATCCGCGGGTGGTCCGCGACGCGCAGACGGAGGCCCAGCTGAGGCAGCGGGACTGGTTTGTGGAGGCGGTGCGGCTGGCGTCGCGGCTGACGGAGGTGCTGCGCGTGGGCCTGCGGCAGCCGTCGATGGAGATGCAGATGACCGAGGGCAACCTCTTCGTGAAGATGAACAAGGGGCTTTTCAGCATCGCGGAAGGGCGCCTGCAGGTGGAATACGAGCACCTGGTGCTCAGCGACGGCCCTGTGGCGCCGGTGGCCTTCGGTGCCGTGCGCCTGGAGGGCGAGGCGGGCTGCCGCGAGGCCGTGGCAGACTTCGAGGCCAACCCCCTCCAGCTGCCCTGCGGCTCTGGCGACAAGGTGCTCCTGGCAGCCATCACCGACGAGGGGCAGGAGGCCACGCTGGGGGCTCCAGCCTACCGCCGCAAGGGACGCGTGGGCCTCGACCTGCCGCCCTGGATGGAGGGCGAGGTGGTGCACCTCTACGGCATGGTGCAGGACTACGCAGGCTTCACGTCGCCAAGCGTTTACCTCGGCAGCATGCGGGTGGGAGACGGCGATGCGGAGGACGAGGGGTCACTCCTGGAAGTAGACACGCTTGACGCGCGGCGAGACGGCGGTGAGCATCTCGTAGGGGATGGTGCCGGCGGCCTCGGCGTTGCGCTGCAGCAGGTCGCCCTCGCCGAAGAGCACCACGGCGTCGCCCTCGGCACAGTCGAGGTCGGTGACGTCGACGAAGCACATGTCCATGCAGACGCTGCCGATGATGGGAGCCTCGGCGCCATTGATGCTGACGCGGCCGTGGCCGTAGCCGAGGTGGCGGCTGAGGCCGTCGGCATAGCCGATGGGCACGATGGCAATGTGCGACGGGCGCTGGGCGATCCAGCGGCGGTTGTAGCCCACGGAGTCGCCTTCGGGGATGGCTTTAATCTGCGAGATGCGCGTCACCAGACGCGAGACCTGCCGCAGCTGGGCCTGCACGGCCTCCTCGGGGGCAATGCCGTAGAGGCCGATGCCGAGGCGCACCATGTCCATCTGCGCCTCAGGGAAGCGTGTGATGCCGGAGGAGTTGAGGATGTGGCAGAGGGGCTGGAGCGCCGGCGTCTCGCCGGCATCGGCGGCAAGCCTGGCCTTCAGGGCCTCGCTCCAGGTGCGGAAGCGGTTGATCTGTCCGCGGGTGAAGTCGTCCATGGCGGGGTCCTCGCTGCAGGCCAGGTGTGAGAAGATGCTGCGCACCTGGAGGATGTCCTTCAGGGCGTTGAGGCGCTCGGCGAGGGCCGGGATGTCGTCGCCGGAGAAGCCCAGACGGTGCATGCCGGTGTCGAACTCCACATGGATGGCCATGCGTTCGCCGTAGAGGCGCACACGCTGGGAGAAGAGTTCGAGGATGCGGAAGGAGTAGATGTCCGGTTCGAGGCGGTATTTCACGATGTCGTCGAACGAGGCCTCCTCTGGGTTCATCACCATGATGGGCAGGTGGATGCCGTTGCGGCGCAGCTCGACGCCCTCGTCGGCATAGGCCACAGTGAGGTAGTCCACATGGTTGAACTGCAGGGCGCTGGCCACTTCGACCTTGCCGGCGCCGTAGGAAGCGGCTTTGACCATGGCCATGAGCTTGGTGCCGGAATTGATGCGCGAGCGGTAGTAGTTGAGGTTGTGGATCATGGCGTCGAGGTTGACTTCCATGATGGTTTCGTGCGACTTGCGCTGCAGGAGCTTGGCCACCTTCTCGAACTCGAAGAGGCGGGCGCCCTTGAGGAGGATGGCTTCGTTCTGGAAACGGTTGAAGTCGCAGTCGTGGAGCATCTGCTCGGTGGAGGGGAAGAACTGGGCGTCGATGCCGGCGAAGCATTCCTTGCAATGGCAGAGGGCGGGGCCGACGCCGATGAGGCGCGTGATGCCACGTTGGGAGACGAGCTGCGCCACCTGGGTGTAGAGCTCGCTGTCCGGCACGCCGGTCTGCAGGAAGTCGCTGATGATAAGGGTCTTGTTGAAGTGCTGGTGTTCGTGTTGCAGGAAGTCGAGGGCGATGGAGAGGGAGTTGAGGTCGAGGGAGTAGCTGTCGTTGATGAGGAGGCAGTTGTTGATGCCCTCGTTCATCTCCAGACGCATCTCGACGGGGGTGAGTTTGGCGCAGCGGGCGGCGATGTCGGCAGGGGTATAGCCGAGGTAGAGCATGAGGGTGATGCAATGCATGACGTTCTGCTGCGAGGCGCGGTCCACGAAGGGGATGGAGACGGAGAAAGTGCTGTTTTCGAAGGCGATGGAGAGGGAGGTGGAGCGGTCGCCGACGGTGGCGTCGAGGAGCTGCACGGCGTTGTCGGCCGAGGAGCCCCAGGTGAAGCGGTTGATGTGGCGGAAGCTCTCGATGTCGGAGAGGACGGAGTGGATGTCCTTGTGGTCGGTGGAGTAGATGAGGACGTCGCAATGGGTGAAGAGCTGCAGCTTCTCGGCCACTTTCTGCTGGCGGGTAAGGAAGTTCTCGTCGTGGGCCTGGCCCACGTTGGTGAAGATGCCTATGGTGGGCTGGATGATTTTCTGCAGACGCGCCATCTCGCCGGTCTCGGAGATACCGGCCTCGAAGACAGCCATTTCGTGGCCCGCCTCCATCTGCCACACGGAGAGGGGGACGCCGATTTGCGAGTTGTAGCTCTTGGGGCTGGAGACGAGGCGGCGGTCGGGCGAGAGGAGCTGGACAATCCAGTCCTTGACGATGGTCTTGCCGTTGCTGCCGGTGATGCCCACCACGGGGTAGGCGAACTGGGAGCGATGGTGCGCGGCAAGGCGCTGGAGGGCGTCGAGGACGTCGTCGACACGCCAGATGTTGGCCTCGGGGAGGTCGATGTCGCAGTCGGCAGGCACCACGAACTGGCGCACGCCGGCCTGGTAGAGGCCGTCGATGTAGCGGCAGCCGCTGTTGCGCTTGGTGGGGATGGCGAAGAAGAGGGTGCCATGGGCCGAGACGAGGGTGCGGCTGTCGGTGAGCAGGTGCAGTATGGGGTCGTCCGGACGGCGCAGGAAGGCCTCGGCGGGACGAATGACATTGGAGATTTCGGAAGCTTTCATAACTCTTTGGGTATTTGCTTGATGATGCTATGGCCAATGCGGCATTGGAGGCACTGGCGGTTGAGACAATAGTTGTTGTGGAGCTGGAGGAGGGCCTGGCTCTGGGCCGCGTTGGCGGGGGTGAGGCCGGCGGCCTGGAAGCGGCGCAGGATGGCGTTGTCCTCGGGCGGCAGCTGGGCGAGGAGGCCGACGGCCTGTTCCTTGTATTGTTGCTGGCCGCGAACGTCGCCGTAGACGAAAAGCAGGGGCACCCAGGCGTTGATGACAAGCAGCTGGGCCTGCATGCGTCCGAGGCGTTTGACGGTGGAACGCGACGTGGGCTGGTCGAAGTGGTAATGGTTTTCCCAATAGGGCGAGGCCTGGCAGTCGAAGAGGCGCTCCAGGCGGTCGGCCTCGGGGGTGTCCAGGAGGGTGGAAAAGAGGTTGGAGGAGGAGGAAACGAGGTGTGCGAACTGGCTGATGCGGATGGTGGGGAATGCCGAGGGGCGCAGGCGGAAGAAGCGCCAGAGGTAGCCGTCGATGGGCTGGAGGTAGGCGCCGTCGCGCAGGGCCTCGTAGTCGGCCTGCAGCTGGCGCGGATAGTCGTCCTCGAAGTAGCCTTCCAGCAGGCCCGCCTGTCCCAGGAGGAGGGCCTCGATGCGCTGCGGATTGTCCTTCCAGCGGGCCAGCAGACGCTGGTCCGTGGCCTTGGCCAGGAGCTCGAAAGGCAGGGCGTTGACCTTGCCGCCGAAGTAGCGCGCCATGAGCCAGTAGCAGGTCTGCTCCCAGCTGCCACGGCTCTCTTCGAGCAGGCGGCGGACATCCTTCGACTTGGACTCGATGCGTTCCACAACAAGGCGTTCGAGAGCGGAATCAACAATAAAGCCCGGCACCTGGGGCAGGCGCTGGGCGCAGGGGATGGAGTCGTCGGTGGCGGGCTCCATCAGGGTGTCGTAGTTGGCAACGAGGGCGGGATGGATGAAGCGACGCAGCTCGAGGGTGGGCGGCACGATGCCGTTCTGGAGGCGAATGTCGCAGTCGTGCTCGTAGACGACATGGAGGATGACGTTGTTGTAGGCGGGGTCCTGTGTGTGCCGGTGGGCGTTCCAGTCGGAGGAGCGCAGGTGCACCTCGATGTTGCCGACCCATTCGACACCGCCGATGGCAAGGTGGGAGTTGAAGAAATCGGGACCTGCATCACGGTTGAGGTCGCCGGCACGGTGGACGGCGACGGGCTGCCCATCGGTGGTGGCAAGGGTGCGCGCCACCATCTGGTGCTGCCAGATGTAATGTAGGAAGGCCTCGGTCATCAGTTGAACATCTCTTTCATCTTGTCGAAGAAGCCGCGTTCCTGCTTGGTGGGATTGGGCTGGAAGTTCTGGTGCTTCTGCATCTCCTCGAGCATCTTCTTCTCGTCGCGGGTGAGATCCTTGGGCACCCAGACATTGAGGCAGACGAGGAGGTCGCCGCGGCCGTAGCCGTTGACGACGGGCAGGCCCTTGCCGCGAAGGCGGACCACACGGCCCGAGGGGGTGCCGGGGTCTATCTTTATCTTCACCTTGCCGCTGAGGGTGGGTATCTCGACCGAAGCGCCCATGGCGGCGTCGGCGAAGGTGATGAAGGCGTTGTAGTAGAGGTTGGCGTCCTGACGTTCGAAGGTGTCGTGCTCAACTTCCTCGACGAGGACAATGAGGTCGCCGGGGACTCCGCCGTGGGGGGCGGCGTTGCCTTGGCCCTGCATGGCTAGCTGCATGCCGTCCTGCACACCGGCGGGGATATTGATGGTAATGATTTCGTCGCTCTTGACTATGCCGTCGCCGTGGCAGTCGTGGCATTTGTCCTTGATGATGCGTCCCTCACCGCCGCAATGGGGGCAGGCACTCTGGGTCTGCATCATGCCTAGGATGGTGCGCTTGGTCTCGGTGACGACACCGGAGCCGTGGCAGTTGGGGCAGGTCTCGGTCTTGCCGTCCTTGGCGCCGCTGCCGCCGCAGGTCTTGCAGGGGACGTATTTGCTGACTTTGATCTTCTTCTCGCAGCCGCGGTCGATCTCCTCTAGGGTGAGTTTGACCTTGATGCGGAGGTTGCTGCCACGCATGACGCGACGGCCGCCGCCACCTCCGAAGCCGGAGAATCCGGAACGGAAGCCACCGCCTCCGAAGAGGTCTCCAAAGATGCTTCCGAACTGGGAGAAGATGTCGTTCATATCCATGCCGCCTTGGCCATAGGCGCCGTCCATGCCGGCCATGCCGAACTGGTCGTAGCGGGCTTTCTTGTCGGGGTTGCTGAGGACATCGTAGGCCTCGGCAGCCTCCTTGAATTTCTCTTCGGCCTCCTTGTCGCCCGGATTGCGGTCGGGATGGTACTTGAGGGCCAACTTGCGGTAGGCCTTCTTCATTTCGTCGGGTGTGGCGTTTTTGTCGACGCCCAACACTTCATAGTAGTCTCTCTTTGCCATAACTCTTGTCTCCTAACTCTTGACTCTTATCACTTTAGAATGCCACTACCACTTTGGCGTAGCGCAGCACTTTGTCGTTCAGGTAATAGCCTTTTTCCACCACATCGACCACAAGGCCTTTCTGAGCCTCGTCGGCAGCCGGAATGCGGGTGATGGCTTCGTGAAGGTTCTCGTCGAACTTCTCGCCCTTGACCTCCATGGACTTCAGGCCTTTCTGCTCGAGAATCTTTATCATCTTGTTGTAAATCAGCGACACGCCTTCGTCCTGAGTGGCAGCCAGGGCACGCTCGAAGTCGTCGATGACGGGCAGGATGGCCTTCATCATCTCGCGGCTGCCGTTGATCAGGAGGTCGGCCTTCTCGAGGTTGGTGCGTTTGCGGTAGTTCTCATACTCGGAGTAGAGGCGGAGGTACTTGTCATTGAGTTCTGCCAGTTTCTCTCCCATCTCCTGCACCTTGTCAGTATCGGTGGCTTCGGTCTCGGACTGGGGTTCCTCAGCAGCCTGAGTTTCCTGGTTCTCAAGCTCTTCCTGATTTATCTGTTCTTCTTTTTCGCTATGTTTATCTTTGTTGCTCATAGTTTATTATTGATTATTTTTCTGACATTTATATATCAAAAAGACTGCCATTGGCAGTCGGACTGACATTTTGTCACCACACAAAGACATCTTCGGGCTTGCGTGGACGACGTTTGGACAGCCAACGGAAATCCTTCAGGCGACGCCACTCTTCGGGGACCATGGACACGGGGTAGGTCTGGAGGTCGGGCTTGTCGTAGGTGACAACGCGCGAAGGGGCCCGCGTGGTGTCGAAATAGATGCGCATGTCCGTACCCATGCCGACATTGGCTCCGACAAGGGAGGTGGTGGTTGTGCTGTCGCCTTCGGTGATATAATATACCATCTGGGCATTGCCAAGAATATCGGCATACTGCGGTTCTCCGCCCTCGAAGTAGACAACGCCATGCTTGCCTTTGAGCTGATTGAACTTCTCTCGGTCCACCTGCTGAACAGCGAAACAGGCCGTCCGCAGCCATGCACGACGCACGCCGCTGGTGTCGTGGAGGAGCTCGATGGTATCGGCCGAGCACTGGTAATGCTCATACCAGAGCACGGGGTCTTTGTAGAGGGACAGCAGCGAGTCGACGGCGCTGTAGAAGGCAGAGTCGCACATGGCTTGGGCGTCATGGCGGAAGACCTTGACTTTGTGGTTGGCTCGGACAGTCTGCAGGTGGTTGGTACTGTCGGTGTTGACATAGACGGTGTCGGCATGCATGTAGAGCGAATCGCCGTCGTCGACAAAGAGCACCAACGCCTTGTCGGTGACAAAGGAGAAGTTGCGCACCTGGTTGGTTTCGCCGTAATGGCCCGTGCAGGTGATGTTGTTCACCGAATCGAAAATCCTCACGTTGCCGCGGGCCTTGCCGTAGCGTTCCTCTTCGTCGTAATAGAGTGTGTCGCTGTCGATTGTGCGTCCTTGGTTATCCACATGCGATGCTTTGTACGAGATGGCGAAGCGGGTCTTGGTGTGGTAATCGCCCATCTCGCTGTAGATGACAGAGGAGTCGGTATAGATACGGGTCGGGCTCTCGAAGTGTGCCACCTCGGTCGAAGTGTTGTAGATCAGCGTGTCCGTGAAGAGTGTCATGCTGGTATCGGCCAGAACGACATCGTTGTAGATGAAGAATTCTTTCAAGTCGGAATTGTACTCGCCCTTCCGGCTGTCGAGGGTGCGTGCGCCGCTGAGGGCATGGCCCCACTCGATGTAGTATGCCGTGGCCTTGTTGCGCTCGTAGGTGACGTGGTTGGCAAGCAGCTGTGTCCTGCCATCGACAAGCACCACAGTGTCATCCCAGATGTCAACCACACGGGTGTTGCCGTCGTAGTAAAGACGGTCGCCATAGATAAAAGTGGTGTCGGACAGCTTGATAACCACCGACCCGAAGGCGGTGAAACTGTTTTCGCGGGTGTTGAAATGGGCCGAATCGGAGGTAAGCGTCATGCCCTCGTGGATGGCCTTCACATGGCGGTAAAGAATCCAGATGTCGCCATTCTCGGGGTCGCGCGAGCCTACGCCCGACGAATACTCAATCAGTTTCTGCGCGGTGCAGTGGCCAAAAGCACCAACGAGGAGCAACATCAGCAGGAGGATTCTTTTCAATGTCATGGGCATTTATAAAAATAACGTAGAGACGTGGGATGCCACGTCTCTACTATCTTGCTATGAATGAATCTTATTGAACACGGGAGCCAAGGCGATCCATTGCACAACGGAATCCAATCCAGGAGGCGGACTTGTCCTGGTCGAGGTAGCGGCGGGTAGCGGCCTGCAGGTAGTAGGCACGGTCCTTCCAGCTGCCGCCCTTGACGACGCGGACCTTGTTGTTCACCAGCGAGGTGATATCCGACTTCTTCTCGGCGCTGCGACGATACATCTGGTTCGTCCAGGCATCCTCTCCGCTGAGCTCCTCTACTTCGGACTCGCCTTCCTCGCCTTCATCATCGAAAGTTTCATCCGAAACGTCACCTTCCTCGTCATCGTCGCCATCTTTGGCATCGGGGTTGGGCATCCAATTCTCGAGGCCAGACGAACGGTCGCCATCGAGATAGTTGATGTTGTCGGCCTGGCGGTAGTTGCGACGGGCGGACTCGTAGTCCACGTTCTTGTATTTCATCATACCGTCCTCGCCAATGAAGACCTCGTCGTCTTCATCGAGCTCGGGAGTGACATAGACGTTGCCACGATAGGGGTCCAGATCGTCGGCGCCAACGGGATTGACGGTCTTACGATAGACGTCGCGGCACCATTCGCTGACGTTGCCAGCCATGTTGTACAGGCCATAGTCGTTGGGGAAATACCACTTCACGGGGCAGGTGTAGTCCCAACCATCGTTGAGGTTGCCAGCCACGCCCATGGCATCGCCGCGGGTACGTTTGAAGTTGGCAAGGAACTGGCCGTAGTATTTCTTGTTGGCGGAGCGCAGGCTCTGGCCGGCCCAAGGATAGGTCTTGTGCTCGGTGACGCGCTCGTCATATGTGTTGCCAATCATACCCAGGGAGGCAAACTCCCACTCAGCCTCTGTTGGCAGACGGTAGTAGGGATAAAGGATACCGTCGCTCTTGCGGATCTGACGATCCTCGCCACCAGCCGAAGGATCGAGGTTCTCGATGCCCTTCTTTACTTCGCCTTCGTAGCGGCCGGCCAGATAGACATCGGTCTGGAATGCATTGGTACCCAGATTCTCCTGGTCAAGCATCAGCACACCCATGTCCACAAGCACTTTCTCGTTGACACGGTCGGTACGCCATGTGCAGAAAGCCATAGCCTGTTCCCAGGTCACACCCACCACAGGGTAGTCCTGATAGCTGGGGCTCTGGAAATAATGGTCCACAAAGCTCTCGCGCCAAGCCAGACGATCGCGCCAGGCGGCGGTATCGGGCATGACAAAGGTGACCTTGTCAGGGAACTCCTCGCCATAGGCGCGGCGCATCCAGTATACAAACTCGCCGTACTGCTTGTTGCTCACCTCGGTCTCGTCCATGTAAAAGGAGGAGACGGTGACGGTGTGGGCCACATTGTCCCACGTGTAGCGGGTATCTTCGTTGACATGGCCCATCACGAACGAGCCACCCTCGATGAACACCAGTCCGGGAGCGGTCTGCTGGTTGGTGCGGTCCGAAACGTCGTATCCGCCCCACTCAGGGTCGTTGTAGTTCCATCCTGTGGTCTCAGACTTGCCGGCCTTGTTTCCACACGAGGCCAGAAGCAACACGGCAGCCAACATCAGGCTTGAGAATTTGAACACTTTCATATTTCTTTTTATTTATTTTTCTTTATAACGTATTTCTTCAAAAAAAGTTTCAT
This sequence comes from Bacteroidales bacterium, assembly GCA_017483575.1. Classification (GTDB taxonomy): domain Bacteria; phylum Bacteroidota; class Bacteroidia; order Bacteroidales; family P3; genus Colimorpha. The sequence continues at coordinate 201,233 of JAFUWF010000017.1, forward strand.
TTTTTATTTAGAACGACGGGCAGCGGATGGCCTTCACCTTCTTCTTGTGCTCGGGCACAGGCAGGAGGAATCCGGCCGTAATCTCGTGCGCACCGGCAGTGCTGTTGGCCAGCTTCGACACGGTGACGTCGTAGCTGTAGCCCACCTTGAAGTAGTCCTGCTGCACACCCACCTGGAAAATGAAGGCATCCGTGTTCTCCGTACCGTGACGGAACCATACGCCCACCAGGAAGGGCATCCAGTCGAGGTAAACACCATAGTTAAAGTAGTGGAATCCACCCTGATACTGATAGACAATATTGGGCGAAATAATGGGGGTACCGAGGCCCAGCGACGACTGGCGACGGCCCTCTTCGGCCACATTGATCAGTCCGCCGGCATGCACCGTGAACTTCATCGGCACAGGGTCGGTGGAATAGAAGGCCACATTGGGCTGCGTGAGATGCGAAGCGGCCAGGCCGGCATACCACTTCGAACCGTTGACCAGGATGCCGGCGTTGAAGTCCGGAGTCCACTGGCTCAGCTTGTCGGGAGGAGTGGCACCGGTGGCATAGGAGAAACCAATCTCACGGTCAATCTGGTCGGGAAAACGCAGATAGTCGTCCCAACTCAGGTGCGTATTGACAATCGATGCTTGTAGGGCGGCGCTCATGAAAATGTCGCGGCTCAGCTGGAAGCGGAAGGAGTACATCACGCCCAACGAGTTGGTAGACAGCGCTCCGTGGTCGCCCACGCGGTCGGTCATCACAATGAAACCCAGACCTCCGTGAAGGTCGGGGAAATACTGGTCGTAGGAGGCGGAGACGGTGGTGAAAGCACTCACCAATCCGGGCCATTGTGCACGGTAGGTCAGCGAGATACGCGGCGCCACGGCCGAACCGGCAAAAGCAGGATTCAAATAGAGCGGATTGGCATAGAACTGGGAGAAGCCCACATCCTGAGCACCCGCTGTTGCACTCAGCAACATCATGGCTCCCAAAAATGCGTATTTCAGTCTCCTTTTCATTCGTTTTTTTGACATATTATAGGCCTATAATCAAAATGCAATATTACAAAGATTTTTTCAAATAGCAATAATTAAAATCAAAAAAAAATGCAACACACATGTTATCAGCACAATATTTTTCGTCTCGAACGGCGTTCAGCGGCTCCAAACCACGGTGCCGGAAGGCTCGCCGGACTCTTTTTTACGGTTTTTGCGGTCCTGCATCAACGGGCATCCGAAGAAAGTCATGGCATCGCAGAGACGCTCCACCTCGGCCGTCATGCTCACCTTCTTCAGCCCCCCGCACATGGAGAAGGCCGAGATGCCGATCTTCCGGACATCGGCGGAGAGCGTCAACCACTCGATCGAGCGGCAGTAGGCGAAGGCCCCCTCGCCAATCTCAAAGCAATAGACATATGCCCCTTCACGGCCAACATATTTCACACCCAGCATAATGTTTTTCAGACCCGTACACCCACAGAAGGCCTGGGTACCAACCCGACCTACCAGCGGCGCAGTAACGCTGGACAGACTATCGCAACGATAAAAAGCGTTTTCTCCAATTTCCGACACATCGTATTCCACCCCCTCAAAGGTCACTTTTTCTGGTATCACAAGGTCGCCAACAGGCTTGTTGCCAGCATAGTAGGGCCATTCTTTCCACGGGTGCGTCACCTTGACCGTGGGCACAATCTGAATCAACAACCTTGTCGGTTGAACGGGGAGCACCTGGTAGTAGAGCATCTGCCCGCTGGGAGCAGGCTGGCAAAAATCGTACTGCGCCCATGTCGAAGCCTCGCCGAAGACAACGCACAGAACACATGCTATCAGAACTTTAACGACTTTCATCTTTTCCAATTCATTACTCGTTTCAGCCTGCAAAGATACAAAAATTTTCGCATTCTTCGCCACACACCCTGCTGTTTCCTTTTTTTTACTCCCCCACCCTCCCCCGACCGGTCAAATTCTTCTCCGGCCGAGGGTGGTACGACGGTGGTATGAAAGTGGTAAGGGGATGGGAAGAGTATGATACATTATATATACTGATTATCAACGGTTTGCAAATGTTAAAATTTTAGCGTTTTTGCGAGAGTGAGAGAAAACGGAATCGGTGGAGACGAAAAGTTTTTCCACGTCCGTAACCATCATATTCCATGATGTTTAGCGACTTCAAAGACACAAAATAGGCGACAAAACGAAAAGAAAGTTGGCACAATTCGATTTTATTTTGTATTTTTGCATTTCCAAATACTGAGGAAAACTTTTTATAAAAGAATGATTGGTTGGATTATAGTCATTGTCGTGCTCTTGGTGCTATTCCTGATTCCGGTGGGAATAGCGGCATGGGTGCTCTCTGTATACTACAACAAACAGGAGAAGGTGCTGCGCGACGAGGCTGAGGCACACCGCAAAATTCTCGATGGTACCTACGACCGAATCTGGCTCAACATCAAGCAGAGAGCAGGTATCAAGGAGGAATTCCGCCGTTCGTTCAACGACATTTACCCCGACCTGCTCGACCAATCGATTAACAACGAGGTGTTTGTAGACTGGATTTTGGAGTGCAATCCCGATTTCGATCCCAATGAATACGTTCCCCTATTGGAGAATATAGCCCTCGACCGGCAGAAATTCATCTCGCACCAGAGCCGTATGCTATCGCTCATCAAGGAACATCGCATCCTCGTGTCCGGCATTCCTGCCAAGTGGCTCATCCATGATTGCTCGGCCATCCAGTACGTACCCATGGACACCGACCATGCCCGTTGGGGGCGACGTATCTAACTGATAGCAAGAACACTTATGAAGCACCACCACCTCCGCCTGCTGCCACTCCTGCTGCTGCCTTTGGCGGTGGGATGCGGCGAGGAGTCCATCGAGCCTTTCGGTCCCGTGCCCACAGCCGAGCAGCTGGCGTGGCAACGCATGGAAATCAACATGTTCTGTCATTTTGGCCCCAATACCTTCAGCGGCGCCGAGTGGGGCACCGGACGCGAGGACGCAGAGACCTTCCGTCCGCGTGCGCTGGACTGCGCCCAGTGGGTCTACGTGGCACAGCAGGCCGGCATGGGCGGCATCATCCTCACCGCCAAGCACCACGACGGCTTCTGCCTCTGGCCCAGCGCTTTCAGCACCCATACCGTCGCCGACAGCCTCGACGTGCTGCGTGCCCTGCGCAACGCCGTCGACGCCCACAACAATGCCGGCGGAACGCCGGCGCTCCAGATGGGAGTCTACATCTCGCCCTGGGACCGCAACCATCCCACCTATGGCACTGATTCCTACAACGATGTGTTCGTCAATACCCTGCAGGAGGTCCATTCCAAGTACGGCCCGATGTTCGAGCAGTGGTTCGACGGTGCCTGCGGCGAAGGTCCCAATGGCAAGCAGCAGCGCTACGACTGGCCGCGCTTCATGCAGACGATGCATGAGTTGAATCCGGGATGCGTCATTTTCAGCGACATAGGCCCCGGTTGCCGCTGGGTGGGCAACGAGGAAGGACGCGCCGGCGAGACCTGCTGGAGCACCCTCTGCACCGAAGGGGCCACCCCCAGCGAGAACAAGCCGCTCTACAAGGAGCTGGTGACTGGCCATTCACTCTCCGCTCTCCGCTCTCCACTCTCCACACTCAGTTGGGTTCCAGCCGAAGCCGACGTCAGCATCCGCCCGGGTTGGTTCTGGCATCCGCAGGAGCACCCCAAGACGGTGGATGAGCTGATGGAGATATACTTCAACTCCGTGGGCCGCAACGGGTTGTTGCTGCTCAACGTGCCGCCGGACACCAACGGCCGCATCTGCCCCGAGGACAGCGCCGTACTGGTGGCCTTCCGCGCCGAGCGCGACCGTATCTTTTCGAAAGACCTGGCGCAAGGAGCTAAGATTGAGGCACTTTGCGAGTACGGAGACGGCATGAAAGACAAAACGGACCGACGTCATCCCGCATCGAACTTGACAGACACCGCCTATCACAGCTACTGGACAATACGCGGAAAAGATACCTCGCACATAATCCTAGTCGTCCAACTGCCCGAGGTACAAGAGGTTGACATGGTAATGCTCCAGGAGTATATCCCGCTAGGACAGCGTGTTAGCAAGTTCAGCATCTCGTACGCAGAACCCGATGTCAATGGCGGGGGGATTATTGCCGAGGGCACCACCATCGGCTATAAACGCATCGTGCGATTCCCATTCCCCATACGTACTAACTGCCTCCGTATCCACATACACGCCCTCGCCCCGCCGATTCTTAACCGCATAGCCATCTACAACTCCAAAGCACAATGAACTGGATTCAACGCAATTATGCCGGCGGGACGCCGGTGCTCCACAAGCTACTCTGCGCCAGCCTATTTCTCATTTTCCATTTCTCGTTTCTCGATTTATCGGCGCAGACGCTTCCGCAAGGCTATTTCCGACTGCCGCTGGACGGCGACATCGCCCTCTCGGCCACCTTTGCCGAGATACGCCCCAACCACTTCCATGCCGGCCTCGACATACGCACTGGCGGCGCCGTGGACAAGCCCGTCTACGCCGTTGCCGACGGCTATGTGTGCGGCGTACGCATCTCGCCCTGGGGCGGCGGCAAGATTCTCTACGTGAAGCATCCCAATGGCTATATGTCTGTGTACATGCACCTTAACAGCTATGCGGGAGAGATTGGCCGCTATGTGGAGCGCGAGCAATACAAGGACCACAGCTACAACCTGGTGCGCGACCTGCCGGAGGGGCAGATTCCCGTGAAGAAAGGGCAGCTGATAGCCTACAGCGGCAACACCGGCGGCAGCGCAGGCCCCCACCTGCACTTCGAACTCCGCAGGGATGGCCGCACCATCAACCCCTTGCGATTCGGCATGCCGTATACCGACAACATCAATCCTGTCCTGCGCGGTATTCGGTTCTACCCGGAGAACGGCAGCCCCATCGCGCTGGGAAAGGAGAACGAAATCAGCATCGCAGGTCCCTTTTACATAGGTATTTACGCCACCGATGCCGCCGAAGGGTCGACGTTGCGCAACGGCATTGACCACATAGATGTGCAAGTGGACGGCATTCTCTTTTTCCAGTACACCACGGAGGCGTTCCCGCTGGACAGCAGCCGTATATCCAACGCCCTGGTCGATTACACGCACTACATACGTACGCGCGAACCCTATATCCTGACACGTACCCTGCCGGGAGCCCGCGGAGAATGGATCCCCGTGAGTCGTGGCGACGGCAAACTGCGCTTTGCCGAAGGAACACAGCACAGTATCAAAGTGAGTGTCTACGATTTCAAAGGCAATCTTGCCGAACGCAGCTTCAAGGTTAACGCGTTGGTTCCCAGTGCGAATGACAGAGCGGTCGACGAGCGGGGCACTTACCCTGTGGAATATTCCAGACCATTGAAAGTCAACGGTGAGCAGATGCGCCTGGTGTTGCCGGACAACACCCTCTATGCCAACGACCGCCTGCGGATGTTCAGCAGTCCCAGCAGCCAGTACCACTCGGTGGTATGCATCGTGGAGCCCTGTGTCAATCCCCAGCCGCCCCACAAAGCCTACACCATCTCCATCAAGGCCCTCACGGGCATAGAAAAGGCTGTTATTGTGCGCGTTGACGGCAAGAAAGAGGTAGCCTACAAGACCCGTGGCGAGGGCGCATGGTACACTGCCGAGGTGCGCGACTGGGGCCGCTTCGCCCTCACCGTCGACACCACAGCACCTCGCATCGTTCCCGTGGGATTTAAAGATGGCCAACGGCTAAAAGGAACCACTATCCGGGTGAAAATCAGCGATAACCTCAGCGGCATAGACACCTACAACTGCTACCTCAACGGCGAATGGATCCTGGCCGAATACGACGGCAAAACGGCGACGCTGACCATCAACGCCGCCGGGAAACTGCGCGCGGGTAAAAACGAACTGCGCGTCGAGGTCTCCGATGTCGTCGGCAACCTGACGCGCAGTGTCTACACGCTTTCGCGCTAAGGATTATTCAAAACTCTTGATAGCCTGCTTGATGAGCTCCATGGCTTCGCGGAGCTGCTCCTCGGTGATGACCAGCGGGGGAGCGAAGCGGATGATGTGCTGATGGGTGGGTTTGGCCAGGACGCCGAGGTCGCGCATCTTCAGGCAGACGTCCCAAGCCTCCTTGCCGTTGTGGGGCTTGATGATGATGGCGTTGAGCAGACCCTTGCCGCGGACCTTCTCGATCATCGGGCTCTTGAAGTTGGACATCTCCTCGCGGAAAATCTTGCCGAGGCGGTCGGCGTTCTCCATGAGGTGCTCGTCCTTGATGACCTGCAGGGCGGCGATGGAGACCTTGGCGGCGATGGGGTTGCCACCGAAGGTGGAGCCATGCTCACCGGGCTTGATATTCAGCATGATGTCGTCGTCGGCCAACACAGCGCTGACGGGCATGACGCCGCCACCGAGGGCCTTGCCGAGGATGAGCAGGTCAGGACGCACGCCTTCGTGGTCGCAGGCCAGCATCTTGCCCGTACGGGCGATGCCGCACTGCACCTCGTCGGCCATAAAGAGGACGTTGTATTTCTTGCAGATGTCGTAGCACTTCTTGAGGTAACCCTCATCGGGGACATAGACACCGGCCTCACCCTGAATGGGTTCCAGCAGGAAGCCGGCCACCTTCTTGCCGTGCTCGGCCAGGCATTTCTCGAGGGCGTCGGGATCATTATAAGGAATACGGATGAAACCGGGAGTCATGGGGCCGTAGTTGGCGTAGCTCTCGGGGTCGTTGCTCATGGTGATGATGGTGATGGTGCGGCCGTGGAAGTTGCCTTCGCAGCAGACAATCATCACTTCGTCGTTGGGAATACCTTTCTTCACCACACCCCAGCGGCGAGCCAGCTTCAGGGCGGTCTCGTCGGCCTCGGCACCGGTGTTCATGGGAAGGACCTTGTCGTAGCCAAAGTACTCAGTGACATATTTCTCCCACTCGCCCAGGCAGTTGTTGTAGAAAGCGCGACTGCTGAGGGTCAGCTCGTGGGCCTGGTCGCACATGGCTTTGACAATCTTGGGATGGCAGTGGCCCTGGTTGACGGCGCTGTAAGCCGACAGGAAGTCGAAATACTTCTTGCCTTCGCAGTCCCATACGAAAGCGCCCTCACCCTTGGCGAGAACGACGGGCAGCGGATGATAGTTGTGAGCGCCATAACGGGCTTCCATTTCCATGAATTGTTCTGATTTTGTCATAGTTGTATCGTTTTATGGGTTATTTGTGTTGTTCAAAACATCGGTGCAAATATACACATTTTTTTTAATTTTGTATAAAAAACTTTATCAACAACAACCGTACAGGAAAAGATTTTTGCGGGTACAGCACACTTTTTTCGGCAGTTGGGCGTTATTTTGATTGTCATGAAGGATGAAAAAGACATAGTATTGCAGGTCGAGGACCTGAAAGTGAGATTCGACGAACGCACGGTAGTGGAGGGTGTAAACTATACGCTGCGACGCGGTGAGACCTTGGGAATCGTAGGTGAAAGCGGTAGCGGGAAAAGCGTCAGCACGCTGGCACTGATGGGTTTACTGCCCAAGAACGCAAAGGTCGACGGCAGTGCCATGCTGGAGGGGACCGAGCTGCTCACATTGGACGAGGCCGGTTTCCGCGACATCCGCGGACGTCGCATCAGCATGATTTTCCAGGAACCCATGACCTCGCTGAATCCCGTGCAAAAATGCGGCGAGCAGGTGCTGGAGATGCTGAAGGCACACGCTGCCATCAACACCTACGATTCCGAGAAACAACAAGACGGCAGAGCCCGCGTGATAGAACTCTTCAAAGAGGTTCTTCTCCCCCGCCCCGAGAAGATTTTCGACAGCTATCCCCACGAAATCAGCGGTGGACAGAAACAGCGCGTCATGATTGCCATGGCCCTCATCAACCACCCGGACATCCTCATTGCCGACGAACCGACGACGGCCCTCGACGTGACGGTGCAGCGAACCATCCTGGACCTGCTGCGCTCGCTGCAAGAAAAACATGGCACCAGCATCATTTTCATCACGCACGACCTCGGGGTCATCGCCCAAATAGCCGACCGCGTCATGGTGATGTACCGTGGCAAGGTGGTGGAGCAAGGGATGGCCGACGATGTGTTGCATCATCCACAAATGCCTTATACCCAAGGGCTCCTGGCCTGCCGCCCGCCACTGGACAGCCGGCCGGAGAGGTTGCCGACGGTGGAAGAGTTCCTTCAAGGAGTGAAAGGGTGTGAAAAGGAAGTGCCACTCCCTCTCACTCCCTCTCACTCCCCACTCATCAGCGTGAAGGACCTCTCCGTTACTTATACCCTGAAAAAGAGCCTCTTCGGCAAGCCGCTACAGACGCTGAAGGGTGTGGACGGCATCTCCTTCGACATCATGGAAGGCGAAACCCTGGGGCTTGTGGGCGAGAGCGGCTGCGGCAAAAGCACCCTCGGCCGTGCCCTGTTGCGACTCATCGACCACTCGTCGGGCAGCATCCTCTACCGTGGCCAGAGCCTGGAGACCCTCAGCCGCAGCGAGATGCGCGCCCTGCGTCCCAAACTGCAGATCATCTTCCAGGACCCCTACTCCTCGCTGAACCCGAGGATAACCATAGGCGAGGCCATTGGCGAACCCTTGCGGGTTCACGGCCTGTCGACACGGACACACTCCCTCCCCCCCTACGGGGGTACTCCCCCCAGCTTAGGGGGAGAGCCAGAATACAAAAAGGCGACGGTCAAAGAACAGGTATTGGAGCTCATGGAACAGGTGGGCCTCAGGCCGGAGTGGTACAACCGCTACCCCCACGAGTTCAGCGGCGGCCAACGCCAACGCGTATGCATTGCCCGCGCCTTGATACTCCAACCGGAGCTGGTGGTGTGCGACGAGAGCGTTTCGGCACTCGACGTCAGCGTGCAAGCCCAAGTGCTCAACCTGCTGAACGACCTCAAGCGCCGCTACCACTACACCTATCTCTTTATCACCCACGACCTTTCGGTGGTGAAGTTCCTCTCGGATCGTATCATGGTGATGCAGAAAGGACGCATCGTGGAGAGCGGCACACCGGACGAACTCTTCGCCCACCCGCAGACCGACTACACACGCACCCTCATCGACGCCATTCCACGCATCAACTGACAGCACCACAAACAAAAAAGGCCACCGTGTGGTGCACACACGGTGGCCGACAGACAATGTCAATAATGTATGTTGGTTTAGTGAATTTTCGCTATCCTGTTCTTAGCGGCGTTTCTTGCTTGCCTCCTTGGCCTCGACGGTCATGGTGGCGTGGGGAACAATCATCAGGCGTTCCTTGGGGATGAGCTTGCCAGTGGCCTGGCAGATGCCGTAGGTGCCGTTCTCGATGCGGATAAGGGCGGCGCGGAGGTCGCGGATGAACTTCTGCTGGCGGGCGGCAAGTTTCTGGTTCTCCTCCTTCAGCAGCACATTGCTTCCCTCTTCGAGGGTCTTGAAGGTGGGAGCGGTGTCGCTGACGTCGTTCTCGCTACCGGCCACAGCCTGCTGCAACATTTCAAGGTCTTTCTCAGCCTTGGCTATCTTGTCAAGTATCAGGGCCTTGAACTCCTGCAACTCTTCGGGAGAGTAGCGATTTTTCTCTACGTTTTTCTCTTTTGATTCCATAGTAGTGTTTCCTTTTCGACTGCAAAAATATGCATTTTCCCACACATAGCGGAAAAAACATTTCAACACTAATTGTTGATATCACCAAGATACAAATCAATCAGGCCATTAGGAGCGGCGATGTAGAGCGTTTTCTCTTCGCGGTCCACTTTTTTTATCACCTCGTCGATGACCGGAATGAGCACTTCAACGCCATTTTTCACGATTTGGAAGAGTGGTTGCGCAGGGTACTCAATCACCTGCTCCAAAGTTCCGATGTCGCCTTTCTCGTCGTCTATTACCCTGAAACCCACCACTTCATGGAAGTAGAACTTGTTGCCTTCCAACTTGGGAAGAAGGTCCAAAGGCAGATAGAGAGAGTGCCCGACGAGGGCGTTGACCTGTTCGGGAGTGAGATCCTCAAAGGTCACCACGGCCTTGTTGCCATTCAGGTTGTCGATGTGGAAGAAATAGGGCACCAGTTGTCCTTTCACCTCCACAAAGGCCGAGTCCAACCCGAGATACTCCTCGGGACTGTCGACGTCGAGGAACATCATCACCTGCCCTTTCACGCCCCAGGGCTTGGTGACGCGCCCCAGATAGAAACAATCTTCAATATTCATATTGTAGCATTTTGGACAGATAACGCCAAAAATGCCATTTTATTATTTCCGGAAGACAAGAAAAAAAGGAAGCGCCCGTGGCGCTTCCTTCCGTTGTCTTTGTTATCTCTGTTGTCGTCAGGACAAAGGAATCGGGGAAAAACCTGTCATCCTCTCTTACCAGCTGCCGAAGAGGCTGTTATCGTTGTCGTCCCAGTTCTCTTGGCCATTGTTGTTGTAGCCATCCTTGCTGAGCCCGAAGAGGGAAAAGGCCCTCTCCTCGCCGCTACCGGCGAAGCCTCGTTCTGCTTTGAATTCCACCACCGTCAACTGCGGTGCTTCGTATTGGAGCGCCGGCGTCACGCCGGCATTGAATGTCTTGTTTTCCATTTTATGTTTGTTTTTTTCCCCGCAGCGCGAAATCTATAAATCTAATGAATATATTTCCGCTTCGCGGTATTTGTTGTCTGTTGTTGTCTTGGTTGTTTTTAAATCTTATTTGTCTTTTCTTGTCCTTTCTTGTCGTTTCACCTCCCCCCGCCAAGGCGGGGAGTTATTCATTAATATTGATCGACGGGATATTGTACATGTGGTTGACGTCGAGGGTCGTTGACTCGAGGTCCTTGGCCTGGGTGAAGAGCTGGCGGCCGCTGGCGTCGTAGCCGGTGACGGTGAGACGCTTGATGGTGGCTACGGTAGCGGGCACGCAGAACTGGATGCTGCCACTGGCCGGGACAGTGACGCCCGTCGTGCCAGCGGTCTGCATCTAGAGGTTCATCTCGCTGCTGTAGGTCACCTCGCGGTCGCCGCTGATGGTGCCCACCTCGCCGCTGGGCGTCGTGGGGCCTTGCACGGCCCAGGACACGGTGTAGTTCACGCCGTCAATCGTCACGGCGGAGGCCGCCCCGGTGCCCTGCAACACCACCTTCAGGTGGTCCACCGCAATGGAGGACGCGGAGCCGTTGGTCAGCGTCAGCCGCAGGCCCGCGGTGAGGTGGTCGAAGTAGAGGCTGCTGCTGCCCGCCGAGGCCTTCTCGGCCATGGGGAAGACCACGCGGTGGCCGTCGTCGCGGAAGTCCACGGCCAGGCTCCTCAGCGTGATGGCGGCGCCGGAGGCGTTGCTGTTGGCCACCGTGATGTCGTTGCCGCCGGCGCTCATGGTGCCAGGGTAGACGGCGTACATGTCCACGTCCAGCGGAGCCACTTCGAGCGAGTAGCTGCTGGCGTTGCTGGTGATGACATAGGGGGTGCCGTTGAGGTCGATGGTCTCGCTGGCCACCCAGGTGGCGTCGCTGGGGTGCGCGGGGTCCACCCACACCTTGCTGTCGCCGCCCATGTCATGGGTGAAGATGTTGATGCGGTCGGCCGCATCCTTGTCCTTGCCGCAGCCCGTGGCCAGTGCCAGCAGGGCCGCTAATCCAATTAATCTGTATCTCTTCATAATACTTTTTTTTACGACAACATAGACAACATGGACAACTTTGTCTCCGCGACACGCGTAGGCTGGGCTGCCGCAGGAATCAGCAAAACGCATGTGGCGTTTTGCACGTTGTCGTTGTTGTCGTTGTTGTCGTTCATAATATAAATCCTGTTGTTGTTTTATCTGATGACTATTTTCTGCGATTTGCCGTTCAAGCGCAACACGTAGACCCCCGCCGAGGGGAATTGAGAATTGAAAATTGAGAGTTGAGAATTGACCTCCGTGCTGAAGAGCAGGCGGCCCATGACGTCGTAGGCCTGCAGCAGGCCCGTGCCGTCGATGACCACCTGGTCGCCGTCGACATGTGCGAACTGGAGCGCCGGCGTCCCGCCGGCATCGGAGACCTCCGGGTTCTGACCTCCTACCTCCGAACTCTCACCTAAACAGAGCCCCTTGGGCAGCGCCGGCAGCGCACCCAGCGCAGCGCCGTTGGTGTTGCGGCTGGCG
>JAFUWF010000008.1 GCA_017483575.1 Bacteroidales bacterium
CACCGACGGTCCTTTGACCCTTGCCACCGACGGCATGGCGCAGGCGGTATTCGTCTACACCCTCAGCGGCAACCCCGTGGGCGGATGGCGCATGAACGCCCTCACCGAGACTTCCCTCTCGCTCGATGTCTCCGCCCTCGCTCCCGGCGTCTACCTCCTCTCCGTAACCACCCCCAATGCCACCACTACCGCAAAGTTCATCCGCCGATGACATGTGGAAGTCTCAATCAGGATTAAGACTCAATCAGAATGAAAAGAACTAAAAGATAATATTCTCAATCAGAATGAAAAGAATGGAAAAGAAATTATTTTCAATCAGATTGCAAAAGGTTTTATAAGAAAGTTTCTGATGGTTCTTTTTGTTCTGATTGGGATTATTTTCTTTTAAAATCTTTTACAATCTGATTGAGTTTTATTGTGTTATGATTGCTCCGGACACACTCCTCCGTCCGCACTCCGTGCGTCCACCTCCCCTAACTTAGGGGAGGAGCCAGGATAGCAGAGTTGCTGACATAGACTCTGGTCTCATGGCATGGAGGGGGGACGGAGGGGAGAGGGGGCAAAAAAAAGGAACCGGGGCGTCCGTGTGGGGGCGTCCCGGTTCGTTGTTGTTCGAAGGCTGTGGGTCAGGCTCGCTTATTTGAGGAGCTTGCTGCCGGCTTTGAACTTGGCCACTTTCTTGGCGGGCACTTTGACGGCTTTGCCGGTGCGAGGGTTCTTGGCGGTGCGGGCTTTGCGTTTCACAACGCTGAAGGTACCGAAGCCAATGAGGGTCACTTTCTCGCCTTTTTTCAGCTCGGCCTGGATGGCATCGAAGCAAGCGGTCATTGCCTGTTTGGCGGCGACTTTGGTCATGCCGGTCTTGGCGGCCATGGCGTTAACAAGTTCAGTTTTGTTCATAATGATGAATGTTTAAGGGTTTGTAATTATTTGTCTTTCTTTTCGGTGCAAATGTAAGAATTTTTTTTGATACAAAACAAAATTTTTTTTTAATTTTTTTCGTATTTTTATGAGGGTGTTTTCTATAGCTTTGTTTTCCAGTCTTTTAGTTTGTTGCCACGAAGAAAATCTTCGATGGAATTTTTTCGTTTTCCGCTCATTTGGAGGCTCAAAATCTGGATGAAACCGTCTGCTACACCGATTTTTAAGACCTTTTTTTCGTCGCAGACGAGGGCGCCTGGGGTGCCGTTGGGGTCGGGAATGGGAGCCACGTCGAAGACTTTGAAGAGGACTTCCTGGCCCTGGGGGTTGACGAGGGTGAGGAGGGCGGCGGGGTAGGGTGCGAGGCCGCGGACGAGGTTGGCGAGGTGGTGTGCGGGCTGGTGGAGGTCGAGGAGGCAGAAGTCCTTGAAGATCTTGGGTGCCGCGGAGGGGGTGCCTTCCTGGGGGCGGGGGGTGACGGTGCCGGCCTGGATGCCGTCGAGGGTGCGGACGACGAGGTCACGGCCCATGAGGGCCAGGCGGTCGTGGAGGCTGCCGGCGTTGTCGTCGGGGGCGATGGGGGTCTCGGCCTGGAGGAGGATCTGGCCTTCGTCGATGTAGTGGTTGAGGAGGAAGGTGGTGACGCCGGTGCGGGTGTCGCCGTTGATGATGGCGTGGTTGATGGGTGCTGCGCCGCGGTAGGCGGGGAGGAGGGAGGCGTGGAGGTTGAAGGTGCCGTGGGGCGGCATGTTCCACACGGCTTCGGGGAGCATGCGGAAAGCCACGACGACGAACATGTCGGCCTGGAAGGCGGCGAGCTGTTCGAGGAACTGTGGGTCGCGCAGGCGTTCGGGCTGGAGGAGTGGCAGGTTGTGGGCAAGGGCATATTCCTTGACGGCGCTGGGCATGAACTTGTGTCCGCGTCCGGCCTGGCGGTCGGGCACGGTGACGACGGCGCAGACCTCGTGGCGCGGTGTCAGCATGATGGCGTCGAGGCTTTGGACGGCGAAGTCGGGGGTTCCAAAAAAGACTATCTTCACGGCAGGGAAACGGCTTGGTCGGTGAAACGGAGCATCTTCAGGGCGGCGATGGCGCCTTCGACGCCCTTGTTGCCGTGGCGGCCGCCGGCGCGGTCGAGGGCCTGCTCCATGGTGTCGGTGGTGAGGACGCTGAAGATGATGGGCTTGTGGTTGGCCAGGGCCACGTTGGTGAGGCCCTGGGAGACGGCCTGGCAGATGAACTCGAAGTGGCGTGTTTCGCCCTGGATGACGCATCCGATGCAGATGACGGCGTCGATGCTGTCGAGCTCGGCGAGGGTGTCGGCGGCATAGGAGAGTTCGTAGGTGCCGGGGACGCGGTAGGTGCGTATGTTCTCGGGGCGTACGCCGTTCTGTCGGAGGGTGCTGACGGCGCCGTCGAGCATGGCGTCGGTGACCTCGGGGTTCCATTCGGCGGCGACGACGGCGATGGTCCAGGGGCTGCCGTCGGGCACGGCGGTGGGGTCGTAGTCGGAGAGGTTGGTTTTCTTCATGATGTGTGGGTGGGGATTAAAAATCTTTGATGCTATAGGTGGTTGCCGTGGGCACGGCGGGGCGTTTCTTGCCGTTCTTGGTTTCTTTGATGATGCTTTGGTCGGCCTTGTAGTCGAGGCTCTGGCCTTTGCGGGGCTGCTGGATGCCGAAGTAGGTCTTGTCGAGGTGGAGGCGGCGGGTGCGGAGGGAGTAGTTGGTGAAGTCGAGGATCCACTCGGGGTCGAAGGTCTGGTAGAGGAAGCGGCATTCGAAGTGGAGATGGGGACCTGTGGAGTTGCCTGTGGAGCCTCCGAGGCCTATGATGTCGCCTGCGGCGACGGGCTGGTTGGGCTGGACGTTGATTTTGGAGAGGTGGCCGTAGAGGGTCTCGAGGCCGTTGGGGTGGCGGACGACGATGCAGTTGCCGTAGCCGCCCATGCGCGCTGCCACGCGCACCACGCCGGGGAAGGCGCAGCGGACGGGGTCGCCGGTGTTGAGGCCTATGTCGACGCCGTGGTGGCCGCGCTGCCAGCGCCAGCCGTAGTTGGAGGTCTTGGGGTTGCGTACGGGGAAGCAGAAGTCGGTGCTGTCGCGGACGAGGAGGAGGTTGATCTCGTCGGGCAGGAGGTCGAGGGTGGTGCGGCCGAGGGGGTTGACGCGGTGGTGGGGGAAGGCGTCGTACCAGAGGGGCACGAGGGCGCGCGAGGTTTCGTCGACCTCGGTCGCGGGGGCTTTGGCGGCATCGCGGATGGCTTTGACGGCCTGTTTGCTCTCGGCTTTGCTCTGGGGTGTGGCCTTGGTGGCGGGCTGGGCGTGGGCGCTGCGGCCCGGAGCCTGCATCTGGCGCGAGGCCTCGAGGCGGGCGTTGATGAGGGAGTCGTAGTAGGAGACCTGCGCCGCGAGGGGTGAGAGGGCCGTGGAGAGGAGGAGGACGAGGAGCATCAGCACGCGGCGCAGGCGCGCCACGGGGTAGCCCAGCTGCTCGCGGTATTTGGCCACGGTGCGGCGTGCCAGGGGATAGCCTTGGGCGTTGAGCAGCTGCGCCAGAGCCTCGTCGGAGAGGGGCGATTGCTTGTCCTCGGCCTGGATGGCGTCGGCGAGGCGCTGCTTGATGGTCTGGACGGAGATTTCCTCGCCTTCGTTGTTGGCCATGCCCTTGGAGAAGCAGTCCTTGAGGGGTATAGTGCCGAAGTCGGTCTGGAGGTATTTGCTGTTGGCCATGCGCGAGACGGTGGAGATGTCGAGTCCTGTGGCGTCGGCCACTTCGCGCTGGCGGAGGGGTTGCATCTGGTCGGGGTCGCCGGAGAGGAGGAAGCGCCGCTGGTGGCGGATGATGTAGCGCATGACGCGGACGATGGTGTCGTGGCGTTGCTGGAGGAGGTCGATGAAGCCTTGTGCGTCGGCCTGCTTGGTGCGGAGGAAGGAGAGGGTTTCGCGTTCGGAGGGCGGGGTTTTGATGCCGCGGCGGTCGCGGTCGGCCTTCTGGGCCTCGTACTGAGCGAGGAGGTCTGTGTAGTAGGTGTTGAGGTTGAGGCGCGGGAGGTTGCCGTCGTTGAGGTAGAAGGAGAGCTCGCCGTCGTGCTGCTGGAGGATGATGTCGGGGGTGAAGGTGGCTGCGGCGGAGTCGCTGTCGGCGTCGGAGCTGCCGGGCTTGGGGTTGAGGCGGCGGATGAGGGTTGTGATGCGGTCGAGGGTGGCCTGGTCGATGGCGAGGGCGTTGCAGATGCGCTCGTAGCGGTGGTTGGCGAAGTCGTCGAAGTGGTCGCGGATGATTGTCAGGGCCAGGTGGATGATATTGTCAGAGTAGTCTGAATGCTCCGAATATTCGGAGGTTTCCGATATCATGCGCTCGAGCTGCAGCAGGAGGCACTCCTGGAGGTTGCGGGCGCCGATGCCGGGAGGGTCGAGGCTCTGGATGATGCGCAGCACCTCCAGTACTTCGTCGCGCGAGGCGTCGATGCCCTGGCGGAAGGCCATGTCGTTGGTGACGAGGTCGAGGTCGCGGCTGAGGTAGCCGGCGTCGTCGAGGGTGCCGATGAGCTCGTTGGCTATGAGCTGCTGGCGGTCGGAGAGGCGTCGGGTGATGAGCTGGGCGTTGAGACGGTCGGCGAAGGAGAGGCTGTCGGAGAGGACGAACTCGCGGCGTGTGGCGTTGGGGTCGCTCTCCAGGTGCTCGCGGTAGTCGAAGGCGTTGTAGTCGTCGTCCTCGTCGGCATCCCAGTCGGAGCGGTCGTGGTCGGCAGCGGAGGCGAGGGAGTCGATGTCCTCGACGCTGGCGGGGACATCGGCCTCGAGGAGGGGGTTCTTCTCTATCTCCTCCTTGATGGCCTGCTCGAGGTCAGTAACAGGCAACTGCAGCAGACGCATGAGTTGTATCTGTTGCGGAGAAAGCTTCTGCTGCAGTTGCTGTTGCTGGACTTGCTTCATTCGCTATCTAACGATGTCCATCTCTTCAATCAAGTTCTTGGCACCGGCATAGACGTCGATGACCCAGAGCATGTAGCGGCTGTCGAGGCAGATGCAGCGCTGGAGGTTCTCTTCGAAGTCGATGTCGCCGCTCATGGCCTCGCTGTTGCCGTCGAAGGCCAGGCCGATGAGCTGGCCCTTGGCGTTGATGACGGGCGAGCCGGAGTTGCCGCCGGTGATGTCGTTGTTGGTGATGAAGCAGGTGGGCATCTCACCGTTGCGGTTGGCGTAGCGGCCGAATTCCTTCTTGGCGTAGAGCTCTTTGAGGCGTGCGGGGACGTTGAACTCGCTGTTCTCGGGGTCTTCCTTCTCGATGACGCCGCGCATGGTGGTGTAGTAGTGGTAGGAGACGCCGTCCTTGGGGTCGTAGGACATGACGTTGCCGTAGGTGAGGCGGATGGTGCTGTTGGCATCGGGGGACATGAGCTTCTTGCCTTCGTTGATCTGGAGGATGCCGTCGGTGAAGTCGCGGATGCCGCGCTGGAGATTCTCCTCAACGTTTTCGTCAACATTGGAGGCCAGGCCGCGGTAGGCGTCGAGAGCTTCGTTGCCGGCTTTGGCGAGGGGGTCGTTCTCGAGGGTGCGGAGGCTGGGTTTCTGCATGAACTTGGCCAGCTTCTCGGGGTCGGCGAAGATGGATTTCTTGAAGAGGTCTTCGGCATACTCGTCGAAGTTGCCTTTGTACTTCTTGTTGGCCTTGAGGAGGAACTCGGGGCAGAAGTCGGCGTTCATGTGGTCAACGACATACTTGAACATGTTGGCCACGAGGCGGCGGTCGACGTTCATGTCGTAGTCCTTATAGAAGTTGTCGATGTAGTTCTGGAGAGCGGAGAGGTCGGCTTTGGGGTCGGCTTCGAGCATACGGGCGAAGGAGTTCTTGACGCGAGCGGCGAAGAGGGGGCCTTCGGGGCCGGAGAGGAGACCTTCGACGAGATACTGCTGAGCCTCCTCGACGGTGGCGCGGGCGGCATAGCCTTTCTTGATGAGTTCGAGGGCGCGGGAGTACTTGGGGTTGGTCTGGCGGGAGGCCCACTGCATGTATTCTTTCTCGACGTCCTTCTTGACACCCATGGTGTTGAGGGCGCGGAGGGCCTTGTTCTGCTCGTTGCTGTACTTCCAGTAGTTGGAGCAGGAGGCGTACTTGGAGGCGTATTTGATGCGTGTGGCCTGGCTGGCGGCCATTTCCTCGCGGAGGATGTTGATCTTGACGGTGCGGATCTCGTAGCGGAGCTTGTTGGTGATGTTCATGGTCTCCTCGAGGCCGTAGGAGGTGAGGAAGTGGTCGGTGGTGCCGGGGAAGCCCATGACCATGGCGAAGTCGCCGTCGTTGATTTCACCGGCGTTGACGGGCAGGTGGTGCTTGGGCTGCAGGGGGACGTTGTCCTTGCTGTAGTCGGCGGGGCTGCCATCGGGGGCGGTGTAGATGCGGAACATGGAGAAGTCGCAGGTGTGGCGGGGCCAGGACCAGTTGTCGGTGTCGCCACCGAACTTACCCATGGACGAGGGGGGCGCGCCGACGAGGCGGACATCCTTGTAGATGATGTGGACGAAGAGGAAGAACTGGTTGCCGTTGAACATGGGTTTCACCTGGGCGTTGTATACGGTGCCTTTGACGGCCTCGTCGGCAATCTGCTTGGAGACCTTCTCGATGGCAGCCTCGCGGTCACCCTCGCTCATCTCGTCGGTGAGGGCTTCCTTGACACGGGCGGTGACATCCTCCATGCGGACGAGGATGGAGGCGGTGAGGCCGGGGTTGGGGAGCTCCTGGTCCATGGTGTATGCCCAGAAACCGTCGCGGAGGTAGTCGTGCTCCACGGTGGAGTGCTCCTGCAGTTTGCCGTAGCCGCAGTGATGGTTGGTGGACATGAGGCCCTTGCTGGAGATAATTTCACCGGTGCAGAAGTGCCAGAAGGGACTGCTGGCGTTGCCGAGGCCGACGATGGCATCCTTGAGGCAGGACTGGTTGATGGAGTAGATGTCTTCGGGCGTGAGCTTGAAGCCAGCCTTCTGCATGTCGGAATAATTCTTGCCGATGAGCGACAGGAGCCACATGCCTTCGTCGGCGCGCACGGTGTTGGGGAGCAGCACGGAGAGCGCCAATGCGAGTACTAAGGTACGAATTTTCATTGTATTAATGATTTTAAATTAATAATTTTTTTGTTTACTCAAGGATGCAAAGATACAAGAAAAATCCGATATGGCAAAAAAATAATTTCCCATTCATCTTTTTCCGTCAACTCGCGGCCGCAGTAACCTGTTCCTGCAAACCATCGGTCGGCCGGCATGCCCTCTGGTCGGGTTATATCCCTGTCAAACAGGCCCCAAATACGGCCCATGTCATATAGTATTCATATACTTCTCATATAGTATTCATATACCATATATAAATACTATATGAGAAGTATATGAATACTATATGTATACTATATGAGAACGGTCGAATAAGACACCCCTTGGAGGCCTGTTTGAGAGCTGCGGATGGACGGGTGGGCTAGCGGATGAGGGTGACGGTGCCGATGCCGTCGCGGCGTTCGCCATAGATGTCGGTGAGGTACCAGCGGTAGACGTAGGCACCCTGAGGGACGTGGGTGCCGTCGTGGGTGCCGTCCCAGGAGATGTTGATGTCGTCGGTGTGCCATACCAGGAGGCCTTGGCGGTTGTAGATGTAGAGTTCGAAATCCTGGGTCTCGAAGGAGGTGTGGCAGCCGAAGCGGTTGTTGCTCTGCTGGTCGGGGAAGAAGATGTTGGGGAACCAGACGGAGCGTATCTTGGTGACGAAGACGACGGTGGTGTCGGCGCAGCAGTTGTAGCGGTTGCAGGAGGTCATGGTGACGCTGACGGAGTCCGGCAGGGGGTGGTGGAAGTGGCGTCGGGCGCGCTCGCCGTTGAGGGTGGGGCCGTCGCTGTATTGCCAGGTGGTGTGGTGGCGGTCGGAGGAGCAGTCGTGGAGGGAGAGCACGGGGTGGTCGTAGTCGATGAAGGAGCGGTTGCTTTCGATGCAGAGGGTGGGAGGGGGCTCCACACCGACGGTGATGGAGGCAATGACGTTGCCCGTAGCGTCGAGGAGGCTGTAGGTGGTGGTCTGCTCGGGGCGGACGCTGATAGGGTTCTGGCCTTGGAGGCTGTCGAGCGACGGGTCGTGCGGCGTGGCGCTCCATAGGTAGGTGTGGGTGCCCGTGGCCGTGAGGACCACCTCCTCGCCGGGGCACAGGCCCTCGGCGCTGGTCTCGAGGCCGACGGCTTCGTAGCTGACGACGAGTGTGACGACGGAGTCGCAGCCGTTGGCAGCCGTGTAGAGGAAGCGGTAGGTGCCGGCGAGGGCTATGGCGGTGTCGGCGAAAAGCAGCGTGTCGCCCGCGATGATGCTCCGTAGCAGGGCGCTCTGCGCCGTCGGCATCACCGTCAGCGTCAGGCAGAGGTGATGGACGAGGGTGTCGTTCTCCTCCCAGCTGGCCCATCGCACCACCGTGCCTGCCGTCGCCGTCTCGCCGGCACGCATTTCGATGTGCCCCTCGGCGGGCGGGTTGTAGGTTAGCCCGCCGACAGTGAACGTCGCAGGCATACTGTATGCCTCCCCCTGGCAGACGGTGTCGGAGAAGCGAATCGTGTCGTGTAGGACCTCCGGCGGCTCGGGGTCAGGGTCGGGCTCGGGGGGCGGTGTTTCGCATCCGAACCCGAGGGAGTATGAATAGCTCTCCCAGTTGCCCAGCCCGTAGGTGTAGGCCACGAAGGCCCCTTGTGGGTTCTCCACATGGTGTAGCCATTGCTGCGATCCCGCATTGCCGGGTATCAGCCGTATGCGCCAAACGCGGTAGCGTCCCACGGTGGTCAGCATGTCGGTGGATGACAACGGGGCTCCGTCGACGGTGGTTTGGGAACCCCAGGCGGTGTCGCAGATGATGTTCAGGAAGTGGCTGTTGCTGGAGATTTCCGTTGTATTCGGCGACACAAAGCGCGATTTCCGTATGCCGTTTTTTACGGGCGGGATGGGGATGGACGAAGGGTCGCCCGACGAGCCTGCGGTGGCGTAGCTGGTGAGGTAGAGGATGACACACGTGGGCTTGCTGGTGACAATGGTTTTGGCGGCCGTGGTGGGAATCGGTCGTTCCAAGGACTGGCCTCGGTTGATGATGCCTGTGGGAATGCCGTCGATGGTGACGGAGCAATTGTCTTCGCTGGAGGTGATGCGCACGTAGTTGTTTCCGTTTTGACCCATGATTCCTGCCACGACGAACTCCGTGCCCCACAGGGTAGGAGGAGTGGCCTGGTCGTAGAGCAGGTCGCTGCCGGAGCCCGAGGTGGGTACCTGTACGCGCCGGCCTCCTTGGAACATGGCGAAGGGTTTGCCGTTGGAGGAGACTTCCATGCCCGAGAATGACGAATGGTCGCCGTTGCTGATGAGCATGTAGGCCTGTCCCTGCATGAGGGTGGGTGTGAGGGTGGTGCCGGCGGTGATGGTGGTGCCCTGAATGGCGCAGGGCACGGTCATGGAGAGCACGGTGTTGTTCTCGGTGGCGACGAATGCCACCTGGGCGCCAAATTCCCATGCGGGGTAGTCCTGCACGATGTATGCGGTGTCGAGCAATGTCGTCGGCAGGACGGTGGCGATGTCCTGTGTGCCGCGGATGTAGTTGTTGGCGTAGAGCCAGATATCCTCAGTGGAGGTGACGTGGTAGCCTCCGTTGTAGGGGGTTGCAACAGGGAGGGATGAGTTATCGCCCACAGTGACGGTGCTGAAGTGGTTGTTGGACGATGTCAGCGAGCGGGAGGCAATGGGGGTGTCGCCTTTGGTGATGCTGATGTTGCAGCCGTCGTTGCTAAGGAGGAAGAGGTCGTGGCTTCCGGGGTTGTAGGAAGCCGTTTCGTGGTAGTTGTAGAAGAAGGTGACCCAGAAGTCGGTCCCCATGGTCAGAGGGTGTTTGCAGGGATTGGAAGTGGCTCTCCAGGCGCCGATTTCGTCGAGGTAGAGCTCCTGGTTGTAGCTGTTGAGGAGGCGGATGGCGAGGCGGTGGGCGGTGCCGTGGAGGGCGTAGTAGGGGTGGAGGTCGACGGTGGTACGCTGCCACTGGTTGGAGACGGAGAGGGGGACGGTGTCGTAGGGCACGAAGAGGGCGCAGATGTCGGAGGGGGAGGTGAGGGGTGGGGTGTCGGGGATGTAGCCGAATTCCACTTGCGCCGTTTGGCCGTGGAGGTTGGAACCGTAGAGACGGAAGGAGAAGGTGTCCGGCACCTGGTTCAGGTAGGGCGTGGCGACGACGGTGCCGCTGCCGACGGTGCTGCCGGTGGAGAGGTAGGCGTGGAGGTCGCTGCGCTGGACGATGGATTGGTCGTTGATGTCGCTCTTGCAGAAAAGCCATCCGTTCACATTGCGGGCCGAGGTGGCGCTGTAGGTGTCCCACTCTTCGTGGATGGGCAGGTCCACCGTGTCCTGTGCGCAGGCGGTGCCCGACAGCCATGAAAACAAGACGATTAGGACTGATGCATATTGCATAAGCCTGATGAACAGAGTGTTCGGGTTATGACCATGAGGTGTCATGATTTGCAAAGGTACGAAATTTATTTCAGTGGTGCAAAAGTTTTGTGAGAGGAAAAAGTTTTCAACAATGGCGTTTATCGAGAATCGGCTTCCAACGGGGATGGACGGACGAGGGGGAGAGGGTTGATTTTCGGGGTTTGGGAAAGTTTTTTTTCGAAGGGATGAAACTTTTTTTGCGTTTTTGCGTTTAGGGTTATGAACAACAAAAAATGGTTAAAAAAAACAAATAAGGGAATTTTTTGGCAGAAATTGGAAATTTCTTCGTAATTTTACAACCTGAAAAATAGTAGGTAAAAATGGCCTTAATACTTGGAAAAGAATACTGTAAGGTGGACTCGAACGGTCGCTTCAAGTTCCCAATTGCGCTGAAGAGGCAGTTGGAGACTGAGGACGGTCGTTTTGTGATACGCCAGAGTGTCTATGCCGAGTGTTTGGAGCTGTGGACTTATGCCAGTTTCAGGGATGAAGTGGAGAAATTGCAAGAGAAGCTGAATTCCTACAATCTCAAGGAGCGCAATGTGCTGCGCAAGCTGACGGAAGGCAACGTGATAGAGTTGGATACGAACGACAGGTTGCTGGTACCGGCAGAACAGAAGCATGTTATTGCGAAAGCGAAAGAGATTGTTCTACAATCGACCGGCAAGTTCATAGAGCTGTGGGACCGTGAGACCTACGACAAGATGAACAGCGAAAGCGGCGACTTTGCCAAGATGGCGGAGGAACTGCTGGGGAGAGGACTCCCGCAGAGCGCAAAACCGGTCGAAGATGAAAAGCAGTAGTGAATACGAGGTACAGCAGTATCATGTTCCCGTGATGCTGGGAGAGGCCATCGAGGGGTTGAACCTTCGAGAGGACGGAACGTATGTGGACGTGACGTTCGGCGGAGGTGGTCACTCGCGGGCAATCCTGGACATGTTGGGTTCGGAGGGACGGCTGTTGGCTTTCGACCAGGACGAAGATGCGGTGAAGAGAGTGGAAAGCGGTGAGTGGAAGTCGGAGAGCAAGGCCCGGTTCACCCTCATCAACGAGAATTTCCGCCACCTGAAGAGTTTTCTCCGGCTGGAGGGGGTGCGAGAGGTGGACGGCGTGCTGGCGGACCTGGGGGTGAGCAGCCACCAGTTCGATGTGGCGGAGCGCGGGTTCTCGACGCGCCTGGAGGGCGAGTTGGACCTGCGAATGGACCGCCGGAACGAGGTGACGGCACGCGACCTTGTGAACAGCCTCGACGAGGAGGAAATGTCCCGGATACTGAAGCTTTACGGCGAGTTGGCCAATGCGAGACAAATGGCAAGGGCCATTGTGAAATACCGTACAACGAAGGATATCGTGACCACTACCGACCTGAAGGAGGCAGTGAGCCACCACCTGCCGAAGGGAATGGAGAACAAGTATCTGGCAATGCTTTTCCAAGCTTTGAGAATCGAAGTGAACGGCGAGCTGGAGGCTCTGAAAGAGATGTTGAAGCAGGCCTGCGAGGTGCTGGTGCCTGGTGGACGGCTGGTGGTAATCAGCTATCACTCGCTGGAGGACCGTCTGGTGAAGAATTTTATGAAGAGTGGAAACTTTGAAGGCGAAGTGGAGAAGGATTTCTACGGTAATGTGTTGTCGCCAATGAAGATGGTGAGTCGTGGAGCGATACAGGCTGGTGCAGAGGAAGTGATGAAGAACAGCAGGGCGCGAAGTGCGCGGTTGAGAGTGGGGGAGAAGGTGGTGGAGCGTGGACCCAGGGCCTTGCCACGGAACAATGCATAGGATTCTGAAACAAATAATAGAAATGGTTTAATATATAATGTATGGGAAACAGGTTTAGGGAGAAGGTGACCGAAGAGGGCCTCGACGGGAAAGCCGTCGACAAGAAGGCTGCGGGAGTCGCTGAGGTTGAAGTAGAGCCCACAGACTCCACTGCCGACGAGCGTCCTGACTCAGGGGAGGATCAAGAAAGCGAGACCCAGCGGAAGGTGGGACGGTCGGACAAGGTGGCGAAGGGTGTGTCGAAAGTGCTGGGTGGTGACATTTTGGGCGATAGGCTGGTGCTGAGACAAATACCGCTGATGCTGTTGTGCCTGCTGTTTCTGCTGCTGATTGTGGCGAACCGTTATAAGGTGGAGAGCCTGAGTCGAGAGAAGATTGCCGTCGAAGAGAGAATCAACGACCTGCGAGAAGAGAGAATACAAATGCAGAAACAATATCAGAAGAGTGTGAAGATTTCGCAGATAGCGGAAGACCTGGGCGAGAGTGGTGTGGGTATTACCAGTGGACCGCCGTATGAGATTGAGAAATGAAAAATGAGAAAAGAGAAATGAAAAATGAGAAGAACGACACAAGGATGACGAAGGGGATGACCGCCTTCTATTTGCTGCTCACATTGGTGGGTGGCATAGCCATCATTGTGAGTATAGTGAATATACAATGGGTTCATGGTGACGAGTGGCGCTCTCGGGGTATGAAGCGCGAGGCGGGATACCTGACAGACCCTGCCCGCAGAGGGAATATCTACTCCAGCGATGGTAAAATCCTAGCCACTACGGTGAAGGAGTGCGATTTGTTCCTGGATTTATACAATAAATATGAAGTAGATGAGAAGGGCAACCAAAAGTATGACCGCAAAGGAAGAAAGATGGAGGCAGGCCCGATTGCGGATTCGTGCTTCGAACAGTATGTGGATACGGTAGGTATGATGTTGGCCGATGCCGTGGGTGGCTCGGCGTCGTATTTTGCCAACAAGATGCGTACTGAGCGTGCTAAGAATGGCCGGATGGGGGATGATGGCAAGCCGATGACGGCCCGCCGTTGCTTCTCGGTGGCCAAAGGAGTGCCCTATTCTGTGTGGCTGGATATTTCCCGTCTGCCGGGCTGGAACCGGGGAGTGGTGAAAGAGGTGGACCATGAGAGCGTGGTGCACCATGTTCGAGCTCATATCTACGGCAATATGGCCGAGAACACTGTTGGCTATCCCAATGCGAAGACCAACGGCACGTACACAGGGCTGGAAGGCGCCTACGACTCTATTTTGAGGGGGCAGGACGGCAACTTCATCCGTCGGAGACTGACTAAGGGTGTATGGCTGGCAGAAGACCCTGGAGAACGTCGGGAGGTGCCGCAGAGAACGGATGATGGGCAGACAGATACTATTGTACTGCAAAAAAGAATAGACGGACAGAGTATTGTTTCTACTATCGATACTCGTTATCAGGATATTGCCGAGAGCTCGCTCCGCAAGGCTTTGACACAGTATGGAGGTACGAGCGGCTGCGCAATCCTGATGGAAATGGCCACGGGCTATGTGCTGGCATGCTCGAATCTGGTGAGGGACACCACTGGTGAGTACAAGGAAATCCGTCGTGGCCCCATAGCAGGCAATGTGGCTGTGAGTCACATCAACGAACCAGGCTCTACGTTTAAGACGGTTATCCTCACTGCTATGCTGGAAGACAAGCAAATCCAGATTGATACGGCGATGAAAGTGCAGGCTGTGTACAAGGATTTCGGCGGCAAGTACGGTGTCATCAAGGACTCTCACCGAAAGAAGGACTCTCTGAGTGTGAAGGAAGTGATGGAGGAGTCGTCGAATGTGGGCATGTGTGATTTAGGTTGGATGTACTATCGCACTCGAAGGAATGATCTGGTGAATCTGGTGAAAGGGGTATTCCCCTTTGAGAAGCTGCATTTGGATGTGGCGTCGTCGGAAAATGCCAGCCATGTGAACGATGTTAACCAGTCCAACCGTGACTTCCTGAACTTTTGCTATGGCTACTCGACGGCTGTGTCGCCGATGCAGCTGATTACGTTCTACAATGCCCTTGGTGCGGGAGGCCGCATGGTGAAACCGCTATTCTGCAGGGCCATCATGGAAGGTGAGAGAATGCGTGAGGTAAAGCCTGTGGTGCTGCGTGAGCGTATTTGTTCGAAGGAGACTGCGGCGATGATGAAGTCGCTCTTGGAAAGCGTAGTGGAGAACGGTACCGGAAACAACATCAAGAACAATACCTATGGCATTGCTGGCAAGACAGGTACGGCTGTGCACAGTTATAAGGACAAGAGTCGGTACAACGGTTCGTTTGCTGGTTTCTTCCCGTCGGAGAATCCTCGCTATACATGCCTGGTGGTGATTGAGAACAGCCCAGCCTACGGTCGACAGGCGGCGGTAGTTTTCAAGGCGATATCGGACTGTGTGGTGGCTGTGGACAAGGAACTGAGCAATGGAGCCGTAAAGAGTGCCTGGCCTCAGCTGAAGGCCGACAGCACAAAGGCTCTGCAGCGTCCGGTACTGGAGAAAGGCAACCAGCAGGGCATAGCATCCGCCTATGGACTGATAGGCCAGCCCTATGTTACTACGGATGCATCCAGCGAATGGGTGTTCTATCGTGCAGAGAACGATTCGTTGGCGGCAAGCTACGTGCCATACGCTCCAGCCGAAGGCAAGGTGCCCAATTGCTATGGGATGAGTGCGAAGGATGCTGTGCGCCTGTTGCGTGAGATGGGCTATCGGACTCGTGTGAACGGATACGGCAAAGTGGTGTCTCAGCAACCCAAAGGTGGTGTTGCCGCCAAAAGTGGGAGCACGGTGGTGTTGAATTTAAAATAGGATTTGAAGTTGTAAAGCGATAAATAGAATGAAACTGAAGGATATCATACAGGGAATTGACTGCGAACTTCGTGGCGGTGCCGACGTGGAGGTGAAGGACCTCCAGTTCGACTCGCGGAAGGTTGGTGCCGGTACCCTCTTCGTTGCACAGCCAGGGACAAAGGTCGACGGACACGCATTCATTGCCCAATCGGTAAAGGCAGGAGCCGTGGCTGTGGTATGTCAACATGTGCCTGAGGATGCTCCCGAGGATATGGTCTATGTGATTGTGGACGACAGCAGCAAAGCATTGGGAGAGATGACCGCAAACTACTACGGACATCCCTCGAAGGCATTGAAACTGATAGGCATCACGGGTACCAATGGCAAGACCACCACCGTTACCCTCCTACATAGGATGTTCCGTCAGTTAGGGTACCACGTTGGTCTTGTTTCCACCATTGTCAACAAGATTGACGAGGAAGAACTGCCCACAGGTCATACTACCCCGGATGCTTTGGAACTCAACCAACTGCTTCGTCGTATGGTGGATGCAGGATGTGAGTACTGTTTTATGGAGGTGAGCTCGCACGCTGTGGTGCAGCATCGCATTGCAGGTGTTGAGTTCGCCGGTGGTATCTTCAGCAATATCACGCATGACCACTTGGATTTCCACAAAACCATGGCCAACTACATCGCAGCCAAGAAGGGATTCTTCGATGGGTTGCCGAAGGGCGCATGGGCTCTGGTGAATGTCGACGACAAGAACGGGAGAGTGATGGTGCAGAACACCTTTGCCAAGGTATCGACCTACGCATTGAACCAGATGGCAGACTTCCATTGCAAGATTCTTGAGGAAAGCTTTGAAGGTATGCATCTGCAAATCGGTGGAAAGGAAATATGGTGCCGTCTTGTGGGCAGGTTCAATGCCTACAATCTGACGGCTATCTATGCGGCTGCCGTGCTTTGTGGCGCAAAAGAAGAGGATGTGGCTCGTCTGCTCTCGACGCTAGAGCCTGCACCGGGCAGATTTCAGTATGTCAGCGGACGAGGCATCACTGCCATTGTGGACTATGCCCATACCCCAGATGCCTTGCAGAATGTCATATCCACCATCGATGCCATCCGCCGTCCCGCACAGCAACTGATAACGGTTGTAGGATGTGGCGGCGACCGCGACCGCACGAAACGCCCCGAGATGGCTCGGATAGCCTCGAAAGGGAGTGATAAACTGGTGCTTACCTCCGACAATCCCCGTACAGAAAAGCCTGAGAGCATCTTGGACGACATGGAGGCTGGTCTCACACCGCAGGAGTTAAGTCATACGGTCCGCATCACCGATCGCCGACAAGCCATCCGAACGGCATGCATGATGGCACGTGAAGGCGACATTATCCTCATTGCCGGAAAAGGCCACGAGAAATATCAGGAGGTCAATGGCGTGCGTAGCCATTTCGACGATGTGGAAGAGGTGGAACGTGAATTAAGAAATGAAAAATGAGAAATGAAGAATAACTATGTTGTACTATTTGTTTGATTGGTTTGACAAAGGACTTGACATCCCCGGTACGGGTGTGTTCCAGTACATCTCTGTCCGCGCTGCCGCCAGTATGGTTACCTCGCTGCTTATCATGCTGGTCTTCGGCAAGCCCTTCATCCGCTGGATGAAGAACAAGATGGGCATGATGGACGAGGTGCGCACCGAGTTGGGTCTCGAGGGAGCGGCCCGCAAGAGTCAGACCCCCACCATGGGCGGACTGCTCATCCTTGCGGCCATCGTCATTCCCACGCTGCTCTTCGCCAAGCTCGACAATATTTATGTTCTCATCATGCTTGGCACCACGATATGGATGGGTATGATCGGCTTCCTGGACGACTACCTGAAGAAAACGCGTGGCAAAGCCGGCCTTCCGGGTAAATACAAGGTACTGGGACAGGTCTTGCTGGGCCTTGTTGTCGGATTGCTCATCATTCATCATCCTGACATTTCGGGCTCCACCACTACGACGATTCCTTTCGTGAAAAACAACGAATTCGACTATGCATGGCTGGTCACCTGGATGGGCGACTGGGCTGGCG
Source organism: Bacteroidales bacterium (assembly GCA_017483575.1). Lineage (GTDB taxonomy): Bacteria > Bacteroidota > Bacteroidia > Bacteroidales > P3 > Colimorpha. Next base: position 17,078 of record JAFUWF010000008.1, read on the forward strand.
ATTTGGTGTGGGTGGTCTATGTGCTGATTATCATCTTTATCGTTACTGCTGTCAGTAACGCTTCCAACCTCACCGACGGCATCGACGGTATTGCCACCGGCGTGGCATCCGTCAATGGCGGTGCCTTGGCCATCCTCGCATGGGTCAGTGGCAACGTTGTCATGGCGGGCTACCTGAACATCATGTACCTTTCCAACATCGGCGAACTGGCCATCTTCAGTACCGCTTTTGTCGGTGCCACCCTTGGCTTCTTGTGGTTCAACACTCATCCTGCCGAAATATTCATGGGAGACACCGGCTCGTTGGCCATCGGGAGCATCATTGCTGTCTTTGCCGTGCTAATCAAGAAAGAACTCCTGCTGCCGATACTCTGTGGCATCTATGTGGTGGAGAACCTCTCGGTCATTATTCAGACGAGCTACTGCAAATATTATCGCCGACGCCATAAACTGCCCCAAAGTCAGGCGGTACCCGTGGAGAAACGTCCCTTCTTGATGACCCCGCTGCATCACCATTTCCAGAAGAAAGGTGTGGCCGAGGAAAAGGTGGTCATCCGTTTTGTAATCATTGCCATCCTGTTGGCAATTTTCACACTTGTAACATTGAAACTGAGATAAAAAAACGTAATATATTAACCATACACTATGACAATAGAAACTTTGGCCAAACAGGGCCGCGATAGAATCCACACCGGGCTGGCCGGCATAGACACACAGCGTCTGAAAGCGATGCGAAATGCTTCGCTCAGAGCCTGCTTCAACCGTCTGGAGGAGACTCGCTATCGCCTGGAGTTTGTCGCTCGAGTCCGTGGCCGTGAATATATCAACGATGCCGCATCGCGCTCCATCAACGCCACGTGGTATGCCCTTGAGAGCACTCAAGGAGGCATTATCTGGATTGCCGATGCGCCCCGTCAGGCTGGCGACTATAGCCGTCTTGTGCCCTCGGCGCTGCGCAAAGTGCGTATGCTGTTGATAGTGGGTGGCGACAGTGAGAATATGCGCAAGACCTTCACCGGTGTCATTCCCACCATCTACGCGTGTCCCAATATGGCTGCTGCCCTGCAAAAGGCGTATCGCTACGAGGCCGACGATGTGAAGGTGCTCTACTCCCCCGCCTGCGACAATGGAACGGACGTTGAGGTGGAGGCGGAGGCCTTCCGACATGAAGTAAATGAATTGTAACATGAAAGTATCGAAGATATTCAAAGGCGACCGAACGATCTGGGTGGTGTTCTTGCTGCTCAGCATCATCTCGCTGGTGGAGGTCTACAGCTCCATCGGCCTCTTCGCCTATTCGTCGCCCGGTGGCGGATGGCCTACGGGTCTCTTCCTAAAGCATCTCTTCATCGTTATAGCCACATGGGTTGTTGTGGCTCTGGCCTCGCATGTCAACTATCGCTTCTTCTCTCGCTTCTCGGTGATGGGATTCTGGATATCGGTGGTGTTGCTGGCGGTAGTGTTGATGATGGGCGGCCGCTGGTTCCGTCTGCCTGTGGTAGGACAGTTCCAGCCTTCGGAGGTGGCCAAGGTGATGCTGGTACTCTTTATGGCTCGCCAACTGGCCCTCAAAAAGGACCAGGCCTCGGACCTCGGCACTTTCCTCTCTCTGCTGATTTATATTGTCGGTGTGGTGGTGTTGGTCCTCCCCGAGAATTTCTCCACGGCGGCACTTATCTTCCTCTCGTGTTATCTGATGATGCTCTTTGGCGGTGTGAACCGCACGTGGTGGTGGCGCCTTATGCTGGCTGGGCTGCTCGTAGTGGTGGTCGGACTGGGTATTACCTATTTCCGCTACGACAAGAGTCTCAACAACCAGAGTGCTCAGCCTGCCCAAACAGAACAGTTGCTCGAACGTTCTACCACGTGGGGCCATCGTATCCACTCTTGGCTCCAACCTAATCCCGACGAACTGTCGCAGGAGAATATGGCCCGTATGGCCATCGCACGTGGAGGTTTCTTTGGTGTCGGACCCGGAAACACTGTTCATGCCCGTCTCATGACGCAGGCACACAACGACTTCATATACGCCATCATCATTGAGGAAATGGGCATGCTGACGGGTATCATCGTCTTCCTGCTCTACAGCTTCTTCTATTTCCGCTGCATACGTCTTGCCTGGCGTTGCAAAGGACGTTTCGGAGCGTTGGCGGTGGCTGGCTTTGGAACAATGATATACCTTCAGGCTTTGGCCAATATGTGTGTCGCTGTGGGAGTGCTGCCCGTCACAGGACAAACCCTCCCCTTCATTTCCTACGGTGGCACGGCCTACCTCTTCCTCGGTTGCGGTCTGGGCGTAATCCAGTCTGTGGCTGCCGATGTCTACGACAAAGAAGCGCAAGAGAATGCCTCTGCGCAGACGGAAACCTCTGGTGAAAACCCGGACGATACAAACCTGGAAAGAATAGATAACGACAATAACAACGATAACTAGTATGAAGATAATTATCAGTGGTGGAGGAAGCGGTGGACATATATTCCCCGCGGTGGCAATAGCCAATGCCGTGAAGGCACGTTGGAGCGACGCTGACATCCTTTTTGTCGGTGCCGAAGGTCGCATGGAGATGGAGAAAGTCCCGGCAGCAGGATACAGGATTGTGGGTCTCCCCATTGCCGGTCTGCAGCGCAAGCTTACGCCGGCCAATATTATGAAGAATCTCCAACTTCCCTTCCGTATCATGAAGAGCCGCAGCAAGGTGAAGAGTGTCATCGCCGACTTTGCTCCGGACATCGTGGTGGGTGTCGGCGGTTTCGCCAGCGAACCCACCCTCAAAGCTGCTGCCTCTATGGGATACAAAACGCTGTTGCAGGAACAGAACTCCTATGCCGGACTGACCAACAAGATGTTGGCTCGCAAAGCACAGAAAATATGTGTGGCCTATGAGGGCATGGAGCGTTTCTTCCCCAAAGAGAAGATTGTCTTTACTGGCAACCCCGTGCGTGCCGATATTGAGCAGATGAATGCCACCGCAGCCGAGGGACGCCAGCATTTTGGCCTCGAAGCCGAAGGCCGTGTGCTCCTCTCTGTAGGCGGCAGCCTCGGCGCCCGCAGCATCAACGAGATGATCATAAGCCATCTGCACTTCTTCCGCGAGAACCGCATCCAGCTGCTTTGGCAGACGGGGCGTTGGATGTACAACGAAGCCGTGGCCGCCGTCGAAAAAGCGCAAGTCGGACAGTGGGTCAAGGTCCACCAGTTCATCCAACGCATGGACCTCGCCTATGCAGCTGCCGACATCGTGGTGTCCCGTGCTGGCGCCATCGCCATCAGCGAGCTCTGCTTGGTAGGGAAGCCCGTCATACTCATTCCTTCGCCCAATGTCGCCGAGGACCACCAGACCAAGAACGCCCTCGCCCTTGTGGATCGCGGAGCGGCGGTGATGGTGAAGGATGTGGACTGCGGCAGTCAGGGGCTGGCCGCCGTCAAGGACCTCTTCGATGCCCCCGAACGCCAGGCCGCCATGAGTGCCGCCATCTCCAAGATGGCCGTTCGCGGCGCTGCTGAAAAGATTGTGGACCAGATTGAGAAACTGATTAAAAACAACTTGAAATGAACTACTACTTCCTTGGCATCGGAGGCATCGGTATGAGCGCTTTGGCGCGCTTCTTCCATCGTCGCGGCGACGTCGTCAGCGGCTACGACCGCACGCCCTCGCCTCTCACCGACGAGCTCTCTGCCGAAGGCATCCCCATACATTTCGACGACAATCCCGACCTCATCCCCGCCCAGGTGGACCTCGTGGTGTACACTCCCGCTGTCCCAACCGACTCGCTCGAGTTCCAGGCCCTTGTCGCACGTGGTTTGAAAATGGAGAAACGCTCGCAGGTCTTGGGCGAGGTGACACGCGGCAAACGCTGCATCGCTGTCGCCGGAAGTCACGGCAAAACCACCACTACCACCATGATTGCCCACCTCCTCTCGAATGCACCTTGCGGTTGTAGCGCTTTCCTTGGTGGCATCAGCAAGAACTTCAACAGCAACCTCCTGGTCGACAATAAGAGCCAGTACGTTGTTGTCGAGGCCGATGAGTACGACCGCTCCTTCCTCCAGCTGCATCCCTACATGGCAGTCATCACCGCCACCGACCCCGACCATCTGGACATCTACGGCACCCATGAGCACATGATGGAGGCCTACCTTCAGTTCGCCAACCAGGTGGATGCCGACGGACACCTCTTCCTTAAGGAAAACATTTTCCTCACTGCCGACGGCGAGCCCTTCGTGGAGTATGGCGCCCACCATCACCATGAGCACGACGATGAGCATCATCACGACGAGCATCACCATGACCACTCCTCATCGGCCACCCTGGAAGGCAACATCTCTACCTACACCGCCCGCGGCATCGAGGCCGACTACTATGCTATCAACGTCCGCAACTACGGCGGCAACCTCTTCTTCGACCTCCGCACCCCCAACGGCGTGCTTTTCGACCTTGAGCTCCAGGGGGCCCCGCTGGTCAATGTGGAGAATGCTGTGGCCGCATCGGCCGTGGCGCTCAGCTGTGGTCTGGACCAGTACCAGCTGCGCAGCGGTCTGAAGTCCTTCGCAGGCGTACGCCGTCGTTTCGACTACCGCATTCGTGAGAAAGAACTGGTCTATATCGACGACTACGCCCACCATCCCAACGAGTTGCGCTCCACTATCGAGGCTGTGCGCTACCTCTACCCCGGCAAACGGGTGGTAGGCATCTTCCAGCCCCACCTCTACACCCGCACCCGCGACTTCGCCGACGAGTTCGCCAGCGTACTCCAAACCCTCGACGAAGTCATCATGATGTCCATCTATCCTGCCCGCGAGAAGCCCATCCTCGGCGTCACCTCCAGCATGGTGCTGCGGAAGATGGACACCATGTCCAAGTACCTTTGCACCCCGGACCAGGTCCTCGAGCTCGTCCCCGCCCTGTGTCCCGATGTGGTGCTGACCCTCGGCGCCGGCGACATCGACCGTCTGGTGCCTCGTTTAGAAACCGTATTGAGAGAGAATCTGTTATGAAGCCTTTGAAACGTTCTACCAAGATTATGCTCATCGTACTGGGCGCAGCGGTACTCGCCGTGTTGGTCATTGTGGCCAACGTGGTGCGTTCCCGCTCGCAGGTCCGTGGGCTCGAGGTGGTGATACGCTACGGCAAGTCTCCCCACCTCGTGGAGGACCATGTGGTGAAGGACACTGTCTTGCACCGGATGCCCAACCTGTTGCAGGTCAGCGTGAAGAATGTCGACTGCCATCGTGTGGCTGCGATGGCACGCCGCGTGCCCTACCTGGAGAATGTCTCGGCTTCCGTGAGCGTCGGCGGCAAGGTGGTGGTGCGCGCCGACCAACGCCGTCCCGTCATGCGCCTGTACTACGGCAACCGCGAGTTCTACGTCGATTCCAAGGGCGCTCTCTTCCCCCCGTCGGCTACGGGCTTCTGCGACGTGCTCGTGGCTGGCGGCAACTTCACCGAACCCCTGCGTCTCGACAGCCTCAACGCTCAAACCACCGCCCTCTGGAAGGTGGCCTGTTTCCTCGACGACGAGGACGACTACGCTCCCCTCATCGACCAGATCTTCATCGAGCGCGATGGCGACATCATGATGGTGCCCAAGGTGGGCGACCACGTGGTGGAACTCGGTACGGCCGACGACCTCGACGCCAAGTTCTCCAACCTCCTCACCTTCTACCGCAAGGGCATGCCCCGCGCCGGATGGAACACCTACTCCAAAGTCAGCCTTAAGTTCAAAGGCCAAGTTGTTTGCACGAAAAAATAAATTAAAAATAGAATAGCATTATGGAAAACGAAATCATTGTAGGACTCGACATCGGTACCACCAAGATCGCCTGCTTTGTCGGTATGCGTGGCGAGAGTGGCAAAGTGAAAATTCTCGGCTTCGGCAAGACCGACAGCAAAGGCGTCGAACACGGCGTGGTGAAGAGCGTGACCGAGACCGCCGACTCCATCCGTCGCGCTGTCGCCGAGGCCGCCGACCAGGCCGACGTCGACATCGACGAGGTCTATGTCGGCATCGCCGGTCAGCACATCAAGTCGCGCCCCAGTCACGGCAGCGTCATGATCCCCTCCGACCACCGCCTCATCGAGCAGGAGGATGTCGACCGCCTCATTGCCGAGCAGTACAACACCCTGCTCGAACCCGGCGAGGAGATTATCCACATCTTCCCCCAGCAGTACATCGTCGACCGCGAACCTCTCAGCCGCGAAATCTATCCTGTGGGTGTCGTCGGCAAGACCCTCGAGGCCAATTTCCACATGGTGACGGCCAACGTCCAGAACCTGCAGTACATCAAGTATGCCGTGCAGGACGCCGGACTGAAAATCAAGGACGTCGTCCTCGAACCCGTGGCTTCCGCCAAGGCCGTTCTCGACGACAGCGACCGCGACGCCGGCGTGGCCATGGTCGACATCGGAGGCGGCACCACCGACATCGCCATCTTCCACGACGGCATCATCCGCCACACCTCCGTCTTGCCCCTGGCTGGCAACGCCATCACCAACGACATCCGCGAGGGCTGCAACATCCTCAAGAAGCAGGCCGAGAGCCTCAAGGTGAAGTTCGGATCCTGCCTCGTGCAGGCCGTCAGCGAGAACGACGTCATCTCCATCCCCGGCATCCGCAGTCAGGCTCCGCGCGAAATCTACGTCAAAACCCTCGCCGGCATCATCAATGCCCGCACCAAGATGATTCTCGAACAGGTGGACTACGAAATCAAGCTCTCCGGTTTCGACAAGAAGCTTATCGCCGGCGTAACCCTCACCGGCGGCGGCGCCCAGCTGAAGAACATCAAGGAACTCTGCGAGCTCATCACCACCACCGACACCCGCATCGGCATCCCCAACGAGCACCTCGAACCCGACAGTGTCTCCTTCGCCGAGCTCGCACATCCTATGTATGCCACCGGTATCGGCCTTGTGCTCTTCGGCATCGAACAGTCGGAATCCGAGCACACCGAGGAACCCGAAGAGGAAGCCACTCCCGTCGACAACTCGCGCGTCGACATCTTTGCCGACATGGGTGTCGAACCCAGCGAGGACCCCACCCCAGCCTCCCAGGACATCCCCGAAAAACCTGCCAAGAAGGAGAAGTCCAAAGAGAAAAAAGGCAACTTCGAGAAAAAGATTTCCCGCTTTATCCGGGATGTCTTCAACGAGAGTATCGACGATTGATGTGCATAAGTTGTTGAAAACTAAACGCTAGACGATTCTGATATTTGAACGGAAATTAGTAATTTTATACTGCCAAAAACATAACGCATTTTATTATAACGAATTCTTATACAATAAGATAGAAATATACAAGCACATGGAAGAAGACGCAATTTTCACTTTCGACTCGCCCAAAGGCCAGTCTTCCTACATCAAAGTCATCGGTGTCGGCGGTGGCGGCGGCAACGCCGTCAACCACATGTTCCGCCAGGGCATCAAGGGCGTTGACTTCATCGTCTGCAACACCGACATGAAGGCCCTCAACTCCTCGCCCGTGCCCAACAAGATCACCCTTGGCGACCTGGGCCTCGGCGCTGGCAACAAGCCAGAGCGCGCCCGTCAGGCCGCTCAGGACAAGGCCGACGACATCCGCGACGCCATTTCGCACAACACCCAGATGCTCTTCATCACCGCTGGCATGGGCGGCGGCACCGGCACCGGCGCCGCTCCCGTCATCGCCGAAATTGCCAAGAGCATAGACCTCGACAACGACGAGAACAAAAAAATCCTTGTCGTGGCCATCGTGACGCTCCCCTTCGGCTTCGAAGGCCGTCGCCGCAGCGAGCAGGCCATGGCTGGCATCAAGGAACTCAGCCAGCATGTCGACTCCATCATCGTCATCAACAACGACAAGCTCCGCACCTACGGCAACCTCCCCATGTCCAAGGCCTTCGCCATGGCCGACGACGTGCTCCTCACCGCCGCCAAGAGCATTGCTGAAATCATCACCAACAACGCCTACATCAACATCGACTTCCAGGATGTCAACACCGTCATGGAACACTCCGGCACGGCCCTCATGGGCGCCGGCGCCGGCGCCGGCGAGAACCGCGCCATCGAAGCCATCACCGCAGCCACCACCTCCGTGCTCCTCAACGACAACGACATCCGCGGCGCCAAGAACGTCCTCCTCTATTTCTCCTACTCCTCCGAGCACGAGCTCACCATGGACGAGCAGACCGAAATCACGGACTTCATCATCGAGCGCACCGGCAACGACGCCGACTTTATCTGGGGCGCCGGCATCGACGACGACCTCGGCGACGAGCTCAAGGTCATCCTCATCGCCACCGGCTTCGAGAAAACCACCGTCGTGCCCCAGGAACCCAAGGTCATCGAACTGCCCAAGGACGAACCCAAGGTGGAAACCGTTGCCGTGGCCAAGGTGCAACCCGCCCCTGCCGCCGCCACCGAGCCCGTCATCATCCACAAGGATGAACCCGCCCCCCAGCCTGTTATGGATGTCTTCAAGCCCATCGAGAAAATCGCCCCCAAGCCCGCACCTGCTCCCGAACCCGTGAAGCACGTCATCATGCTTGAGGACGACGAGCCCGTGGCTGCCGTCCCCGTCGTGAAAACTCCTGCCACACGGACCGACGTCATGGTGGAGGACATCCACCTCGTCGACACCCTCGAGCCTGCTCCCGCAGCCAAGGCAGAACCCGTCAAGCCCGCTCCGCAGCCTGCCCCGCAGCCCGCCATGCAAGTCAACCCCAATCCCGCCCGCAGCGCCTTCGAGAACGACAACGACGTGAAGACCGCCGCCGAGCGTATCGCCTACATCCACAACCTGCTGCGCAACAATGCCAACGGTGCCGACATCGTGCAGCGCATGCCTGCCACCACCTACGCCGAGGGCGAACTCTACGAGGGACGCCCCTCCAACTCCCGCGAAGCTTCTTCCTATACTATGCGTGCCGACGGCATCGTGACCAAAAACGCCTTCTACGACGACCAGCCCGATTGATGAACAAGAAACTTATTGGAATTCTTTGCGCCATTGGCGCTGCGGTGTGCTACGGCACCAACCCGTTAGCCCGCTTCCTATACGCCGAGGGGATGAACATCCCCTCGGTACTCTTTTACCGCTTCGGCCTGGCATGGGCCATCGTGGCCATCGTGATGCTCTTCCGCAAGGAGAGCCTCCGCGTCAGCCGTCGCGAGTTCCTCACACTCTCGGCCCTCGGCATCCTCTTCATCCTCTCCTCCACCACGCTCTACACCTCCTTCTCCCTCATGCCCTCGGGCATAGCATCCACCATCCTCTTCACCTATCCCATCATGACGGCGGCCATCATGACCCTCGTCTTCCGCGAACGGCTCACCCTGCTCACCGTCCTCTCCATCGCCCTCTCTCTTGTCGGCGTGGCCCTGCTGTCGTTCAACGACGACGGCTCCACCTTCAGCCTCCTGGGCATCGTTCTGGTGCTCGCCTCGGCTTTTACCTATGCCCTTTACATTGTTGTCGTCGACAAAAGCCCGTTGCAGATGTCGTCGTTCAAAATCAATTTCTATGTCCTTTTCTATTGCGCCCTGGGCAACGTGGCCTACGCCCTCCTCAGCGGCCAGCCGCTGATGCTGCCGCCCTCGCCAACGGCCTGGTTCTGGGTGTCGTGGCTCGCCGTCGTCCCCGCCATCATGGCCCTGGTGATGATGGTCTACGCCGCCAAGTACCTCGGCTCCACGCCCACGGCCATCCTCGGCGCCCTCGAACCCATGACGGCCGTCCTCATCGGCGTCTTCGTCTTCGCCGAACCCTTCTCCCTGCGCCTCTTCCTCGGCATCGTCCTCATCCTCTCCGCCGTCACCATGGTGGTCCTCTCCAAGGCCAAACGCCAGGCCTAGTCTGTTCCTCCTCGACCCTAACGGTTGTGGATGCCTGCATGGCGGTCGGAATAGTGTACCGAAAACCCCTGTCAAACAGGGGTTTGATAGGGGTCTAGTTCGGCCCTTCTAATACAGTATACATATAGTATACATATACTTCTCATATAGTATTCATATACTGTATATAAATACTATATGAGAAGTATATGTATACTATATGTATACTATATAAGAACAGTCGAATAAAGTACTTCTTTGGTGGCTGTTTTTGGGGGGTCAGCGGACGAGGTGGCGGCGGTAGGTGCGGGCGGCGAGGAGGGCGGCGCAGCAGAAGGTCAGCAGGAGGAGCAGGACGCTGAGCGTCAGCTGGATGGCGTTGATTCCGAAAGGTAGGCGCAGCACCACGGCGGCGGGGGCGGTGAAGGGCACAAGCGTAAGCCACTGGGCCAGAGGGCTGTCGGGGTTTTGTATGAGCAGGGGGATGAGCATGAGGCTGACAATCAACGGCGAGAGCAGCAGGAGTACCCACTGGAGGGCGTCGGCGTCGCTGTCCAGGCGGGCGGCGAGGGCGGCGAGGAGGGCACCGTAGAGCAGGTAGCCCAGCAGGAAGAAGGCCAGGAAGACGCCTGCCACCAGGGGCAGGTTGATGGCCGTGAGGCCCTGCACGGTCTCGTCGACGAGGGTGACGGAGGTGTTGTATTGCGCTGTGGCGTCGGTGCCTTTGGTGGCGATGGTGCGGGCGGTCTGCTGTTCGCGGGCCTGGGCAAAGAGGTCGGGGTTGGCGCGTTGGATGGTGCCGATGGCGGCGGCGGCAAGGAGGACCCAGAGGACCAGCTGCGTGAGGGCTGTCAGGGCTACGCCGCTGATTTTGCCTACCATGAGTTGTACGGGGTGCACCGAGGCGGCGACGACCTCGGCCACGCGTGTGGCTTTCTCTTCCTGCACGCTGCGCATCACCTGCACACCGAAGACGACGAGCGCCAGGACCATGAGCATCGCCAGCACGGCGGCGAGGACCCCTTTGACGCGGGCGAAGCTTTCGTGCCCTGTGGCGGCGTCGCGTGTGTGGAGGCGTATGTCGGTGGAGGCCACGGAGCGGAAGACGTCGGGGTCTAGCTGGTAGACGTCCTCGAGGATGGCGTTGCGGAGGAGCATCTGCAGCTGCGCGGCGATGCTTTGCTGCAGGGCCAGGGGAGGGGCTGAGGCGCGGTGGTAGAGGAAGGCGTCGCGGGGGATTGTGGTTTCGCGGGCGGGGATGTAGAGGATGGCGGCGATGCGGGAGTTGCGGTCCATCTCGTTGTTGGCGTAGTCGAGGGAGGGCATGCGTCGGAACGAGAGTTCGTCCGAGGAGCGGAGGGAGTGCGCGAAGAGGCCTGTTTCGTCGACGACGAGCACCTCGGCCTGCGCGGCGTTGCGGTTGGCGGCCACCACGGGCAGGGCATAGAGGGCCGCCAGCAGCAGGGGCACCAGGAGGGTGAGTACCCAGAAGGAGGGGCGCCGGAGGCGCAGGCGGTATTCGCGGGCCAGGATGAGGAGGGTCTTCTTCATAGCTGCAGGGTTTTGTGGCAGAGGCTGGCGGCGGCCTCGGTGTTGTGGGTGGAGAGGAGGATGGCGGTGCCGCTGTGGCTGAGGCGTTCTATCTCGCTGCGGAGCATGGCGGCATTGTCTGCGTCGAAGCCGGAGAAGGGTTCGTCGAGCACCAGCAGGCGTGGGCGGTGCACCACGGTGGAGATGAACTGCACCTTCTGCTGCATGCCTTTGCTGAGGCGGTTGGCGGGGCGGTGCCACCAGTCGGCGGCACCGAGGCGGTCGAACCAGGCGCGGGCCTCGCTACGGGCGTCGGCACGGCTCATGCCCTTGAGGCGTGCGAGGTAGACCACCTGCTCGCCCACGCGCATGCGGCGGTAGAGGCCACGCTCCTCGGGCAGGTAGCCCACGGCGGCGAGGTCGGTGCGCGTCATGGGGTGGCCGTCGAAGAGGAGGCTGCCGCTGTCAGGGGCGAGGATGAGGTTGACGATGCGCAGGAGGGTGGTCTTGCCGGCGCCGTTGGCACCGAGGATGCCCACCACCTCGCCGCTGTCGGCGGAGAAGCTGATGCCGTCGAGGACGCGCTGGGCGCCAAAGGACTTGCAGAGGTTGTCGGCTTGGAGGAGCATGGGAAAGTGTTGAGTTATGGGTTATGAGTGGGTGGTGTGTCTTTTGGATATGACGAGGAGGAGGGTTTCGGCCAGGAGGGCTGCCAGGGCCAGGAGGATGCACCAGTGCCAGAGGGGGGTGCCGCCGTCGCGGGAGCGTATCTCCTGGTCGAGGGGCTTGGCGGCGTTGCGTACCAGGGAGTAGCCCGGGCGGCCGTCGAGGAGGTCTTCTATCTCGCCGCGCGAGAGGAAGTCGAGCTGCGACTCGAGGCGGGGGTGGTTGAAGGCGAGGTGCTCGCTGTCGCCGAGGAGGTAGATGCCGTCGGCGGCGAGTTCGCCGTGGAGCAGGAGGGCGGAGCGGTTGCCGAGGCGCCGCAGGTCGGGGAGGAAGGAGGGGGTGGAGGTTTGAGGGGTGAGGTCGGAGGTGAGAGGTTTGAGTTCGGGAGGGGTGGCGGAGGGGTCGTAGGAGCCCTGGAGGAAGATGGGGCTGCGGTCGCCGAGGGTGTGGAAGGCAACGGGCTGCGGACGGCTGTAGAGGGCCATGTTGTAGAGCGTGGGGACGAAGAGGGCCTGCGACACGAAGGAGGTCCATTCGGCGGTGAGGGGCGAGGTGAAGAGGTAGAGGCGGCCGTCGCCGAAGGGTGCGGAGCAGAGCAGGGGGCTGCCGTCGGCGAGGGTGATGATGTCCTGGTGCACGACGCCGGTGGCGGCCAGGGTGTAGTGGCCCTGCACGGAGGGCATCTCCATGTCGCTGCTGGTGCCGTTGAAGACACCGCGGTAGAGGCTGCTCTGGAAGTCGATGGCGGTGGCTTTGGCGGGGCGGCGTTGCCAGGTGGAAAATTGAAAATTGAAAATTGAGAATTGGGGGTTGAGTTGGTCGGGGTTGACATCGGCGGGGGGAATGATGGCCAGGGTGCCGCCCTGCTCGACCCACGAGGCGAGGGCCTGGGCCTGGCCGGAGGGGAGGTTGCGGGGCTCGTTGAGGACGATGAAGTTCAGCGCCGAGAGGTCGGAGGGCAGGGGCGTGGCCTGGTAGGCGAGGGCGGAGTCGTCGGCGAAGAGGCGGCGGAGGTTGTCGTTGGGGGCGTTGCCGTCGACCTGCAGCATCTGGATGCGGCTGCCGGCGAGGAGGGCGAAGTGGTAGCGGTCGTCGAAGGTGATGGGGTAGTCGGTGATGTCGACGCTGCCGTCGAGCCATCCGGCGCTGTCGATGGTGAAGCGTAGGGTGGCCTTGGCGGCGGTGCCGGCGGGGATGTCGAGGGTGGCGATGGCGCGTTCGCGGCCGGCCACGGTGAGGCGTACGGGCAGCTTCTCGGCGTCGGTGGTGCCGCCGTTGCGGATGGTGGCTTCCACGCTGACGCTGCCGCCGACGAAGTAGGCCGGGGCGTCGAGGCGGAGGGTGTCGATGTAGATGTTGTCGGTGGCCACGCCTTCGAGGGGTACGAGGGTGAAGAAGGCCAGGCTGTCGGCGGGCAGGGCGTCGAGGTCGGCGGCGGAGCGCTGGAAGTCGCTGACGAGGTAGGCGTGGCGGTTGGCGGCGCCGCTCTGGCGCATGAAGTCGCTCTGGCTTTCGGCCACCTCGCTGAGGCGGCGGCTGGCGGGGACGATGGGCAGGAGGTCGACGGCGTCGAGGAACTCCTCGCGGCTCAGCCAGCGGTATTCGTCGCCGGTCATGGCGTTGGAGAGGAGCTGGTAGCGGTCGCCGGGACGGTAGGCGGCGGCGATCTCGCGGGCCTTCTGTTTGGCGGCCTCGAGCTGGGAGCCGTCGCTGGTGCTGTTCTCCATGGAGAAGGAGTTGTCGAGGTAGACGCTGACGACGGTGGCACCGGAGCGTAGCTGCTGTCCGTTGCCGGGGAGCGAGGGTTGTGCGAAGGCCAGCACGAGGAAGACGATGGCCAGGCAGCGCATGAGGAGCACGAGCCAGCGGCGGAGGTTGCTCTGGCGGCGGCTCTCGGTCTGCAGGGCCTCGAGGCGTTCGACGTTGCTGAAGTATACCTTGCGGTAGCGGCGGAACTGGAAGAGGTGCACCGCGATGGGGATGGCCAAGGCCAGGAGGCCCCAGAGGAAGGCTGGTGCGGCGAAGATCATATTTCTGTGGATTTAACGGTCATACTGTTCTGTATTTAACGGCGAATGAATGCTACGCAGGTCAATTTTGGGCGAATGGCACTAATCCGCTTGCTTCGCTGCGGAGCTGCCGCTGGTAGGATTCGCTCCATTCGCTGTTTTATTATTGCTGTTGTAGGCGCAGAGGTCGGAGAGGAAGCATTGGCTGCAGCGGGGCTTGCGGGCCTGGCAGACATAGCGGCCGTGGAGGATGAGCCAGTGGTGGGCCGTGGAGAGTTTGTCGGCGGGGATGTGCTTGACGAGGGTGCGCTCGGTGGCGAGGGGGGTCTTGGAGTTGCGCGTGAGGCCCAAGCGGTTGGATACGCGGAAGACATGGGTGTCCACGGGCATGGCGGGGAGGTCGAAGACCACGGCGGCGACGACGTTGGCGGTCTTGCGGCCCACGCCGGGGAGGCGCTGGAGGGCGTCGATGTCGGAGGGGACCTCGCCGCCGAACTCGTCGACGAGCATGCGGGACATGGCGGCGAGGTGCTGGCTCTTGCTGTTGGGATAGGAGACGGAGTGGATACAGGCGAAGATGTCGTCGGCCGTGGCCTGGGCCATGGCGAAGGCATCGGGGTAGGCGGCGAAGAGGGCGGGGGTCACCATGTTGACACGCTTGTCGGTGCATTGCGCCGAGAGGACGACGGCCACCAGGAGCTGGAAGGGGTTGGCGTAGTGCAGCTCGGTCTCTGCCACCGGCATCTCCCGCTCAAAGCGGGCAATCATCTGGTCGTAACGGTCTTGTATTTTCATTTGTCGTTGATTTCGAGGGAGACGAGGACGGGATAGTGGTCGGAGAGGGCGGTCTTGATGCGGCGGTAGCTGAGGGTGGAGAACTGGGGGGAGTGGAAGACCATGTCGATGCGGAAACGGGGGAAGCTGCCGTTGTAGGTGGTGCCGAAGCCGAGGCCTTTGTCGCGATAGGTGTCGGCGAGGTATTTGGTGATTTGGGCGTAGAGCCACGAGGAGGGGATGTCGTTCATGTCGCCGGCGAGGATGAGGGGCAGCGAGCATTCGCTGACGAGGGGCCGCAGCTGGTCGTTCCACTCGGTCTCGTGGCGGATGACGGTCTCCTTGGCCTTGCTCATGGTGCGACGCGAGGTGGAGTCGATCTTCAGGTGTGCCATCTGCTCGATGTCGGCACGGTCGTCGAGGTCGAAGGCATAGCTGTCCATGTGGACACAGAGGATGCGGAAAGGGCGGTCGCCGTTGAGGATCTCGACGAGTATCTTCTGTTGGTCGATGCGCTTGACGTAGGTGATGGGCAGTTTGGAGAAGACCACGGTGCCGCTGGGGGAGGTGTTGGAGCCGTGGGCGCCGTAGTAGTGGTTGTAGCCCATCAGTTCGAGGCTGTCGGTGATGCTGAGCCCTTTGACGGCGGTGTACTCCTGCAGGCAGAGCACCATGGGCTGGTGTTCGCGCAGCAGGTCGAGGAAGGCGAGGGCGTTGCTGTCCTTGGGGATGGATTCGTAGCCGTTGCCGCCGAACTGGTGGACGTTGTAGCTGAGGAGGGATACCATCGTGGGGTGCTCCTCGGCGGGGGGGATGGTGGAGGTGCCGCCAATCTGGAAGAAGAGGCCGATGAAGGTGTAGCGTGCGGCGATGGCGGCAACGGAGAGGAGGAAGTGCCACTTGCCCATGAAAAGCCAGAGGAGGACGAACAGAATGTTGACACCGAGCATGGGCAGGTAGGCATAGGCGAACACCGACGGCAGGATATTCTTTGACGGGGCAATGACCCCTGCCAGCGTGGTGACGATGAGCCCCAGGACGGCAAGGACGTTGAGTATCAGCAGTATGGTTCTTATTACTTTCATATTTTAAAAATGCAAATGTACTCATAAAAATTGAAAATTGAAAATTGAAAATTGTGTTTTTTTTAGTATTTTTGCATTTTGTTATGAAACGGTATGCGTTGATAGGCAAGCGGCTGGGGCACTCCTATTCCCAGCGGTGGTTCGAAGGGCTTTTCGCCCGGCTCGGACTCATGGACCATACCTATACGTTGCAGGAGATGGCGTCGCTCGACGGCCTGCGGGAGTGGGTGCGGCGCGAGGGTATCTGCGGCTTCAATGTAACGGTGCCTTATAAGCAGGAGGTTCTTCGCTACCTTGACGCTGTCGACGAGACGGCCGCTGCCATCGGTGCGGTGAACTGCGTCACCGTCGAGGGTGGCCGTCTGGTGGGCCACAACACCGATGCCCCGGCATTCAGGCAGAGTCTGGAAAATACAGGCTGGCAGGTGAAGCAGGCTTTTATCCTCGGTACCGGCGGCGCGGCACGGGCTGTGGCCTACGCGTTGAAGCAGATGGGAATTCCCTTCATGTTCGTCAGCCGCAACCCTGTTGGAGAAAACCAGATTGGCTACTATCAACTTTCAACTTTCAACCTCCAACTTTCCACTCTATTAGTCAACGCCACCCCCGTCGGTATGTACCCCAACGTCGACGCTATGCCTTTGCCGGAATTTCAATTTTCAATTTTCAATTTTCAATTCTTATTCGACCTCATCTACAACCCCTCGCCCACGCGCCTGATGCACGAGGTCGCAACCCATGGCGCCCAGACGAAGGACGGCCTGGAGATGCTGCACCTGCAGGCGGAGATGAACTGGGAGCTATTCCAACAATGTTGAGACCCATTTCCGCAGGGCATTCACGGCAGGTGACGGCTCGCTGGGGGAATCGTCGTAATTGTGGAGGGCGTGGAAGTGGTGGAAGCGGCCGTCGAGGATATACTCAAAATGGGTCAGGACAGGCGAAAGACCTAATCGCTGCCCAAGGAAGCTGTTGATGTTTTCGTCGTCGACGGCCCTCAGGAGGGCTGTCAGCGTGTCCCGTTCGGCGGCGGTGAGCGCGCGCTTGTGGACGATGAGACTGTCGGAATAGTGGTCGGGGTCCTGGTCGATGGTGGTGTCGAAGGGGTCGGTGAGGTCGAAGGTGTTGAAGAGTTCTTTGTCGTAGAGGGTGTCGTTCTCGATGCGGCGGCAGTAGACAGAGCCGCCATGGTGGTCAACCCAATGGTATCGCAGCACGGGACCTTGCCGCGAAGGCACCAGCAGGCTGGGCTCGTCCATGGGCGTCAGCAACTCGGCATAGCGGCGCGAGTGTTCGGCGACATCGAGCATGGACGCGAGGTAGTCGTTATCGTAGTAATAGTAAAGGAAGTCCTCGGTGGGCAGGGGCAGGTACTGCAGGCTGTCGTAGGGCGGCGGGGCCTTCAGCAAGCTGTCGCCGTGGAGGTGGAGGAAGTCGTCGAGTTGGCGCAGGGGGTAGTAGAGGTAATTGTAGCGGCGAGGGTCGCTCTGGTAGAGCGGCAGGAGGTAGCGGTAGGCGCTGTCGGCGGCGTGGGGATAGGTCTGCCATGAGGGCATGCGGTAGAGGAGGAACTCGTTGTAGTAGAGTTGTCCCAGGCGGAAGGCGTCGCCCTGCAGGGTGGCCGTCAGCGAGTCCAGGTAGCGGTCCTTCGCGGCCTTGGTGGGCAGGATGCAGCGGCTGCTGTCGAGGGTAAGGTACAGGGTGTCGGTCTCCTCATCGTCCTCGCGGCGGAAATACTGCAACTCGGAATGGTAGTGGCCGGCGGCGCGACGCTCTTTCTCGGCAATGAAAAAGCCGGTGCCGGCGGGGACGTTGCGGAAGAGGCACTCGTGGTTGTCGACGTGGCTGTCCCAGGCGGCGTTTTCCTCGACGACGGCGGTGTCCACCCCGTCGATGTAGAGCAGCATGGGACCGAGGGCGCGTTGGTTGGCCGAGTAGGCGACGCGCAGGTCAATGCGGCGGTGCTCGATGCGGAGGGTGTCGAGCAGGGTGTCGCTGCGCAGGCGGACGGTGCGCTCGTAGGGCTCGTATTCGGGAAACTCGATGCGCAGCGTGTATTTGCCCTCGGGGGCATAGAAGTGGGTGGGGGTGTCGCCGGAAGGCGAGGTGGTGTTGCGGTAGTTCTTGCCCGTGAGGGTGATGTGAGCGTGGTAGATATCCTTGCCCGTCAGGGCGCTGACGATGGGGAACGAGAGACGGTGGGTATAGCGCCGCCACAGGCGGTCGAGGAAGAAGTAGAGGGGCGCCGTCTCGGGGTGCCTCTCAGGATTGAAGCATATCACGTTGCGATAGCCGTCGGGGCCGGAATATTCGATGTGGACGGTCTGTGCGTCGATGGCCATGCCGTCGTCGAGGTAGTCTCGGTCGCCGAGGAGGCGCAGCGAGTCGATGCAGACCGCCAGGGTGTCCAGCTCGGCGCGCGTCAGCTTGACGCTCCAGCGCTCCAGCTGGCTGGCCTCCTCGGGGTGGAAGGACTCGGAGCAGGTTGCGAAGTGCAGACGGCCATCCTCGACGCGCAGGGTGGTGGTGTTGCCCAGACCACTATAGTAGAGTATGCGCACGGCGGGCTTGCGGCGACGGGGGTAGACAAGGCTCGGCTCGCCCAGCGAGTTGAACTCTACGGCGAGGTTGTCGTTGTAGTTCTGCGCATGGGAGAAGCGCTGGAAGAGGGCGGTGGCGGTGTCGTCGAGCCAGTCGGCGGGCACCTCGGGCCGTGGCGTCACCCAGCGGCCGTCCGGGGCTTTGGGAGAACGCACACGACGGTCGGGCTTCTGCCCGAGGGCATGTTCCAGTTGGCGGATGGGGTAGTAGAGGTAATCGTAGCGCCGGGGGGGCTGATGGTAGCAGTAGCGGAAGTAGTGCAGCGCCGTGTCGCGCGAGAAGGTACGCCAGCGCGGCAGGGGAAAGTGCAGGTCGTTGTCGTAGAGGTCGGCCAGGTAGAAGTAGTAGGGGTCGTTCATCGGCATGCCGTAGAGGGTGTCGACATGCTGCAGGTCGTCTTTCAGCTCCGCCTCGCGGACGCGTAGGACGGAGTCTCGATGGTGGCGCGAAGGCCATGACGACGTAGGGTGATAGAGATGTGACGGGTCAGTGCCGTCGACAACGGTGTCGTGCTGCAGGTCGAGCACCAGCAGTGGGCAGAAGGCGCAGTCGACGAGACAGCGCCCCCTAGGCAGCATGGCGGCGATGCGGCCCGACGAGTCGGCGGTCAGGTAGAGGGCGGTGTCGAGAGCGTCGCAGCAAACGGTGGCCTCGGCTCTGATCTCGGGATACTGTTTTGTCATGTCGACTATCCGGACCTCCAGCCTGACGTTCTGCCCGACGGCGGCAAAAGGCCCCGCCAGCAGCAGCATGATGTAGCAAAGCGTTTTTCGCATAAACGTGCTATTTGTGTGTCACGGTGGACACATCACTCGTCGGGCAGTTCACCACCACCGGGCGACCGATATAGACTAGTTGGCTGGCGTTCTTCACAGGCACATGCATGCGCTCCGTGCACCACAGGATGGCGTGGCTGGCGCCGTCTATCGTGCCCTCGATGCGTTTCACTTCGAACTTCTCGGCATCCAGACTGCTGGCCTCAATCATTTTGAGTTCCATCTTTTTCAGCGCGCGGCCGCGGACCTCGGCCGTCGAGGCGGCGGAGAGGTTGAGCGAGATGTTCTCCACGGCGGCATGCACCTTCAGGTCCGACGCGCCGGCCTGCTCGATGCTTATCTGCTTGCCCTCGAATCTTCCCCGCAGCGACGAGCTGCCCGTCAGGTAGATGTCCAGCGCCTCGCGCTCTATCTTGCCCATCTGGAGGCTGGCGGCACCGTTGACTTCGATGTAATTCACACTCATTCGGGCCGGCACCAGCACGCGTGGACGCTCTTTCAGCTTGAAACGGATGTCCCTCCGCATGGCGATGCGCAGCGTGCCGTCCGCCTGCTCCACCGTCAGGTGTTTCTGCACCGTCTCCGGCGCGTAGACGCGGATGTCTTTCACCGTGTCGGTCAGCGCCACGTCGAAGGCGGCGTTGACTATCAGTTGCTCGTAGTCACCCTGCAAGGCAATCGATTTGTAGGTCACCTTCGGCGCTGCGGCAAAGCCCATGGTAGCCATCGCCATGGCCACCACCGCTATCATCGCTAAAATCTTCTTTACCATACTATATGAAATTAATTTGCTATTGTCCTTCTCACTCCCTCTCACTTCCTCAGAAACTAAACACATACCTCACAATGTTGCTTCCCATTCGCAGCGCCTTCTGCCGCGTGGCCTGGCTGTCGTTGTGCACGTCGGGGTCCTCCCAGCCGTCGCCGAGGTCGCACTCCCAAGTGAAGAAGCACACCAGCCGCCCCTCCCATATCAGGCCGTAGCCTTTCGGTGGCTTGTTGTCGTGTTCGTGGATTTTCGGCAGGCCGTTGGGGAACTGGTACTTCTGGTGGTAGATGGGGTGGGAGAAGGGCAGCTCCACCCACTCCAGTTCGGGGAACACCTTCTTCATCATGGGCATGATGAAATCCTTCATGCCGTAGTTGTCGTCGATGTGGAGGAACCCGCCGCCGATGAGGTAGGTGCGTAGGTTCTGCGCCTCGCGGTCGCTGAAGACCACGTTGCCGTGGCCCGTCATGTGCAGCAGGGGGTAGTTGAAGATCTCCGCGCTGCCCACGTCCACGGTGGCATAGTCGGGCTTGAGGCCCATCTGCTGGTCCTGGTTGCAGAAGGCAATGAGGTTGGTGAGCGACGTGGGGTTGGCGTACCAGTCGCCACCGCCGCCGTACTTCAGCAGGGCTATCTGCGGCTGCGCGCAGAGTTGGCTTGACATTCCGAGCAATCCGATTGTTCCGAATAATCCGAGTATTCTGAAAAGTTTCATAGGTCGTTAATTAGGTTAAACGCTACGGTGGCATAGAGCGCCGCCGTCTCTGTGCGGAGGCGGCTGGGTCCGAGGCTCACGGGCTGGAAGCCCTGCTCCAGGGCCAGGGCTATCTCCTCCTCCGAGAAGTCGCCCTCGGGGCCTATGAGCACGACGGCGTCGCGGCCGGGTGTCAGCGCCGAGGCCAGGGGCGTGCGCGGCTGGTCGGCTTCGCAGTGGGCGATGAGCCGGAGCGCCGGCGTCCCGCCGGCATAATTGTTCAGCCAGTCGCGCAGCCTGACGGCGGGGTTGATGCGTGGCAGGGTGAGGTGCAGGCTCTGCTTCATGGCGCTGAGGGCTATGCGCTCCAGACGGTCGGTCTTGAGGAAAGAACGCTCGCTGTGGTCGCAGTCCAGCAACGTAATCTCGTCCACGCCCACCTCCACGGCCTTCTCCACCAGCCATTCCATGCGCGACGGGTTCTTGGTCGGTGCCACGGCCAGGTGCAGTTTAGTGGCTTTCCACTTTCCACTTTCCACTTTTCGCTTTCCACCACGCAGGCCCTGTCGTCGGCCGTCACCACGCGGCAACGGTACAGGTGCCCCTGCCCGTCGGTGACGTTGATGTCGTCGCCCTCGCGCAGCCGTAGCACCCGCACGGCGTGGCGGCTCTCCTCGCTGTCCAGCGTGGCAAATCCCGTGTCTGTTATGTCTTTACAGTAGAATAGTTGCATAGCCGTGTTATATAATCATGCCCGTGGCGAGCACCAGGTGGGCGTCCTTGTCGTATATCGTAGCATACTGGCCGGCGGCGATGCCCTGGATGGGTTCGCCGCTCTCGATGACCACCAGCCCGTCGTCCGTAGGCCGCAGCATCCCCGGGTGGAACTCCGGCGTGTGGCGTATCTTGAATTTGATTTGCACCCCCTCGCTATCAAGCTGCTCCCCTAAGATAGGGGAGCTGTCAGCCGCTTGTCGGCTGACTGAGGAGTGTGTGCGGAGGGTCGTGTCTGGCCATACTCCGCTTAGCAGATGGAACCCCATGAGCCGGATGCGGTCGCCGTACTGCTCCTTGGGATCGTAGCCCTGGCTGACGTAGAGGACGTTCTCCTCGATGTCCTTCCTCACCACGAACCACGGTCCCCCGCTGAGGTAGAGGCCCTTGCGCTGGCCGATGGTGTGGAACCAATAGCCCTTGTGCGTTCCCAGCACTTTGCCCGTCTCCAGCTCCACAATCTTGCCTTCGCGCTCGCCGAGGTAGCGGCGGATGAAGTCGTTGTAGTTGATTTTGCCCAGGAAGCAGATGCCCTGCGAGTCCTTGCGCGTGGCGCTGGGCAGGCCCGCAGCGGCGGCCACCGCGCGCACCTCGCTCTTCATCATCTCCCCGATGGGGAACATCAGTTTCTCTATCTGGCGGTATTCCAGCTGCGAGAGGAAGTCCGTCTGGTCCTTCACCGGGTCCACCGCCGTTGCCAGGAATTGAAAATTGAGAGTTGAAAATTGAGAATTATTTGCCGCGTCAGCCGAATTTTCAATTTTCAATCTTAAACTCTCAATTCTCGCGTAGTGCCCGGTGGCGATGCGCTCGTAGTCCTTGCCACGGCGGTCGTCGAAGGCGCCGAACTTGATGAGCTTGTTGCACATCACGTCGGGGTTCGGCGTCAACCCCTTGCGCACGCTCTCGATGGTGTAGCTCACCACGTTGTCCCAGTACTCCTTGTGCAGGTTCACCTCCTCGAAGCGGCAACCGTAATGGTGCGCTATCCACTGCGTTATTTCGATGTCCTCTTCGGCGGGACAGTCTATGTAGCCATCCTCATCCTCCATGCCGATGCGGATGTAGAAGATGTCCGGCGTGTAGCCCTGCTCCTTCAGCAGGTGCACCACCACCGAGCTGTCCACGCCTCCTGATACCAATGCTGCAATATTCATACCTCCCATAACGCGTATGCGAGAAAATTATTGTTTCCTCCGGCAAAAATACACGCCTGTAGATCCAGCGTCACACTTTTTTTCTTTCGGTTGGAAAAGTTTTTTTGGCCATATCGGGAAAAAGTTGTAATTTTACACCCAGAAAAATATGAAAGAAAAACGTTGGATAATTAGAGAAGACTATGATTTAGAGACTGTTGAAAAACTTGCGGCATCGTTGGGCGTTGACAAAATCATTGCCACTCTGCTTGTAGAGCGGGGTGTCACCACCTTTGAAGAGGCACGCCGTTTCTTCCGACCGGGACTGGATCAGATCCACGACCCCTTCCTCATGAAAGGCATGAAGCAGGCCATCGACCGTATCAACGAGGCCATCCGACAACAGGAACGCATCATGGTTTATGGCGACTACGACGTCGACGGCACGTCGGCCGTAGCGCTGGTCTACTCGTATCTCCGCGAGTTGGACCGCAATATCGATTTCTACATCCCCGACCGCGAGCGCGAGGGCTACGGCATCTCCTACCAGGGCATCGACTATGCCCGCGAGACGGGCGTCAAACTCATCATCGCCCTCGACTGTGGCATCAAGGCCATGGAGCAGGTCGACTACGCCAAGCAGTACGGCATCGACTTCATCATCGGCGACCACCACCTGCCCGGCGACGAGGTGCCGAAGGCAGTGGCTGTGCTCGACCCCAAGCAGGAAGACTGCCCCTATCCCTACAAGGAACTCTCCGGCTGCGGCATCGGCTTCAAGATTGTGGAAGCCCACCTCGAACAGCGTCTAGGCGTACGCCTGTGCGACCTGCCCGAGCAGCTCGACAACGCCCGTCGCCAACGCCAGGAGGACCTCAAGCTCCGTCTGCTGAAGTACCTGGACCTCGTGGCCGTCAGCATCGCCAGCGACATCGTGCCCATCATGGGCGAGAACCGCGTGCTGGCCTTCTTCGGCTTGCGTGTGCTCAACACCAAGCCGCGTCCTGGTATCGAGGCCATCCTCAAGTACGGCCATGTGGACCGCCGCAAGGCCGACCAGCCCGACCAATCCGAGGCTTCGGACCAGGGCAAGAATGGATACTTCGAGAAAGAACTGACCATTACGGACCTCGTCTTCCTTGTGGGCCCCCGCATCAACGCCGCCGGCCGCATCCGCTCGGCCTTCGATTCCGTGCGCCTCATGCTTACCGAGGACCCCTCCATCGCCCGCCGTCTGGCCGACGACATCAATACCTACAACGTGGAACGCAAGGACCTCGACACCGCCGCCACCGAGGAGGCCAAGCGCCGCATAGACTTTGACCCCTTCTACAAAGGTCGCAAGTCGCTGGTGCTCTTCGACGAGCATTGGCATCGCGGCGTGGTGGGCATCGTGGCCAGCCGCATCGTCGAGGCCTACTACAAACCCACCATCGTCTTCACCCGTGGCAGCGACGACCTCATCACCGGCTCCGCCCGCTCGGTCAAGGAGTTCGACGTGCATGAGGCCCTGGAGAAATGCGCCGACCTGCTGGAGCACTTCGGTGGACACAAGTGCGCCGCCGGCGTCTCGCTCCGCCAGGAGAACATGCGCGCCTTCATCGACCGCTTCGAGCAGCTGGTGCGCGAGGGCATGGGAGCCGAAGAGGCCCTGCCCGAAATCGAGGTGGATACCGAACTGGGCTTCTCCCAGATTACCCCCAAGTTCCTTCGCATCCTCAAGCAGTTCGCCCCCTTTGGTCCGGAGAACAACGTCCCCGTCTTCGTTACGCGCGAACTGGTGGATACCGGCAACGCCCGCATCGTGGGCTCCAACCACCTCAAGTTCAATGCCATCCCCATCTCCGAACGCTCCGCCCCCTATCCTGCCATCGCCTTCCAGATGGGCGAGTGCATCAACCGCATGCGTACCGACCGCTTCGACCTCTGCTATCAGCTCGAAGAGAACTACTGGCGCGGCCGTACGGAGATACAGCTCAACGTCAAAGACATCAAGTTCAACTATTGAAAACAACAAAAGCCACCTCTATCGGGGTGGCTTTTAAAATGAAAAAAAAGAAGAAGACCTCATTTGGTCTTCTCTTTTTGGTGCCCGGAACAGGACTTGAACCTGCACTCCTTTCGGAACACGCACCTGAAACGTGCGCGTCTACCAATTCCGCCACCCGGGCATCTGGTAGCTTTCTTTGAAAGCAAAAGACGTTGTTTGGACGTCTTTCTTCTTTCGTGCCCAGGACAAGACTTGAACTTGCACCGCCTATGGCGACTACCCCCTCAAAGTAGCGTGTCTACCAATTCCACCACCTGGGCAAAACTTTCATCTTTTTCTCTCGAAAGCGGGTGCAAAAGTACAAACTTTTTCTGATATGGCAAAACTTTTTTTTATCCGAGAACTGAAAATATGGAATTACGGATTGATTTTTAGTGCATTGTGATTATGAAAAATTTTCAATCCAATATCATAAAAGGAGGCAAAACCACCGCGGTTTTGCCTCCTTTTATTTGTTTTTTCGGTGTGTCGACCATCAATCGTCGTCCTCGTCCGGATGGGCGGCGCGGCTGAAGGTGGTGAGGAAGTTGTTCTGCACGTAGTTGGCAACGGTGCCCACGTGGTAGAAGAAGGTGCCAAGGCCTTCCTTGCTGATCTTGCGCTGGTCCGTGGGGAGGGCCTTGATGAGGTCGTCCCAGGTACCGTAGCTGCTGTAGATGGTGAGGTCTTGCGCCTGGGTGTCGTAGTAGAAGAAGTACCAATGGTCCTTGGCGGCTTCGACATAGATCTTCATCTTCTGATTGCCCTTGTCCATGTAGATCTGCGCTTTCATGTTGACGGTGACGCCCATGGGCTTGTCGCCGATGCTCACGAGGCCTACCTTGCCTTCGCAGTAGAGGCCCAGAACGGGGTTGTACTGCCAGCGGACGTTGTCGAAGAGCATGGTGGACTGCATGGCCTCCGGCACCTTGTCCAGCTGCCCCGTGGCGCTGTACATGGCGTAGGCGGCGCCACCCTTCTCGGCACCGAGGTGGTGCATCATGGCATGGCGCATCTCCGCGCTGGTGGTACCGCCGATGGGCATCACGCGCAGCTCGTTCTTGAGGTTGTTGGCCAGGGCGGTAACGATGGACTGGTCGATGGGGAAGGTGAAGCCGAAGACGGTGGTGAGCTGGTCCTCGTTGTCGTTGCTGATGCCAACGGTGGCAGAACCATAGGAGTAGAACGAGGCCTGCGTGCGGCGGCGGGCGAAGTTCACAAGGCCTTCACCCTCGACAAGGCAGTCCTCCGTGGAGAGCGAGAGGTAGGGCTCCACGGTGCCATCGGGGTCGCTGACCTTGGCTTCGGAGCCTATCATATACTGTTTGCGGTCGCCGAGGTAGGTGAGGATGCCGTGGGCCGAGAGGAGCTCGTTGTCTGCCACCTTCTCGTTGGTGAGGAAGGCGGCGTGGGGGCGGAGGGTACTCTTGTCCATGAGTACCGAGGCCGTGATGCGGTTGCCCTTCCAGTCCGTGGGCAGCTCGGGCACGGTGACGTGCACATGCTCCGGGTCGGTGTAGTCGGCGTAGGCCAGCAGGCCCAGCTGCGCATCGGGGATGCAGGGCTGGATGAGGCGCACACCGCCTTCGAACCAAGGCCAACGGTGGTTGCCCTCGAGGCGCATCTTGCCGGCAAAGCCGAAGGCCGAACTGAGGGTGAACGACTGCTCGGCGCTGACGTCGCCCGTGGCCACAGTGATGCCGTTCTTCACCTCGATGTTGTTCATGAAGAGTCGCTGGGTCTTCTCCTGGTCGTTGTGGAAGTCGTAGTAGCCCTTGCCGGAGAAACTCTCGCCGCTGGCCACGAGCAGGTCGGCGCCGGTGAGGAAGTGGTAGGCGCTGTCGCGGTTGAAGACCACCTGGGCATTGTTCAGCACGCGCATCTCGCCACCCTTGGTGACGTGCAGCGTGTCGGCGGCGGGCGCTATGGCGGCATCGGCCACGCTGACCAGGAACACGCCCTGGCTCGACAGCTCGCCGACATCATATTTGTACACGCTCAGCAGCGAACTGAAGCCGAGACGCTTGCGGGCGGGGTCGGTGCTGGTGAAACGCACACCTGGCATGTCGCCGGCTTTGGGCAGACGCAGGCGCAGCTCCATGGCGTCCAGGCCCTCTGAGGTGCCGCGGGTGGAGTTGGCCAGGGTCAGCTCCTTGCGGTCCATCTCCCAGCTGAAACGGTCGGCCCAGGCCTCATACTGCACCATCTGCAGGTCGCTGTGCACGGGGCCCTGCTTGGCCTGGATGTCGGCACGGCGGGTGTCGTAGTTGACGCTGGAGCTGACATTCTGCGCGCTGAAAGCCACGGTCTTGTAGGTGGTGCTGCGGAGGGTGAAGGCACTCACCTCGGCGCTCATCTCGCGGGAGGCCAACGCGAAGCGGTTGGACGTGAAGGTGCCCTCGCGCACATCGGCCACACCGGCGGCAGCGGCGCCCTTGGGCATCAGGTCCACACGGCCACGCAGCGAGGCATCGCCGCGGTACATCCGGAACGGACGTCCGCCATCCACCGTGGCCACGGCCATGGAATCCTGGTACGGATGCCAATGCATGCTGGCACGGCCGTTGCTGATCTGCGGGAAGCCCTGCTCCTCGCGCACGTTGAAGGTGTCGGTGACGGCCACCGTGGAGTCGAGCAGGAAGAGGTAGTCCTTGGATTTGGAATGCGACGTCAGGTAGTCCAGCGTGCCGTTGCCACGCAGACCGCTGTGGTCGAGCTTGAGTTTCTTGGTGTACTGGCCTTTGCCGCCGTAGGCGGGATAGCCGCCCTGTGGGGTCTGCATGTTGAAGCCCAGGTAGTAGTCCTTCTGCACGCGCAGCGGCTCCTTGATGTCCGGGAAGATGCCGCCCGAGGTGAGCACGCCGGTGAACTGCAGGCTGTCGGTGACGAAATCAACCATGCTGTTGATGGTGAAGGGCAGCAGCGTGTAGTAGAAGCGGTCGCGCACATACTGACCCCCTTGGATATCCGGTGCGTCGTAGAACACATTGCTGTTCTCCAGGCTCTTGAAGATGGGGTACTCCTTGTTCTTCTTCATGCCGTTGTGGTTGTCAGGCTTGTCCACCTCCAGGGTGCCCACGAGGTTGCTCAGCGGCGTACGCACCAGCTGTTCGTACTTGTCCGGAGCCTTGAAATCGGGCACGAAGAACTCCATGCGCTGGATATTGGGCATGTTGAAACTGAAGTTCTCGTAGCTGAAATCGCAGTCCTTGACGGTAAGCATGAACTTGCCCACGTCGATTCGGCCCGAGAAGTGCAGCGCACGGTTGCGGCCCACCACGACCTGGCGGCCGGTCAGCGAGTCGGGATAGACAATCACCGACTGGCTGTCGCTCACCACGAAGGGCTCCACGCCACGGATTGTCAGGTTGTTGTCGGCGAAGGTCAGGCGGGCGTTGCTGCCCGTGGTGGCGGATTCGAGGGCGATGGCGTCGTAGTCGAAGCCCTTGCTCTTGGTCGACGCCTTCTGGTAGTCGATGAGCTTGTCCTTGATCCGCACGCGGTTGTTGATCTCGTTGAAGGTCACCAGGCCGTGCTTCGACAGGGTGTGGATGAGCAGCAGCGTCTGGCTCATGTCGAGTCCTGTGGCGTTCGAAAGGCCCTCGGCCGAGAACTCCGAGCCGTGCGAATCGGCGTACTCGTAGACACGCTCCACGGGGCTCTTCTGGTCTATGCCCTTGATCTCGCGGTATTTCTTGTAGGTGTAGTAGTTGCTGGACTCGAAACTCGTCGTGCTCGTGGCGCCGCCGGAAGCCAGGTTGGAGAATACCAGGTCGTTCTCCTCCATACGCCACACGATGCTCTCGCTGTAGATGTCCAGGTTGTGATAGGAGTCGTTGTAAGGACTGTAGAAGTTGCGCTTCGAGTTGTTGACCAGCACCACCTGCTTCTCGCTCGGCAGATAGCGCACCAGGATACCGGTATTGGTGATGGAATCGTCCTCACCTACATAGATCACCACCGAGGCGTTCTCGGACGTCATGCGCTGCTGCGTGATGGTGAACTTCATCGACGTCACCGACAGCTTCACACCGCCGTCCCGGTTGAAAACGAGCCGCGCCGGATGTTTGCTCGATGCTGTGATGAACTTCGCTCCGTTCATCATGAAGCTGCCGTTGTAGTCCACCCCGGGCATGATGTCCTTGATCACAAAGTCGCGCTGGTAGGAGCGGAAACGGGGATAGCCATACTTGCCGGGCTCCTTGGGACTGTCCAGGAGGTCCTCCACACGGCCGCGGATAGGCGCGGGGAAGTACTGCGTGTTGACGAAGTCCACGGAGTCGGCCTTCAGCTTCGGAAACTTGGTCTCGGCCGTGTAGCGCCCCAGGTCGGCATAGCACTCGCTGGCGCCCAGGCCTGTGCGCGTCCACTCTATGCGGCCGCCCTCGCCCTTCCATTCGTTCTCCTTGTAGTTGTACACACCCCGTGTGCCCTTGACAATGGCTTCGTCCTTGGCGGAGGAGTAGTGGAGGTCGGCGGCATTGTCGAACCACACCAGCGGCACACCGTCCTGCACCCCAAGCCGGAACGGGGTGTTCGGCGCAAAACGCCACTCGCAAGTTCCTGAATGATAGAGCACACGGTTGGCGAACAACCCCTCGCAGAACGACACGTACTCCGTCACGGCCTTGGCCTTGGCATTGCGCTTGGCGAAGGTCTCCAGGCTCGACACGAAGCCATCCATATTCGGGGCGTTGCTGTAGGCGTTGCCCACATTCTCGCCGCCCGACGGCGTGGTGGCAATGGTCGTCAGCATCTTCGTCAGGCCACTCATCTCCGGGTTACCCTTCATTTTGGCCTTCACGGCATAGTTGTACACAGCAACCAGCCGCTCCTGCAACTGGCTGTCGAAGCTCGTGTACACCGACTTGAAATCCTTCAGTACCTTGGTGTTCTCCTTCTGGCGGTCCTTGTCGCTGGTGGTGCCGTTCATATACTCCAGCAACTCGTCCGGCAACCCCGCAGGAGTCAGCTGCACCGTCTTCGGTTTCTGCGCCATCAGCGTGGACATCAGCAACATAGAGAGCATCAAAGTGAAAAATCTACTCTTCATATCTGTTAAATTTTACATTATATTCCAAAATGCAAAATTACGACTTTTCCCGCAACTACCGCCCCCTCCGCCCAACAAGTTATCAAAAACCGATTGTTTATTACCCTCCCGCCCAACGCCCCGAAAACGCCCTCCAAACACCCCCCTGAGACGTGTCTTATTCGACTGTTCTTATATAGTATACATATAGTATACATATACTTCTCATATACTTCTTATATATAGTATATGAATACTATATGAGAACTATATGAATACTATATGTATACTATATGAGAAGGGTCGAATCAAGTGGCTGTTATATAGGGCTTTTCTACACATTTTATTCTACCTGCCGTGCCTGTCTCTGGGGCTCGCGGCGTGTGTCCCAGAAAGCTGCAATGTGTATTGTGTCGTTTTCATTGTAATAGACTAATTTGCTTAGTCCGTTTATTATTACGTATGGTATGCTTTGGATCGTCCGTTAAACAGCGGGTCTGGTTTGCCGATGTGGGGATTGTCCTTGAGGAGTCTCTCTTCGTCGCGTACTTTGGTGAGGAAAGTCTTTCTGGCTGTGGTTCCAAATCTGGTTTGGATGTATTTTGCGACCTCGGCAAGGGCATCTTTGGCTTGTGGATGCCATATTATTTTCATACGGTTTCGGCTATCTCGGAATGAAACATCTCGTCTATTTCCCGCCAAACTTCCTCGTCGGGGATTCCGAGTCCGGCATCAAAATCTTTCTCTGCCTTGTCCAGCATGGCGTTGATTTCCTCCATGGTGTAGGGCTTTAGCGGGGCTTCCTCCATCTGGTCGGCATGCTCCATAAGATGATTCGCCACCCACCGCATGTTGTTCGGTGTCAGCGTGCCATAAAGGTATTCCAGCAGGTTGTTCAGTACAGAGGTACTCATAATCTTCATTGTTTTCAATTTGCAAAATTACGGAAAAGATTCGGACTGGCAAAATTTTTCTTTTGTGCGGTGTCAGATTTGATGGCGAAAATGTGTATTTGGTTGTTAGGAGACAAAAAAAGTTTTAATTCTAAAAACAGATACAATGAAACATCACAGCATCAAAATCATCACTGCATTCTTTGCGGTGCTGACCCTGGCGGCCACCGTGGCCTGTCAGAAGGAAGAGGACGGCAATCCTGCGCCCGGGACACATGTCTTTTCACTTGTCGGGACGGCCTGGGACGGCCGGATGGTCAATCCGACATTCGAGGACACCTATTGGGACGAGACGATGGTGTTTCTCTCCGACACCAACGTGCTGCTGTTCCGCCGTGCTTTCTTCGAAGGCGAGCTGACCGGCGCCCGCACCATCAACACAACGTACTGTTTCGACGGCTCAGGTTCAGGTACGATATTCCGGGACGAGGCCATCCCCTTCCACTACGACACCCTTGACAACGTCCCCGCCATCACCATCGAGGACTACTATCCCCACGTGTTCACACGCTCTTTTTAACCAACGGAGGCTTTTAGTTTCTCGGCGTTTTCGGCGAGCTGGAGGGCTTCGATGCAGTCCTCGATGTCGCCGTCCATGAAGGCGGGGAGGTTGTGCATGGACCAGCCGATGCGGTGGTCGGTGACGCGGCTCTGTGGATAGTTGTAGGTGCGCACCTTCTCGCTGCGGTCGCCTGTGGCCACCATGGTCTTGCGCTTGGAGGACATCTCCTCCATGTATTTGTTGTACTCGCGCTCGTAGAGGCGTGTGCGCAGCATGGCCATGGCTTTTTCCATGTTCTTGATCTGCGATTTCTGGTCCTGCATGCTGACGACGATGCCCGTGGGCACGTGGGTGAGGCGGACGGCGGAGTAGGTGGTGTTGACGCTTTGGCCGCCGGGGCCGGAGGCGCAGAAGATTTCCTTCTTGATGTCGGCAGGGTTGAGCTCGACGTCGAACTCCTCGGCTTCGGGCAGCACGACGACGCCGGCGGCGGAGGTGTGGATGCGGCCCTGCGTCTCCGTGGCGGGGACGCGCTGCACGCGGTGGACGCCGGATTCGTATTTCAAGAGGCCGTAGACGCCCTCGCCGCTGACGGTGAAGCTGATGTCCTTGTAGCCGCCCGAGGTGCCCTCGTTGAAGTCGTTGACCTCGATCTTCCAGCGTTTCTTCTCGCAGAAGCGGGTGTACATGCGGAAGAGGTCGCCGGCGAAGATGCAGGCCTCGTCGCCGCCCGTGCCGCCGCGGATTTCGACCACGGCGTTCTTGGAGTCCTGTGGGTCGGCGGGGATGAGGAGGATGCGTATCTCGTCCTCCATCTTCTCGCGGCGTTCCTGGCTGGCGGTGAGTTCCTCCTTGGCCATGTCGCGCAGTTCGGGGTCCTTCTCGTTCTCCAGCAGATCGCGGCACTCGGCGATGGTGTCCAGCAGGGACTTGTATTCGTGGTAGGCCTTGACGACGGGCTGCAGGTCCTTGTAGTCCTTCGACAGTTTCACATAGCGTTTCATGTCCGCGGTGACCTGCGGGTCGTTCATCTGTTGCTCAATCTCTTGATAGCGAGCGTATATGGCTTCTAGTTTATCTAACATAACGGTTGCAAAGATACGAATTTTTTTTGAGTTGGGGGATAAGACTTGTGATTATCGGAGCAGGGTGAGGGTGCCCTGGCCCTGGTGGAGGCGGTCGGGTTCGGTGGCTTCGGTGTAGGAGTAGTGGTAGACGTAGGCGCCCTGGGGGCAGGGGGTGCCGTGCTGGTCGTTGCCGTCCCACTGAGGCTGGAGGTCGGTGGAGTGGTAGACGAGGAGGCCGTTGCGGTTGTAGATGTGGAGTTCGAAGGTGATGATGTCGAGGGTGGAGACGTAGGAGAAGCGGTTGTTGATGGCTTCGCCGGGGGTGAAGGTGTTGGGCAGCCAGAAGGTGGTGACGGTGACGGGCAGCGAGACGGTGGTGTCGGCACAGCAGCGTTCCTCGTTGCAGGCGTTGAGGGTGATGGAGACGGAGTCGGAGGAGGTGCCGAAGGTGTGGGTGATGTGGTTGCCGGTGGCGGTGAGGCCGTCGCTGAAGAGCCAGTGGGACGAGGTGCTATAGGGCGAGCGGTCCTCGAGGGTGAGGGTGGGGTCGGTGAGGTCGAGGACGGGGCGGCTGGTCCAGATGGTGGGCTCGGGGTAGGGGAGGACGACGATGGTGATGGCCGAGGCGTTCTGCAGGCAGCGTGTCTGCTGCGAGGGTTGCACCATGTAGGTGGTGGTGACCTGCGGCGAGACGTAGACCTGCTCCCTGCCGCCGCCATCGGCCAGCAGGCTGTCGTAGGGGTTGGAGAACCAGAGGGGCTGGGAGATGCCGCTGGCGGAGAGCAAGGTGCTGTCGCCGAGGCAGAGGATGGAGCCGTCGGCATCGGAAGTGACGGTGGTGTTGCCCAGGGCCGTGAGGGTGATGTCGCTGGTGGCGGGGCAGAGGGAGTCGGTGGTGGTGGTGAGGGTGATGTAGGTGCTGCCCAGCTGTGGCCACCAGCGGATGGTGTCCAGCGGATTGCCGGGCGAGGAGCGGAGGGTGCTGTCGCCGATGTGCCACACCTTCTCCAGGTGGCATTGCGAGGTGCAGCGCACTTCGGCACGCTCGCCTTCGCAGACGATGGCCTCCTCCAGCTCGATGGCGGCGGGGTGCTCCTGCAGGGCGCGGACCACCACGGTGGTAGTGGCGCCGCAGTCGCGTCCGGCAACGGTGACACGCATGTTGACCTTGTAGTAGCCGTCGGTGGGGAACCGGTAGCTGACGTGCTGCCCCCACAGGGTGTCGAGCACCGTGGTGCAGAGGGTGTCGCTGTAGATAATCCACCGGGTGGAGTCGTTGTCAATGCTGTTCTCGTTGTAGATGACGCTCTCTTCGGAGAGTTGTACGCTGAGGTTGCAATCCGACACAAAGGACACGTAGGGTATCGGCTTGTTGTTGGACACGTTGGCGTAGACCTTGGAGGTGAAGGGCTTGTGCGGGTCCAGGGCCGAGGTCATCACGCACATGAAGGTCTGCTGCGGGATGGTGTCGCCGGCGTCGGGACCCTGTGTCAGGACGAAGTCGGCGAGGGTGGGGGAGTAGGTGTTGCTGTCGAGCAACCCCGTCACCGGCCGGAACGGCACAGAGTCCATGTGGTAGGAGTTGTTGATGTCCATCTCGAAGCCGTTGGTGGCCACGAACCACTGGTACGACAGCATCCCTGACGGGGCGTTGAGCGTGGTGACGGCGTCGCTCTCGGCGTTGGCGCAGCCCGAGGTGTCGATGCGCATGGACTGGAAGTCGCCGCAGATGTAGGCGTAGATGGGGTCGGCGCTGTAGATGCAGTCCGAGGTGTACATCTCGATGCGTATGTTCTGGTAGATGTACTTGGTGAGGCTGATGGCTACCTTGGCCCAAGGCTTGTAGGCGTAGGTGCAGGGCCAGTTGTTCACGTCGCCGGCTCCCACCTCCCATCCCATGGGCAGTTCGGCACCGTTGAAGTTCGGCGCGCTGACCTTGTACCACATCGAGTCGTTGATGGGGGCGTTGGGCCAGCTGCCGTCGGCGTTCTGCTTGACGACGCGGATGAGGAACTCGCCGGCGTCGTAGGCCGTGTGGCTGTAGCGCCGCGCCACGACGGCATAGTTGATGAAGAGCAGGGCGTTGAGGGGGGTGACATACATGGTGTAGAACAGCGCCTCGGCGCCGCGCTTGCCCGTGCTGTTGCTGATGTTGCCCGTCGCCTGCGCCTGCCCTGTGTTCCGCATGTCCCCCAGTCGCACGCTGTGCGTGTAGCCCGGCGGTATGCGCGGCATACCCGTGGCGCTGCCCGGCGCCACGGTGAACTGGTCGATGCCGGCATTGCCGGGTCCGATAATCTGGAAGCGCGAGTCGTTGGCATCGAAGAAGTTGTGGCTGCATTGGGTGATGGCGTTGTCAGACCCCGAATGCAGCGATGCGCTCATGATGTTGGCGTGTCCCGTGATGTCCGGCGTGGAGGTGCAGGTACTCATGATGTGGTAGCCCGTGGTCGTATCGCTTGTGTTGCCGGGCGTGTAGGTGCGTTCTCCCACGCGCGCTGTCCAGTAGTAGTAGGAACTACCGGTACTGAAATTCGTCGGGTTCCTGAACCCCGGACATTCGGGATCCAGCCCCTGCCCCCATGTCGTCAGCCCGCACAGCATCGTCGCCACAGTCCATAATAATATCTGTTTCATCGCAATAGTGTTTTGCTTTTCCTGTTTAACTTACCTCTTACCTCTTACCTCATACCTCATACCTCTTACCTCTTACCTCATACTTCTTACCTCTAACCTCTTACCTCATACTTCTTACCTCTTACCTCTCAGTATCATCCCGTTCACCGTCGGCGACACCTTCCAAACGTACATCGCCGCCAGCAGCCCTCCCCCCAGCACCACCGTGCGCACCACCGCCGCCACTATCAGCCCCATGCCCAGCGCCGGCTCCACTATCTCGCTCCAGGCCAGCCAGGCCACCGTCATCGCGAACATGATGACCGCCATCTTCGCCTGCCCCCAGCTGAAGACGTTCACGCCCAGGTGCACCTGCAGCTCGCGGAAGAGCATGACGAAATAGCACGCGTAGGCTATCAGCGTGGCCCCCGCGGCCCCCTCGATGGCCCCCTCGCCCCCCGTCAGCGCGCTGTTGAGACCGATGGCCATCGCCGTCAACAGGGTGATATACAGCAAGCTCCAGCGGTAGCGGCGCGAGAAATTCAGTATGTCCGTGCACACCGAGAACGACGAGTTGACCACCTTGGCCAGCCCCAGTATCAGCACCACCGTCTTCCCCCCCGCATAGTCCTGCCCGTTGGGAATCAGCGCGAAGAGAGTGTCGAGGTTGATGTAGATGAGGTAGAGGATGCTCGTGCTCACCATCAGCTGGTGCAGGCTCACCTCCCGCCCCAGACGCTTCACCTCGTCCCACCGCCCCTCCCTCGCCGCCGCCGCGATGACCGGCCGCGAGATGGCCCCCAGGCTCCGGTACGGCACCTCCACCACGTTGGCGATATACGACGCGATCGTGTACACCCCCGTCAGCGCAAGCCCCGCCTTCGCCCCCAGGAAGAGCGAGTTGAAGAGCGGTATATTGCCCGCCAGCACCGTGGCCGTCATCAGCAGCGTGTAGCGCAGCATCTGGACCCCCCGCGTCCCCCCGGCATCCCCCTTCCCCTTCAGAAACCTCCAGTCCACCCGGAACGATATGTGCCCCAGGCTCAGCAGGTAGCACAGATTCAGCACCATGGCCAGTCCGTAGCTGCCGCAGAAGAGCCACACGAACACGTCTATCGAAATCAGCCCGTAGCCGTAGAGCAGGTAGGCCGCCAGGTTGAACAGCCGTATCCCCACCTCGCGCACCAGCTTGGGCACCGTGATGCGCAGCAGTACCGACGCATTCGTCTCGAACACCGTCGTGTACAGCGCAAAGAACGTCAGCATCGGAATCAGGTAGAAATAGTCCGCCACCAGCGGCGAGTTCGCCGAATAGGCAGCCACCAGCGGCTCCCTGAAAATCAGCAGCGCCAGCGCAAACAGCGCAAAACCCGCCAGCGGCAGCAGCACGCTCAGCCCGAAGATGCCGTGGTTGTTGCGGTTGTCCTTGAAGTAGGGGAAGAAGCGCACAATCGACGCATTGGTGCCCAGCTGCGCCAGCGACGAGAAGAGCAGCGCCGCGTCCACCATCACCCTCGTCAGGCCTATCTCCTCCTGCGTCAGGTACTTGGTCAGCACAAAGAACGACACAAAGAACCCGATGGCCACCCCAAGATAGTTGGCCAGCGCCCCTTTGATGCTCTGTCGTGCTATGACTCCCATGCCTGTATTTTTCCACCCCTAACGCAATTTCCTTTTTTTTATTGTATGCGAACATAAAAAAAACATGCCTTTGCACGCACATGGGGGAATCCCTGCGAAATTTTTTCTCGTAAATTGAAAAAAAAATGTATTTTTGTTTTCGAAAAAAATATTATACAACAATTTATCTGTATGATGACCAGTATTTTACCCCCCCCCATTACAACGCGGAAGGCGATAATGCCCTGCTACGGCATGACGTAGAGAGAAAAACAGTCCTGTGTGCAGTGGCGTTTTTGTTGTCCATTGCCATGGGTTTCAGAACCTCGGCTCAAACACCCATCTATTCGGTTTCCGACCTTGCCGCCATCGACGGCAGCAGTGCGTGGTATGTCATCCAGGGCGACCTCGACGTCTCGTCGCTGGCCACCATTGCCACCTTCGACGGCACGTTGGAGGCGGCCATCAACCCCGCGACCCACATGCCCTACCGTCTCACGGGCCTCACGCAGCCCCTCGTCGGCACCCTCACGGGCACGGTGCGCAACCTGGTGCTGGAGGCTGTCGCCATCAGCGGCCACAGCGGCAACACCGGCGCCGTGGCCTGCACCGCCACCGGCGCGGCACGCGTCTACAACGTGGGCATACTCAGTGGCTCCATCGGCGGCACCGCCTACACCGGTGGCCTGGTGGGCGCGCTGGGGGCCGACAGTTATGCCCGCGTGGTCAACTGCTACAGTTTCGCCACCGTCACCGGCGGCACCACCGTGGCAGGCATAGTGGGTTACAACCCCACCCTCTCCAAGCAAAACAACACTGGCGGCCTGAAGACCATGATTGTGAACTGCATGTTCTACGGCGACATCACCGGCGGGACGACGAAATATCCCGTCTATGGCGGCATCAAGCAGAACAACGCGGCCAACGACGGCCTCAACAACTACAACTACTTCCTCGAGTCGGCAGCTACCTTCGACGTGAGCTACAGCAGCCTCGACAACTACAATCTGGCGTGGCCGGTCAAAGAGGAACGCCTCACCCGATTCGAGGTCTACCGCAGCATACTGAACAGCAACCGTCGCCTTTGCACATGGTGGGTGGCGGGCACCTACGGCACCTGCCCCACCGACGCCGAAGTGGACGAGGTAGGCATTGCCAAATGGGTGCTCGACCCGGCCGTGGCGCCCTACCCCGTCCTCAAGGAGTGGGGCAAATATCCGTCGGTGGTAAACATCGACCCCGAGCGAGTGTGGAACCCGCAGACCAAGGCGTGGACCAACCGCAGCAGCGCCCACCCGTGGGAAGGACGCCGCCTCGGCACCCTGGCCGTCACCGTCAAGGCCGGCACGCACCACTCGGCCTCCCACGTGGAGAAAGACCTCGTGATTACCGACATGGACACCCTCGGCAGCGATTACTGCTACGGCAAGGTGCAGCTGCCCTACTACAACGAGGTCTTTGGCAACCCCGCAAGCGGCGACCACCTTGTGCGCTACGTCGACAACTACACCGACAGCGTGGTGACAGGCTGGAAGGTGACCGCCGTGGACCACCACGGCACCACATCCTTCGAGGCACACTGGGAGCACGGCTACAACTTCGCCGACCCGCACTGCACCGGCAAGGACCTCTACGACACCAGCGGGCGTGTCTTCGCCCAGGGCGGCTACTATTATGTGCCCGTCGGCGTCGAAGCCATCACCATCGAGGCCTACTGGGGCAAAGCCGTCTACCTGCGCGACAACAACCAGCGCATGGACCGCGTCAACAACGGCAACGCCGACTTCACGGCCGGCGGCGCCCTGCCAGCCTTCGGCCCGGCAGGCAGCCCCTATACCATCCAGACCAGCCTGGCCAACGCCGTGGCCCAGCTGGCCGTGCAGCCCGCCAAGAGCGTCTACGACCAGGCCATTGTCCTGGTGGGAAACTATCAGCAGAACAATTTCCACAGCAATATCAAACTCGAAGGCAACAAGTACAGCACCGACGCCAAGCCCTTCACCATTATGAGTGCCGACCTCGATTTCGACAACGAGCCCGACTTCTGCTTCCAGGCGGGCATGAGCGGCGGCGGACGCGAGAACGTGCAGCCCATCAGGTTCGACTTCCTCTTTGTACCCGACATCACGTGGGCCATTCGTACCGACGGCAACTACTACGGCATGCGTATTTTCTGCCTGCAAGGCCACTTCGAGGTCACTGAGACCTCGTACATGTACACCACACAGTTCGAGTACGACAAGCGCGACAACGGCGGCTACGACAAACACGAGGCGCCCCTGATTCTCAACGGGGGCGAGTTCGAGCAGATAGTGTCCACCGAGGGCAGCATCATCACCTATGTCGACCGCACCTCGTACATCATTGTCGGCGGACGCCTGTGGATGAAGGCCTTCACCCCCGGCACCCACGGCAACCGACAGGTCAAGACGCGCCACTGCGCCGTCAATGTCATCGGCGGCGAGTTCCCCGAGTTCTACCTCAGCGGCATGTTCCGCTCCGACTTCTACAACAATACCGACAACCCCCACTGCTACACCTACGGCGGCAAGATAGACCTCATGGCCGGCGCCGGCATGGAGAGCGTGGGCGCGCAGAACGAGACCAACGGTGGCGACGTCACATTCCAACTCAACCACTCCCTGATCCACGAATTCTACGGCGGCGGCATCAATGCCCTGCACCCTGTGACGGGAAACATCGAGGTCTCGGCCGACTACTGCTTGATACACAAATACTGCGGCGGCCCCCGCGCCGGCGACATGACTGCGGGCAAGCACATCACCAACCATGCCACCGGCACCACCTTCGGCGTCTTCTACGGCGGAGGCAACGGCGG
This sequence comes from Bacteroidales bacterium, assembly GCA_017483575.1. Taxonomy (GTDB): domain Bacteria; phylum Bacteroidota; class Bacteroidia; order Bacteroidales; family P3; genus Colimorpha. The sequence continues at coordinate 56,355 of JAFUWF010000008.1, forward strand.
CAACAGCAAGCTCCGCGTCAGAAAATACGACAGCAACGGCAGTGCGGCTCCACCGTCCGAAAACACATGGAACACCACTGGTCAGTTCAATGGTTTCGCTCCGTTCGCCTATAATGCCACCAACGGCTATCAGGCAGAATACGAGTTTGAGTTGCTACCTTACCCCAGTGGAAGTGTCAACGTCGTTATCCGTTCCTACGGCTGGTGGTACAACTTCGCCAAGACCTCCGTGGCCCCGGTCACCACGACGCTCGACGACTGCACCGTGCGGACCAACTTCTACGGCGGCGGTTTCCTCGGCGCCGTGGTGGGCGACATCAGCTCCACCCTCACCGACACCCGCGTCCTCGGCAACGTCTACGGGGCAGGCTATTCTGCTTCGATACCGACTTTCCCCGTCCACGACAAATCCACCGTGCAGTATGCCTACGTCGACAAGGCCAACTACATACACGACGGGTCGCTCGACTACGCGAAGTATTCGGCTGACGACGAATACGGCCACCATGCCGGCGACACCATCCAATACATGTGGTGCTACAAAAACGGCGACGTCGTCATCCCCGAAGGCGTAGTGGTCCCGGCAGGTGTGAACACCGGCAACCCGACGTTCCTGTACAACGGCCAGTGGTATGTCGTCACCAATACACCCCTGCAGGACCTCGGCACCGTGCAGGGCACCGTCACCCTCACCATCGAGGGAAATAGCAGGATAGGCACTGTCGTGGGCGACGAGGATTCGGGCAACGTTTTCGGCGGCGGCGACCAGAGCAAGGTCGACGGCAGCACCTCCGTCATCCTCCGTGGCAACACTAATGTCCGTGGCAACGTCTACGGCGGCGGCAACCATGGCTCTGTCTCCGGCAACTCCGCCGTCCTCCTCGCCGACTGACGTCCTTCCGACCCCCACCCGATAGGTACCCGGTTGCTCCGTTCTCATATCGTTCTCATATCGTTCTCATATACTTCTCATATACTTCTCATATACAGTATATGAATACTATATGAGAACTATATGAGAACGATATGAATACTATATGAGAACGGTGCTATCGGGTGGGGGGCGGAGCCCGCTTCAACCCCTGGGAAAACTTTTTTTGCCCGAAAGGCGATTTTGTGTTTGGAATTGAAATATTTTTTGTATCTTTGCAGCCACGTTGCTTGCCGCCAGCCATGGTGCCGGTGTGGTGCAGCGTATTGACAGTTAGTGAAATAGAAATAAAATAAATAATATGTAAATAGAATGAAAATTTATCAGACTCAGGACATCCGCAACATCGCCCTCGTGGGCGGTGCCAAGAGCGGCAAGACCACCATGGCCGAAGCCATGGCTTTCTGTGGCGGCCTCATCAACCGCCGCGGCAGCGTGGACAACAAGAACACCATCAGCGACTATCGCGACATCGAGCACGACCGCGGCTACTCCGTGGAGAACACCCTCATGTACACCGAGTTCGGCGGCAAGAAGATCAACATTCTTGACGTCCCCGGCTTCGCCGACTACCAGGGCGAGCTCGTCAGCGCGCTGAATGTCGTCGAGGCCGCCGTCGTCGTCGTCAACGCCCAGAGCGGCGTCGAGGTCGGCACCGAGATCGCCAACCGCTACACCGCCAAGCTCGACACCCCCATGCTCTTCGTCATCAACCACCTCGACGCCGAGAAAGCCAACTTCGACGAGAGCGTCAACCAGCTGAAGGACTTCTTCGGCGGCAAGTGCACCGTGCTCCAGTTCCCCACCAACGCCGGTCTGGGCTTCAACCAAGTGGTCGACATCGTGGCCAACAAGATGTACACCTTCACCGATGGCAAGATGACCGAGGCCGACATCCCCGCCGAGCACGCAGACAAGGCCGAGGAGATGCGCATGGCCCTCGTCGAGGAAGCCGCCGCTGCCGACGACGCCCTCATGGAGAAATACTTCGAGAACGGTGACCTCACCCCCGAGGAACTCACCCAGGCCCTCAAGCTCGCCATCGACAAGCGCGACCTCTTCCCCATCCTCTGCACCTCCGCCAAGGAGAACTTCGGCGTGGGCCGTCTGCTCGAGTTCATCTGCCAGAACGTCCCCGCCCCCTGCGAGGTCCTCGATGCCAAGAAGACCAAGGGCGGCAAGGAGCTGAAATCGAACGGCGCCAACCCCACCGTGGCCTTCGCCTTCAAGAGCGCCAAGGACAAGAACCTCGGCGAGATCACCTACCTTCGCATCTTCGACGGCGAGCTGGCCGAGAGCCAGGATGTCGTCAACGCCTGCAACCAGAGCAAGGAGCGCGTCAGCCAGGTGCTCGTCTGCAGCGGCAGCAACCGCCAGAAGGTCGAGAAGGCCTGCGCCGGCGACATCGTCTGCACCATCAAGCTGAAGGACGTCAAGATCAACCACACCCTCACCACCCCGAAGAACGCCGACGACGCCGTCGAGGAAATCCAGTTCCCGACGCCCATCTACACCGTCGCCGTCAAGGCCGCCAACAGCAACGACGACGAGAAGGTCGGCGCCGCGCTGAAGGACCTCACCACCTACGACCGCAGCCTCACGCTGGAGAACAGCCGCGAGCTGCGTCAGGTCATCCTCGGCTGCCAGGGCGAGCTGCACCTCAACACCATCAAGTGGTACTTCGAGAACCAGTACAAGCTCGGCGTCAACTTCACCGCCCCCAACGTGCCTTATAGAGAAACCATCACCAAGAGCGCCGAGGCCATGTACCGCCACAAGAAACAGTCGGGCGGTAGCGGCCAGTTCGGCGAGGTGCACATGCTCATCGAGCCCTACTACGAAGGCATGCCCAACCAGACCAAGTACCCCATCCGCGACACGCAGGAGTATCCGCTGGAGTGGGGCGGCAAGCTGGTCTTCAACAACTGCATCGTGGGCGGCTCGATCGACGCCCGCTTCATGCCCGCCATCCTCAAGGGTATCATGGAGAAGATGGAGCAGGGTCCTCTGACCGGTTCCTATGCCCGCGACATCGTCGTCAACATCTACGACGGTAAGATGCACCCCGTGGACTCCAACGAGACGGCCTTCAAGATTGCCGGCCGCACCGCCTTCCGCGAGGCCTTCAAGCAGGCTGCCCCGAAGATCAAGGAGCCC
>JAFUWF010000009.1 GCA_017483575.1 Bacteroidales bacterium
GGAGCGTCGGATTAGTTTTAGGGGCAAAAAAAACCGTCACAATATCCTGTCCATTATTGATTTTTTCTTGCATATTTTGAGGGAGGGGGAGAATGTTGTAGTTCACGAGAAGTGTATCCCACCCCTCGTCGTCGAGGGCGGTGAGTATGGTGACATCGACGGCGAGGGTGTCGTTGACGGGGAAGTTGCGGAGGTAGGTGACGGCGAGGTGGGGGTTGTCCTGGTAGTGGCGGTAAAGGTCGCTGACGCCCATCCGCGGCAGCACCACGGCGGCGGCAATGCCCACCACCATCAGCAACGCCAGCACGGCGCCAAGCTGCCAAAACAGTTTTATCTTCTTGGGCATCATTGGTTCAAAAGTATTTGTTGCACACACTCTATGGCTTCCTGGCTGCCCAGGACACCCGTGGTCGAGGGTTGGCTGACGTAGGCCATGGACACTTTAGCCGTGCCCACAGCCAGGAAGGCCATCGTCAGCATCATCACCACATTGCGCTGCACGGCGGCACGGCGGCGGTAGCGGCGGCATTCCTCTTCTATCTCCGGTCTTTGCGCATCGATCAGCGCCCGGACATGGGCCAGCAGTTCGGGCGGTAGCCCGCGGTTGTCATCAATCATTGTCTTCATAAAAAAACTTCTTCATTTTCTTTTTAATATTGGATTTCATTTGTATCACCGTGCGGTACTTCAGGCCCAGCAGGCGCGCCAGCTCCTCGTCGGAGGCACCCTGGGCCAGGAGGAGGAAGAAGCGCCTCTCGGCCTCGCCGAGGGTGGCGGCGAAGTCCTCGGCAACGAGCCGCACCATCGCGTTGTCGGCCTCCTGCGAGGCCGCCAGGCCCTCCGTGAAAGGCACCGTCACCAGGCGCTTCAGGCACCGCAGATAGCGGTCGATGGCCACGTGGCAACGCCCGTAGATCCACAACCTCTCCTCCAGCCCCGCAAGGCCTGCCTTGCGCTCCGGCCACCGCACCAGCAGCTCCAGGAAGCACTCCTGCATCAGCTCCTTGCTCATCTCCGTGCGCCCGTACGACGCCCGCTGGCACAGAAAAAGGATCAATTTCCTGTACCGCACCACGAACTGGTCGTATTCCTGATATGTCTGTTCCGTTACGGGCATACTTCCCCCATTTATACCTACTATTAAGAACGAAACACCCCGAAAGTATATTTTGCTATGCCAACATTTAACATCTTTTAACTTTTGGAGGATCAAAAAGTGTTAAAGATAGTTAAAAAACCATACCCTCGGTAGTATTTTGGCAAAAACCATGTTATAATAGTATAAAGACTTATGCGAAAACTATGCCAACGACAAACGCGAGATACGACGACTTCGACCGCCTGGTCCACCGGCACGGCTCCTACATACGGCGCCTCTGCTGGTGGCAGTCGTCGGGCCGCAGCGAGGACTGTGCCGACCTCATACAGGACTGCCTGCTGGACCTCTGGCACCACCGCCACACCCTGCGCCCCGACGCCTCGGAGGCCCAGGAGCGCCTGTGGGTGAAGTTCCGCTGCCGCAGTGTCTTCTCGCACCGCAAGGAGACGTGGCCCTACGAGCTCGCCACCCTCGACGAGGCCCGCACCGTGGCCGACGAATCCGAGGACAAGCGGCGCCTGCTGGAGGACATGGCCTGCGGCCTCAACGAACGCGAGCACCAGGTGCTGACGCTGATTCTCGACGGCTACTCGCGACAGGAGATTGCCGAACTGCTGGACCTCACGCCCAAGCACGTCAGCCAGATACGTTTCCGCATCGTGGAAAAAATGAAAAAAGAGATATAACCCCTACGCCATGAACGAACATCAGATTGAACAACTCATCGAGCACGAGGCCGCCCGTCGCCGCGCCGCCGACAACGAGCACCTGACGCTCCTGGCCACGGACCTCACCGCCGACCTGCCCTCCTGGGCCCGGCGGCGCCGCATCCTGGCCTCCCTGCTGGCAGCGGTGCTCCTCCTGGGCGTCACCGCCACCTACAACGCCCTGCTGCCGCACCGCCAGATGGAAGGCCTCGTGGCCTGCAACCTCGACGGCCAGGAAGAGGCCGTGCTGCTTTGTGCCGACAAACTTTTAACATGAACAAGGATATGAAACGACTATGCATCTTCACCGCCGTGCTGCTGGCCGTGGCCCTTGCCGGAGTCTCCCTCTGGCACCTGCTGACGCCCGGCACCCCCACGCCCAGCGACCTCTACCATCGCTACGAGCACCAGGCCGGCGTGCGTGTGGGCTACATTGAGGACTACCGCTTCGACGACTCCACCTTCGTCGACGTGGTGACCGTCGAAGCCCTGGACAGCGCCGGATGGCACTGGATGGAGCAGGAGTTCGCCCTGCACGAGCATGCCAACCCCGAGGCACCCGCCGCAGGCTCCGGCCCCGAGAGCGTCACCCTCTGGCAGTGCGACGACGGGCAGAACATCGCCTTCTGCTCCTGGGCCGACAGCGCCCTCTGCCTCGTGCAGCCACGCTCCGAGCGCGAATTCGAACACATCATCATCTATCACCTGCAAAAAATCAGACAATGAAACACACATCCACCATCGCCCTCGCCGCCCTGGCCTGCCTCCTGACCACGGCCTGCGGCCCCCTCAAATACAGTGCCCAAAGCACCACGGACCCGAAGAACCCCAACAGCGGCGTCAGCATCCAGCTGCCCGGCACCGCCGGCGACGGCGCACAGCACACCTTCGTCAGCCAGCACCCAGAGGGCAACATCAAGTACGTCGTAGACGGACAGCAGTACATCGGCGAAGTCACCACCGAGGAGGACATAGCCACCCTCTACCTCAAAATCCTGGGCTTCGCCAAACTGGGCCACAACGTAAGCGTCACCGCCCGCGACGACAACCCCAAAGGCACCAAGACCGACACCCACACCTTCACCTCCGAGAGCGAGGTCGAAGTGGCCTCATGGGCGGCACGCATGGTCCGCAAAGGCTACTCCGTCACCATCGAATACGACAAGTCCAAGCACACCTACACCTGCACCGCCTACAAAAAGAAATAACCGGTTATTAATCAACATAATTGTTCAACCCAAAAAACTTTCAGAAATGAAAAAAATCCTTGCAATCCTGGCTGTCATGGCCACCGTGTCCCTCGTGGGCTGCAGCAAATCGAAAGACTGCAACTGCACCGTCACCCAGAACATTCCCGGCATGGGACCCCAGACCACGGAGATGGTCTACACCGCCGACGACGGCGACTGCTCCGGCCTCAACGCCACCACGACGTCCACCGTCGCCGGACAGACCATCACCCAGACCATCAAGTGCGACTAAGGCAACCACCAAGTTCAAATGTTCAATGTTGGCCGGAGAACATCGGAAAACGATGTATCTCCGGCTTTTTTATCCCTAAACAATACACCCAAACACCTGTCCGGGATGTATCAAATTCGACTGTTCTTATATAGTATACATATAGTATACATATACTTCTCATATAGTTCTTATATATAGTATATGAATACTATATGAGAAGTATATGTATACTATATGTATACTATATAAGAACAGTCGAATAAAACGCCCTTTTGACCCCTTTTTTTGGGGGTCCGTTTACGGGTCCGTTGGCAGTGGGGGAGAAAGGAAAAGCCCCGGCGGAGGGATGTCCGTCGGGGCTTGGGAGGGTTCTGTTCGTTGTTACTCGGCCTTGGGGGCTTCGTCGGCCACAGGGGTTTCGGCCACGGGGGCCTCGGCGGCTGCGGGGGCAGCGACGTCGGCTTTCTTGGCGCGGGAGCGGCGGGTGGTCTTGGCTTTCTTGGCGGTGGCCTCTTTGAGCATGTTCTCGTTGTAGTCGACGAGTTCGATGATGGCCATCTCGGAGTTGTCGCCGTGGCGGATGCCGGTCTTCAGGATGCGGGTGTAGCCACCGGGGCGACCAGCGATCTTCTGCGACACTTCGCGGAAGAGTTCGTTGACGGCCTCTTTGCTATGCAGGTAGCTGAAGACGATGCGGCGGTTGTGGGTGGAGTCCTCCTTGGAGCGGTTGATGATAGGCTCGACATAAACGCGGAGGGCTTTGGCTTTGGCAACGGTGGTCTCGATGCGCTTGTGAAGGATGAGCGAGGAGGCCATGTTGGAAAGCATGGCCACGCGGTGGGCGTGGGTTCTGGACAGATGATTTACTTTGCAACCGTGTCTCATATTCTTTCTTATTCTTTATCTAATTTATATTTTGATACATTCATACCGAATTCGAGGTTCTTCGAAGCGACGAGGTTTTCGAGTTCGGTAAGCGATTTTTTGCCGAAGTTGCGGAATTTCAGCAGGTCGGCCTTGTTGAAGGAGACCAGGTCACCCAGGGTCTCGACTTCGGCGGCCTTGAGGCAGTTGAGTGCGCGGACGGAGAGGTCGAGGTCGATAAGCTTGGTCTTGAGGAGCTGGCGGGTGTGGGCCGTGGACTCATCGAATTCTTCCTGCACGGGCTTGGTCTCGACGTCGAGCGTGATGCGCTCGTCGGAGAAGAGCATGAAGTGCTGGATGAGGATGGTGGCAGCTTCCTTGAGGGCTTCCTTGGGGTGGATGGAGCCGTCGGTCTCGATATCGAACGTCAGCTTCTCGTAGTCGGTGCGCTGCTCGACGCGGTAGTCGTCGACGGCATACATGACCTTCTTGATGGGGGTATGGATGGAGTCGATGGCGATGACACCGATGGGGTCGGTGGGGCGCTTGTTTTCGTCGGCAGGGACATAGCCGCGGCCCTTGTCGATGGACAGGGTGATGCGGAGCTCGGTGGAGGCTTCCATGTGGCAGATTTCGAGGTCAGGGTTGAGGACCTGGAATCCGTTGAGGTTGCTGTTGAGGTCACCGGCTTTGAAGACCGTCTGATTTTTGACCGTGAAGGTGAGCTTTTCGTGGTCGTAATCCTCCAGCTGACGGCGGAAGCGTATCTGCTTCAAGCGCAGGATAATGTCGGTCATGTCCTCGACGACTCCGGGGAGCGACGAGAATTCGTGGTCGACGCCATCAATCTGGACAGATGTGATAGCATAGCCTTCGAGTGAAGAGAGAAGGACGCGACGCAAAGCGTTGCCGATGGTAGTGCCGTAGCCGGGTTCCAGGGGGCGGAATTCGAACGTGCCTCGGAAGTCGTCGGCCTCCAGCATAACCACCTTGTCGGGTTTTTGGAATGATAATATTGCCATTGTTTATCCTTTCTTTCTTTGTTGGGTTGGTTGTCTAAGTCAAGACTCAGACTGACGTCCTGTGGACTATTACTTGGAGTAGAGGTCAACGATGAGCTGCTCGTTGATGGTCTCGGGGATGTCGGTGCGCTGAGGGTAGCTGACGAACTTGCCGCTCATGCTGGCGCCGTCCCATTCAAGCCAAGGATAGTTGTTGGCGCGCGAGGCGAGGGAGTCGGTGATGACCTCGAGCGACTTGCTGCGCTCGCGGACGGAGACGACATCGCCTTCTCTCAAAGAATAGGAAGGGACATTGACGACATTGCCGTTGACGGCGATGTGGCGGTGGGAGACGAGCTGGCGGGCCTGGGCGCGGCTGCGGGCGATGCCGAGGCGGTAGACCACGTTGTCGAGGCGGGCCTCGATGAGTTTCATCAGCTCTTCACCGGTGATGCCGCCGCGGCGGGAGGCTTCGGCATAGAGTTTGCGGAACTGGCGCTCGAGAATGCCGTAGGTGTATTTGGCTTTCTGTTTCTCGTTGAGCTGGATGCCGTACTCGGAGGTCTTGCTGCGGCGACGGTTCTGACCGTGCATGCCGGGAGCATAGGGTTTCTTCTCGTAGCTCTTGTCGGGGCCGTAGATAGGCTCGTGGAACTTTCTTGCGATTTTGGTTTTCGGACCAGTGTATCTTGCCATTGTTGTTCTGTTCTTTTAAGATTAATAATTACACACGACGACGTTTGGGGGGGCGGCAACCGTTGTGGGGCAGCGGGGTGATGTCGGTGATTTCGGTGACCTCGATGCCGCAGGTGCTGATTGCGCGGATTGCAGATTCACGTCCTTGACCAGGTCCTTTGACGAAGACCTTGACTTTTCTTAGGCCCAAATCATAAGCAACTTTGCCGCAATCTTCCGCAGCCATCTGAGCGGCGTACGGAGTGTTTTTCTTCGATCCGCGGAAGCCCATTTTTCCAGCAGACGACCAAGAAATCACTTGACCGGCGTTGTTCGTCAGCGAGACGATGACGTTGTTGAAGGATGCAAAGATGCATGCTCTTCCCTGAGGTTCAACTTTTACGACTCTTTTTTTAGTCGGTTTGGAAGTTTTTGCCATTTTGTTTTTGCTTGATTTACTTTGTTTCTTTACTGCCAACCGCTCCTGTGTCGGGGTGTCTGATCCGCGGTTGGGGCGCTACATGCCTTTACTTACTTGGTAGCTTTCTTCTTGTTAGCGATTGTTTTCTTCTTACCCTTGCGCGTGCGAGCGTTGTTCTTGGTGCTCTGGCCACGGAGGGGGAGGCCCAGACGGTGACGGACGCCGCGGTAGCAGCCGATATCCATCAGTCGCTTGATGTTCATCTGGACTTCGGAGCGGAGGGCGCCTTCGACTTTGTACTCATCGTTGATGATGGTGCGGAGGGTGTTCTGCTCGTCGTCGGTCCAATCCTGCACCTTCTTGCCTTCGTCGATACCGGCCTTGGCCAGAATCTCTTTGGCGGTGCTACGTCCGATTCCGAAGATATAGGTCAGGCCTATCTCTCCTCTTTTGTTCTTGGGTAAGTCAATACCTGCAATACGTGCCATAGATTCTTTTTATTGTTTTTTTTTAATTATCCTTGTCTTTGTTTGAATTTAGGATTTTTCTTGTTGATTACATAGACAACCCCGTGGCGGCGGACCACTTTGCATTCGGGCGATCTTTTCTTTACAGAGACTCTTACTTTCATTTTGTGTAATTATTAATCTTGTGATACTTTTTCTTGTTCTTTTTGGCAGGCGGGGAGGCCTACTTGTGGCGGTAAGTGATGCGGCCTTTCGAGAGGTCATAGGGGGACATTTCGATCTGCACCTTGTCGCCGGGAAGAATCTTGATGTAATGCATGCGCATTTTGCCGGAGATGTGGGCGATGATCTGGTGTCCGTTTTCCAATTCGACGCGGAACATGGCGTTGCCGAGGGATTCGACGACGGTTCCGTCTAATTGTATGGATGCTTGTTTTGCCATTTATTTGTTATTACTTACCGTTGATGTGTGTTGTTGATTTACGATTGTTTGTTCTCGATGAAGTCGAAGGTGGTGAGAATGTCGGGTCCGTTGGCGGTGATGGCTACGGTGTGCTCGAAGTGGGCAGCGGGCTTGCCGTCGCGGGTGCGGCAGGTCCAGCCGTCCTCCTTGGAGAACTTGACGTTCTTGGAGCCCATGCACACCATGGGTTCTACGGCGATGACCATGCCCTCTTTGAGGAGGGGGCCCGTGCCGGGGACACCGAAGTTGGGCACGTTGGGGGATTCGTGCATCTTGAATCCCACGCCGTGGCCGCAGAGTTCGCGCACAACGGAGTAGCCGTTCTTCTCGCAGTGCATCTGGACAGCATGGCTGATGTCGCCCACCCTGTTGCCTGCCTTGCAGCGGTCGAGGCCGAGGAAGAGGGCTTCGCGGGTGACATTCATCAGGCGTTGCATCTCGGGGCTGACGGGGCCGACGGGGAATGTGAAGGCCGAGTCGGCAACATAGCCGTTGAGTTCGATGACGCAGTCGAGCGACACGTTGTCGCCTTCCTTGATGAAGAGGTCGCCGGGGATGCCGTGCACAACGACGTCGTTGACCGAGATGCAGAAGGCCGAGGGGAAGCCTTCGAAGCCTTTGCAGAGGGGTTTGGCACCGTTGTCGCGGATGTACCGCTCACCGATCTGGTCGAGGAAGGAAGTGGTGACGCCCGGACGGATATGACGGCCCACCTCCGCGAGAGTTTTCCCGAGGAGGAGGCCGGCATCACGTATGAGCTCTATTTCTTCTTTTGTCTTGAGCAGTATCATTCTTTTCCTTTGACGTTTTTGGGGGGTTAAGCCTGGATGGACATCGAGGTGCGTCCCTTGATGCGACCGGTCTTGGTGAGGCCGTCGTAGTGGCGCATCAGGAGGTGGCTCTCGATCTGCTGAAGGGTGTCGAGGATGACACCGACGAGGATGAGCAGGGAGGTTCCACCGTAGAACTGAGCGAACTGGGTGTTGACACCAAAGAGGCGGACGATGGCCGGCAGGATGGCCACGATGGCGAGGAAGATGGAGCCGGGGAGGGTGATCTTGGAGAGGATGCCCTCGAGGTACTCGGCAGTCTTCTTGCCGGGCTTGACGCCGGGGATGAATCCACCGTTCTTCTTCATGTCCTCGGCCATCTGGTTGGGATTGATGGCGATGGCGGTATAGAAGTAGGTGAACACGACCACAAGGATGAAGAACACCAGGTTGTACCAGAAGCTGTTGTAGTCGGCAAAAGCCATAGCGAACTTGCTGGAGGAGTTGTCGGAGAATCCCATGAAGGTGATGGGCAGGAACATGATTGCCTGGGCAAAGATGATGGGCATGACGCCGGCTGCGTTGACCTTGATGGGGATGTACTGACGGACGCCACCGTACTGCTTGTTACCGACGATGCGCTTGGCATACTGCACGGGGATGCGGCGGGTGCCCTGCACAAGGAGGATGACCAGCAGGATGACGGCGAGGAGGACAACAAGTTCGAAGAGGAACATCACCAGACCACCACCTTCGGAGAGACGGGAGGCGAACTCGGCCGACAGGGCGAAGGGGAGACGGGCGATGATACCAATCATAATCAGAAGCGAGATGCCATTGCCGACGCCTTTGTCGGTAATGCGCTCACCGAGCCACATGACGAAGAGGGTTCCGCTGATCAGGATGATGATGCTGCTAGCCCAGAAGAACACCGAAGGCGAAGCACCCGTGAAGGGGTGGAGCGCATAGGGGGTGGCACCGAGCTGGTAGGTCATGTTGGAGATGTAGGCGGGAGCCTGCAGGCCAGTGACGATGACGGTGAGCCAGCGAGTGATCTGATTCATTTTTCTACGGCCACTTTCACCTTCCCTCTGCATTTTCTGGAACTTGGGGACCACCATCACGAGCAGCTGGATCACGATGGATGCCGTGATGTAAGGCATGATGCCCAAGGCAAAGATGGAGGCATTGGAGAATGCTCCACCCGAGAACATGTTGAGAAGGCCCATCAGACCCTCGGAGCCCTGCTTTCTGAGGACTTCGAGCTGAGAGGGGTCGACACCTGGGAGCACGACGTAGGAGCCAATGCGGTAGATCAGCACCAGACCGATGGTGTAGAGGATTCGTTTCCGCAGGTCTTCAATCGACCAGATGTTCTTAAGTGTCTGTATTAATCGCTTCATTGTAATGGAATTGTATTATTCAATAACGGTAGCAACGCCGCCTTTGTCCTCGATGGCCTTCTTGGCAGTGGCCGAGAAAGCGTGGGCGGTGACGTTGACAGCCTTGGCGAGTTCGCCACGGCCCAAGATCTTGATACGATCCTTGCCGGAGATGAGACCGTTCTCCTTCAGCACGTCGATGTTGAAGTCGGTGATGTTCTTGGCCTCGGCAAGGGCATTGAGGGTATCGATGTTGATGCCGACGTACTCGACACGGTTGATGTTCTTGAAGCCGAACTTGGGGACACGGCGATAGAGGGGCATCTGGCCACCTTCGAAGCCGACCTTCTGGTGGTAGCCGGAGCGAGCCTTGGCACCCTTGTTACCGCGGGTGGCGGTGCCACCTTTGCCGGAACCGGCACCACGGCCGATGCGTTTCGAATGCTTGATGGATCCTTCAGCAGGCTTGAGATTGCTTAAGTTCATTATATCTTTCCTTTCTTTCTTTTACTAGGTTAAATTTCTTCGACAGTGATGAGGTGCTTGACCTTATCAATCATGCCCATAATCTGGGGGGTGGCGACAACCTCACGGGTGTGGTTGATGCGACGCAGGCCCAGAGCGGCCATGGTGCGTTTCTGACGGGCGGGGCGGCCGATTATACTTCTGACCTGTTTGATTCTGAGTTTCTTTTCTGCCATAATCTTGACCTCCTATTAATTTAACCATTAAACACTTTGTCGAGAGAAATACCGCGGAGCTGGGACACCATGTAGGGATCCTTCATCTGGAGAAGGGCGTTGATGGTGGCCTTGACGACGCTGTGGGGGTTGGAAGAGCCTTTGCACTTGGCAAGGACGTCCTTGACACCCACGCTCTCGAGGACAGCACGCATGGCACCGCCGGCGATGACACCGGTACCGGGGGCAGCGGGTTTGAGGAAGACCTTGGCACCGCTGTACTTACCACACTGCTCGTGGGGGATGGTACCCTTCAGCACGGGGACGCGGATGAGGTTCTTCTTGGCATCGTCGATACCTTTCTGAACAGCGGCCTGGACCTCCTTGGCTTTGCCGAGGCCATAGCCGACAACACCGTTTTCATTTCCAATAACGACAATGGCAGCAAAGGTGAAGGTTCTACCACCTTTGGTGACCTTGGTGACGCGATTGATAGCGACAAGACGATCTTTGAATTCGATCTCGCTCGATTTTACTCTTTTAATGTTTACTTCTGCCATGACTTTATTAGAATTTTAAACCACCTTCTCTGGCACCGTCGGCCAAGCTCTTCACGCGGCCGTGGTAGAGGTAACCATTACGGTCAAAAACAACGGTATTGATACCAGCGGCAATGGCGCGCTCGGCAACAGCTTTGCCGACCTTGGTGGCCACTTCGCTCTTTGTGCCACTCTTTTCAAAGCCTTTCTCGCGGGAAGAGGCTGCGGTCAGTGTCACACCTTTTACATCGTCAATCACCTGAGCGTAGATTTCCTTGTTGCTTCTGAAAACCGACAGGCGGGGCATCTCAGCGGTACCGCTGATTTTGTGACGGATGCGGAATTTGATTTTTGTTCTTCTTATGTCTTTTTTTGTTGCCATAATTGTTCTTTCTTTTGGCTTTTGGCAATTTCATTTTACCTTACTATTTATTTAGCAGCAGCTTTACCAGCCTTCTTACGGACCTCTTCGCCCTGGAAGCGGATACCCTTACCCTTGTAAGGCTCAGGCTTGCGGAGCGAACGGATTTTGGCTGCGGCCTGACCAAGGATCTGCTTGTCGCAGCAGGTCATGGTGATGATGGGGTTCTTACCTTTCTCGGTGACGGTCTCGACCTTGATTTCGGGGGCGAGCTCGAAGAAAATCTTGTGGGAATAACCGAGGTCCATCTCCATAACGTTGCCGGTGGCCTGGACTTTGTAACCCACGCCGATGACTTCCTGAACGGTCTTGAAACCTTCGCTGACGCCTTTCACCATGTTGGCGGCAAGGGCACGGTAGAGGCCGTGCATGGCCTTGGTCTCGCGCTCGTCGTTGGGACGGTTGAAATGGAGCACGCCATCTTCGACCTTCATCTCGATCATGGGGTTCACTTTCTGGTTGAGTTCTCCCAGGGGGCCTTTGACGGTCAGAACATTGTCATCAGAAATCTTCACTTCGACACCTTTGGGAAGGTGGATGGGCATTTTACCTATTCTTGACATTTTCTAATTCTCCTCTCTTGATTAGCTGATGTAACATAAAACTTCGCCGCCCACGTTGAGGGTACGGGCTTCCTTGTCGGTCATGAGGCCTTTGGAAGTGGACACGATGGCGATGCCGAGACCATTGAGGACGCGAGGCATCTCGTCGACGGAGACATACTTACGCAGACCAGGGCTGGAGACACGCTTGAGCTCAGCGATGGCCGACTGTTTGGTGAGGGGGTGATACTTCAGAGCAATCTTGATGCTCTGGTTGTGGGAGCCTTCATTCTCGAACTTGTAGTTGAGGATGTAGCCTTTCTCGAAGAGAATCTTGGTGATTTCCTTCTTCAGTTTGGAACCGGGGATTTCGACCACGCGATGCTTGGCGGCAATGGCGTTTCTCATGCGGGTCAAGTAATCTGCAATAGGATCTGTTACCATTTTAATTTTTTGATTTTAAGTTTTGTAGTATTGGTGTTATGCCAACTTGCAAAGCTACCAATAAATTATTTCTTACCAACTTGCTTTTTTCACGCCGGGAATGAGACCGGAGACTGCCATCTCGCGGAAGTTAATACGCGAGATACCGAACTGGCGCATGTAGCCCTTGGGGCGGCCGGTCAGCTGGCAGCGGTTGTGCATGCGGATGGGGCATGCATTCTTCGGAAGCTTCTGAAGGGCGATGACAGCCTTCTCGACATCCTCAGGTTCGCCGGTGCGGACAATTTCTTTCAGGGCAGCGCGCTTGGCGGCGTACTTGGCCACCATCTTAGCTCTCTTGCGCTCTCTTGCTTTAATCGATTCTTTAGCCATTATGCTTATTTTTGTTGATTCTTGAACGGTAAACCGAACTCTTTGAGCAGCGACATAGCCTCTTTGTCGGTCTGAGCCGAGGTAACGAAGGTGATGTCCATACCCTGGATGCGGTCGATTTTGTCGATGTCGATCTCAGGGAAGATAATCTGCTCGGCGATGCCAAAGGTGTAGTTACCCTTGCCGTCGAAGCCCTTGTCGTTGATGCCGCGGAAGTCGCGGATACGGGGGATAGAGGCGGTGACGAGGCGCTCGAGGAACTCGTACATGCGCTCGCCGCGGAGGGTCACGCGGACACCGATGGGCATGCCACGGCGCAGCTTGAAGTTGGAAATATCCTTGCGCGACTTGGTGGCGACAGCCTTCTGACCGGTGATGGCGGTCATTTCCTCGATGCCTTTGTCGATGACCTTCTTGTCAGCGATGGCGACCTTGCCGAGACCCTGGTTCAGGGTTATCTTCATCAGACGAGGAGCCTGCATGACGGTCTTATAGCCATACTCTTTCATCAGAGCAGGCAGAATTTCCTCTTTGTATTTGGTCTTTAATGCGGGAATGTATGCCATTACTTAATCTCCTCTCCTGTTTTTTTAGAATAACGGACTACTTTGCCAGTCTTTTCGTCAACACGGCGGCCAACCTTGGTGGGGGTCTTTCCGACGACAACCATGAGGTTGGAGATGTGAATAGGAGCTTCCTGTTCAACAATACCGCCCTGGGTGTTCTTGGCGTTGGGCTTGGTATGTTTCTTGTTCACGTTGACACCCTCGACGATGGCGCGATTCTTTTCGGGATAGACCTTCAGGACCTTGGCGATTTTGCCTTTGTCATCGCCGGCGATCACCTGAACCATATCCCCTTTCTTAACGTGCAGTTTCATTGTTCTCTTCTTTCTTTTAATAAATTACAATACTTCGGGAGCGAGAGAGACAATCTTCATAAACTGTTTCTCGCGCAGTTCACGACCCACGGGGCCGAAGATACGGGTGCCACGGAGCTCATCGGCGGCGGTGAGCAAGACGCAGGCATTGTCGTCGAAGCGGATGTACGAACCATCATTGCGACGAATCTCTTTCTTGGTGCGCACCACGACTGCTTTGGAAACGCTACCCTTCTTCACGTTGCCGGAGGGAAGAGCATCTTTGATGGCCACGACGATGGTATCGCCAATGGAAGCATAGCGCTTCTTGGTGCCACCAAGGACACGGATACACAGGGCACTCTTGGCACCGCTGTTATCGGCAACTGTCATTCTGGTTTCTTGTTGTATCATTTCTCTTTAGTTTTTCTGATAGGTGGACTATTTAGCCTTCTCGACGATCTCGACCAGACGCCAGCATTTGTTCTTGCTCAGGGGGCGGGTCTCCATGATACGGACGGTGTCTCCGATGTTAGCCTCATTCTTTTCGTCGTGGGCCATGAATTTAGTGGACTTCTTAACGAACTTGCCGTACTTGGGGTGTTTCACCTTACGCTCGACGAGAATCACGATGGATTTGTCCATCTTGTTGCTGACCACAACACCGATTCTTTCTTTTCTTAAATTTCTTTCCATCTTAACACTTGGATTTTACGAGTTGCCATGCTTACTTTTTGTCGGCGATTTCACGCGCGCGGAGCTCTGTAAGGCAGCGGGCAATGTTTTTTCTACTTTCTTTAATTTTGTTGGGATTCTCGAGAGGGGAAACGGCATGGGTCAGAAGCATCTTCTGATAAGTGGCACGCTCGGTCTCAAGTCTCTCCTTCAATTCAGCAGTCGAGAGCTCTTTTAAAACAATTTCATTCTTCATGACTGAGGTTCTTCTTATTTATTCTTCGATATAGTCTCTTTTGACAACAAATTTGGTCGAGATGGGAAGTTTCTGAGCGGCCAAACGGAGAGCCTCTTTAGCAACATCCATGGGAACACCCTCGCACTCGAACAGCATGGTGCCGGGCATGACGCGGGCGACGAAATACTCGGGAGCACCCTTACCTTTACCCATACGGACCTCATTGGGCTTCTTGGTGATGGGCTTGTCCGGGAAGATACGAATCCAAATCTGACCTTCACGTTTCATGTGACGCGTTACAGCTTGACGAGCAGCCTCTATTTGACGGCCAGTGATGAAGCATGTCTCAAGCGATTTGATACCGAAGGTACCGAATGCAAGTTCATGGCCACGGAAGGCATTACCTTTAATCTTGCCTTTCTGCTGCTTTCTATATCTTGTTTTCTTAGGTTGTAACATTTCTTCTTTTTGTTTAGTGTTTAGTTTTTAGTGACTTGACGCTAACGCTAAACCTATTATTATTTACTATTGTTATTTCTGCTGCCCTGACGACGACGGGGTGCGCCTTCCGGACGACGGCCTGCGCCCATGGCACCGGGACGGTGGTCTTTCTGCTGACCGCCAACGGTGGAGGGAACGAGCTCGGGTCTGCCATAGATGACACCACGGCAAATCCACACCTTGATACCGATACGGCCATAGGTGGTGTGAGCCTCGGCGTTAGCATAGTCGATATCGGCACGCAGCGTGTGCAGAGGAGTACGACCCTCTTTGAAGTGCTCGCTACGAGCGATTTCAGCGCCGCCGATACGGCCGGCGATGGAGACCTTGATACCTTCGGCACCGGTACGCATCGTGGAGGTGATGGCGTTCTTGATGGCGCGACGGTACTGGATACGGCCTTCAATCTGTTTGGCGATGTTCTGGGCAACGAGGACGGCATCCATCTCGGGGCGCTTCACCTCGCTGATGTTGATCTGCACATCCTTGCCAGTGAGCTTCTTGAGCTCCTCACGCAGTTTGTCAACCTCAGAACCAGCACGACCGATAATCAGACCCGGACGGGCCGAGTTAATCGTGACGGTGAGCAACTTAAGAGTACGCTCAATGTAAATCTTCGAGATGCTAGCCTTGGCAAGACGGGCGTTGAGATACTTACGGATCTTGTCGTCCTCAACGAGCTTCTGTTCAAATCTTCTTCCGCCAAACCAGTTAGAATCCCATCCGCGGATGATACCTAATCTGTTTCCAATTGGGTTAGTTTTTTGTCCCATTGTTGAGTTTCTTCTTTTTAATTACTTATTTTGTTTCTTCTTTTTCAGCCTTAGCGACCGGGGCATCCTCAAGACGGCTGCCGAGAATCACGGTGATGTGGTTGCTGCGCTTGCGGATACGATAGCCACGACCCTGGGGGGCAGTGCGCATGCGCTTCATCGTGCGGCCTTCGTCGACCTTGATTTGTTTGACATACAGCCGAGCGTCCTCCATGCGGGCACCCTCGTTCTTGGCCTGCCAGTTGGCGATAGCCGAGAGGATAAGCTTGCGCATCTTGGGAGCGGACTCTCTGGGGTTATACTGAAGGATACCGAGAGCCTTCTCGACGTCGACACCACGGACAAGGTCAGCGACGAGACGGGTCTTACGAGGCGAAGTAGGATTGTTCATCAACTTTGCCACATAAAGGGTCTTGTTGGCTTCTTTACGTGCTTCTGCACTATTGTGTTTTCTACGTCCCATTTTCTTTTAAAATTTACTTTTTGCCTTTATCTTTAGATCCTGCATGGCCGCGGAAGATGCGGGTAGGAGCGAACTCGCCAAGCTTGTGACCCACCATGTTCTCGGTGACATACACGGGGATGAACTTGTTGCCGTTGTGCACGGCAATGGTCTGACCCACGAAGTCGGGCGAAATCATCGAAGCTCTCGACCATGTCTTGATGGTAACCTTCTTGTTGGACTGCTGTGCCTCGATTACACGTTTTTCCAGTTTGTGGAAAATATAAGGACCTTTCTTTAATGAACGACTCATTGTTTCTTCTTTTTACTGAGTTACTTCTTTCTTCTTTCGACGATGTACTTGCTCGACTGCTTCTTGGGAGCGCGAGTCTTGTAGCCCTTAGCCGGGATACCCTTGCGCGAACGAGGATGTCCGCCAGTCTGACGGCCTTCACCACCGCCCATCGGGTGGTCGACAGGGTTCATGACAACGCCACGGTTGCGCGGACGACGGCCGAGGTGACGGTTGCGGCCGGCTTTACCGCCGACTTCGAGGTTGTGCTCAGGGTTGCTCACGATACCGACGGTGGCACGGCAAGCCTGGAGAATCATGCGCATCTCGCCGCTGGGCATCTTGATGATGGCATACTTGTCGTCGCGGCTCATCAGCTGGGCATAGGCACCGGCCGAACGGACCATCTTGGCACCCTGGCCAGGACGAAGCTCGATATTGTGAATCAGCGTGCCGAAAGGAATCTCAGCAAGCAACAGGGCGTTTCCCACTTCGGGAGCGACACCGGCACCGGACATGACGGTCTGTCCGACCTTCAGGCCCTGGGGGCAGAGGATGTAGCTCTTCTCGCCGTCGGCATAGCACACAAGTGCAATGCGAGAACTGCGGTTGGGGTCATACTCGATGGTCTTCACCACGGCGGGGATACCATCTTTGTTACGCTTGAAATCGACGAAACGGAACAACTGCTTGTGTCCGCCGCCGATATAGCGCATCGTCATCTTACCCTGGTTGTTACGGCCACCGCTCTTGCGCTTGCCGTAAACAAGGCTCTTCTCCGGTCTGGTAGCGGTGATGTCGTCGTTGGTGACAACCAGTTTGTGGCGCTGACCAGGAGTCGTAGGTTTAATTTTCTTTAAAGCCATTTCTTTTTAATTCTTTTTAGTCTCTTATCAGTGGACTACACTATTATTAATTATTCTGATTTAAATGTTTGCGTAGAAATCGATGGTGTCGCCCTCGGCCAGAGTGACGATAGCTTTCTTAAAGGCATTGGTGCGGCCAGTAAGAAAGCCGGCTTTGGTATAGCGCGATTTCACCTTGCCGGAATAGTTCATGGTGTTGACGTCAATCACCTTCACATTGTAGAACTGCTCCACAGCATTCTTGATCTCAATCTTGTTGGCGCGTTTGTCGACAACAAAACCATAGCGGTTGTGAGCAGGAGCGGCGGCGATGCCCTTCTTACGCTGGATGCGGGTCTGGACAGGATTGGCCGCAGCCTCGGTGAGGCGGGTCATCTTTTCACTAATCAGCGGTTTTACTATAATGTTCATCATTTGTTAAATCTTCTTAAATCGTTATACTCACATACCTTATTTTGTCGCCAAAACACGGTTGATTTCGCCAATTGAACCCTCGCAAACAACGATATTGGAGGCGTTAACAATGTCGTAAGTATTTAACTGCGACACGTTTACGACCTTCACGTTCTTGAGGTTTCTAGCAGACAAAGATACGAAATTATTTTGATTCTCAAGCACAAAAAGTGACTTTTTATCGTTCAGATTCAGATTCTTCAGAACCTCTATCATCTTTTTGGTCTTGGGTCCTTCGAAACTGAAGTTCTCAACCACAGTCAGGGCATTGCCGCTAGCCTTGTAGGCCAGAGCGCTGCGACGGGCGAGGCGTTTGACTTTGATATTGAGTTTGAAACGATAGTCGCGGGGCTTGGGTCCAAAAATCGTACCACCACCGACGAACACCGGGCTCTTCAAATCGCCGGAACGGGCACCGCCGGTACCCTTCTGACGTTTCAGTTTGCGGGTGCTATGGGCGTTCTCGCTGCGTTCTTTGGCTTTGCTGGTGCCCTGACGCTGGTCGGCCAAGTACTGCTTCACATCCAGATAGATGGCGTGGTCGTTGGGCTCGATGGCGAAGATAGAATCCTCGAGATTGATGGTTCTACCGGTTTCGCTTCCGTTGATATTATAAACTTTAATCTCCATGTCTAAATTAACTCCATCTTTCAAGTTTGACAATAGAACCTTTGGGGCCGGGGACGGAGCCTTTGACCAGCATAAGGTTCTTCTCAGCGATAATCTTGACCACCTGGAGATTCTGAACCTTCACACGGTGGTTGCCCATCTGGCCAGCCATACGCATACCCTTGAAGATACGCGAAGGATAGGACGATGCACCGATCGAACCGGGGGCGCGCAGACGGTCGTGCTGACCGTGAGTCAGGTCACCGACACCGCCGAAGCCGTGACGCGTGACAACACCCTGGAAACCTTTACCCTTGGAGGTGCCGACCACGTCGACGAACTCGCCTTCTTGGAAGACCTCAACGGTCAACACTTCGCCATATTTCTTCTTGTGGCCCTCCTCAAAACGGCTGAACTCAGCAAGGTAGCGCTTCGGGGTAGTGTTGGCCTTGGCGAAATGGCCCTTCATCGGCTTCGTAGTGTGGCTCTCCTTCTTCTCGCCAAAAGCGAGCTGGATGGCCTCATAGCCGTCTTTCTCAATCGTTTTCACTTGTGTAACAACACAAGGACCAGCTTCAATCACTGTGCACGGAATCTGCTTTCCGTCGGCATCAAAAAGACTGGTCATACCAATTTTCTTTCCAATTAATCCTGACATTTCTTAGTTTGGATTCTTTAAATTTGTTAGACAATTCAGCTTATCTGTTTGACATTGGCTGATAAAACTCACACTTTGATTTCGACTTCAACACCGCTGGGGAGCTCGAGCTTCATCAAGGCATCGATAGTCTTCGTACGATCGTTGATCTCGATGTCCATCAGGCGCTTGTAGGTGCTCAGTTCGAACTGCTCGCGCGATTTCTTGTTCACGAACGTCGAACGGTTGACGGTGAAAATCTTTTTGTTGGTAGGCAGGGGTATGGGACCATTGACCACTGCGCCAGTCATCTTTACGGTCTTCACAATCTTCTCAGCCGATTTGTCGACGAGGTTGTGGTCGTAAGATTTGAGCTTGATTCTGATTCTTTGACTCATTGTTATTTATTGTATTAATTATTTTTATTCTTCAAAATAGCATCCTGCAGGTCGCGCGACACCTCGGCATAGTGCGAGAACTCCATCGTGGAGTTGGCACGGCCGGAAGTGATGGTGCGCAGCGCAGTGACATAACCAAACATCTGTTCCAGAGGCACCTTGGCATGGATGGCCTGGACACCCACCTTGGCGGTGATGTTTTCCAGCACACCGCGACGGCGGTTCAGGTCGCCCGTCACATCGCCCACATAGGCGTCGGGCGTCAGCACCTCGAGCTTCATGATGGGCTCCAGCAAAACGGGATTGGCTTTGCGGCAGGCGGTCTTGAAACCAATCTTGGCGCAGAGCTCGAAACTCAACTGGTCCGAATCCACCGGGTGGAACGAGCCGTCGATGATCTTCACCTTCATGCTGTCCATCGGGTAGCCGGCCAGGACACCGTTCTGCATAGCCTCCTTGAAACCTTTTTCGATGGCGGGGATAAACTCTTTGGGAATATTGCCGCCCTTTACCTCGTTGACAAACTGCAGTCCTACAACACCTTCGTCGGCAGGACCAATCTCGAACAGCACATCGGCGAACTTACCCTTGCCACCGGTCTGTTTCTTGTAGACCTCGTGGTGCTGCACGGTGGTGGTGATAGCCTCTTTGTAGGCCACCTCGGGACGACCCTGGTTGACATCGACATTGAACTCTCTGCGCAGACGGTCCATGATGATATCCAGATGCAACTCGCCCATACCGCTGATAACAGTCTGGCCGCTCACCTCGTCGGTCTTCACACGGAAAGTGGGGTCTTCCTCCACCAGCTTCATCAGGGCGTTGGTCATCTTGTCCATATCAGCCTGGGTGTGAGGCTCCACAGCGATGCTAATCACCGGCTCGGGGAACTTCATCGATTCCAGGATGATGGGGTGTTGTTCGTCGCAGAGGGTATGGCCAGTCTTGATTTCCTTGAAACCAACGGCTGCTCCGATGTCGCCGGCCTCGATACGGTCGAGCGGGTTCTGCTTGTTGGAATGCATCTGCATGATACGCGAGATACGTTCCTTCTTGCCGGTATTGGCATTGTACACATACGAGCCGCTCTCCAACGAGCCGCTGTACACGCGGAAGAAGCACAGACGACCGACATAGGGGTCGGTGGCAATCTTGAAAGCGAGGGCCGAGAAGGGGGCTTTGACGTCCACCTTGCGGGTTTCCTCTTTTTCGCTTCTGGGGTTGATACCCTCCACCTCGGGCTTGTCCATCGGGCTGGGCAGGAAAGCAGCCACAGCGTCGAGCAACGACTGTATGCCCTTGTTCTTGAATGCCGAACCGCACATCACAGGAACAATCTTGCGCGAAAGCGTAGCCTTGCGAATCTCGGCGATAATCTCATCTGCAGTGATACTGTCGGGATCATCGAAGAACTTCATCATCAAGTCCTCGTTTTCCTCGGCCACACCCTCGATGAGTTTCTGGCGGTATTCGGCAGCCAGATCCTTCAAGTCCTCAGGCATAGGCACCTCGTAGAACTTGGTGCCGTTCGAGCTCTCGTCCCAAATCAAAGCCTGATTGGTGATGAGGTTCACTACACCTTTGTAGAGGTCTTCCTGACCGATGGGAATCTCGATGGGAATAGGGTTGGCACCAAGGCGCTCCTTGATTTGGCCCACCACGGAGAAGAAGTCGGCACCGGCACGGTCCATCTTGTTGATGAAAGCTATGCGGGGGACACCGTACTTGTCGGCCTGACGCCAGACGGTCTCGCTCTGGGGCTCTACGCCGCCAACGGCGCAGAAGATAGCGATGGCACCGTCGAGCACGCGCAGCGAGCGCTCCACTTCGACAGTGAAATCGACATGACCCGGAGTATCGATGATGTTGTATTTGTAGCGGTTAGCATTCCATTCCCAGTACACGGTAGTAGCAGCGGAAGTAATGGTGATGCCGCGTTCCTGCTCTTGCACCATCCAGTCCATAGTGGCGCTACCCTCGTGCGTCTCACCGAGCTTGTAGTTCTTGCCGGTGTAGTAGAGGATACGCTCCGTCGTCGTCGTTTTACCGGCGTCGATGTGGGCCATAATTCCGATGTTGCGTGTGTACTTGAGGTCGGACATACTGTTGTTTGAGGTAGTTGTTGGTTATTTATACTTATTAATACTTTATTTATTGTCTCACACTCTGAAGTGGGAGAAAGCCTTGTTGGCGTCGGCCATGCGGTGGATATCCTCCTTGCGCTTGAAGGCGGCGCCCTCTTCCTTGTAAGCGGCCTGGATTTCGGCGGCCAGCTTCAGGGCCATGGTCTTCTCGCTGCGCTTACGGGAGAAACCAATGAGGTTCTTCATACCGATGCTCTGCTTGCGCTCGGCACGGATTTCGGTAGGAATCTGGAAGGTGGCACCACCGATACGGCGGCTACGCACCTCGACACTGGGGGTAACGTTGGCCAGAGCCTTCTTCCACACCTCGAGGCCGTCCTCTTTCGTACGGTCGGCGACAACGTCGATTGCCTCGTAGAAAATCTTGTAAGCGATGGTCTTCTTGCCACCCATCATCAGGTTGTTGACGAACTTGGTGACCAGGATATCATTGTATTTGGGATCCGGGAGGATAATTCTTTTCTTGGGTTTAGCTTTTCTCATTGCTGTACTTGAACTTTAAACTTTCAACTTTTAACTTTCAACTTACTTGCCGGCCTGTTTCGGACGCTTGGCACCGTATTTCGAACGACGCTGGCGACGACCGTCCACTCCGCTGGTGTCCAATGCACCACGGATGATGTGATAACGCACACCGGGAAGGTCCTTCACACGGCCTCCGCGGATCATCACGATCGAGTGCTCCTGCAGGTTGTGACCCTCACCCGGGATGTAGGCGTTGACCTCTTTACCATTGGTCAAACGAACACGAGCCACCTTACGCATGGCCGAGTTAGGTTTCTTGGGGGTGGTGGTGTACACACGGGTGCAGACACCGCGACGCTGCGGGCAGCTGTCGAGGGCGGGAGACTTGGACTTGTACTCCATCTGCTGACGTCCTTTGCGAACTAATTGCTGAATTGTTGGCATTTTCTTTTACTTGTTTTTTTATTTTTTTATTACTTGTTTTCTATCTCATTTATGGGCACAACCCGCCCAAAAAGGAATTGCAAAAGTACTACTTTTTTCCGACCCCACCAAACATCCGGAACCATTCACAATGTTAAAAAATCATAAAATCTTTTCGCAGCATTGATATTCTGTATATTACAAAATTATTTTAACACAAAATTTTTCATCAAAAACGCAATTTATCAACAAAAATCGCCCCGCAGAACCTCCTCTTTTCAACACGTTTTTCACAATTTTCAACCCTTTGAAAGCGACAGCCGCACCACCGGATACATCTTTCTCCAGGGTACGGCATGCCGCATCCACACACACAAATGTTTTGTCTCTAGAACACTACCAGCTTAAACGTCGTGGACACATGGTCGGTAGTGACGATGACATAATATATACCAGCTTCCAAGCTGCTGATATCCAACACAGCGCTTTCCATCTTCAACGACATCACCCCCCGGCCTGCGGCATCGCGCACCGTCACCCTTGCACCAGCCTCCACACCTCGCAGTTCCACACTGCCGCTGGCAGGATTGGGCACCAGCAGGAGGCGGCCGGTTTCAGCCACCTCGCCGATGCCATCAACCTCAGTGGTGAACCTCACAACATCGCTCCATACGCTTTTCTTGGCCTCATCGCAGAGGGTCATCACATAGAGGTCGTATATCGTATTGGCATTGAGGCCTTCAATACGGGTCGACACCCGTCCCGGAGCTTGCGCGTCAACAATCATTTCCGCGCCCATCCCCTGGCCGAAGTCCTTCGGGCCGTACTCCAGGCGCCAAGGTCCCGCCGTCGGTGCCATCCACTCCACGTCCACGCTGTGCGTTCCCACACCGACAACCGTCACATCCTCCACCGGCGGACACTCCAGGGTGGTGAACCGCAGCGTATCGCTCCACAGCAACTGCCCGTCGCTGCACATCGGACGCACAACCATACCGTATTCCGTCCCCTGTTCCAGACCCGAAACCATCGCGCCGGGACTATTCGCAACCAGCAAAGTGTCGCCATAATGGCTGCTGATTCTCACCTCCCATTCCGTCGCCGGCCCCTGGGGAGTCCAACCCACCATCACGGTGCCGAGCGTCACACTGTCCACATGCAGATCCGCCACCGGACGGCATGGCGGCTCATGGTACAATGTTTCAACCGCCACACTGTCCAACCCAAATGTGGCCGAGGTGGCCAACGTATCGCGGAAGAAGGAGAAGTAGAGCCTGCCTGTACCAGCTGGGGTGAGGTAGGTGGCAAAGTCGAAGGAATGCCAATCGAAGCCCTGGGTACTGGCGCTGGAGGCTATGCTGTCGTCCAGGAGCAGTGTCTCCACCCCCGTCGTGTCGTCCTGGTATACCACCCTGACACGCATCGGCAGATAGTGGGAATGGTAGGAGGAATCGCTATAGCTCTGCCTGACCGCCAACATGAAACCCACGTAGGCGTCAGTGTCGACAACGTGCAGCATCGGCGATGTAAAGGTAAGCACACTGTCGGAGGTGCCGATGGAGCCTATCAAAGCCTGATGGCCGTTGACGACGGTAGTGGCATTGCGCACCGAGGGGGTGTAGGTCGGCATGCCCTTCACCTCCCAGCAACGGGGCATACGGTTCGTCGGACATCCTTCAAACTCCTCCGTGTAAGGCAATTCAATGGCACCGCACTCGGTGGTGAATCCCACCGCCACGGAGAAGGTAGCCAAACCCTCCTCGCACACCGACGCCACCTCGAACACATAGTCCGTGGCCATCGCCAGACCATTCACCTCCACGCTGTCGCCCATGAAGTCGATGCTGTCGCTCAAGGTATACAGCCGGTAGTGCCCCACGCCCCGCGGGTCGTGCACCACCAGCAGGGCCGAGCTGTCGGTCACCGCGGCCACACTCACCGAGTCGGGCGCCATGCACGAGAGGTCGCGCACCAGCCTCACATCGTCCAGCACCACCGGGGCATGGAAACCGCCTCCGCCATTGCCAAAGCGCATGGCTACATAAATATTGGTATCACTGCTCGAGCCAAGCGACACATAGTATTCATGCCAATCTTCCAGCGAGGGAAGCGTGATCGACTGCATGGCGGTGAAGGTCAGCGTATCGGCCGGGTCGCTCATCACGCCCACCTGCACCGTTGCCTCTCCCCTCGCCCAGAAGTCGAGGGCCACACCGACAAGGCTGTCCACCTGTGGCATCACGTAGAAGAACGGCTGATTGTTGTAGCCCACATTGGGCACCAGGGCACCGCTATAGCCGCGGCCTGAGGTGCGGTTCGTGCGGTCGCCGCTGTTGTTGGGGTAGCAGTAGTCAACGAAACTTTGGCAGATGCCCAGGCCGTCGTCATAGTCCTCGCTCCACGGCAGCTCGTCGTGCGTAATCACGCCGCAGGCCGTCGCCATGCGGACGCTGAGCATCGTCGACAAGGTGCTGTCGGTCGGACAGATGGAAGCCGCCCACACATCGTAAGTCGTGGAGTGCGTCAGGCCGGTAATTGTATAGGCATAGCCGGCAACATCGGCGGAGTCGCTCCTCTCCCCCACTCCCCACCACAGGCGGTAGCGCCCGGAGGAGTCGTCGTCGGCAATGCGCACTCTGAGAATGCCCAGCGAGGCGCTGTCCAGCAACAGACTGTCGGGACGCGCACACGAGGTGGCATAGAAGAGGCTGAAATCGTCCAGATAGACCTGGTGCCAACTGCTGAGGCTCGTCAGGCGCAACGCCAACCGTCCGCTGCCTATGCCACCGAGAGCCCGCTCGTAGTATCCCCATTCGCTACCGAAGGGCACCGTGTCGAAGGCCACAAAGGTCGTGCTGTCCGCACCGTTGGTCACAACGCCGAGTTCGAGCACCGTATTGCTCATGGTGGAGTTCATCCCCATCACATTGAAAGCAATGGCCAACCCGTTGTACGGCATCGCCACAAGCGGCAACGCCACGAGGGTACGCTCTGCCACACCCTGCCAGGTATCGGCGAGCATGCGCAGCCGCCCCTCTTGGACCACAGCGCTGCTGTAGGTGGTGCCGGCGTGTATACGCGTCCAGCAGGGGTCGAAACCGTCGTCGGTCCAGGAGTCGAAGTCCTCGCTCCACGGCAACGAACCGATTCCCGTGCAGGCAGTAGTGAAACTCGTCGCAACGGCATCCGTAAAACCATCGGTGCACACCGTGCGGACACTGACATTATAAACAGTCTCGGGGCTAAGACCCGTGAAGGTATACGTTGTGTCGCCCGCCACGGTGACCGTCTGCCCGCCGCAGCTCACCTCGTAGGTGCCGGCGCCGTTGATGTCCACCCACTCCACGGTGGCCTCCGCATCGCTCACCATGCCCACCCTCAGGCTCACCGGACGCATGCAGGCCGTAAAGGGCGAGACAACGACGCTGTCCAGATAGCCGTAGTCGTACACCGAGGCCGAAGCGTAGCTATGGTTGGTATGGTTGTCCTGCAGCAGGGCGATGCGGCCGTCGACCACGTCGCTGAAGGCGAAGTCCACACTGTAGCGATGCCAGTTGCCATCCACAGGACGCAGGGTGGCCACACGGGAGAATCCGCTGGTATCTTCCACACTGGTGGTGACGCCCACCACCAGCTCCACGTATTCATACCCGCTGGGCACCTTGTAGTCGAAGTCCACCATCAGGCGGTTGGAGGCATCCGTAGTGGCAGGCAGCACCACCCACGAGGCCTCGCGTCCCACCATGCTGGTACGCCGGGAGGCCATACGGAGCGAATAGCTGCCCTCCGAGGCCTCGGTCTGGCTGGTCTCCGGCACCCAGTCGGGGAAGGGACTGGCGCTTTGCAGACGCAGGCTCCGCGCCTTCCAGCAGAAGGAAAGCCCCTCGCTCTCGAAGCCCTCGCTGAAGGGGGCCGTCATCGGCAGGCAGGGGGTGTGGAAAGTGGCGCCAGCGGCCGTCGAGGCCTCGCTGCCACAGAGGGCATAGACCTGCACCAGATACTCCACATCGGGCATCAGTCCCGTGAGCACCGTCGGCGAGGCGGAAGCATACACCGTATCCCCCACCGCGGAACCCAACGGGCGGCACACCACACGGTAGCTGCCCGTGTGGTTGACGTCGACCCAGGTGACAATCGCCGTGGTCGCAGTATCGACAAAACTGTCAGCCATCACCGTGTCCACCGCCGGGCAACCCACAGCCTCATGCACATCGATGTTGTCCACATGCCAGATGCCATTCACCCTGAAGGCAACGGACTTGCCGTCGCCGTTGTAGCCTCCCGTACGCAGGGAGAGGTTGGTCCACGCTCCGGGCGTAACCGCAATGTCGCTCAACGGCAGGAACGACGCATAGTCGCCGGGGTTCTCCAGGATGCCGAACTCCATGGTGCCGCTCTGGCAGTAAGCGCTGAAGCTCACCTCCAGACCCCCCAGGGTGTCTACGGGCGGCAAGGCCGCCACAACGTTGCTCATACGCAGACAACGCTGACCCGAATAGACATTCACCGCCGCACCGGACGTCGACCGCCGCCAACAACCGGGATCGAACAAGTCGGAGTACGTAGTGTAATTGGTGTAGGAATCGAAGTTCTCCGTGTACGGGAGGTCGCTGCGGCCCATGGCCTGGCAGGGGGTTACGAAGTCCATACTCTGCCACGCGCTGACATCCGCGCCGCAGTCGGACATGATGAAGATGTAGTAATGGTGGCCGGGCTGCAGGGAGTCGAGGTAGTAGACAGTGTCGTTGGTCGAAAGCAGAGGCCGGTTGCCGGGGTACAGATAGGTGAACCACGTGCTGTCGAAATAGAGTTCATACGTGCATCCCGGCACCCCGTTGCCCGTCCAAGTCAGCACGCCCGAGGTAGGACCCAGGTTCTCCACCCGGATATTGCGCGGCTTGCCGCAGGCAGGCTCCGGGCGCACATAGGTGATGACCAGCCCGCTGTCCGGCATCCCCGTCAGCAGGTGCAGCACATTGCTCGCGCTGCTGCCGATACTGCTTGGCGCCGCGACCGTGGGACTGTCCCACGTGCCGCTGAGCACCACGTGGTCGTTGGCGCTGCCGCTGGCGGCACCCATCATGAAGTTGAACGAACTGTCGGCATAGTGGTTCTCCATGTGGCCGTAGTGCACGCTGACATTGCCGCTCTCGTAGATGCGCAGCTGGTAGTTGAAGTTGTCGTTGCTGCCGTTCCAGTGCTGCACATGCTGGAACTCCACGGCCAGCACCTGCCCGCCATAGGAGTCGGTCTCCAGCTGCCAGTAGCAGGCCGAATTGCCGGACGGCATCTGCCCGTCCACCAACAGAAACGGCACGATGACCGGCGCTCCGCCGGAGTAGTAGCCGTAGGAATCGTGCGAACCGGGGTTGTTGGACAGAATCAGGTAGCCGTCGGAACGCACATAGACCGTTGTGCCCTGGGCAATGACGCCATCCCCGAACTCGAAATCGAACGGCATGCTGATGCTCTGCCTGCCGCCGTCGCCGACAACGGAGGCCAGCTGCGTGCCTGTCGAGGCAATGGAAACCCAGGGGGCGTTGTCGGTCTCCACGCTGTAGGCAGACAGAATCTGCGCCTGCGCACCCGCTCCGAGCAGCAACATCGCCGCCATCAATAGAAATGTAATCTTTTTCATCTTCAAAACGTTTTTGTTATACTATTGTTGATTCATGCACTCTGTTTTCCTTGGCCTTCCGGCCCGCGCTTTTCATCCCGTCTCTGCTATAAAGAGTCGGAACGGCCCTTTTTGGCTCACACTTTTAACATTTCTTTTTCCCCCACGCCACGCTATCTCCCTCAAAAACAATAGACAAAAAAACACCCGCAAAATTTCATCCTTAACAAATTTTAACATTTGCAGCGACGGATACGCCCCACTAAACCAGCGCCCTGCAATTCCCCTACCCTGCCCCCATCACCAACCCGAACACCATCGCCCCCACAACCAGCAACAAACCCCCACCAATCAGCCCCCAAATTCGACCCTTGTCATATAGTATGCATATAGTATACATATACTTCTCATATAGTATTTATATACAGTATATGAATACTATATGAGAAGTATATGTATACTATATGCATACTATATAAGAACAGTCGAATAAGACACCTCTTTGACCCCTGTTTGAAGGCGTTCGCGTTGGGGGTTCGCGGGAGGGGGTGAGGGTGGAAAAAATGTTAAATTTTCGCAGCGGCACAATTTTATTCCGCAAGTGGAGTTATTAAGGTTGAAAAAAAATAAACTATTGTTCAACATATAAAGGCGCGTATGATGCAGGAATACGAATTCACCCATGCGGACACATTTCCTACCTCTGCAAGCACAAGCATACAACCCTCGGAGCAGATACTCCAGAACATCCTGAGTTTTGCCCGCTGCTGCCAGAACGTTGAGGCAGGAGGATTGAAGATGAAGCTCTTCCTGAACTAGAAAGGGAAGGCAGCAGAGAAAAGAACAGAAAGCGCCGAGCCCCGACCTCTTGCAGTCGGGGCTCGGCGCATATAGGGGTGCGAAGCCCGGCGGTTACCGCGCGGAGGTGCGCTTCTTGAGGACGAAGTCGCGGCCGAGGTACTTCTCGCGCACGTCGGGGTCGTTGGCGAGGTCCTCGGGTTTGCCCTTCTGGAGGATGGTTCCCTCGTAGAGGAGGTAGGCGCGGTCGGTGATGCAGAGGGTCTCGCGGACGTTGTGGTCGGTGATGAGGATGCCGATGTTGCGCTTGGCGAGGTCTTCGACGATGTCCTGGATGTCCTGCACGGCGATGGGGTCGACGCCGGCGAAAGGCTCGTCGAGGAGGAGGAACATGGGGTCGTTGGCCAGGGCGCGGGCGATCTCAGTGCGGCGGCGTTCGCCGCCGGAGAGCTGTATGCCCTTGCTGTCGCGGATGTGTTGCAGGCGGAATTCGTCGAGGAGCGACTCCAGTTTCTCGCGGCGTTGCTCGGCATTGAGGTCTTTGCGGAACTCGAGGATGGACATGATGTTGTCCGCCACGGACATCTGGCGGAAGACGGAGGCCTCCTGGGCCAAGTAGCCCACGCCCATCTGCGCGCGGCGATACATAGGGTTGCTGGTGAGCTCGATGGGCATGTCGGTCTGAGGGGTGATGCCTTCGGGCAGGGTGCAGCAGTATTCGCCGTCGCGGAGGAGCACGGCGCGGCCGTCGCGTTCCTCGATGGTCTCGTTGTAGTGGTCCTCGGGTTGGGAACGGTTCTCGGGGGCGAGGTATACCTTGCCGCTGTAGGGCTTGATGATGCCCACCACCATGTAGAAGGTGGTGGTCTTGCCGGCGCCGTTGGGACCCAGGAGGCCCACAATCTCGCCCTGGCGCACCTCGACGGAGGCACCCTTGACGACGGTGCGCTTGCCGTATATCTTCACGACGTTGTCGGTGTAGAGTTTCATTGTGGTTCTTTTTTTTTAGGAGTGGGAAGGAGTATAGGAATGCAGGAGTGCAGACAAATGCACCCTGTCAGTCCTTGACTCCCACATTGTTTATTATTCCGTTGCAATATGATACCAAGAGTCGGCCAGCTTCTTCGGAAGCATCCCAAAGGTCTTGATATTGTTGGTTATTGATATATTCCAGGTCTCTGGACAAGATGATGTAGTCCTTGCATTCCGACAGACTGCCTTGCGATATATTGAAAAAACGCAGTTTATCCTGTTTGCCAAGCTTCCTGTATCCCTCGGCGATATTGGCCTCAATCGAAACCGCTGCACGACGGAACTGTGACGTGAGTCCGAACTTTTCATCGTCCGGGAACCCTCGTGTTGTTTTGTACACCAGCAGAACAAAGGCATGTGCCTTCTTCCAAGCGATAACATCCTCGAAACTTTGTGTCATTGTTTTCTAGTTTTTTCTAGTTTTATCATTACTTGTACACCCCCCACTATTGTCTGCACTCCTACTCTCCTACACTCCTGTACTCCCCCCTCTCCTACTCTCCTACTCCTTTCACTCCCTAGATGATCCCCTCCCTGAGGATGTCGTGGATGTGGACGATGCCGAGGTAGCGGTTGTCGGCATCGGTGACGATGAGCTGGGTGATGGAGTTCTGGCGCATCATCTGGAGGGCGTTGACGGCGTACTCGGTGTCGAGGATGGTGCGGGGATTGGGGTGCATGATGTCGGCGGCGGTGCGGGGGGAGTGGTAGGTCTGCATCATGCGGCGCAGGTCGCCGTCGGTGATGATGCCGCGGATGATGCCGTTCTCGGTGACCACGGCACAGCCGAGGCGCTTGGAAGTCATTTCGAGGATAGTGTCGTCGACCGACGTGATGGGCGACACCTCGGGGCGTTCGTTCTGGATGTAGAGGTCGGCCACGCGGAGGTAGAGCTGCTTGCCGAGGGCTCCGCCGGGATGGAAGCGGGCGAAGTCGCGGGCGGAGAAGTTGCGGCACTCGATGAGGGCCACGGCCAGGGCGTCGCCCATGACGAGCTGCGCGGTGGTGCTGGAGGTGGGGGCGAGGTTGTTGGGGCAGGCCTCGTGCTCCACGGTGGTGTCCAGCACGATGTCGGCCTCGTGGGCCAGGAAGGAGTCGGTGTTGCCGACGATGGCTATCAGCGTGTTGCCGAAGTTCTTGATGAGGGGTACGAGGACCTTGATTTCGGGCGTGTTGCCGCTCTTGGAGATGCAGATGACCACGTCGCCGGGGCGCACCATGCCGAGGTCGCCGTGGATGGCGTCGGCGGCATGGAGGAAGAGGGCCGGGGTGCCGGTGGAGTTGAGGGTGGAAACAATCTTGACGGCGATGTTGGCGCTCTTGCCAATACCGGTTACAACCACACGTCCAGGGGCCGAAAACAATGTTTCGACAGCCTTGGAAAAGCTTTCCCCGATGAAGTTTTGGAGATTTTCGATAGCTTTTTTCTCATCGTTAATCACCTGAATGGCAATCTGTTGTATCTCTTCGTGAGTCTTCACTGCAATTTTTTTTTGGTTGAATGAAATATTTTTACTACCTTTGTAAAACTGAAAACAATAACGCTTTTTTGCTACAATTATTGTGAATTAATGAAGGATTTGCACACATATTTGAAAGAAATCTTCGGATTCGACCAGTTTAAAGGCGACCAAGAAGCCATCATACAGAGCCTGTTGGACGGCAACGATACCTTTGTCATCATGCCCACCGGCGGCGGAAAGAGCCTCTGCTACCAGCTGCCGGCCATGATCAGCAAGGGTATAGCCATCGTGGTGTCGCCCCTGATAGCGCTGATGAAGAACCAGGTGGACGCCGTGCGCTACACGTCGGGCAGCCAGTGCGTGGCACACTTCCTCAACTCCTCGCTGAACCGTGCCCAGGTGGCCGAGGTGAAGGAGGACCTGCTGAAAGGCGACACCAAGCTTCTCTACGTGGCGCCCGAGACCCTCTCCAAGGAGGAGACGGTGGAGTTCCTGCAGCAGATTACCATCTCGTTCTTTGCCATCGACGAGGCCCACTGCATCTCAGAGTGGGGCCACGACTTCCGTCCGGAGTACCGCCGCCTGCGCGATGCCATCAAGGCCATCAACCCCAAGGTACCCATCCTCACCCTGACGGCCTCGGCCACCCCCAAGGTGCAGCAGGACATCATCAAGAACCTCGGCATGGAGAACGCCAAGACCTTCATCTCGAGCTTCAACCGCCCGAATCTCTACTACGAGGTGCGCCCCAAGCCGAGCGACCCCATGCAGCTGCACAAGGAGATTATCCGCTTCATCAAGGACAACCCCGGCAAGAGCGGTATTATATATTGTCTCACGCGCAAACGCGTGGAGGAGCTGGCGGAGCTGCTGGTCATCAACGGCATCAAGGCCCTGCCCTACCATGCGGGCCTGGACAACAAGGTGCGCGCCGAGAACCAGGACAAGTTCCTGATGGAGGACGTGGACGTCATCGTGGCCACCATTGCCTTCGGTATGGGCATCGACAAGCCGGATGTGCGCTTCGTCATCCACTACGACATACCCAAGAGCATCGAAGGCTACTACCAGGAGACCGGCCGTGCCGGCCGCGACGGCGGCGAGGGCCACTGCATTGCCTTCTACAGCGAACACGACGTGGAGAAGCTCTACAAGTTCTTCACCGACAAGAACGTCACAGAACAGGAGATGGCCAAACAGCTGGTGCAGGAGATGGTCTCCTACGCCGAGAGCTCGGCCTGCCGCAGGCTGAACATACTGAAATACTTCGGCGAAGACTACAACGAGCCCTACTGCGGCAACTGCGACAACTGTACCCACCCCAAGCCCCAGGTGGAGGCCAAGGAGGAGATGCAGTATGCCCTGGAGACCGTGCTCGCCATGAAGCAGGCCTTCAAGACCAAGGACATCGTGGATGTCATCATGGGCCGCAAGAACACCAACACCAAGACCTACCATCTGGACAAGCTGGAGCAGTTCGACGGCGGCTCGGACCACGACGACCTCTTCTGGAAAGCCGTGCTGCGCCAGGCCCAGTTCGAAGGCCTGCTGCAGAAGGAGATAGAACAGTACGGTGTGCTGAAGCTAACCCCCGCGGGACACAAATACATCAAGAACCCCTACAGCCTCTACGTCACCTGCGACCACGACTACTCGGCCGCCGCCACCGACGACGACGAGGAGATGATGGCCACCGCCAGCGGCGCCTCGGCTGCCGGCGACGAAGCCCTCTACGTGCAGCTCAAGAGCCTCCGCAAGAGCATCGCCTCGCGCGAGAAGCTGCCCGCCTACGTCATCTTCGAGGAGTCGTCGCTCAAGGACATGACGCTGCAATACCCCTGCAACGTCGAGGAACTCAGCCACTGTGCCGGTGTCGGCATCGCCAAAGCACAGAAATACGGCGGCCCCTTCATCGACCTCATCAAACGCTATGTCGAGGACAACGACATCGAACGCCCGCAGGACATCGTGGTGCGCTCGGCCGTCAACAAGTCGGGACTGAAGGTGTACATCATCCGTGCCATCGACGGCCGCAAGAGTCTGGAGGACATCGCCGCCGGCAAGGGCATCACCATGGACGAACTGCTCACCGAGATGGAACACATCATCTCCAGCGGCACCAAATTAAATATTGATTATTATATTAACGAGGAAATCGAACCGGAACACCAAGACGAGCTTCTCGACTACTGGCGCAACTCCGAGAGCGCATCGCTCGAGGAGGCCTACGAAGAATTCGAGGACGACCCCGACTATACCGAGGAGGAGATACGCCTGATGCGCATCAAGTTCATGGCCGACTACGGACATTAACACATGACATGAAACCGCTGGTTCATAAAACAATGGCCTGTCTGTTGCTGCTCTTGGCAACGACAGGCATTGTGCATGCACAGGAGTTGATAAACCACGACACCCTGTTTGTCTGCAGCCAGTACGGTCATTCCCCCTATTACACTATGCCAAACCAATTCCAGCACGAGTACACCCTCAACAGTGAATTCGAGGCATGGCTTGTCATTGATGCCGGCGAGGCCCCTGTTTCCTTCACCTTCTCTTCGAGCACCCAGCTGGGTGGCACGTCCATCGACCTGCCAGGATACATAACCGTGTGGGATGATGATTCCGCCACGGGCAACACTCTGGTCAACCACTTCTCAGGCAGCGATACAGTCCAGACCCTGGTATCGTCAACGGGTCGGTTGGTTGTATACATACACTATAATGCCTGTTCTGACATCGACTTCCGCACCGTCCGCACGCTCTCCATCCAATGGGTTTGCTCTGTCGACAATCCAAACCCTTGTGCCATGCAGAACGCACCCTTTCTGTCAAAAATAGAGACAACGAGGAGCAGTATACTCCTTAAATGGATCTCTACGTCCGACAGCAACATTGTCCGCATCGACGGCCGTACTTTCCTGGTTATCGGGGACAGTCTGAATGTCACGGGGCTCGTCCCGAACACAAAATACATTGTCTCCGTCGTGCCTGCTGCGAGGCAAGACTATCCCTGCTGTGCCCGCCGGGCCGTAGTGTACACCGACCCAATACCATACACGGGATGTCCCGATGTGCTCGACCTCACATCGAACTATGCCAGATGCACCTATGGCACCACCGCCAATCCCCATCAATTCGCCGGCATTGTCAACGAGGGGCCCGGCATGACCTATAGCCGCCACACCGTCAACAGAGACACCACACAGACCGACCCCATCACCAACGATATGCTGCGCCTCGTCGGCCCCGGGCTTCCCGGCTCCGTCAGGCTCGGCAACTGGATCTCGGGGGCGCAGGCCGAATCCGTCACCTACTACCTCCACATCGACACCACATTCTACTCCATCATCCTCCTCCACTATGCCGCTGTGCTCCAAGACCCGGACCACACCTCCAACGCACAACCCCGGTTTGTCATGCAGGTCCTCAACGAACAGAACGAGGTCATCGACGCCGAGTGCGGAGCAGCCAACTTCACCGCCAACGAGGGGAATGGGTGGAATATGAACGGCGTTCCCTGGAGAGACTGGACCACCGTGGGCATCAACCTCGCACCCTACCACGGACAGGACGTCAAACTCAGATTCACCACCTACGATTGCACCCTGGGCGGACACTACGGATATGCCTATTTCTATGCCGAATGCCAACAGCCCTTTGCCTCCGCCAGCCAATGCGGCGACATCGACACCGTCACCCTCACGGCCCCCGAGGGCTTCAGGTACCTGTGGTATACCAACAGCGTGGCCAATCCTTTCGACACCCTGCGCACCGTTACCGCCAACACCTCCATGGGCGACATCCACTGCCGCCTGACCTTCATCGAGAACCCTGAGTGCTACATCACCATGAACACCCACATCGACAACTACTGGCCTCTGGCACAAATCGACACACTCTTCACCGTCGACAAAGGATGCGACGGCTACGAGGTACACTTCAGGAACAGAAGCACCATCGTCGACGATGCCGGAACCCCCTATCCCGGCAATCCGACCTGCGACGGTGCCCAGTGGAACTTCGGCAACGGACACTTTTCCTTACAACAAAATCCCGTCCACGCATACAGCCGCCCGGGGACCTACACCGTAACCCTTATCGCTTCCCTCAACGGTGGTCTCTGCCGCGACACCGCCACCTTCACCATCACCGCTCCCGACGCCTGGGCTCCCAAGGACCAGTACCTCACCTGCTGCGACTCCATCCTCTGGATCGACAGCCTGTGGTACAGCCGCGACACCGTCGGCCCCACCTGCAGGCTGCCCTTCCCCGCCACCTGCGACACCATCTACACCCTCCACCTCACCACCCTGCCCTCCCCGCACTTCACCTACCCCGCCGACACCATCTGCTACAACACCAACCACTTCTGGCGCAATCAGATGATTCCCTCCGACCATACCCTTGACGACACCGCCTACCGCACCCTCACCGACACCCTCCTCGCCGCCAACGGCTGCGACTCCCTCGTCCACCAACCCTTCGTCCAGATGCCGCCAGACCGCCTAGCCATCATCGTGCAACCCGATTGCATCAACGGTACCTACATCCTCTCCGCCGACACCGACAAGCCTCTCTGGCACTGGTCCTCCTCGCCCCACGACAGCCTCATGGACGGCCACGACAGCGACTCCTCGCTGATGGTCGCACCCGCCGATGCCATCGCCTACACCCTCACCTCCTACTACAACGACACCCTCTTCTGTCCCACCTCCGTCACAAAAACCCTGTCGCATCCCGAGCCCCATTTCGTCGACTTCGAAGTCAACCCCGACGTCCTCACGTTCGAACACCATACGCTGAACGCCTACGACAAGAGCGACGACCTCAACCACCGCCAGTGGTTCATCGTCAACCACGGCACCGTCGACGACACCGTCCTCCTCCCCGGCACCCGACGCCGCATCGACTACCCCGTCGACATCGAGCACAACGACAGCGTCACCGTCATCCTCGCCATCGGCGACGGCTATTGTTCCGACTCCCTCAGCCGCACCATACCCATCACACGCACCAACATCTTCACCCCCAACGTTTTCACCCCCGACGCCGACGTCAACAACCGCTTCAGTGCTTTCTGCGCAGGTCTCCTCGAGGGCGAGCTCTCCGTCTACAACCGCCAGGGCCTGCTGGTCTTCACCACCACCGACCTCGCCACCGGCTGGGACGGCACCCACAACGGCACCCCCTGCCCGCAGGGTGCCTACGTGTGGCATCTCCGTGCACGCACTGCCGACCGCCCCGACGACTGGCACACCCTCGTCGGCACCGTCACCCTCCTCCGATAACTTTTTTTTCTCCATATTGGAAAATAGTTGTATCTTTGCATCGTCAACGAGAGTAAAGGGGTGCTCTTATGTGGCTCAGAATGAGCACGAAGAAGCTGAGAACATACCCTCAAAACTTGATCCGGGTAATGCCGGCGTAAGGAATACGAATTATGAAACACAACACCAATAGCTGTGGCCGCTATCTGATTTCCCAGGCCACCAGGATTAGCCGCCGGCAGATGATAGCCTGCTGCGTGCTCGCACTTTCAACTTTCAGCTTTCAGCTTTCAGCTTCCGCCCAGGACACTGTGCGCACCCTCGACGAGGTGATGATCCAGGATGTCCGCGTCAGCAACAAA
This sequence comes from Bacteroidales bacterium, assembly GCA_017483575.1. GTDB lineage: Bacteria > Bacteroidota > Bacteroidia > Bacteroidales > P3 > Colimorpha. The sequence goes on from JAFUWF010000009.1 coordinate 36,629, forward strand.
GCGCCGCTGACCACCAACACCCTCGACCGCTCCGAGCTCGACGAGGCCCGTGCCGCCGTCAGCCTGCCCTTTATGCTCGAGACCCAACCCTCCGTCGTGGCCAGCGGCGAGAACGGCGGCGTAGGTGCCACGGCCCTCCGCATCCGCGGTGTCGACGGCAGCCGCATCAACGTCAACATCAACGGCATCACCCTCAACGACCCCGAGAGCCAAGAGGTCTTCTGGTACAACATCCCCAACCTCGGCGGCATGGCCCAGAGCATGCAGATACAGCGCGGCGTGGGCGCCAGCAACGGTGGCTCGCCCGCCTTCGGCGCCGCCATCAACATGCAGACCCTCAACGCCCACAACCGCCCCTACGGCGAGGCCGACCTCGGCTTCGGCAGCTGGAACACGCGCCAATACAGCGTCAGCGCCGGTACCGGCATCCTCCGCAGCGGCCTCTCCTTCGACTTCGCCTACAGCGGCCTCACCTCCGACGGCTACATCCGCTCCTGGGGCACCGACCAGCAGAGCTTCTTCGGCAGCGCCTCCTGGTACGGCGAACGCACCCTGATAAAACTCCTCACCATCATCGGCAGCCAGACCACCGGCATCACCTGGGACGGCGCCTACGACTACGAGCTCGACGACGACCCCACCTACAACCCCTCCGGCGCCTACAACATGGACGGCAAGACCCTCTACTACCCCAACGAGACCGACAACTACTGGCAGCGCCACTACCAGCTCTACATCTCCCACCTCCTCTCCGACTCCTGGAGCCTCAACGCCGCCTTCGACTTCACCCACGGCGACGGCTACTACGAGCAGATGAAGTACAAGAAATACAAAGCCTACGGCCTCACCGCCCTCGAGGACGGCCAGAAGCACAACCTCGTCACCCGCAAGGAGATGTACAACAACGCCTACACCGCCAACCTCTCCGCACGCTACACCGGCAACCGCCTCGGCCTCTCCTTCGGCGACAACTTCCTCTACTACGACGGCGAGCACTACGGCAACATCATCTGGTTCCGCGACACCGCCGTCCACATGGACACCCCCTACGAGTGGTACCGCAACTACGGCGACAAATACGACAACACCACCTACCTCAAAGCCAACTACGACTTCAGCGACGACCTCAACGCCTACGCCGACCTCCAGCTGCGCTTCGTCAACTACCAGGTCTACGGCTTCGCCGACGACCTCTTCGACATGGACTTCAACGCCAACTACCTCTTCTTCAACCCCAAGGCCGGCATCAACTGGCGCCTCGACGACCACCAGCGCACCTACCTCGTGGCCGGCATCAGCAACCGCGAGCCCCGCCGCAGCGACATCAAGGACGCCATAGGCCGCGGCGACACCATCCGTCCCGAGACCATGCTCGACCTCGAACTCGGCTACCAGATTGCCGCCGAACGCTGGAACTTCAGCGCCAACCTCTACGCCATGCTCTACCGCGACCAGATGACCCCCAACGGCGACGTCTCCAGCAGCGGCTACGCCCTCATGGAAAACATCGAAAAGAGCTACCGCATCGGCATCGAGCTCCAGGCCGGCTACCAGCCCGTCGACTGGTTCCGCTTCGACGCCAACCTCACGCTGAGCCAGAACAAGTCCGTCGACTTCTCCTACACCGACTTCGCCGACGGCGACACCGTCCTCCAGACCGTCACCGCCAACACCGACCTCTCCCTCTCGCCCTCCATCGTCGGCGCCGCCATCGCCACCTTCATCCCCGTCAAGGACGCCAAACTCCAGCTCGTGGGCAAATACGTAGGCAAACAGTATGCCGACAACACCGGCCGCGAATGCTACGCCATCGACCCCTACTTCCTCCTCAACCTCAAGGCCTCCTATACCTTCCACCTCGGCGGCACCAAGCAGATCGAGGCCCAGCTGCTGGTCAACAACCTCCTCGACCACCAGTACCGCCTCAACGCCTGGGTGGGCGACTACTTCAGCGACGACGCCTCGTGGTACGGCTACTACCACGACCGCGCCTGGCTCCAGCAGCCCGGCATCAACTTCATGGCACGCGTGATATATAGATTCTAAATGAACACCTTCGAAGTCATCGGCGCAGCCATCGGTCTGGCCTATATCGTCAGCGAATATAGGGCAGACCGGTGGTTCTGGCCCCTGAGCCTGCTGATGAGCGCCTTCTACGCCGTCATCGACTTCACCAGCGGCATCTACGCCAACGGCGCCATCTGCGTCTACAACTTCGCCATGTCCATCTACGGCATCCTCGTCTGGCGCGGCATCCTGGGCCGCAAGGACAAGGCCGAGCGCCCCACCACCTCCTGCCCCCGCCGCTACTGGCCGTGGCTCATCGCCCTCACGGCGCTGCTCAGCGTGGCCCTCTGGCAGCTGCTGGGCATGCTGCACGAGAGCGTCTACACCCTCGCCAACGGCCGCACCGTCGACCTCGCCCTCCTCGACGGCATCTCCTCGGCCCTGAGCATCGTCACCATGTGGATGCTCTCGCGCAAATACTGGCAGCAGTGGATCGGATGGCTCCTCGTGGAACCCATGATGATCGTCCTCTTCTGGCTCACAGGCAACTACGCCTCCGCCGCCCTCTACGTCGTCTTCGAAGTGTTCTGCATCCTTGGCATCATCCGATGGAGAAAAGAAAGCATATCGTAATCCTCGCCGCCGGCGACTTCCCTACGCACCCCGTGCCCCTCGCCGCCCTGCGCGAGGCCGACTTTGTCGTCTGCTGCGACTCGGCCTACGAGGGAATGAAGAATGAAGAATCAAGGATGAAGAATCTTGTGGTCATCGGCGACGGCGACTCGCTGTCGGCCGCTGACAAGCAAACCCTCGGCGACCGCTGGATACACGTGGCCGAACAGGACTACAACGACCTCCACAAGGCCATGGCCTGGGTTATGGATGAGGTAGGAGGTATGAGGTATGAGGTTTCTACCTCCGACCTCCGACCTCCAACCTCCAACCTCAAAATAACAATTCTCGGCGCCACCGGCCGCCGCGAGGACCACACCCTGGGCAACCTCTCCTACCTCGCCACCTTCGCCGACGAATACCCCGGCATCGACCTCGAGATGCTCACCGACCACGGCCGCTTCATCACCTTCTGCGGCACACAAACCTTCCCCTCCTTCCCCCGCCAGCAGGTCTCCCTCGTCGTCTTCAACCCCGCCGTCGGCATCACCTCCGAGGGCCTCCGCTGGCCCCTGCACGACTTCCACCCCTCCCTCTGGTGGCAAGCCACCCTCAACGAGGCCCTTACGGACCGCTTCACCCTCTCCGCCAACGGCCCCGTCCTCCTCTTCCGCACCTACGACCCCAAGCCCTGACCCCCTCCCCCCACCCCTCTCAGACCCCCACCAAACAGGTGTCTTATTCGACCGTTCTTATATAGTATACATATAGTATACATATACTTCTCATATAGTATTTATATACGGTATATGAATACTATATGAGAAGTATATGTATACTATATGCATACTATATGACAAGGGTGGTATTTGGGGGCTGTTTGACAGGCTTTTATGTCTACCCTACACGGTCCTCGTTCTTCCCTACACACTCCTCAGTCAGCCCTGAAAGGGCTGCCAGCTCCCCTAACGTTAGGGAAGCAGCCAAGTTTGTGGCGTTGCTATCTAAGCACCTCCCCCAAACTAGGGGAAGTGGCCGCACAGAGTGCGGACGAAGGAGTGTGTAAGGGTGGACGAGGGGTGCCGACCGACCGCCAGGGAGAAGGAGGAGGAAAAATTTTTTTTGCCATGTCGGAGGGATTGCGTATTTTTGCATTTTATTTGTAGAACATAAAAAAGGCAAATATATGAATATTTTACTCCTTGGATCGGGCGGACGCGAACACGCAATTGCCTATAAGATAGCACAAAGCCCGCAGTGCGGACAACTTTTCATTGCCCCCGGCAACGCGGGCACGGAAGGGCTGGGCGAGAATGTGAAACTGGACATCATGGACTTCGAAGCCGTGGGTCAGTTTGCCCTGACACACCGCGTGGAGATGCTGGTGGTGGGCCCCGAGGCCCCGTTGGTGGGCGGCATCGCCGACTACTTCGCCAGCCAGGCCACGCTGAAGAACATCATGGTCATCGGCCCTTCGAAGCAGGGTGCCATGCTGGAAGGCAGCAAGGACTACGCCAAAGCCTTCATGCAGCGCCACAATATCCCTACGGCTCGTTACCGTACCTTCACCGTCGATACCCTCGCCGAGGGCGAGAAGTTCCTCGAAAGCCTCGAGGCCCCCTACGTGCTCAAAGCCGATGGATTGGCGGCCGGCAAGGGTGTGCTGATCGAGGACGACCTGGCCACCGCCAAGGCCCACCTGCGCGAGATGCTGGAGGACCGCAAGTTCGGCGACGCTTCGGCCAGCGTGGTGATAGAAGAATACCTCAGCGGCATCGAGATGAGTGTCTTCGTGCTCACCGATGGCAGCCACTACCTGTTGCTGCCCTCCGCCAAGGACTACAAGCGCATTGGCGAAGGCGACACCGGCCTGAACACCGGCGGCATGGGTTCCGTGAGCCCTGTGCCCTTTGCCGACAAGGCCTTCATGAAGAAGGTGGAGGACCGCATTGTCAAGCCCACCGTGCGCGGATTGCGCGAGGAGAAGATACCGTACTGCGGCTTCATCTTCATCGGCCTGATGTGCTGCGGCATCGGTACGGAGGATGCATCGCCGTACGTTATTGAATACAACGTCCGCATGGGCGACCCGGAGACGGAGAGCGTCTTCCCCCGTATCAAGAGCGACGTGGTGGCCCTCTTCGAGAATGCCGCCCACGGCGACCTCGACGGCTGCAAGATCGAGGTGGATTCCCGCAGTGCCGCCTGTGTGATGATGGTGGCCAAGGGCTATCCGGAGAGCTATCCCAAGGGCGACGCCATCAGCCTGGGCGAGGATGCCGAGGGAGTAACCCTCTTCCACTGCGGCACCAAGCGCGACGGCGAGGGACGGCTGGTCACCGCCGGTGGCCGCGTCATCTGCGCCACCGCCCTGGCCAACAGCCTGCCCGAAGCCCTGCTGAAGAGCTACAACCGCTGCCAGACAGTGGAATGGGACGGCAAGTACCAGCGCCGCGACATCGGCCAGGACCTGCTGAAACTGATACAGGAGGGGTGATTCCGGTCAAGAACCAAGAGCTAGGAGTTAAGGGGATTCTGCGTTGAAAGTCAACAAGAACATCGCAATAGGCCATCTGGCTTGCGCTGCCGCTTACGTCATTTTCGGCGTCAATGTAGTGGTGTGCCGCGACATTGCCACGGACGGGGGGCTGGAACCCATCGTGCTGTTCGCCATGCGTGCCCTGGTGGCCGGAGGACTGTTCTGGATAGTGTCGCTGTTCATGCCCAAGGAGCGGGTGCCGTGGCAGGACCTGTTGCGGCTGGCGGGAGCTGGGGTGCTGGGGCTGTTCATGCCGCAGCTGACGTTCCTGCACGCCATTGCCCACACCACGCCGGTGGACCTCTCGGTGATGAGCACCACGACGCCCATCTTCACCATGTTCGTGGCCGCCATCTTCCTCAAGGAGCCCATCACATGGAAGAAGGCCCTGGGCGTGGCACTGAGCTTCGGAGGCATCCTGTGGCTCATCCTGCAGAGCACCTTCGGCGGCAACGGCGCTTCGGAGACGGAGCCCGTGGGCATAGCCTACTGCTTCGCCAACTACATAGTCTTCGCCCTGTACCTGGGCACCTGCCGCAACCTGATTGCGAGATACTCGGTGGTGACGAGCATGAAGTGGATGTTCCTGGTGTCGTTCGTGATAGCGTTGCCCTTTGCGTTGCCACACCTGCCGTCCACGGATTTTGCCGCCGTGCCGGGCTATGTGTGGTGGGAGATAGGGTTCATGATTATCTTCTCGACCTTCATAGCCTACTATCTGGTTCCCGTGGGGCAGAAGCGCATACGGCCCACGCTGGTGAGCATGTACGGCTACCTGCAGCCCATCATAGCCATCGCCGTGGCCATATGGACGGGCATGGACCGGCTGACCGTCACCAAGGTGGTGGCGGCGTTGCTGGTGTTTGCCGGGGTGTGGGTGGTGAACCGCAGCCGTGCGGCAGCGCCGAAATAATTTTTCGTAAGACAGAATACGATTAAAGAAAATATGACGTTATAGCAAGATATGAATTCCGAAAAGAAAGCCGCCACCAGTGGCAACATAATACTGATACTCATAGCGATAGTGATAGGCGTTATGATTGGACTGATGCTCAACTCGCATCGGTCGGATGCCGCTGTGGACGACCACCAGAGCCTGCAACAGAAGATGAGCGAGGTGATGAGGCTGGTGGAGCGCCACTACGTGGACTCCGTCGATGCCGACTCGCTGAGCGAACGCCTAGTGAGCGTGATGCTAAACGAACTGGACCCCCACAGCGCCTACCTGACGGCCCGGGAGAAGGAACGCTCGGACGAGATGATGCGTGGCAACTTTGAAGGTGTGGGGCTCACCCTGCGCCGCGAGGGCGACACGACCTTCATCGTAGAGGTGCTGCCCGGCGGTCCGTCGGAAGGCCTGGGAATACTGCCTGGCGACATCATCTGGAGCGTGGGCGACGTGCAGGTGAGCGGAGTGGAGATGGCTGCGGACTCGGTGGTGAAGCTCCTGCGCGGGCCGCGGCGCACAATAGTGGACGTCGGCGTACGTCACAGCCGGGGAAACACCGAACTGGTACACCACAAGATAAAACGCAACATCATCAACCACCATACCCTGCCCTACAGCGACATGCTCGACGACACCACGGGATACATCATCCTCTCGTCCTTCTCGTCGACGAGCCACATAGAATTCCATGATGCGCTGCAGGACCTGGTGAATCGTGGCATGCGGAGCCTCATCTTCGACCTCAGGGGCAACACCGGCGGTTCGCTGGAAGCGGCCGTGGTCATTGCCAACGAGATGCTGCCCGACGGTAGCCTCATCGTATACACCCAGGGAGCGCACCAGCGGCGGCAGAACATATATGCCCGCCGGGGAGGCCTCTTCACCGAAGGGAAGGTGATGGTGGTGGTGGACGAAGGGTCGGCCTCGGCCAGCGAGGTGGTGAGCGGTGCGCTGCAGGACAACGACCGCGCCATCATCGTGGGACGCCGCACCTTCGGCAAAGGGCTGGTGCAGCAGGAATACGAGCTGAGCGACGGTGCCTCGCTGATGCTCACCGTGGCACGCTACTATACCCCCTCGGGACGCTCCATCCAGCGCCCCTACAGCGCCGGTACCGACGAATACTATCAGGACTACCTGACACAGCTGATGGAAGAATCCTATGCCGACAACCCGACGCTCCACGTCACCGACTCCACCCCCTACTACACCACCGGCGGCCGTGTGGTCTACGGCGGCGGCGGCATCTTCCCCGACAGGCTCATAGCCTACCTCCACGACCCCAGCTTCGTGTACTACAACCGCCTCTCGGAGAAGCACATACCCATCCGTGCAGCCTTCAACGAGGTGAAGAAACACGCTGCCGAATGGCTGGAGCGCTATCCGGACCTGGACAGCTTCTGCCGAAACTACGAACCCGGAGAGAACGTAATCCAGCACATGGTGGCCATGGGCGAAGCCGAAGGGGTGCCGCTGGACAGCAAAGGCCTCAATGCGCAGCGGCGCATGATACGCACCCTGCTCAAAGCCTACATCGCCGAATCGCTCTACGGGTCCCATGCCTTCTACCGCGTCTACATCACCCAGGACGAAGACATACGGCAGGCCCGCGCCATACTGAAAGAAAACGAGAATAAATAATACATAATAATGTTATGAAAAAACTGCTTGTCATACTCGTCGCGCTGACCGCCGGCCTCACCGCCACGGCTCAGAAAAGCACCGTGAACTGCACCTTCAAGGGTCTCGAAAGCGGTGCACGCATCGTGCTGAGCAATGCCCAAGGCGGACGTCTGGTGCCCGTGGACACCCTCACGCCCAACGCCAAAGGCTTGGTCTCCATCACCCGCCCCGTGGCCGACCCCACCATGATGATCCTCAGCCTGAACAAGAGCAACAGCCCCATGCTCCACCTGCTCGTCATGCCCAAGGAGAAAATCACCCTCACGGTGGACTACATGCCTGCCACCAACCAGTTCAACATCACCTCCTCCAAGGGGTCGGACAACATGAGGGTATACAAGGAATTCACCAACCTGCTTGTCCGTACCCGCCTGTGGACACCGGAGATACCCTTCGAACAAAGCCTCGATTCGCTCCTCTCGGCCAACACCAGCACCCTGATGAGCGCTTTCCTGGTGACCTACTTCGAACAGGCCTTCGAGCAGTACGCCCCTCTGTACAAGAAAATCCGCGACGGCCTGATCGACAAGTGGCCCGAGAACGAATTCGTGAAGCATGTCGACAGCCGTGTCCGTACCGCCCTGGTGGCCGGGATGGAGGCCCCGGACATCGTGATGGCCGACCGCAACGGCAACACTCGCCGCCTGAGCGACCTGCGCGGCAAGGTGGTGCTCATCGACTTCTGGGCCTCATGGTGCCGCCCCTGCCGCATGGAGAACCCCAACGTGGTGCGCCTCTACAGCCAGTTCCACAACAAAGGATTCGAAGTCTTCAGCGTTTCCCTCGACAACAACCGCGACGCCTGGCTCAAAGCCATCGAGGACGACCACCTCTCCTGGCCCAACCACGTCAGCGACCTCCGCGGATGGTCCTCCGCCGCCGGGCGCCTCTATGGCATACAGTCCATCCCCGCCACAGTCCTCGTGGCCCCCGACGGCAAGATTATGGCACGCAATTTGCGGGGGAAGGATTTGGAGAACAAACTGAAAGAAATATTTGCACAATGATAACAACGACACAAATCGAGATGGCCCTGGGCCACGTCAACGACCCCGACCTCGGCCGCAGTATCACGGAGCTCGGCATGATTGAGAATATCAAGGTGGACGGCAAGAAGGTGAGCTTCGACCTCGTCCTCACCACCCCCGCCTGCCCCATGAAGAAAAAAATGAGCGACGACTGCATCGCCGCCATCCACGAACTCGTGGACCGCGAGGCCGAGGTGGACATCAACCTCACCTCCAAGCCCCAGCCCAACCCCAAAGAGGAGTTCAAGGAGATCTTCTCCAAGATCCACAACATCATCGCCGTGGCCTCCGGCAAAGGCGGCGTGGGCAAGAGCACCGTGGCCGCCAACCTGGCGGTGTCGCTGGCACGCACGGGTGCCAAAGTGGCACTGGTCGACGCCGACATCTACGGCCCCTCGGTGCCCATCATGTTCGACATCAAGGACGAGGAGGTCTACGGCCACCGCGTAGGCGACAAGACCTACATGCTCCCCATCGAGAAATACGGCATCAAGCTCATGTCCGTGGGCTTCTTCGTGGACCCCACCAAGGCCCTCGCCTGGCGCGGCCCCATGGCCAGCGGTGCCCTGAAGCAGATACTCACCGAGACCTGGTGGGACGAGATTGACTACATGGTGGTCGACATGCCCCCGGGAACGGGCGACATCCAGCTCACCCTCGCCCAGACCATCCCCGTCTCCGGCGCCATCATCGTCAGCACCCCCCAGCAGGTGGCCCTGGCCGACGTGGTGCGAGGCGTGGAACTCTTCCGTAACGAGAACGTCAACATTCCCGTCCTCGGCTTCGTGGAGAACATGGCCTACTTCACCCCCGCCGAGCTGCCGCAGAACAAATACTACATCTTCGGCAAGGGCGGCTGCCGCCGTCTGGCCGAGGAGATGGACATTCCCCTGCTGGGCGAGATCCCCCTGGTGCAGGCCATCGCCGAGAGCGGCGACAACGGCAAGCCCGTGGCCCTCTTCAGCCCCGACAAGACCCACGACCCCGTGCGCGACGCCTTCGACGCCCTGGCACAGAACACCATCACCGAAATCTGCAAACTGCAAATAAAATAATAAACTTATACCTATGACCGACCAAGAGAAACCTGCCGTTGAGCAGAAAGTAAAGAACGCCCTCGCCCAGATTCGCCCCTACCTCCAGCAGGACGGCGGCGACGTTGAATATGTCGACATGACCGCTGAAGGCGTCGTCATCGTACGCCTCACCGGCCACTGCGGCTCCTGCCCCCACGCCATGGCCACCCTCAAGCAAGGCATCGAGAGCGCCCTGAAAAAAGTCATCCCCGAAGTCAAAGCAGTAGAAAAGATATGATATACACCAAAACCGGCGACCGCGGCACCACTTCCCTCGTGGGAGGCAGCCGCGTGGCCAAGGACGACAAGCGCGTCGAAGCCTACGGCACCCTGGACGAACTCAACTCCCATATCGGCCTCCTGGCCGAGATGTTCCGTCCCACACAGGGCGGCTACTACGACGAGCTGAAGACCGTGCAGCACAACCTCTTCACCATCCAGACCCTCCTGGCCACCGAAGACGAGGCCATCTACGCCCGCCTGCCACAGCTCGACGGCGAGGAAGTGGAACTGCTCGAACGCCAGATCGACACCATCAGCGACCTCCTGCCCAAGCTGCAGAACTTCGTCATCGCCGGCGGCAACCTCACTGGCGCCCAGTGCCACGTCTGCCGCACCGTCTGCCGCCGTGCTGAACGCTGCGTCGTCTCCCTCGCCCGCGAGGCCAAAATCGACGACATCATCCTCCGCTACCTCAACCGCCTATCCGACTATCTTTTCGTCCTTGCCAGACGTGCCGTCGTAGCAGAAGGCAAGCAGGAGGATTTGTATATCAACTGATTAAAAAAAACATTTGTCAGTATTGGAAAAAGGTGTACTTTTGCAAAAATTTTTTTAGGTAAATAAGTATGTATTGGACATTAGAATTAGCATCAAAACTGGAAGACGCACCCTGGCCCGCCACCAAGGAAGAACTCATCGACTACGCCCAGCGTACCGGCGCCCCCATGGAGGTGGTGGAAAACCTTCAGGAAATCGAGGATGAGGGAGACCAGTACGAAAGCATCGAAGACATCTGGCCCGACTATCCTACCAAGGAGGACTTTTTCTTTGAAGAAGACGAATACTAGTACCGACAGGGCCACCACCCTGTCCATCGTCGGCTCGGGCAATGTGGCCACCCACCTTGCCCTGGCCCTTCATGCCACCGGACACACCATCCGCCAGGTCCTCTCGCGCGAGTTCGACCACGCCGCCCTTTTGGCACGTCGCGTCTCCGCGACACCCATCGACAAGCCCTCGCGGCTCGATGACAAGGCCGACATCTACCTCCTCGCCGTCAACGACGACGCCCTCTACGACCTCGCCCTCGACCTGCCCTCCTACGCCGACAAGATCTTCCTCCACACCTCCGGCAGCACCCCCGCCACCGTCCTCAAACGGCTCTCGCAGAACTATGGCGTTGTCTGGTCGCCGCAGACCTTTGTGCGCGACCTCGCCATGGACTATTCGCGTCTGCCCCTCTGCATCGAAGGCAGCACCCCGGCTGTCGAAGCCACTATCGAACAGCTCTTCGCCTCCGTGAGCGACAACATCCACCACCTCAACTTCGAGCAGCGCCGCTGGGCACACCTCTCGGCCGTCTTCGTCAACAACTTTGGCAACGCCATCAACGCCCTGGCCCAGGAGCTGGCCTTCTCGCACGGCATCGAGTTCTCCATGCTGCGCACCCTGGCCGAAAGCACGGTGAAGAAGATGGACTACGGCACCCTCTGGCCCCAACAGACCGGCCCCGCCGTGCGCCACGACCAGAAGACCATCGACGCCCAACGCCGCCTCCTGGCCGACAACCCGCGCCTGCTGCAGCTCTACGACCTCATGACCGACCTCATCCAGCACCACCAACTACCAACTACCAACTGACAACTACCAACCATGACCTTCATCGACACCCACTGCCACCTCTACGACGAAGCCTTCGACGCCGACCGCGCCGAAGCCGTCCAGCGCGCCCTCGACGCCGGCGTCACCACCCTCCTCCTGCCGGACATCGACTCCTCCTCCACCCCCCGCCTCGACGCCCTGCAGGCCGCCTATCCCTCCCACTTCCGCTCCATGGCAGGCCTCCACCCCACCTCCGTCAAAGACGACTACGAGCAAGAGCTGCAACACGTCCACAGCCGCCTCTTCCATTCGAGTAATTCGGGTAATTCGCCGTTACACTTCATCGCCGTCGGCGAAATAGGCCTCGACTTCTACTGGGATCGCACCTACGAAGCCCAGCAGGTCGACGCCCTGCGACGCCAACTCCTCTGGGCCGCCGAGCTGGACCTCCCCGTCTGCCTCCACATCCGCAAGGCCCACAACGAGGTCTTCGCCCTCCTGCGCGAACTCAACCGTCCCTCCTGGCGTGGCGTCATGCACTGCTTCGGCGGCAGTGTGCAAGAGGCACAGCGCGCCGTCGAGATGGGCTTCCACCTCGGCATCGGCGGTGTCGTCACCTTCAAGAACGCCACCATGGCCGATGTGGCCAAGGCCATGCCCCTCGAGAGCCTCCTCCTCGAGACCGACGCCCCCTACCTCAGCCCCGTACCCCACCGCGGACAGCGCAACGAGAGCGCCTACATACCCCTCATAGCCCAACGCATCGCCGACCTCCGCGACATCCCCCTCCAGCAAGTCGCCGACGTCACCACAGCCTCCGCCCGCACCCTCTTCAACCTTTAGCCCCGACCCCTCTTCCTTGCCCCCCTCTCGTAGCGATGCATCAAACCGCATCTCTACAGCGTGTCCGCATACCCGTCTCCATACCTGCCGGAAACATCGTAACCGATTATTAGCCAGTATTATTAAAAGATGGTAGATTGTTTTGGAACAGAACAAAAGTGTGGATTTTTCTGCTTACCTTTGCATTCTATACAACATTGAACAAAACACCACGACATGCTGAAACACAGCAATATAGTATATATACACCTTGGCATGGAACCAAGCCATGGCTTTTGTTGCGAAAGTGAAAATTCTCAATCCTTATTCTATTAATTAAATAATTACGTTATGGTTAAAAAACTATTACAAATGATGCTCCTCGCGGCGCTATTGGTGCCCCTCGGAGCGCGTGCTACGACAGACACCCTGACCGTGGCAGACGGGACTGAAACCAACAGCTATGTCCCCATCTACGGCTATTGGGCTGATGCCGCCCAGCACAACCAGATGATCTATCCGGCCAGCATGCTGACGGACATGATCGGTCAAAACATCACCAGCTTGACGTTCTACGTCACCGGCGGATGGACCAGTTATGCTACTGTAAGCATGGCCATTGTTGCCGACTCGACCCTGAGCGGCTTCAACAATGCCGAACTTACCGAAGTGTGGAGCGGCGACTGGAACAGCTCCACGGTAATGACATTAACCAACGCCTTTCCCTACGCCGGTGGCAATCTGCTGATTGACATTGTGACCGTAGGCGACAACTACAACGCTTCCACCGCTACCGGTGTGATGCTCACGGCGGCTTCGCTCAATCAGTATAGCACTGGTAGCTTCAATATCCGCAACTTCCTGCCGAAGGCCACCTTTGTCTATTCCGATGAAGCCTTCTGCCTCGCACCCACACGTCCTGCACTGATTTCCTCCACCACCAGCAGCCTCACCTTCGGCTGGCACCCTGGCGGTAGCGAGACCTCGTGGCAGGTCATGGTGGGCGACAGCCTCATCGGCGTTGTCTCCGACACCATCGTCACCGTCAACGACCTCAACCCCTCCTCGCGCTATGCTGTCAGCGTCCGCACCATCTGTGGAGCCGAAGACAGCAGCAACTGGACTTCTCCTGTTTTGATGGCCACCTCCTGCGCTGCCATCACCAACCTGCCCTGGAGCAATGGCTTCGAGGGTGAAAACGGCAACGAGGTACCTCTCTGCTGGACCCGCACCGTCCCCTTCGCCTATACGGATTACAATGATGACACCATCTATACCCCTACGTCTATATCAATGCCCCCTATGCCGAGTATTCCCACACCGGAACATCGTCGCTCTATTTCAACAACTATTCATCCTATGGCATTGTGAACAATCAGACGACCATCGCCAGCCCTTACATTGCCCATAACCCTGCCGACCTGCATGTAACATTCTGGTTCTACGGTTATACTATGAACGAGGGCGATACCCTTTGGGCCGGTGTCATGACCAATCCTGACGTGGACTCCTCCTTCATTCCCCTGACTACCATCACCTCATCCAACTTGGCGTACGAATACGTTCAGTATGAGTTCTACACTGGATCGTTAGCCGACCGTTTCAGCAATGACGACAGTATCTGTATCGCTTTCCGTTCCGTCATGGGAGTGGACTACTATTCCATGACTATCATCCTCGACGACATTGTGGTCGACGCCATGGGCGACTGCCTGGCCCCCAACCTCAACAGCGGTAACATCGACAGCATCAGCTACGAGGGTGTCCAGCTCAGCTGGCAGTGCAGCAGTGAGCCTGAAGACGGTTATGTGGTCCGCCTGCTCAACACCCAGAACCAGTCCTACGCCTACTACGACAGCCCCGAGGACAGCCTCCTCATCGAGGACGGCCTCGCTCCCAACACACTCTATGAGGCTTGGGTAGCCACCGTCTGTGGTGACGACACCACCAGCTACACCTCTATCGGCAGCTTCACCACCCACTATCGTTGCTATGCCGTGGCCAACCCCACCGTGGCCGCCCTCACCGCCAATGCCGCCGCCCTCACCTGGGACTTCACCGGCACCGGCATCGAGCCCACCAGCGTCGAAGTGGTGCTGATGGACCTCAGCGACAGTTCCACCACCACCCTCAATGTGACGGATGACAACTGCATCTTCACCAGCCTGACCGAGGGTCACATGTATGTGGCCACCTTCACCACCTACTGCGGCGACGAGGACACCTCCTGGAGCGTCAGCGTCAGCTTCATGCCCCACACCGCCCCCTGCGCCGAGTTCGCTGGCACCAACACCAGCAACTATGTGCCCTTCTACAGCTATTATAACAACGGCTTCAGCGAGATGCTCTACAGCGGCACCGAGTTCGCTGGCTTCGACAGCGTCACCGGCATCAGCTTCGATATTGCCAACCCCATCAACCGCGACAATATCATCGACATCTGGATGGGCTATGTCCCCGACAGCGTCGCCGGTCTCACCACCTCTGCCTACATGCCTGTCGACAGCATGGTCCACGTGGTGAGCAACTACAGCTTCAGCTCCGCCAACAGCGGCTGGCTGGACATGATTCCCTTCGACACCCTCTTCCCCACCCAGGCCACTGGCAATGTAGTTATCGCTGTCTATAACCATACGGGTAGCTATATCAACGGCCTGAGCTGGCGCACCCATACCTCCACCGTTGGCAGCAGCGTCTACCGCTACACTGATAGCTACATCGACCCCACTCAACCATTCGACGGCTATACTAGCGGCACCACCACCGATGCCCCCAACATCCAGGTCTATGGCACCTGCAGCGGCGGCGACTGCGTGGCCCCCGGTGCTCGTGTGGCCTCGGCCGACACCCACAGCGTCACCCTCACCTGGCTGCCTGGCGGCAGCGAGAGCAGCTGGAACGTCCTCTATCG
Source organism: Bacteroidales bacterium (assembly GCA_017483575.1). GTDB lineage: Bacteria > Bacteroidota > Bacteroidia > Bacteroidales > P3 > Colimorpha. The sequence goes on from JAFUWF010000009.1 coordinate 52,080, forward strand.
TGAGAGCGGTGCCACCAACTGGATCAACTACGGTCCTGCTGCCACCGTGCCCCTCACCATCACTGGCCTCAATGCCGGCACCGACTACCAGTTCCGCGTGGGCTCCGACTGCGGCGACACCATCGTCTATGGCAACGCCATCACCGGCACCACCCTCTGCGGCCCCACGGCAGCTCCCTTCACCATTGTCCCCACTGGCGTGAACAACTGCTGGACCTACACCGGCGGTGGCTATTACAGTGATTATGGTAACTACTACTACTTCTACTATGGCGGCAGCATCATGACCCCCGTCATTGCCGACAGCATCAACACCCTGCAGCTGCGCGTCAGCGTCTACGGCGCCCCCTACTATGTCGGTGTTTGCGATGCCGACGGCCAGAACATCACCTGGATGGACACCGTTACCCCCAACGACGACTATATCTATGAATATAAGAAGACCTTCCTGCACCACTACACCGGCAACGGCACCAACATCATCATCCGCTCCGGCAACGGCTACGTCTACGTCAACGAGATTACCGTTGAGCCCCTCGACGACTGCCTGCCCGTGGAGAACCTCGCTGTCGACAGCGTCACCACCACCGACGCTTGGCTCAGCTGGACCTCCGACGGCAACAGCTTCCGCGTGGAATACATGGACGAGGCCGACACCACCAACACCTGGCTCACTGCCACCTCCGCCACCAACAGCATCCACCTCACCGGCATGAACTCCAACACCCGCTATCAGGTGAAGGTCTTCAACGTCTGCGGTGCCACAAGCCAGTCTGACTCCGTGACCATCCGCCTCGTCATGGGCTGCACCCCCTTCACTACCCCCTATCTTGAGCAGTTCGGCTACGAAGAGCTCCCCGTCTGCTGGAACAACGTCGCTACCGGCAGCATCAGCACCACCTTCGCCATGACCGCCGAATACGGTTACGACTATGTCTACTCCTACGGCCCCTACACCGGCTCCCAGGTCGACTGGTTGATGACTCCCGAGATCCAGGTTCCCACCGATGCCGAGAACTACCGCTTCCTGTACTACGTCGGCGGTGGCGCCTATCCCTACACCGGCTATCCCAACAGCCTTGGTGCCTACGACCTGTACATCTCCACCACGGGCTCCGGCGACACCAGCCTCTACACCACCCTCCTGCTCTCCGACACCCTGGACAGCCGCACCTCGTCGACCACCTACGTCAACCCCGCCAGCGTGTCGCTTGAGCCTTATGCAGGCCAGACCGTCAGTCTCGCTTTCCGCGCCCGCACCGCCCAGTATGGCGCCGTCTACGTTGCGCAGGTCGAGGCCCGCTTTGCAGGCGAACCGCGCTACTACCTCTCCGGCAACGGCACCGCCTTTGTGGGTGAGAACAATGCCTATGTGGCTAACTACCTGGAAGGCGCTCTCGACAGCATGACCTACACCTGGACCTCCACCATGGCCACCGCTGGCCATGCCACCATGACCGATGCCAACACCGACACCATGCACATCGTCTACAACGCCCCTGGCACCGACACCCTGATGTTCGTAGCCTCCAACGAGTTCGGCAGCGACACCATCTACGGCGCAATCTACGTCTACCAGTGCGACGTCATCACCACCTACCCTTGGGTTGAGGACTTCGAAGAGGCCGGTGCTCTCGCCTGCTGGCGTCAGCAAGGCAATGGCGAGTGGGTAGTTGGTTCGGGCGATGGCAACACCTATACTCCCATCACTGCTCATTCCGGCAACGGCAACGCCGTCATCACCCACACCGACCGTGGCAATACCACCAAACTGATTACCCCCGTGTTCAACCTTGCCGGTACTCCCAATGCCACCCTCTCCTTCTGGCACATCCAGCGCGTGTGGAGCGGCGACCAAGACGAGCTCCATGTCTACTACCGCAACGCCCCCACCGCCGAGTGGACGCTGCTGACCTCCTACACCAACGACATCCAGAACTGGACTTGCGACACCGTCAACCTGCCCAACACCTCCGCCACCTATCAGATTGCCTTCGAGATGGTCGACGACTACGGCTATGGCGTGGCTATCGACAGCGTCGTCGTCATGGGCGTCTCCGCCAACTGCTACGATCCCGAAATCGTCAGCACCGAGGCCGAAGAGACCACCATCACCTTCAACTGGACCGGCGAAGCCAGCAACTACGAGGTGGCCATCGCCGAAGAGTGGAATCTTGACAGCATCACCGCTGTCGCCGTCACCGACACCTTCTACACCTTCAATGGCCTCACCGCCGCCACCACCTACA
>JAFUWF010000010.1 GCA_017483575.1 Bacteroidales bacterium
CACGCCGAACCAGGCCCACCAGACGGAGGGGAAACTCAAGAAACACTGGCATTCGTACCGCGACGACGCCATAGAAGAACTGCAAAAAGTGGCCGTATGATGAAAAAGTTGTATATTTGCCACAGGAAAAGTAGACGACGGAGACAGTACCGGAGCATACAACCGCGTTTGTTTTCAAATCATTGGGGCATCGAGCCCCGATGATTTGAGGCAAACCAAAAGCTCTGGCTCTTGATCAGAGTAAACCGTTTTCAGTCGCAACCGCGGGCGTCTGACAACAAAAAACAGTCGATAACTATTAACCCGTCAACTTAATCCAGTCGTAAGACACAAAAGTGACAACTTAAATCAGCAAATCACACGTAAAGAAGGCACCAATAAGGGAGGTGGTCGGGAGGGGTTATGCAACGGTTTCGCCGAAGGATCGCCGAGAGACCGAAGAAGGGTCGAAGAGGGGGAGATGGGTCATTCGTTGTCCTTCTGTTCATTGAATTCAGCAATCCATTCTCGTAGTTTGCTTTGCAGCAACGTTTTGTCTGGCAGATATAGCGTGTATTGTTGTGCGTAAATATTGGCTTCCTCGGGCAAGGTCAATTCGACCAATGCATTGTTGGCCGTCTCGCACAGCAGGATGCCTATTGTGGGCTTCTCGAAGTCCTGCCGCACATAGCGGTCGTAGTAGTTCACATACATCTGCATCTGTCCGAGATCCTGATGTGTGAGGTCACCTGTTTTGAGGTCAATTAGGACATAGCATTGCAGGAGGCGATTATAGAATACTAAGTCGACATAGAAGTTACGCTCCTCGAAGGTGAAACGCTTTTGTCTGGCCTCGAATAGGAATCCTTTGCCAAATTCCAACAGGAATTGCTGTAGTTTGCTTATAATCGCCTTTTCCAAATTGGATTCCGTATAGGCGGAATCGGGTTTAAGCCCGAGGAACTCCAGCGTGATGGGATTCTTGATGATGTCGGACGGCTTTTCGACGGTTTGGCCTTCTTGAGCCAACCGCATCACTTCGTCCTTGTCGCGGCTCAACGCCAGCCGTTCATAGAGGTTGCTGCCCACCTGACGTTTGAGCTGGCGAACACTCCATTGCTGTTGGTGTGATTCTATCTCGTAGAAACTCCTCTCGTCGGGATTGGGGATGCGCATCAGCACCTGATAGTGGTTCCACGAAAGGGAAAACGATGGCGTTGTGTCATGTGGCAATTCGGATTTCATCTGCGGCGTAGACGAAATCCGCTGCGGTGTAGCGGATTTCTTGCCCGGCAATTTCCGCTGCAGTGTAGCGGAAATTGAATACACGCTATAGAATTTCCTGCATTTCTCTAATGTATCCACCGACCATCCGCTGCCAAATCGCTCGGTCAGCCGTGCAGACAGCTCCTTCAGCACACCTTTCCCGTATTCAGCTCGACTATTCCCCTGCTGTTCGTTTTCTATAATATGGTGGCCTATTTCGTATTTGGTGTAGACCTCGGCTACGTTGATGGCCATAGCCACCTGTCGCCGTGACTGTTCAATCAATTCGGATATTCTGTTGAACAGATTATCCATTCTGTTGTCTATTGTGGCTATATCGTTCATCATCTCATTTAAAATAGGCTGCAAAGATACAAAGATTATTTGTACTGGCAAAATATTTTTGAGAATGCAGTATTTGGCTGTGATTGTGTGGTATTATGATGCACACGGGAAAGGGCAGGGCGAAAAGCATCTGGGGCGGAACAACCCATCGGGGCAGACACAAGTGTCCGGGCACGGGACGAGGGAAAAGAGGGCTCCGGGAATGCCTGAGGTGATGAACGTGATGTCAGAATGTCAAAAGCGATGTCTACACCGTCAAATCGGCCAGCTGGCCACGTGCGGCGCGGACAAGGTCGGCGGGGGCAAGGCAGAACTGCAATCCGCGCTGGCCGGCGCTGCAGTAGACCTTGTCGTAGTCCATCACCGACTGGTGAAACCATGTGGGCAACGCCTTCTTCATGCCTATGGGCGAGCATCCGCCGCGGATGTAGCCTGTCAGCGGCAGCAGCTCCTTGACGTGGATCATCTCCACCTTCTTGTTGCCTGTCACCTTGGCGGCCTTCTTGAGGTCCACCTCCTCGGCGCCCGGTATGACGCATACGAAGAGCCCCAGCTTGTCGCCTCGCAGCACCAACGTCTTGAACAGACGCTCGATGGGCTGGCCGAGCTGCTCGGCAATGTGCTGTGCGCCGAGGTCGTTTTCGTCCACCTCGTAGGGAATGAGGTCGTAGGATATCTTCATCTGGTCCAGCAGACGTGCTGCATTGGTCTTGTTTATCTTCATATTCATTTGATTTTGAATACCCAGGCGTGGTCGAGGGCGTTGAGTTCTTTTTGGTTGAGTCCAGAGAGGTCGAGCTTGAGGGTGCCGTCCTTCTTCTGCTTCCACTTGGTAGTGCCCGTGGTGCCCAGCAGGGTGACGGCGGCGCCTTTCTGCAGGCGTGGCATGTTGGGGATGACTACCGTCTGGCCGGGACGCTCGAACTCGATGACATAGAGGTTGCCGCCCTTGGTGGTGAAGCAACGGAGCGTGCGCTCCCAGGAGGCGGTGCCGTGCCAGTCTGCATAGACGGGCGTGAAGGTGCGCCCGCCGTCGCGGCTCCAATCGACATGCACCGCCGCCTCGAGGTCTTTCTCGCGGTAGCGCACGTAGAGGGCCAGCACATGGTTGCCGTCGAGGTGCACCGTGGCCGTGTTGTTGTTCTCGGCCCAGGCATGGTTGTAGTAGAGGGTGTCTACGCTCCCCGTCAGCCACACCTCGTCGTCGCCCTCGATGCGGATGATGTAGTCGCCCGCCTTCGGCGGTGTGGGACCCGTGACGCCCTCCCAACGAATCTCGAAGTTGTCCACCGGCATCCCCTTCAGCGGGGCGTTGCGCACCCAGTCGTAGTCGATGTGTGTGCGGTGCGGCAGTTCGGCCACGGTGCGTGTGCGTTGGCAGGGTGAGAGTACGCCTTCTGGTGTCTTATAGGGGCGGCTACCGTAGATGGCTTCGCCGTTCACCTGCAGCCAGCGGCCCAGTGCCTGCAGGCGTTCCTGCTGGATGAGGGGGATGGTGCCGTCGGCATAGGGGCCCACGTTGAGGGTCAGGCCGCCGCCGCTGGCCACCAGCTCGCAGAAGTGCTGGATCAGTTCGGTGGCGGTGAGGTAGTTCTCGAGGTCCTCGTTGCGGTTGAGTCCGAAGCTGCGGCCGATGCCTCTACATTCCGCCCATGGGCGGTCGGTGACAGAAATGCCAGCGCTGTACTCGGGGGTCTTGAATCCGTGCTGTGTTCCCTTGCCCCAGCGGTCATTGACGATGGCCTTGTCGCCCACGGTGTTGTAGTACCAGGCGATGAGCTCTGTGGAATGCAACTGCTCTGAAGAAAAATCCCAGTCGCCGTCGGCGAAGACGGCATCGGGCTGATATTTAGAAACCAGCGATTTGAACTGCGGTATCATGTAATTGGCGACATAATCGCCAATCGCTGTGTCGGGGTCCACCGTCCAGCGGTGCAGAGGATTGCTCCACTCCGGCAACGAATAGTAGAAGCACATGCGCAGCCCCTCCTTGCGCACCGCCTCGGTCAGCTCCTCCACGATGTTGCGCTTCGGACCGCTCACCACGCTGTTCCACTCCGGCTCGTAGGGGTCGTCCCACAGGCTGTAGCCGTCGTGATGCTTGGTGACCAGCATCACGTACTGCGCCCCCGCCTCGCGGAACATCCGCGCCCAGTCCTGCGGTTGCCACAGCTCGGCGTGCCAATGGCGCGTCAGCTGGCCGTACATTTCGCGCACCGGCAGCGTGGTGTCGGCATAGTAGCTCATGGCCCGCATGCGCCCGGGGTCGCGCGCGAGCAACCCCTTGTAGAGCCACTCGCCGTAGCCCTCCTTGCCGGCATAGGCGGGCACCGAGTAGAGGCCCCAATGGATGAAGATGCCCAGCTTGGCATCGGAGAACCACTGCGGGTAGCCTCTCCGGTTGAGGCTTTCCCACGTGGGCTCCACCTGCTGTGCCTGCAAGGCCAGCGGCAGGAGCAGCACTGCTATCAATAGTAGTCGTTTCATGACCATTGTCGTCTTTAAATATCCGACTGCAAAGATACGATAAATCTGCCATGTGGCCAAAAATATTTTGCCACGTCTAGAAATATGTGTATCTTTGCATCCATGTTTGACGACACCTACCGTACCATCGCCGGCCCCGCCGAGGGCCTCTACAAGGAGAAGGGCTCCAAGTTCCTCGCCTTCGCCTATCCCGTTCACAGCCAGGAGGAAGTGAAGGCGCACCTGGAGCAGTTGCGCAAGGACTATTTCGATGCGCGCCACCACTGCTACGCCTACATCCTCGGTCCCCGCAAGGACGCTTTCCGCGCCAACGACGACGGCGAGCCCAGCGGCACCGGCGGCCGTCCCATCCACGGCCAGCTGTTCTCGGCCGACCTGACGGACACGCTCATCGTCGTGGTGCGCTATTTCGGCGGCATCCTCCTCGGCGCCAGCGGCCTGGCCAACGCCTACAAGACTGCCGCCCGCGACGCCATCGACCATGCCACCATTGTGGAAAAGACCATCGACCACCGCTACCGCCTGGGCTTCAAGTACGAGACCATGAACGACGTGATGCGCATCCTGAAGGACTACGACCTCAAGCCCGAGAACCAGCAGTTCGACCTCGACTGCTCCCTCGAAGTCTCCATCCGCCAGTCGCTTTCGGTGCGTTTCTACGACGCCGTGGCCAACCTCCGCACGGTGAAAATCGACATTCTATAGTTTTATTCTCTCCATACTAGATTTTTTTCGTATCTTTGCAGTTTTAAAATCGACATAGGAAATGAGTGAACTGCTTGACCAACTGAATGAACCTCAGCGCGAGGCGGCGGCATGCACCGACGGACCCGTGATGATTATCGCCGGTGCCGGCAGCGGCAAGACGCGCACGCTGACCTACCGCATAGCCCACCTCATGGAGCTGGGCGTCGACCCCTTCCACATCCTGGCCCTGACCTTCACCAACAAGGCCGCTGCCGAGATGAAGGAACGCATCATCAAGCTCGTGGGCGGCGAGGGCCGCAACCTGTGGATGGGCACCTTCCACAGCATCTTCGCCCGTGTGCTGCGCGCCGAGGCCACCAAGCTGGGCTACACCTCCAGCTTCACCATCTACGACACCGACGACTCCAAGGCCGCCATCAAGCAGATTGTCAAGCAGCTCAACCTCGACCCCAAGACCTACAAGCCCTCCTTCGTCCTCAGCCGCATCTCCATGGCCAAGAGCAACCTCCTCTCGCCCAAGGACTACCAGGAGAACCCCGAAATCTACCAGACCGACATCGACTCCAAGCGCCCCGCCATCGGCCAGATCTACGTCATGTACGACCAGCGCCTGCACAACAGCAACGCCATGGACTTCGACGACCTGCTCTTCAACATGAACATCCTCCTGCGCGACTTCCCCGACGTGCTCCTCAAGTACCAGCAACGCTTCCACTACATCATGGTCGACGAGTACCAGGACACCAACTACGCCCAGTACCTCATCGTGAAGAAGCTCGCCGCACGCAACCAGAACATCTGCGTCGTGGGCGACGATGCGCAGAGCATCTACGCCTTCCGCGGCGCCAACATACAGAACATCTTCAATTTCAAGCGCGACTACCCCGACATGCACCTCTTCAAGCTCGAGCAGAACTACCGCTCCACGAAGAACATCGTCAACGCCGCCAACAGCATCATCAGCCGCAACCGCGACCAGATACAGAAAGAGCTCTGGAGCGACAACAGCGTGGGCAACCGCATACGCCTCATCCGCGCCATGGACGAGAAGGACGAGGGCATGCGCGTGGCCGACTCCATACAGAACTTCCGCCTCGGCGACGACGCCGAATACCGCGACTTCGCCGTGCTCTATCGCCAGAACTCCCTCTCCCGCTCCGTCGAGGACGCCCTGCGCAAGATGAACATCCCCTACAAGATCTACCAGGGCCTCTCCTTCTACGGCCGTCGCGAGGTGAAGGATGTGCTGGCCTACCTGCGCCTGGCCATCAACCCCCACGACGACGAGTCCCTCGTGCGCGTCATCAACTATCCCACCCGCGGCATCGGCCAGACCACCATGGACAAAATCCGCGTGGCCGCCGCCGACAACGACATCAGCATCTGGACCGTGTTGGAGAACATCCAGTCCTTCGGCCTCCCCATCCAGAGCGGTGCCGTGCAGAAGATCACGGAGTTCGTCTACATGATCAAGCGCTTCGAGAGCCAGGTGTCCACCGTCGACGCCTTCTCCCTGGCCAAGCAGATAGTCTACGCCAGCGGCATCGTCAAAGCTCTCCGCGAGGAGGACGACCCCGAGAGCGCCGAGCGCATAGAGAACATCGACGAGCTCCTGAACAGCGTCCAGGAATTTGTCGAAGACAGTGATGAGGTAGGAGGTATGATGTCGGAGGTGGCTGACGCCGAGGCACAACCTCCGACCTCCGACCTCCTACCTCCTACCTCTCCACTAAGAACTCTCGACGAGTTCCTCCAGCAGGTGCTCCTCTACACCTCCGAGGACAAGGACAAAGACAAGGACGCCAACAAGGTCTCCCTGATGACCATCCATGCCGCCAAGGGCCTGGAGTTCCCCTACGTCTACGTCGTCGGCATGGAGGAGCAGCTCTTCCCCTCCTTCTTGGCCAGCAGCCGTGCCGAGCTGGAGGAGGAGCGCCGCCTGTTCTATGTCGCCGTGACGCGTGCCGAGAAGCAGGTGACCCTCAGCTATGCCCAGACGCGCTTCAACAACGGCCAGCGCATGGGCGGCGAGGTGAGCCGCTTCGTGGAGGAAATCGACCCGCAGTACATCGAAATCCCTGCCCAGCGCCGCAGCACCCCCGAACCCGGCACCCTGCCGCGCGCCTTCTTCAACGCCGGCAAGCCCAACCAGAATACTCAGACTACTCGGACTACTCGGAGCACTCAGACCCCTCAGAAACCCCGCACGGCACCCATCCCCAACACCCCCGCCCAGATTGGCAGCATCATGCCTGGCATGCGTGTCAGCCACGAGAAGTTCGGCATCGGCAAGGTCCTCGGCGTCGAAGGCGCCGGCGACTCCCGCAAGGCCACCGTCTTCTTCGAAGGGGTGGGGCAGAAGCAGCTCATGCTCAAATTCGCCAAGCTCAGCATCGTGGAATGAGAAATGAAAAATGAAAAATGAGAAATGAAAAAGCAAGAGTGAGCCGTAAGAATAGCCAGGCATGGCTGGCTCGCGCAAGCTTTTTTCTCTTTTTTCATTTTTCATTTTTCATTTCCTCTTACGGGCAGGCGGTGCATTTCTCGCATCCCGGCGGTTTCTATGCCGACACCTTCAGCCTGGCCATGCAGCTGGCCTACGCCCCCGAGGGGGAACCCTTCACCATCCACTACACCCTCAACGGCAACGCCCCCACCGCGTGCGACGCCCTCTACGAAGGCCCCCTGCCGCTAACCAACGCCCTCTATTCCCCCTCCGCCCTCTTCCGCCTGCCCACCGTGCCCGAGGACCGCTGGTACGCCCCCGACAGCGTGGAGCGCATCGTCGTGGTGCGGGCGGCAGTCTTCGACACCACGGGCCTCCGCCGTTCGCCCGTGACCACCCACGCCTACCTCGTCGACTCCCTCCTCCGCCGCCGCATCTCCCTCCCCGTGGTGTCGCTCTGTGCCGACTCCCTCAGCCTCTACGACCGCGACACCGGCCTCTTCGTCCCCGGCTGGTACTTCGACCGCCGCTATCCCTACAGCACCGGCAACTACTTCCAGCGCGGCCGCCACTGGGAACGCCCCGCGGCCTTCGCCTACTATGCCCCCGACGGCAGCGCCACCGAGCAGGACTGCGGTCTCCGCGTCCACGGCAACAGCCAGCGCGTGCTGGTGCAGAAAGGCCTCTCGCTCTACGCCCGCCGCGAATACGGCGACAACACCTTCAGCCACCCCTTCTTCGGTCCCCACGGCCGCGAGAGCTACCGCCGCCTGGTCCTCCGCCCCTGGAGCACCTCCTGGAGCGGCGCCGGCATCGAGGACTGGCTCTGCCAGCATCTGGCGGACTCGCTGCGCTTCGACCACCTGGCCACCTCGCCCGTGGTGCTCTTCGTCAACGGCGAGTACTGGGGCATCTACTTCCTCGAGGAGAAGGCCGACGAGCACTACGTCGAGGAGCACCACGGCGTCGACAGCCGCTCGGTGGACCTCCTGGCCTACTGGGGCGGCGAGGTGGAGAACGGCTCCGCCGCACGCTGGAACGACCTCTACCAGTGGCTGCAGGCCGACGGCACGGACTACGAATACCTCGCTTCGCAAGTCGACACCGGCGCCGTGATGGACTACATGCTCATGCAGATACTCATCCTCAACGACGACTGGCCCGTCAGCAACGTGCGCCAGTGGGCCTCTGCCGACGGCCCCTGGCGCTGGATCTTCTTCGACGCCGACGGCGCCCTCTCCTCTTTCCCCGACAACGCCGCCATCCTCGACTACATGACCTATCGCGCCTCCGGCACCTCCTCCCACACCTCAGCGCAGTCCACGCTGCTCTTCCGCCGCCTCTTCGCCAACCGCACCTTCCTCGAGGCCTCCATGCGGCGCCTGCGCGAAATCGTGGCCTCCCACTTCCGCTACCGCCGCTCCGGCGCCCTGCTGCGGCAGGTCGTGGAGGCTCTGGAGAGCGAGGTGCCCCACCAGATACGCCGCTTCGACAAGCCCTCCTCCATGGTCCGTTGGCGCATGGCCGTGGAGGTGATAGACGAATTCCTCCGCACCGAACCCGAGGCCATGGTGAACGAATACGCCCAGTACTTCGGCCTCGAGCTCCCCGAGAGCGACCTCTGCACCGTCCTCGACCGCTACGGCCAGCTCGTGGCCACGGGCCACCTCCACGACCTCCGCGCCCACCTCCCCCAGGGCACCTACTACGTCCGCACCCTCGGCCACGACCCCCAGAAATGGCTCATCCCCTAACCAATAACCAATAACCAATAACCTATAACCAATAACCCATAACCCATAACCAATGAGAATTGTAATCCAACGCGTAAAAGAAGCCTCCGTCACCATCGGCGGCACCCTCAAGTCCGCCATCGGCCCCGGACTGTTGATCCTCGTGGGCATCTGCGACGACGACAGCGACGACGACATCGAATACCTCTGCCAGAAGGTGGTCAAGATGCGCATCTTCGACGATGCCGACGGCGTGATGCAGCCTGAGCCGCAGGCGAATGGCCTGCGACCTCGTGGAGCAAACCTCCCCGTGACCGACATCGACGGCTCCGGCCTGCTGGTCGTCAGCCAGTTCACGCTGATGGCCTCCACCCGCAAAGGCAACCGCCCCAGCTACATCCGCGCCTCCAAGCCCGACATCGCCGTGCCCCTCTACGAGCGTTTCGTGGCCCGGCTGCAGCAACTCTTCGGCCGTCCCGTCCAGACCGGCACCTTCGGCGCCGACATGCAGGTGGCACTCGTCAACGACGGCCCCGTCACCATCCTCATGGACTCCCAGCAACGCTAGCCCCTCCACCTCGTCCCCGAGAGGGGTCAAAGAGGTGTCTTATTCGACTGTTCTTATATAGTATACATATAGTATTCATATACTTCCCATATAGTTCTTATATACAGTATATGAATACTATATGAGAAGTATATGAATACTATATGTATACTATATGAGAACGGTCGAATGAAACCCCTGTTTGACAGGGGTTTGGCCAGTTCTTTTGACGTTTCCGTTGATGGGGTTTAGCGGGTGCGGATGGCGGTGACCATGCGGTCGCGGCCGCGGAAGTCGCGGTGCACCGTGGGGTCGAAGCCGTGGCGGAGGAGGAGGGTGCAGGTGTCCGAGGCCAGGGCTTCGTTGATTTCCAGCGCCAGGAGGCCGTCCGGAGCCAGGTGGCGTTGGGCGATGCGGGCTATGGCGCGGTAGAAGCGCAGCGGGTCGTCGTCGGGGACGAAGAGGGCGAGGCCCGGCTCGTAGTCGAGGACGTTGCGGTGCATCTGCGCGCGTTCGTTGTTGCGCACGTATGGAGGATTGCTGACGATAAGGCTGTAGGTTTTATTGGCAAAAATGTCTGGGATGTTGCCATCCGGCTGCTCCCCTAAGTTAGGGGAGCTGTCGGCCCGGAGGGCGGACTGAGGAGTGTGTAGGACGTCGGCCTGGAGGAAGCGGACCTCCACGCCGTTGTTTTCCGCGTTCTGGCGGGCGATGGCGAGGGCAGTGGGGGAGATGTCCACGGCCGTGACGTCGGCCCCGCAGAAGGCCTTTTTCAGCGCTATGGCGATGCAGCCGCTGCCGGTGCAGAGGTCGAGGATGTTGTGAGGTTGGAGGTGGGAGGTAGGAGGTAGGAGGTGGGTGATGAGGCGGTTGACGATTTCCTCGGTCTCGGGGCGGGGGATGAGGACCTCGGGGCCGACGGCGATGCGGTAGCCACAGAAGTCGGTGTGGCCGATGATGTGCTGGATGGGGCGTTGGCGCTTGAGGTCCTCGAGGGCCCAGTGGAGGCGCAGGAGGTCGCTCTGGTTGACGGTCTGCTCGCGCGAGGTCAGCAGCCGCACGCGGTCCCAGCCCAGGAAGGCCTCGAAGAGCATCTCGCCGAAGGCCGTCACCTCGCCGGGACCGTAGAGGGCGTCCAGCTCCTCGTGGAAGAGCCCCAGGATATCGCGCACGCGGTTGCTTTTGAAACGTATATTCCGTGTATTCATTTCCCTATAACCAATAGCCTCTAACCTTTCCTCCCGAAGTCTGCCGGTATCTCGCCCCAGCGGTCGGTGTCCCACTTGCGGATCTCGGTGGTGTAGGTGTTGGTGCGGAGCCACTGCTCGGCGCGGTGCACGAAGTCCCACAGCTCGGCCGTGCGGGCGTCGTTGGGCAGCTTGCTCTTGCACACCTTCTGGCGCACCCAGGAGATGGCGTTGACGGAGTCGGAGTAGATGATCTGGTTGAGGCGGTGCTTCTTGAGGTAGCTCAGGCCGTGGACGATGGCGAGGAACTCGCCGATGTTGTTGGTGCCGCGCTCGGCGCGGTAGTGGAAGACCTGCGTGCGCGTGGGGATGTAGATGCCTTGGTATTCCATGACGCCGGGGTTGCCGCTGCAGGCGGCGTCGACGGCCAGGGCGTCGAGGACGGGCAGCGGCGGCTGCGCGTCGGGCCGGAGGGCCGTCATGCCGTCGTTGTCGACGAAGAGAATCGGATTATTCCGAGTACTCCGATGACTCGGATTATTCTGAGTACTCTGAGTATTCTGATTATTCGGATTACTCTGATTATTCTGAGTGCTCTGGGCGACCACGCTGCCATACGGCAGCTTGATGGCCGCCTCGGCCTCCGCCAGGCTGTCGAAGCCCTTGTACTGCGCCCCCTGCACGCCCACGACCTGCTCCTTGCACTCGTCCCAGTCGGTGTATATGCCGGGCTGCTTGCCCTGCCACACCACATAGTATTTCTGTTTCTTCGCCATAGTTTTTTTCCGTTATTCCCCGTTGCTGCCTATTTGCAGTACGTCTTAGGCGGCCACCTGCGCCATCCATTGCTTGAAGGGCTCGGCTTTGGGCGAGGGGATGGACTGGATGAGGCGGAAAAGCTGCTCGGTGTCAGCGACATCGGTCATGCGCATCTTGCCGTCCAGCGCCTGCAATTTGAACTGGTGACAATTTGTCACCGTTTCATTGCCCTCCTCTTTCAGACGTTGTTTCAGTTTGTTCCAATATTTGCGGGCAGTCAGATAATCCTTGCTGTCCGTCAGCACCGCCACGGTGTCCACGATGGAGAAGTACCATTTCTCCTGCTCGTCGTCCCATACGGTGCGCACCTTCTTCTCCTCAAAGAGTTGTATTGCTTGCTTTTTCGTCATGCCTGATGTGTGTTTTCCGAATGCAAAGATACGAAAAAAAAACCGTTATGGTACAAAAAAAAACCGCCTCCCACAACCGGGGGAGGCGGCCTGCAAAAGTACTAAGTGCTGATTAGAGCACAACTACTATTCTTTTTGCCTGATAGTTGCCGACTTTGACCAGGTAGGTGCCGGTGGCGGGGGCGTCGAAGTAGACTTCGCCATAGGGGTCCTGTTTGGTGGCCAGCATGTGTCCGACAACGTCGAACAGGCGCACAACATTGTTCTCGGCACCGCTGACGGCGATCTGGTTGCCGACCTGGGAGACGGTGAAGTTGACCTTGTCAACATCGTTGATACCGACGACGACGGTGTCGTGGACATAGACGGTGTCGTAGATGTACTGCGGCAGGTAGACGGTGTCGTAGCGGGTGACGATGGTGGTGTCGTGGACGTTGTTGATGATGGTGTCGTAGTAGGTCAGCGTGATGGTGTCGGTGTTGCAGATGGTGATCACGCTGTCGTAGGTGATGGCGATGGTGTCATAGTAGGGCACATCGATATAGACCGGGTTGTAGATAGTGGTGTCGACGTAGTGGTAGACCGGCTGGTTGATGTAGTTGTAGATGATGGTATCCACATACTGGGGCTGGTAGGAGGTGATGTAGATGACGGTGTCGTGGTAGGTGACAACAGTCTGGTTGACGTAGTTGTAGATGACGGTGTCAACGTAGACGGGGTTGTTCACGTAGACGGGGTTGAGGATGACGGTGTCTCTGAGAATCTCGTTGTTGCCAACAACAGTGTCCTTGGTGACATAGTTGTAGTTGTAGACAGTGGTGTCGACGGTCTGGCCGGTGCGGTAGGCGATGGTGTCGACGTAGCTGGTCACGTAGATGGTGCTGTCCTGGGTGACGTAGTTGTAGTTGTAGATGACAGTGTCACGGATGAAGTCGGTGGCAGGTTTGAAGGTGGCCTTGTAGTACACATCGGCGGTGGGGCTGAAGGTGTAGGGGTTGTACTTGATGGTGTCGGTATTGATGTCAGCAGTGTTGGTGCTGTTGACCTTCACCCAACCGGTGAACATGTAGCCGCTGTATCTTTCGGCTTCCATCATCACGGTGTTTCTGTAACGGACGTTGATGTATTTGCCGGCACCCTGGGCGATACCATTCACATTGTAGGCGATTTCACCGGTAGAAGTCAGATTCTTGATGTTACCCTTCTCGAGGTTTTCGGTGAAGGCAGTCACTTTGTACTGCTTGTAATCGAAGTAGGTGTCGAAGGTCAGCTGGCCGTTGTTGTTGCCACGCTTGAAGCCATCAACCACGAAGGTGTACATACCGTTGGTATAGTTGTAATTTTCGTCATCTCCAACCCAATTGTTGTTAGCATCCTTATAGCCGGCGAAGACATAGATAGACTGGTCGCCGCTGAGTTTGGTGTTGGCGGTGAGTTCGACGAAGTCCATATACTCAACCTCGTAGGTGGTCTTGGAGAAGTTGCCGTTGGCGGAGACGGTGCCGGTAGCGGCCTGGCCGTTCACTTTGACGGTGACGTAGCCCATGGTGGTGTCGATTACGTCGAAGTTGGCATCCTTGTAGTTGCGGATAACCACTTCGTATTTCTTCTTGGTGAAGACGGGGACGACGGTGTAGTAGTCGTTGGCGACATCCATATTGATGCTGAGGGTATTGTTGTCGTTGGTGGTGAAGTTGTCGTTCGAAACTTCGGCACCGGTCTTGTCAAAAACCTTCCAGCTGGTCAGCTCCCAACCGCTAACAATGGGATCGACATTGAGGTCGATGTAGTCGCCATGTTTGGCATTGATTTTCACGATGTCTGCTACTATGGTGCCGTAGGTTGTCAGAGAGTCAGCAAAATCCGATGTACCGGAACAAATAAGGCCATAGTGATCGCTATTGGTGTGGTTGGCGGTGAGATAATCGTTGTACTGATTACCGTTGGTTTCGGACAGGTAGGTACCCTTCTGGTCGTTTTTGAAGACAATGGTAACATCCTTGGCGATATAGTTGGCATAGATGCCTTCGATGTCCATGTCGTCAGGGGTGATGTGGATAGGATTCGAGGTGAGGTCGTCGGAGGTATACTGGCTAAGGTCAATGCTGTTAGAAGACCAGCCGCTGAAAGTGTAGCCGGCCTTTTCGGGAGCGGTAAGGGTGACGGTCTCGCCGCTGTACACCCAAGCGGGGCTCACGTTGACGGTCGCGTCGTTTGTGCTCACGTGGAACTTGCGTTCTTTGAAGATGACGTTGTCGAGGAGACCAGCATAATTCCTATCGAGGGTACCGGCAGGTCTATCCCACTTGAAAACGAGCACGTATTCTGCGTTGCTGTTGATCGGGTTGAAATCGGTGGAGTCGTTTTTGGGCGTGCTGTAAGGGTAACTAAGAGAATTCCAGTTATTGATGGCGCTGAAATCACCGCTTTTGATAGCATCGGTGGCAGGAACCATGGCATACTGCATATAGTCCTTATACTGCCAGGAGAGTTTGTAGTAAGTGTTGGCCTTGATGTTCATGACGCGATAGGCGTAGGCGGTGGTGGCTACGGTGTTGTCGTAATTGTTCGTGTTGCCATCGTTGGTGATAATCATTTTGCCGTCGACGATAGCCCAGCGGTTCTTGCTGTTGCTGGTGAAAGCCCAGAGGTTGTTCTGGTGGGCATTGGAGAAGTCGGAGTTGAGTTCGAGGTTGCGGTCGAAGGGGGCCACAACGTCGAAGTAGGCGGTGAGGGTGGTGTCGCCGGTAACCTGGATGTTCTGATAGGGGTTGTCGGTCACGCCATTGCTCCAGCGGATGAATTTGTAGCCGCTGTTGGGCTGGGCGGTGATGGTCACCTGGTCGTTGTAGTAGGAGGTGATGTTGCCGCTGGTGGTACCCATGGTGTTGGCCTCGCTGTTCACGGTCACCAGGAAGGTGAGGCGGTCGACGAAGGCGTTGACAGGCATGGCCTGGTTGAGGTTGCCACGGATTTCCATCTCGGTGTTGTTGTCAAAGGCACCACCGCTCCAGCGTGCGAAGGAGTAGCCGGGCTTGGGGGTGATTTTCAGAATCCACTGGCTGTTGGTCTCGCAGGAAGGTTTGGTGTAGGTGATGGTGGCAGCGACCTCGCTGGGGTTGACGGGGGAATAGATGGTGGTGGTGCTGGCCATGGCCGAGGGGACATAGTCAACAAAACCGGCGACGCTCTTGGCGGTGCTCCAGATGTTGGCGGTCTCGAAATCGCTCACTTTGTCGCAGAGAGCTTCGATGTCAGTGTTGTCGAGGTGGCTGAAGGTGTTGGCGTTGATGGCGGGGGCAGCACCGTAGGCCTTGATGGTGGCAAACGAACGTTTGGCAAAGGTCAGCTCGTTGATGTTGGTGACCTCGGCGGGAAGAACGAGGAGAGAGGACTGTTTGTAAACAGTATTGCCGTTGATATCCTGGACGGCCATGGGGGCTTTGTCGAGAAGGGTGGTGTAGGTGTCATTGTAGCCGATTTCGCCGTTGTAGTTGACAACGTTGATGGCAGTGCCGAGGGTAAGGGTCGGGAAGATGGTGTTGTTCCAGTTGGTGGGCATGGTGCCATCGATGGTGACGTAGTTGCTGGAAACCTGCTCTTTGACAGCCACGGGGTTGGAGTTGAGGTTGAAGAAGCTAACAGCACACCACTGGGCCACGGTTCCGTTCCACACAACGCCGGTCACTTTGGTGTTGGCAAAGGCGTCCTTGCCAATGGTGAGGGCGCTGCTGCTGTTGCGGTTGATGGTCAGGGTGTTGATTTCGCCGTTGATGAAGGCGTACTGACCGATGGTGGCAACAGTGGCGGGGATGGTGACGTTGACGTTCGTCAGGGTGCTGTTGGCAAAAGCACCGCTCTCAATCTCCACAACGGTGAATTGGATACCGGCATTCGTTACGGTGCCGGGGATGTCGATGGTGCCGGTGAATGTGTAGCCACTCTGAGCACGAACGGACACCTCGTTGGCGTCACCCTTGGTGGTGTAGACGAGACCATTGTTAGTCCAGTCCAGAGCGAAAGCGCTCTGCCAGCCAACGATTGCCATCATGAAGATGGTTAAAAGAAATCGTTTGTTTTTCATTTTTTGTTGTTTTTGTTTAATTAATAATGTTAATAATCTTTGTTTTTCTTTTTTTCTCTTTGTTTCAGGTTTTGTTTTTACATGTTTATTTGTTTTCGTTTTACTTAGGTTTTGCTTTTTTTTCTATTTTTTCCGTTTGCGTCGGTAGAAACAATAAAACAGAACAAGGCTTCTCGGTGTGAGCCGGAAGCCTTGTCGGTCTTTTCTATATATAAGGTATTATGTCTTTCTGTTTTTTAACAAAGAAGGACATGAACCTTCGTGTTTTGACCTTATTTCTACTATGAGTGTCTGGAAATGACTCTTGGAATAAATAAGTACGAATAATCCACGCCCCATGCGCGAACTTTCGGCATCCTTATTCTCATTCCAAATAAAATTTTCCAGACTTTATAGTAGGAGAACAAGAGCTTCAAGCTCAGTTAGTTATGTCTTTTTCTATGTTTTATTTCTTCATCTTTTTATGCGTTAAAATCCGATGCAAAGATACGACTTTTTTTTTACATGGTGGTTTTTTTTTAGTTTTTAACGTTTTTTCACCTGTGTTCCGCCCAGTAGGCGCCATCATCCTAGGTAGGTTTTTTCCCAGTGCCAAAGGATGATGGCTAAAAGCTGGGGCGTGCCACCTTGTTCATTAATGTTATGTCGTTATGGGGATGTGTTTCCATTGTTTTGACATAGTGTGGAAAAAGGTGGTTTCGGTTCTTACAGAGTGATTTCCAATGTGTTTTCCAGACTTCATAGTACTCACTCGGCAAGTCCCATTCAAGGCGCAAAAGTACAAATAATTTTGAATATAGCGGAGTTTTTTTTGTGTTGTATTGTTTTTCAAGGAGATAATTGTTGTTTTTTAATAGAAAATGTACCTTATAGGACCAAATAATTTACGGCATTGAATGGCCTCTCGGGTTCTTTTTTTGATAAAAAGACGCGAATGTCCGCGAATTAACCGTTAATGACTGTATGGGTGTTCCGTGGTAATCAGTTGCTTTTCTGCTGCAGCAGGCGTGCTAGTTCGGTTTCCAACTGTTCCCTTGAGGGGAGATAGAGCTGATACCGGCTTACGAACAGTTGGTTGCTGATGCCCTCCATAGCGTACTGCATTGTCAGTCGGTCGCCTGCTGTACCGAGGACTATGCCTATCGGCTCGTTGTCGCCTTCGCCCGACACTTCGTGCCTGAAATAGTTCAGGTAGAGATTCATCTGTCCGATGTCCTCGTGTTTCACCTCCCCTCGTTTCAGGTCAATCAGTACGAAGCATTTCTATGAAAGAGCATGCTGTCGCGTTGACGCTTCAGTTCCCGCACGCTCCAGCGTGCATTCTCGCACTCGTGGACGTAGAAGCTGATTTCCAGAGGGTCATCGAGCTTGAGGATTTCTTGATAGTGACTCCAGCTCAATTTGCACGACAGTGTCGTGCTATTCGGGAAAGTCATATAGAACTTGCGCATATACTGCAAGTTGTTCCGATTGAAACCTCGTCCGTACTTTTCTGTCAAATCGCGAGACAGACGGTTAAGCAACCCGCTGCCGTATTCGGCGCGTTCGTTTCCGTTTTGCTCGTATTCGACAATATGTTTTCCGATGTTCCAGTAAGTCTCTACCAGTACATTGTTGACGGCCACAGCCAGCTGTTTGCGGGCATCGGAAAGCATTGCTCCGATGTTGCTCACCAGTTGGCTGTAGCCGGTGTTTTCTGTCGTAATGGCAGCCATAGCCTTTAGAACTCGGCGGTCTTGGGGGTGCGGGGGAAGGGGATGACGTCGCGGATGTTGGCCATGCCGGTGACGAAGAGCATCAGGCGCTCGAAGCCGAGGCCGAAGCCGGCGTGGGGGCAGGAGCCGTAGCGGCGCGTGTCGAGGTACCACCACATGTCCTTCATCGGGATGTTCAGCTCGTTGATGCGGGTCATCAGCTTGTCGTAGTTCTCCTCGCGGACGCTGCCGCCGATGATCTCGCCGATCTGCGGGAAGAGCACGTCGGTGCCCTGCACGGTGCGGCCAGAGAAGCCCTGTTTTTTGCCCTCTTCGACCACGGTGTCGTTGAGCTTCATGTAGAAGGCCTTGATCTCCTTCGGGTAGTCGATCATGATGACGGGCTTCTTGAAGTGTTTTTCCACCAAGTAGCGCTCGTGCTCGCTGGCGAGGTCGACGCCCCAGCTGACGGGGAACTCAAACTTGACGCCGTTCTTGACGGCCTCTTCCAGAATCTTGATACCCTCGGTGTAGGGCAGGCGGACGAAGTCGGTGTCGATGACGGAGCGCAGGCGCTCGATGAGGCCGTTGTCGATCATCTTGTTGAGGAACTCGAGGTCGTCCATGCAATGGTCGAGGGCCCAGCGGATGCAGTATTTGATGAACTCCTCCTCGAGGGCGGTGAGCTCGTCGAGCTGGTAGAAGGCCATCTCGGGTTCGATCATCCAGAACTCGGCCAGGTGGCGCGGGGTGTTGCTGTTCTCGGCGCGGAAGGTGGGACCGAAGGTGTAGATTTTTCCTAATGAGGTGGCGCCGAGCTCGCCCTCGAGCTGGCCGCTGACGGTGAGGGCGGTGAACTTGCCGAAGAAGTCCTGGTCCCAGTCGATGGTGCCGTCCTCGCGGCGGGGCGGGTTTTCGGGGTCGAGGGTGGAGACGTGGAACATCTCGCCGGCGCCTTCGCAGTCGCTGGCGGTGATGAGGGGCGTGTGGAAGTAGAAGAAGCCGCGCTCGTGGAAGAAGGTGTGGATGGCCATGGCCATGTTGTGGCGCAGGCGCATGACGGCGCCGAAGGTGTTGGTGCGCAGGCGCAGGTGGCCTATCTCGCGCAGGAACTCCATCGAGTGGCCCTTCTTCTGCAGCGGGTAGGTCTCAGGGTCGGCCTCGCCGTAGACGACGATCTTCTCGGCCTGCACCTCGACGGCCTGGCCGCTGCCCTGGCTCTCGACGAGCGTGCCCTCCACGCCGATGCAGGCGCCGGTGGTGATGCGACGCAGTTCTTCCTCGAACTTGGCCGGGTCGGCCACGACCTGCATGTTGTGAATGATGCTGCCGTCGTTCAAGGCCAGGAAGGCCACGTTTTTGTTGCCACGCTTGGTGCGCACCCATCCTTTGACACAGATCTGAGTGCCAATCAGTGCGCTGACGTCTTCTTTCAGAAGATACTTGATCTCGTAACGTTTCATATTATTCTATATTTTTTTATTGTCCTAATTTAATGTCATCAATAATGCATTTGTCCTTTCACTCCTTTTCACTCCCTTTCACTCCTTTGTTGTCTATCAGTTTCTTCAGCTCCACGTCGTTGGCGAAGCGGAAGACTTGTTCTTCGTTTTTGCGGCGGCAGACCATGAGGGTGTTGTCGTTGGCGGCGACGATGTAGCCGTCCAGGCCCTCGAGCACCACGGTCTTCGAGTGGTCGTCGGGCATGACGACGAGGGAGTTGCGGGTGTCGTAGGTGAAGACGTTGCCGCTGAGGATGGCGTTGCCGTTGTGGTCGCGGGGCGATACATCGTAGAGCGAGTCCCACGTCTCCACGTCGCTCCATCCGAAGCTGGCGGCGAGCACGTGCACGTTGGCGGCCTTCTCCATGATGCCGTGGTCTATGCTGATGGACTCGCAGTGCGAGTAGACCTCGTCGAGCTGGGAGCGGAGGGTGGAGGGCGGAGTGTGGAGGAACGGCTCGGCGATGGCGGGGAGGTGGTCCTCGTAGGCCTTGCGCAGCACGGGGAGTGTCCAAACGAAGATGCCGGCGTTCCAGAAGAACTCGCCGCTGGCGATGAACTGGCGAGCCATCTCGACGGGTGGCTTCTCGGTGAAGGTGACCACCTCGTGCAGGTTGTGGGCCTTGGGCAGGGCGGGTTCCTCGCGGAACTGTATGTATCCGTAGCTGGTCACCGGGCGCACGGGCTGTGCGCCGAGGGTGATAATCCAGTCGTGTGTGGCCACGGTGTCGATGGCCTGCTTCATGTCGGCCATGAATTTCTCCTCGCGGAAGATGGCGTGGTCCGAGGGGGTGACGATGACCACGGCCTGTGAGTCGCGCTCGGCGATAACGGCGGCGGCGTAGGCCACACAGGGGGCTGTGTTGCGACGCAGGGGTTCGCAGAGCACCTGCCACTCCTCCAGGTCCGGCAGCTGTTCCCGCACGCGGTCGGCATACTGCTCGCCGGTGACCACGACGATGTGCTCCTTGCTGCAGAGCTGAGCATAGCGGCGGTAGGTGCTTTGGAGCATGGTGCGCCCCGTGCCCATGACGTCGATGAACTGCTTGGGGCTGTCGGCATTGCTGATGGGCCAGAAACGGCTGCCCAGGCCTCCGGCCATGATGACGCACCAGGTCATACGCTCACCTCCCCTTTGATGTGTGGATGGGGGTCGTAGCCCTCGAGGCGGAAGTCCTCGTACTCGAAATCGAAGATGCTCTTGCGGTCGGGGTTGATATGCATCGTGGGCAGGGGCCGCGGCTCACGGATGAGCTGCAGGTGCACCTGGTCCAGGTGGTTCTTGTAGATGTGCGCGTCGCCGAAGGTGTGGACGAACTCGCCGGGCTCCAGGCCGCACACCTGTGCCATCATCATGGTCAGCAGGGCATAGGATGCGATGTTGAACGGCACGCCGAGGAAGATGTCGGCGCTGCGCTGGTAGAGCTGGCAGCTGAGGCGTTGGTGGTCGACATAGAACTGGAACAGGCAGTGGCAGGGGGGGAGGGCCATGTCTTCTATTTCGGCGGGGTTCCAGGCCGTCACCAGCAGGCGGCGGCTGTAGGGGTTGGTCTTGATCTGGTGCACCACGTTGGCAATCTGGTCGATGGTGCCGCCACGGCCGTCGGGCCACGAGCGCCACTGGCTCCCATAGACGGGTCCCAGGTTGCCCTCGGCGTCGGCCCACTCGTCCCAGATGGAGACGCCGTGGTCCTTGAGGTACTTGATGTTGGTGTCGCCGCGGAGGAACCACAGCAGTTCGTAGATGATGGAACGCAGGTGCAGCTTCTTCGTCGTCAGCACAGGGAAGCCCTTGGCGAGGTCGAAGCGCATCTGGTAGCCGAACACGCCCACGGTGCCTGTCCCTGTGCGGTCCAGGCGCTCCGTGCCGTTGTCCAGCACATATTGTAAGAGGTCTAAATATTGTTTCATAAATATAAATCCGCTCTCATAACGCCAAAAAAAGAAAAATGTTGCATGGGTGTAAAAATATATTTTGCCCCGGAAGTAGGACCAGGAGGTAAACTTAACAAAAACGTAACAATTTATTCGGGATATTATGTGTACTTTTGCAGCGTCGAAAAAGAAAAAGTAGAATTATGGAAATAACTGATATTGTCTTCATCCTCTTGAATTTGGCCGGAGCGCTGGCGGTGTTCCTCTTTGCCATGAAACTGATGAGCGAGGGCCTGCAGAAGTTCGCCGGATCGAAGTTGCGCCATGTGCTGAGCCGCATCACGGGCAAGCCGCTGAGCGGCATCCTGGCGGGTGCCGGCATCACGGCTGCCATCCAGTCGAGCACGGCCACCACGGTGATGGTGGTGGGCTTTGCCGGCGCGGGCTTGCTGACGCTGGGTGGCGCCGTGGCGGTGGTGATGGGTGCCAACATCGGCACCACCATCACGGCCTGGATCATCGCCCTCTTCGGCATCGGCAACGGCGCCTCGGACGCCGTGAGCTTCTCGCTGCCGATGTTCCTCGGCACGCTGAGCCTCTTCTTCATGTTCTCCAAGAAGAACAAGATGCAGTATCTGGGCCAGACCATCATAGGCCTGTGCCTGCTGCTGGTGGGCATGGAGCTGCTGGAGAGCGCCATTCCGCAGCTGAGCGACGAGGTGGTGGAGACCATAGCCACCTGGAGCCACTGGGGCTTCTGGTCGGTGCTGCTGTTCATCGTCGTGGGTGCCGTGCTGACCATCATCCTGCAGACCTCGGCGGCCATGACGGCGGTCATCCTGCTGATGGCCAGCCAGGGCTGGATAGAGTTCCCGATGGCGTTGGCCCTGGTGATGGGCCAGAACCTGGGCACGACGCTGACGGCGCAGGTGGTGGCCATGACGACGGGCACCACGGGCAAGCGCGCCGCCCGGGCGCACCTGGTGTTCAACGTGGCGGGTGTGCTGTTCTGCCTCATCCTGTTCTACCCCATCTGCAACGGCATCATGGCCCTCTCGGGCGTTACCGCCGATACCGCCGACCCGCTGAACCAGCAGCGCTACCCCTTGGCCATCACCATCTTCCACACCTTCTTCAATGTCGGCACGACCATCATCCTGGCCTTCTTCATTCCGCAGATTGTGAAGATAGTGGAATGGATGGTGCCCGAGAAGAAGGGCGACGAGGGCGAAGAGGAGTTCCGCCTGACCTACATAGAGCCCAACCTGCTGAGCACCGCCGAGCTGAACCTGCAGAGCGCCAAGAGCGAGATCGAGGAGTTCTCGAAGCGGGTGCTGCGGATGTATACCTTCCTGCCGGGCCTGCGCACGGCCAAGGACGACGAGGAGTTCGACGCCATCATGGCACGCATAGCCAAATACGAGGAGATTACCGACAGGATGGAAATGGAAATCTCGAAGTTCCTGACGAAGGTGGGCAGTGGCGATGTGTCGGAGCATGCGTCGGAGCGCATCAGCACCATGCTGCGTATCATCGACAACCTGGAGTCCATTGGCGACACCGTCTACCAGATCGCCATGACGCGCCAGAGCAAGCGCGAGGATGCCGTGCATTTCGATGCTGGGCTGAACGCCAATCTGGCCCACATGAGCGAGCTGGTGCAACAGGCCCTCGACGTGATGGACCGCAATCTGCACGACTACGACCATGTGGACCTCGATGCCGCTTATGCCGCCGAACATGAAATCAATGGTTTCCGCGACCGCCTGCGTGCGCAGCACCTCGACGCCCTGAAGCTGGGCGTCTACGACTACGCCATCGGCAACGCCTACAGCAGCCTCTATGCGCTGTACGAGAAGCTGGGCGACTATGTCATCAACGTCAGCGAGGCCATCGACAGCAGCCGCAAGCACGCTGAGGATTAAACAAGCGGGTGTTGAGGAGGAGCGTGCTGGAGGGTGTCCGGATAGGGTATCCGGGGGAGTGAATCGTTATCCACCGACTAAACGTTTGAATGCAAAAGGAGTGCCCCGATTGGGGGTGGATTTGTTGATAACTTGTTGGCGGGATTAAGTTTTTTTAAACTAATTTAGCATCATGAAAAAAAGGCTTATGGCCTTTATAATGAATTATAGTATAACAACATAAAATAAAAGGAGCAATCATGCAAGGCGACTTGTTTTCATCAACCGAACCCAAGAAGGAACCCAAAGAGTACCGTCAGTACACTCCGGAGGAGATTATGCGCTCGTCGGTGGAATATTTCCACGGCGACGAGTTGGCAGCCAACGTCTGGATGAACAAGTACGCCCTTCGCGATGAAGACCGTATCTTCGAGCTGAACCCCGACATGATGCACCGCCGCCTGGCTGCCGAGTATGCCCGCATCGAGGAGAAGTACCAGAACCCCATGGGCGAGGAGGAGATCTACCAGATGCTGAAGGATTTCAAGTATATCGTCCCGCAGGGCAGCCCCATGAGCGGTATCGGCAACACGTTCCAGGTGGTGAGCCTGAGCAACTGCTTTGTTATCGGCAACCAGGGCAACAGCGACTCCTACGGCGGCATCATGAAAATCGACCAGGAGCAGGTGCAGCTGATGAAGCGTCGCGGCGGCGTGGGCCACGACCTGAGCCATATCCGCCCCGGCGGCAGCCCGGTGATGAACGCAGCCCTCACGTCGACGGGCATCGTGCCTTTCATGGAGCGCTACAGCAACACCACGCGCGAGGTGGCGCAGGGCGGTCGTCGCGGAGCGTTGATGCTGAGTATCAGTATCAAGCATCCCGATGCCGAGCAGTTTATCGATGCCAAGCTGGAGCAAGGCAAGATTACGGGTGCCAACGTCAGCGTGAAGATTACCGACGAGTTCATGCGTTGTGCTATGGAGGGAAAGCCTTTTGTGCAGCAGTACCCCATCGACTCGCCCAACCCCGTCTATACCAAGGAGATTGACGCACGTGCGTTGTGGAACAAGATCATCTCCAACGCATGGAGCTCGGCCGAGCCCGGCGTGCTCTTCTGGGACACCATCCTCCGCGAGAGCGTGCCCGACTGCTATGCCGACTTCGGCTACCGCACCGTCAGCACCAACCCCTGCGGCGAGATACCGCTGTGCCCCTACGACAGCTGCCGCCTGCAGGCCATCAACCTCTACAGCTATGTGGACAACCCCTTCACTCCGAAGGCCAAGTTCAACTTCGACCTCTTCCGCGAGCATGTGATGAAGGGTCAGCGCCTGATGGACGACCTCATCGACCTCGAACTGGAGAAGGTGGAACAGATATTGAGAAAGATAGAGAGCGACCCCGAGAGCGACGAAATCAAGATGGTGGAGCACAACCTGTGGCTCAACATCAAGATGAAGTGCCTCGAAGGGCGCCGCAGCGGCTTCGGCATCACCGCCGAGGGCGACATGCTGGCCGCCCTGGGACTGCAGTATGGCAGCGACGAGGCCACGGCCTTCTCGGTCAAGGTGCACGAGACCCTCTGCCTGGCGGCCTACGCCTCCAGCGTCCAGCTGGCCAAGGAGCGTGGCTGCTTCCCCATCTACGACGCCCGCCGCGAGGAGAACAATCCCCTGATTTCGCGCATCCGCGAGGCCGACCCCGCCCTCTATGCCGAGATGACCAAGTACGGCCGCCGCAACATCGCCCTGCTGACCATCGCCCCCACGGGTACCGTCAGCATCTGCACGCAGACCACCAGCGGTATCGAGCCGGTGTTCCTGGTGAGCTACAAGCGCCGCAAGAAAATCAACCCCAACGACAAGGACAACAGCAAGCAGACCATCATCAAGGACGAGAACGGCGACTTCTTCGAGGAGTACAACGTGTTCCATCCGAAGTTCCTCGACTGGGCCCGCATCAACGGCTACGATGTGGAAGAGGTGAAGCACATGGACGACGCCACGCTGCAACAGCTCATCGAGCAGAGCCCCTACTTCCACGCCACCAGCGCCGACATCGACTGGGTGGCCAAGGTGAAGATGCAGGGCGCCATCCAGAAATGGGTGGACCACAGCATCTCCGTTACCGTCAACATTCCCAAGGAGACCACCAAGGAGGTTGTCAGCAAGATCTACGAGACCGCCTGGGAGAGCGGCTGCAAGGGTTGCACCATCTACCGCGACGGTTCGCGTACCGGCGTCCTTGTGTCCAACAACGACAACAAGAAGGACGTGCCCTGCTTTGGCGAGAACCGTGCCCCCAAGCGTCCCAAGAAACTCGAGGCCGAGGTGGTACGTTTCAAGAACGAGAAGGAGGACTGGATTGCCGTCGTCGGCATGTACGAGGGACGCCCCTACGAGATCTTTACCGGTCGTGCCGAGAACTTCCTCCTGCCCAAGTGGGTGGAGAAAGGCTGGGTGATCCGCGTCAAGGAGAAAGGCCAGGAGCACGCCCGCTACGACTTCCAGTTCACCGACCAGGACGGCTACCACATCACCATGGAGGGCCTCTCGCGCATGTTCCGCAAGGAGTATTGGAACTACGCCAAGCTCATCTCCGGCATCCTGCGCCACGGTATGCCCATCCCCAACGTGGTGGAGCTCATCGGCAAACTGAACTTCGATACCGACAGCATCACCACCTGGAGTAACGGTGTGGCCCGCGCCCTGAAACGCTACATCAAGGACGGCACCGAGACCGACGAGGTGTGCCCCGACTGCGGCAGCAAGCTCGTGTACAACAGCGGCTGCAAGAGCTGCCCCAACTGCGGATGGAGCAAGTGTAGTTAAGGATATATTAAGCAAGCATATCAAGCCGGGCGCCGGCCATCGGTAGATGGCCGGCGCCTTTTCTGAAACACAACAATGGAACAGAACCGAGACGAATACTACATGCGGCGCTGCCTGCAGCTGGCAGCCAACGGACTGGGGCGCGTGAGGCCTAACCCGATGGTGGGCTGCGTGGTGGTCAAGGACGGCCGCATTGTGAGCGAAGGCTTCCATCAATACTATGGAGGCTATCATGCCGAGCGGAATGCCTTGCTGCGTCCGCTGCCGGTGGAGGCGTTCCGCGGGGCGACGCTCTATGTCAACCTCGAGCCCTGCTCGCACTATGGCAAGACCCCCCCCTGCGCCGACCTGGTGGTGGAGCGCGGCATCCGCCGTGTGGTGTGCTGCAACGACGACCCCAACCCCCTCGTCTCCGGCAACGGCTTCCGCAAGCTGGAGGAGGCAGGCATCGAGGTGGTGCGCCATGTGCTGGAGGCCGAAGGGCGCGAGCTCAACCGCCGTTTCTTCACCTTCATGGAGCAGCGGCGGCCATACGTCATACTGAAGTGGGCCCAGAGTGCCGATGGCTTCCTGGCACCTGCCAACCCGTCGCAGCCTTACTGGCTCAGCACCCCGTGGCAGAACCGCCTCAACCACCGTTGGCGCACCGAGGAGGCCGCCATCCTGGTGGGCAGCGAGACCTACCTGTGCGACCGCCCGTCGCTCACGGCACGCCGTTTCCTGGGACCCCAGCCGCAGCCCGTGGTGCTGGACCGCCGCGGTCGTCTCGACGATGTCCCCGCACACTGGCTGCATCTCCACACCCAGACCGTCGAGGAAACCCTGGCCGCGCTCTATGAAAAGAAGATACAATCGGTCATCGTCGAGGGTGGCCGTCGGATTCTGGACTCCTTCATAGCCAGCGGCCTCTACGACGAGGTGCGCATCCTGCGCAGTCCGCAGCGCCTGGGCGCCGGACTCGAGGCTCCTGCCGTTCCGCCGTCGGGACGGCTCTCAATCATCGATTAGCTAGACCCTTTCTGCCACAGCGACACAAGTGTGCGTGCCCAGGGTGGTGGCGATGACGAAGAGGTCGCCGCCCTCTTTCAGACCCAGCTGCTTCTGCAGCTCGGCGGCGGCCACGGGATAGTTGCGCGTGACCACATGGGCCTTCCCGTCGGGAATCCACTTCTGCACCTCTCTGCGGGTGGGCTTGATTTCCGCAAGGACGCTGAAGATGCGGCCCGGGAAACGCGGAAGGAAACGGTCGCTGGTGTAGAGGTGCGTGTTGCGCGAAAGCTTCTCCACCTTCTCCCGCTGGCTCAGCAGCCTGAAGGGGCCGGCCTTCATCAGCGCGGCATGGGGCTCGTAGAGGTATTTACCCATCTCGCTGGCAAAGGTGGCCTGGGCTTGGACCTCGTCGTCGCGGGTGAAGACAAAGTCGTCCACCTCGCCATGGTGCAGGTGGTGGCAATGGATACGGGGCTTGCCGTCTGGCCTTCCGCAACGGAACAGCACCTCCTTGCATTCGCCTTGGACGGCGATGACATAGATGTCGCTGACACTCTGCAACTGCGATGCGGCCAACGAAATGTCGATCATGGGCGAGGCCTTCACCAATATCTCTTTTCCTCTGGAGAGCAAGAGCTCCCGGTGTGCCAATATGTCGGGCGTGCAATCCTCGAAGGCGGCCACCTTGCGCCCCTGTTGGTCGCGCCGGGCGGGGTCGACAAACAGCAGGTCGAAACGCTTGTTCTGCTGCCGGAGCCACTCCAGGCTGTCGCCGCAATGGACGTGGACGTTGTCCAGCCCCAGGGCCTGGCGGTTGTGTTCCATCAGGGAGCAGAGCTCGTTGCTGCGCTCGATGTAGTCCACCTGTGCCCCCGTGCGGGCAAAAGCGATGGTGTCGATGCCCATGCCGCCTGTGAGGTCGGCGACGGTCTCGCAGGCCGGGAGGCCGTCTATCAGGGCGGCCTTGTGCTGTGCCGTCTCCTCCGACGAGGCCTGCTCGCGGTTCAGTCGGGGAGGGTAGAGGAACCCCAGGCAATCCAACAACGATGGCCACTTCTCCCGTGCCGTCCGCCGCCCCTCGATCTGCTGCACCGCCAGCGGCATGTTGATATCAGGATACCGCCTGGCACTCAGCAGCAGCCGCGCGGTATCCTCGTTCTCATGCGCCAGGGCGAATGTTACAGTCTCCCGCTCCGCGAAATCATATCTCCCGCCTTCGGCGTAATCCATAAATCTATTCTTTATTGTCGAAAATCGTAATTTATAATCCTGACCATCCCTTTGACAAAATCTTCTGCTCCAAAATTCATTAGCCACCCTTCGGGTTTGTTCAGCAATTTCAAATATGTGCGTAGTTGCTTGAAGTGGACTTTCTTTAATTCCTCAACGGATTTTAGTTCGATAACAACAGTATCGTCTACGAGCAGGTCAAGCCGTAAGTCATTTCCCACCACCTCGCCTTTGTAGACTATGTTGACAGGAATCTGGGAAACCACATCGATTTCACGGAGTTTGAACTCGTGAATCAACGCCTTTTCATATACCGATTCCAGCAGTCCGGGGCCTAGTTCGTTGTATACGTTCATGGCGGCACCTCGTATCTCATACGAGAGTTCCTTCAAACATTCCAAGTGCATCATATCCTAAAAGTGGATTTATAGATTTCCGCCGCAGGCGGGAGATTTATAATCCGCAGGGGGGCTTAGTTTAGTAGGTCCCGTTGGCATGAAGGGCGGCGAGGCGCTCGACGACCATGGGGCGGTCTTCCTTGTAGGTGACGCCGAACCACTGGGCGGTGGTCTTGAGCACCGTCATGGTGGCGTAGCCGCTGTGGATGAAGGTGTTGACGGCGAATGGGATGTAGTATTCGCTCTTCATCTCCTGGCCATGCTCTTTGAGGAAGTCCACGAACAGCTCCTCGCTCTTGGCGAAGTAGTCGGGCGTGAAGCCGAAGAGGTTCATGCTGACGGTGGCGTCGGCGCTCAGCGGGTGCATGCTGCCGTCGGCATCCTTGTACTCGATACCGTTGGCCGTGCGGCCGATGGAGGTGCGCTCCGTCATACCCACGAGCAGCCCCTTGGCATCGGTCTCGCACACGCCGCGGCTCACCGTGCCGTTCTCGCTCAGCGTGTTCTCCAGGCGGTAGCCCACCATGCAGTACTGTCCTTTCGTGCCCTCGAGGGTGCGCAGGTGGTCGGCAATGACCTGGAAAGCGTCGCGACCGTAGAAGTCGTCGGCATTGATGATGGCGAACGGCTCGTGGATGACCTCCTTGGCCATGAGGATGGCGTGGTTGGTACCCCAGGGTTTCTCGCGCCCTTCGGGCACGCTGAAGCCCGCCGGCAGCTTGTCGAGCTCCTGGAAGACGTACTCCACCTCGATGCGGTTGCCGAAGTGGTCGGCATTGATGTGCTTCTTGAACTCCTCCTCAAACGAGTGGCGGATAACAAAAACCACCTTGCCAAAGCCGGCGCGGATGGCATCCTCGATGCTGTAGTCCATGATGATTTCGCCGTGAGGGCCCACGCCGTCCATCTGTTTCAGTCCACCATAGCGGCTGCCCATACCGGCTGCCAGAACAAGTAATGTAGGTTTCATAATAATATCTTTGTTTTTTAAATCTATAAAATCTATCTTTTCTATAATGTCTATCGCCTCTATCGCCTCTTTTTAAAAAACTCCTTCACCAGCGCCAGGCACTCCTCCCCCCTCACGCCTGCCGTCACCTCCGTCTTGGGGTGCAGCATGCCGCGTCCGAGGCGTTCGAAGCCGCGCTTCTCGTCCGGGGCGCCATAGACAATCCTCGCCAGCTGGCTCCACCCCAACGCTCCGGCGCACATCACGCAGGGCTCCAGGGTGACATACAGCGTGCACCCCGTCAGGTACTTTGCCCCCAGGTGCTCCGCCGCCGCCGTGATGGCCAGCATCTCGGCGTGGGCCGTCACGTCGTGCAGCAGCTCCGTCTGGTTGTGTGCACGGGCTATGATGCTGTCGCCTGCCACCACCACGGCACCCACGGGAATCTCCCCGTCGTCCTCGGCGCGTCGGGCCTCTTTCAGGGCCTCGCCCATGAAGTATTCGTCGTCAGGTTGCAGTATTCCCATGGTGCTTATTCGTGTTCGAAGAAGTCGGGCTCCAAGGCCTCGAAGTGGAAGCTGGTGCGCATAATGGTCAGCTCGCCGTTGCGCATGAAGCTCTCCAGCGAGGGCAGCAGGCCCACCGTCAGGGGCTGGTATTCGTGGAAACTCTTCCATTCGATGTGCCCGGCATGGATGTCTTTGGTGCCATCGAACATCACGTCGGTCTCGAAGATGAGGGTCAGCAGGCCGCTCTCCGGTTCGAACATGTAGTAGCGGGTGTACATGTTGGGGCACTCGATCTTGACCACCTGCAGGGGTTGCCCTTTCAGCTCTGTGGTACCGTTCCAGCTCAACTGTGCGCCCTTCTCTTCCCAGTGGTAGAGCGGTCCGCGGAAGTCGTAGCCCATCAGCTTGTGGTTGAGCTCCTCGATGCTGATGCTCTCCCAGGTCTCGTAGGCGGTCCGGTAGATACGGAATCGGTCCTTGCCGTTGCTCAGCAGGCCGTATTCCAGCTTCTTGTTGTTCCACACCTCGATGCGGTGTCTCTCGCCCGGGGCATACCAGCGGCGCATCCAGATGGTGTCCTTTGTGTTGAGGCTGGTGGTGATGGCGGTTTCCATCACCAGCAGGCTGTCCTTAGGCAGGTTGTCGATGTCGAGCATCTGCACGTAGCGGTCCACCACATGCATGGCCGAGTCGCTCAGCAGGTCGCGGTGGTTCTGGGCCGTCAGGCCCAGGGGCATCAGCGCCATCAGCGCCACAATCATTCTTTTCCTTTTCATTTCCTTTTGTTTTACGTTTTTTCTCATTTGTTGAAGGGGAAGGTCAGCCGGTCGGCCTTCTCGCGGCGGGTGATGTGCACCTGCACGTTGTAGCCCAGCTGGCGGCCCAGCGCGGCGATGCGCTCGTCGGCGTCGTCGCTCAGGAGGATGGCTTCCAGGTCGGCGAAGGCGATGCGGCGTCCCGACAGGCGCTCCAGGTCGCGGTAGTCGCCCTTGCGGTCGAGGTCCATCATCGTGGCCCGTACCCATAGCGAGTCCGGCGTGGCCATGGCACGCCCCAGCTCGATGAACTTGCTGACGCTGCACCAGATGACCTTCCCGTGCTCCATGCGCACCTGTCCGCTGACGCTGATGCCCTCCACCGTGCCGGAGAACGTCATGACGGTGTACTGGCTTTCCGTAGGCGTGACCACGGGCGTGGGCGCCGGCGTCGGGCGTGTGCTGCGGCATCCGGTGGCCACCAGGGCCAGCAAGGTCAGGGCCAGCAGGGCGAATGCGTGTCTTCTCGTAGTGTTCATAGTGCGGTGTCCTATTTGTTGCGGATGGCTTCCAGGTGTTCTCTCAGGGTGTCGCTCTTGGGGTCGAGGCGCACGGCCTTCTCCATCAGCGGCAACGCCTCGCGGTCGCGACCGAGGAGGTGGAGTATCCAGGCGTAGGTGTCAAGGTTGTTGGCGTTGTCCGGCTGGGCCTCGATGGTGCGGCGGCTCATGCGCTCGGCCTTCTCCAGCTGCGTGTTCTGCTCGGAGAGGTAGTAGGCGTAGTTGTTCAGCGTGCCCATGTCGTCCGGCCGCAGGGCCAGGCAGCGGTCGAAGGCCTGCCAGGCTTTGTCGTACTGCCCTGTGCGGTAGTAGGCTTCGCCCATCAGTCCGTAGGTCTCCGCCTCGAGGTATCCCTTGCTGAAGCCCCAGCGCGCGGCGGTCTCCAGCTCGCGCAGGGCCTCGTCGTAGCGCTCGGCCAGGACGGCCTGCTGCGCCAACATGAAGTGGGGCATCGTGTGCACCGGGAAGAGGGCCGCGGCGCGGCGGGCGTAGCGCCCCAGGTCCGCCTCGCGCTCCGGGGTGGCGCTGAGGCTGATCAGCAGCAGCTCCCACACCTCGTACATGCTGCTGTCCCGCTGCAGGGCCAGCTCCATCTGGCGCGCCGCCTCGGGGTAGCGCTGCTGGTTGAAGAGCACGTTGCCGTAGAAGGCGGCAAACTCTGTGCTGTCCGCGCAGTCGGCCATGGCCTTGTCCATCAGGCGGAAGGTCGTGGCGCTGCGGGAACCGAAGAACTCCTCGTTGCTGTAGAACGAGCCCAGGAGCTGCAGCTTGCTCTTGCCGTCGAGGGCGGGGTTGTCGAATGCCCGCACCATCTCGCTGTCGGCCTCGGCGGCGTTGCCCACGGCCTTGTAGTATTCGGCCAGCTGTATGTGTATGTACGGGTCGTCGGGATCGGCCTCGAGGATGCGGTCGTAGTAGGTCTTGGCCTTCGAATAGCGTTTCTGCTGCATGTTCATCTCGGCCAGGATGGCGTTGCTCTGCTTGTCGCCCGGCACGGCCTTGGCCAGGGCCTCCACCTCAGCCATGGCCTTCTCCGGCTTGCCGGCGGCGTTCCACAGCTTGGCTTTCTGCATCGAGATGGGCTCCGTGACGCCTATGCGCTTCTCCACGCGGTTGAGCACCTCCACGGCCTTCGTCAGGTTGCCCGAGGCGATGTACTGGTTCGAGAGCTCGTAGTAGTAGTCCAGCACCTCGGGGTTCTGGCGCACGATGGTCTCCCAGGTGTCCAGCAGCCCCCGGCTGTCGCCCTTCATCTGCTGCGTCATGGCCAGGGCCAGGAGGTACCACACGTTGTCGCCCTTCAGGGCCACAGCCCGGCGGGCGCAGGCCTCGGCGCTGTCCGTCCAGCCTCGCTGGGCCAACAGCTGGCTCATGCCGTACCATGCGGCGCCGCATCCCGGATGCTTCTCCACGGTGCGGGCATAGGCCTCCAGGGCCTCGTCGGCGCGCTCGGTCTCCTGCAGCGCCAGGGCGTCGATGAGCATGCCGTCCTCGGCCAGCTGCTCCTCCGTCACCTCGCGTATCGGCGGCCGCTCGAAGGGATTGGCCTTGCCCACGGCGGCCTTCTTGCCGCTGCCGCATCCCGTAGCAGCTACCGTCGCGGCAACCATCAGCACCAGTATCGCTTTTTTATACATGTCTTTCCTTTTAAATATAAATTCGCACCCATAGAAACGCAACCCTGCGCAAAATATTGTACGGAACATATAAATAAAATACACCTTCCGCACACCAACGGACGGCAGCATCCCCCGGCCTCCGCCCCCGGAATCCACCCCCGAAACAGGGTTCAAACAGCCGTTTTATTCGACTGTTCTTATATAGTATACATATAGTATTCATATACTTCTCATATAGTATTTATATACAGTATATGAATACTATATGAGAAGTATATGAATACTATATGTATACTATATGAATACAGTCGTATTTGACCCCTGTCTGGAGGGGGTTGGATGCAGGTTGGAGAATCATAAAAAAACAAAAAAAAATTGCAGTATGAAAAAAAATGCCTATATTTGCATCGTGAAATATAGTGTGGTGAAGTGTTAAAAATATGTTGAACAAACAGAAAAACAAGAATATAGACATCGAAATTGAAAGTAATTTATTAATCATCAAAATTCAAACAAAATGAAAAAAGTACTAATGGTTTTAGGTTTTGCACTGTGCACCACCATGGCCTTTGCACAAACCGCCAAATCCCATCAAGTGGCCTATCGCGACTTCGATGAGAAGCATTTGGTGAAAGGACAGACGGAGTCGAACCAGCCTGTTGACTACAAGGCTTCTATCTTCACCAAGACCGGTGACTACGACACCGCCCGTGTTTTCCGTTTCAGCGAATCTGAATGGGGCACCGACATCACCACCGGCACGATCCAGGCTACGGATCACATCTGGGCCAACGGCCACGACAGCGTCTTCGGCACTGCCAACTCCAACCGCGTCAACGTGAACGCTCACTCTTGGTGCCAGTGGCGTCGTTTTGCCGACACTAACACCTTCTACAACACTGTAAATACTGTCTATCCTAATAATGGTTACCAGTACAATCCCGCTACTGTCGCTTACTACCTTGGCGCCGAGTATAACGAAGGCGATGCCGGCTATCAGGACGATGGTTTTGTGGTGCTGAACTATTCCGAGGAGGTCAGTGGTTTTGTCAACATCTACATGGAGTTTGCCAATGTCCAGCGTCAGAATGTGGGCCACATGGTTTGGGTTCACCTCAATCAGGTCTATGCCAAATACTACGACCAGTGCTTCATCGACTATTGGTTCAACAACCGTTGGAACGCCGTTGAAATCAACGTCACCGGTGTCGATGTCGAAATTAACGCCTATGCTTCTATGAAGGCTCGCTATGCTCTGCCCACCGAGATGCTCAACGAGGCCAACATCAAGATCCGTATCCGTGCCTGCGGTCCTAGCCGTTCTGTCCGCTTCTATGGCTTCGGTTGGAACATCGACAATGTGGCCATCGCCTCCGCTACCTCCGACGAGTCCTGGAACTTCATCTCCACCACTCCCGTTGAAGGTTTCTACGGCACCATCCCCATGGGCATGTCCCTGCCTGTCAGCTATGGCGCTCTTGTCCGCAACACCAACATCACCGACATCAACAATGCCACTATGACCCTCAAGGCCGGTACTCCTGGCAACCTCGCCAACATCCTCACCAGCCGTACTTTCAGCCTCCCCGGCAACGATGTGTACAACAATCAGAAGATGTTCATCGACGAGCGCGGTTTCATCTATGGTGGCGACACCAACTACACCTCTTGGCTCGGCTATTCCCCCAACTATGGCAACAATGAGAACCACGGCAACTACGGCCTCCGTTCGCTGCCCACTCCCGCTGCCGGTTCCTACCGCTACGCCATCTATGCTGACGGTGGCTCGCAGCACACCCTTGTCGACTCCGTGCTCTACACCGTTTCCGACGAACTCGTCTACCCGAACGGCGACGGCGTCAACGGTTACCGTTGGGCTCGCGACAATGGCCTTCTGCCTTCCAACTCCGCCTTCAAAGTGGCTTTCACCGATGTTGATGATCAGGGGAACAAGTATATCACCCAGACTGACGAAGGCAACCACTCTGGTGCCGAGGGTTACTCCGTCCACATGAGCTACGTCACCGGTGCCACCGTTCCCACCACCGACGGTCAGCCCTGGGTGCTGAAAGGCATCGAGTATGTCCCCGCCACCGATGGTGGCAACTTCGCCGGCGAGGCTGTTATTGCTCCTATTGTCCGCTTCGAGACCTACACCGACGATGGTCAGTACCTCAGCTGGACTTCCGTGGCTACCGGTATCGAGGGCCTTGCCTTCGACCTTACCGAGGACCATCTCTCCAACCTGCCCGACACTGGCTATGTGATGCCCACCACTGGCCACATCGCCCCCTACAGCACCGTCAGCATCATGTTCCCCAACCAGCCCGAGCTTCGCCCCAACCAGGGTTATCGTTTCGGTTACACCCTGAACACTGATGCCAACTTCCACGTGGCCAGCCAGGCTACCTCCTACAAGCTCAACGATTCTACCACTGCTACCTATTCCTACAACGATGAGACCGCTCCCTATCGTCGTCAGAACACCCCCATCAGAGGCTATCAGGTCTATGTCAGCGATGCCGCTGCCGATGACGACATCACCGCTTGGAATATCAACTACTACCCCATGATTCGCCCCATCGTTGGACCTCGCGAGCCTGTCGCTACCGATCTCTTCATCTCCGACTGCTCGAACAACACTGAGGATTCCGCCTTCTCCGTGGTTACCAACTCTGAGGAGCTCTGCGGCACTGAGGGTGTCGAGTACGCCGTGGGTGGCAGCTACGTCTTCACCGTCAGAGGCGGTACGGACCACTCCGTTATCGACCACATCTATGTCAATGGCATCGAGGCTCAGATTTACGATCCCGGCGATCCCGAGCATAACGTGGTTCCTGATGAGCCCTTCTACCTCTCCTTCTATAATACTGCCTTGAACAACGACAATGTCGACACCATTACTCAGAGAGTTCTTGCTAATGGTACTATTGTTTATGATACCACCACTATCCTCTATCGTGGTTTCTATGTTCTCCGCTTCCCGGAGATTGCCGAGACTTCTACTCCCTATGTCATCACTGCTTCGTTCCACTATGAGGACTTTATGGATATCCCCACCAGTGGTATCGACCCCGTGGCCCCCGAGACCAGCCTGTCGCTCTATCCCAATCCTGCTACCTCCACTGTCAAGCTGTACGTCAACGGTGTCAGCGGCATGGTCAACTGCAGCATCATTGACATGAGCGGCCGCGTTGTCTACAATGCCCGCGTCAACGCCGAGAACGAGAACACCATCAACGTGAGCAACATGCCCGCCGGTGCCTACTTCGTCCGCGTCACCAACGACACCTTCAGCAAGATCGAGAAACTCATCATCAAGTAAGGTAAGTCCTGTTGGATACAGAAAAAGCCGCCCACTCGGGCGGCTTTTTTTTGTTTTAATAAATCAATTACAATACGTTTCCCAGCTGTTCCTTGATTTTCTCCAGCTCGTCCTTCATCTCGACGACGAGTTTCTGGATGCCCACGTGGTTGGCTTTGGAACCGGTGGTGTTGATTTCGCGGCCCATCTCCTGGGCCACGAAGCCCAGCTTCTTGCCGCAGGAGGGCTCGGAGGCCATGGTCTGGCGGAAGTAGTCGATGTGTTTCTGCAGGCGCACCTTCTCCTCGGTGATGTCGAGTTTCTCCAGATAGTAGATGAGCTCCTGCTCGAAGCGGTTGGGGTCCACCTCCACGGCAGCCTCGGCGAGGTAGCGTTTGATGCGCTCCTTGGCGGTGTCGATGCGTTCGCCCTCGAGGGCGGGGATCTGGCGCAGTTTCTCCTCGATGAGGTCCACATGCTTGTGGAAGTCCACCTCGAGCACGCCGCCCTCGTGGGCACGGAACTGGTCGCAGAGGCTGATGGCGCGTTGGAGGTCCGTGGCGGTCTGCTGCCATTCCTCGTCGCTGACCTCGTCGCTGGAGGCGCTGTTCCAGATGTCGCCCATGGCGGCCACGGTGTCGAAGATGGCGGCATTGGCCACATGGAGCCCGTTGGCCACGTCGACCAGGGCGTTGTAGCGGGCCACGAGGATGTCGCGGTTGAAGCTGGCGGCACTGGCGGCGGTGCTCTCCTCGCTGAGGATGCACTCCACCTTGCCACGCTCCAGGGCTCCGAGCATGGCCCGGATGTCCAGCTCGTGGGAACGGTAGGAGGCAGGGAGCTTGACGATGAGGTCCAGCTGTTTGCTGTTGAGGGTCTTGATTTCTATGTTCAGTTTCTTGTCGCCAAAGGTGGACTGCACCTTGGCATAGCCGGTCATTGATTTCATTGTTTTACTACTAAATCCATAAATTCTTTTGTTCCATATTCTTTGAGGGTGCCGCAGGAGTCGTAGATGAAGTATACGGCTCCTGTGCCGGGTCCGTCGGGGTGCCGGGCTATGAAGCGGCGGGCGCTGTCGAGGCCCATGACCATGTAGGCGGTGCACATGGCGTCGGCCAGCCAGCACTGCTCCTCGACGACGGAGACGCTGAGGAGGGAGTGCTGCACGGGGCGTCCGGTGGCGGGGTCGATGGTGTGGGAGTAGCGCACGCCGTCTTTCTCGTAGTATTTGCGGTAGCTGCCGGAGGTGACTACGGAGGCGTCGGTGAGGGCTATGGCGGTCTGCACGACGGGCTCGCTGTAGCGGTTCTCGGCGGGGCGTTCGATGCCCACACGCCAGGGTTTGCCGTCGGGCTTGAGGCCGCGGGAGATGACTTCGCCGCCGATGTCGACAAGGTAGCTGCCGATGCCGTGGCTCTCGAGGAGGCGCGCCACGAGGTCGGAGGCATAGCCTTGGGCGATGGCGTTGAAGTCCAGCTCGGTGTCGGGGTTCTCGCGGAAGAAACGCATGTCCTCACAGCCTATGGCGCCGTTGGCGGCACGGAGCAGGGCGGCGAGGGTGGCGCTGTCGGGTTCGGTGCGTGCTTTGAAGCTGAAGCCCCAGGACTGTACGAGGCGCCCCACGCGGGGATCGAAGGCTCCGTCGGTGTATTCCATGATGCGAAGGGAGTTCTGCAGGAGGAATCTGAGTATGTCGTCGAGGGTGTCGGTCTGGCCGGCGTTGATGCGCCGCAGCAAGGAGCTGTCGACCCAGAGGGACGCCGAGCGGT
This sequence comes from Bacteroidales bacterium, assembly GCA_017483575.1. GTDB lineage: Bacteria > Bacteroidota > Bacteroidia > Bacteroidales > P3 > Colimorpha. The sequence continues at coordinate 37,847 of JAFUWF010000010.1, forward strand.
CGAAGGCCAGGAGCAGGGAGTCGATCTGGGGTTGGAGGTTGCGCTGTTCGGCGTCGAAGTACTGGATGCTGTAGTAGGTGCCTTGGGCCTCGCCAGCGAGGCGCAGGGGTTCCTGGCGCTGGCAGGAGGAGAGCAGCAGGGCAGCGGCGGCCAGGGTTACCAAAAAGCGTCCGGCACGGGGGTGCCGAACGCTTTTGTTCTTAGGATATGTATTCATTATTTGTTGACAATGAATTTGCGGGTGGTCTGCTCGCCGTTGGCGGTGCGGATCTGGAGGGTGTAGTTGCCGGCGGCAAGGACGCCCAGGTCGAGCTGGGTGGCGCTGGCGTTGACATCGCGACGGATGACCTGCTGGCCGATGACGTTGTAGACGATGACCTCGCTGATGCCCTCGGCGCTCTCAACATTGAGGTAGCGGCTGGTGGGGTTGGGGTAGAGGTTGACGTTGAGGCCATCGACATCGTCGATACCCACGGTGTAGGTGATGGTGATCCAGTTGTTGGCGGTGCAGCCCTTGTTGCTGGTGGTCTCGAGGTGGATGTCGGTGTTGGCATCGACGGTCACGGCAACGGAGTCGGCGGTGCTGAAGGGCGTGCTCTCGTTGTTCTTGAACCACTTGTAGGTGTTGTGGTCGGCGGGATTGTCAACAATCTTGAGGTTGGCCACGTTGGTGGTGTTGGGATGGAGGTGCCAGTTGCCCTCGATGGTGACCTCGGGGGTGTAGTTAATGGTGAGGTTCAGACGGCCCACGGAGTCGCAGTTGACGCTGTTGCGCGTGTTGGGGAGGACGTAGGTCTGGACGGTGGAGGAGGTGTAGGTCTGCTCGGTGAAGGGCCAGAAGTAGCTGTCGCAGGTTCTGACGGTGGTGTCGGAGTAGGACTTATGGTTGACAACGATGTGAATCCACATGGAGGTGTCGTAGCAGATGTTGGCGTTGTAGTGGTTCTGGAAGAGGAGGAGGGAGTCGACGGACTCGGTGAAGGTGTAGCGGCGGCCGTTGAAGGAGATGCTGTAGCTGTCGCACACGGTGTCGTAGACGGGGGTGGGGTTGACCTGAACATCGATGGGGGTGATGTTGACGCTGAGGGTGTGGTAGGTGATGCAGCCGGTGGTGAAGCTCTTGGAGTAGAGGGGCACGCCGTTCTCATCCTCGGTGTACACGCCGCTCTCGTAGAAGTAGGCGGTGTCGCGGGCACCGGCAATGCCGCTGCGGGAGGTGAAGCGGTACAGGTAGTAGTCGCAGGAAGAGGCCAGGACGGTGTCGTAGTTGTCGACGAGGTGCAGGTCGAGGTATTTGTTCTCGGTGCAGGTGGCGGTGGTGGTGGTCACCATCACGATGGTGTCGGTGGTGTACAGGGTGCGGTTCTCGGACCAGGTGTAGCTACCGCAGTTGTAGACATGGTTGGTATCGTTCTGGATACCGTTGAAGCTGACGATGTGGATGGCCACGAGGCTGTCGCAGTTGCCAGCGGTCTTGACATTACCGTAGACGGTGCGGTTGGTGTCGGCGAAGGTGTAGGTGATGCCCTGCCAGTCGATACGGCAGCCGCCGATGGTGTCGCGGACCACGACAGCGGCGGTGTCGGTGTAGGACGGGTTGATGGTGAGGTTGAGGTGGGTGTACTGGTGGCAGTCGCCGGTGCTCTCGGTGATGGTGTACTCGCCGGAGGTGGTGTATTCAACGCTGTCGAAGACGTACTTGTCGCAAGCCACGGCGGTGATGGTGTCGTGGGTCTCGCCAACGAGGGTGACCTGTACTTTGACGATGCTGTCGCAGCCGCTGACGGTGCTGAGCGTGTCGAGGAAGGTGCCGGAGGTGGTCCACGTGTGGCCGTTCAGCGAGACGCTGCAGGTGCCGTCGAGGGGGATGGCAACGGCGGTGTCAACAGCGGGCTGACTCATGGTGAGGTTGAGCACGTAGGTGTTGGAGTCGTTCTCCGGGGCGTAGAGTACCACGGTGTCGTGATTGTAGGTGACACCGTTCATCCACGTGAAACTGCTACAGACGGTGGTGTCGATAGTTACCAAACTGCCGGCTTTGTTCTGGCCGATAGCCATAGGCATGCATGCAATAGCCAATAACAGACTCAATAATACTTTTTTCATCTTGTTAGTGTGTATTTTTTATTTATTATTATTCCTATTTGTTTTTATACAATCGTTTGTTGTCTAGTTTGTTGCACCGACAGCGGTGCGCTCTTCGCTGTCAAGAACAACATGCAAAGATAACACTTTTTTTCGAAATGAACAGAATTTAGTTGAAAAAACTATTTTTTTTCAGTTTTTTAACACCAGTTCCGCGATGTTTTCTACGTGCTGTGTGTGGGGGAACATGTCGACGGGCTGTATGCGCCGCACCTCGTAGCGCGCGGCCAGCATCTGCAGGTCGCGGGCTTGGGTGGCGGGGTTGCAGCTGACGTAGACAATCTTCCGTGGCGCCGTGGCCAGGAGTTGCGCCACGACTTTCTCGTGCATGCCGGCGCGCGGCGGGTCGGTGACCACGACATCCGGACGGCCGTTGGCGGCGATGAATTCCTCGGTGAGCACCTGCGCCATGTCGCCGGCGTAGAAACGCGTGTTGTCGAAACCGTTGAGGCGGGCGTTCTGCTTGGCGTCGGCAATGGCTTCCTCGACATATTCGATACCGACCACGCGACGGCACTTGTCGGCCAGGAAGAGGGCTATGGTGCCGGTGCCGGTGTAGAGGTCGTAGAGGGTGTCGTCGGCCTTCAGCTCCGTCAGCTCGGCCACGAAGCTGTAGAGCCGCTGGGCCTGGGCGGAGTTGGTCTGGTAGAACGACTTGGGGTTGATGATGAACCTCAGCTCGCGGCTGCCCTGGTAGCCCTGCATGCACTCCTCGATGTGGTCGCTGCCACGGTAGGTGACCACGGTCTGGTCGCCGTAGGAGTCGTTCATCTTGGTGTTCACTATGTATTGCAGCGAGGTGATCTGCGGGAACCGTGCGGCGAGCATGTCCAGCAAGGGGAAGAGGCGGCCGGGGTCGTCGCTGGCCACGATGACGATGACCATCCACTGCCCGGTGGAGGTGTTGCGGACAACGAGGTTGCGCAGGAAGCCCGTATGGTTGCGTATGTCGTAGTATTCCAGCTTGTTCTCTTCGGCATACCGGCGCACGGCGAGGCGGATGTCGTTGCTCGGGTCCTGCTGCAGGGCGCAATGGTCGATGCTGAGCACCTTGTCGAAGAGCTGCGGGATGTGGAATCCGAGGGCCCCGTGCGAGGGTAGGGGAGTGTCGGCGGCGGCGGCAAGCTCCTCCTGGGTGCGCCAGGCCTTGGTGGAGAAGGTGAATTCCAGCTTGTTACGGTAGTAGTATATGTTCTCCGAACCGCAGATGGGACGCATGCCGGAGCAGTCCACGTTGCCCAGACGCTCCAGGTTGTCGCGCACCTGGCGCTGTTTGGCCTCGAGTTGGGATTCGTAGCGGAGGGTTTGCCACTTGCATCCGCCGCACACACCGAAGTGGGGGCAACGGGCCTCGACGCGGAGGTCGGACAGGCGGTGGAACTTCACGGCACGCCCTTCGGCATAGTTCTTTTTCTTCTTGTGGAGCTGTATGTCGACCACATCGCCCGGCACCACGAAGGGCACGAACACCACCAGGCCGTCCACCTTGGCCACGGCCATTCCCTCGGCACCGGCATCGGTGACGGTCACCTGCTCCAGCAACGGCAGATCTCTGTTTCTTCTTCCCATACTGTTTGTTGGCTCTTTATAGGTTATAAATGAAAAAAAGAAGTATCCTCAATACTTCTTTTCTCTTTGCAACGCCTTACAAGTCTCCATGCTGAATGGAGCTCTTGCTTATCGTTCGTCGGAAACGGTCAGTCTCTTTCTGCCTTTTCTGCGACGTGCGGCCAGCACTTTTCTACCGTTGGCGGTAGACATTCTCTTGCGGAAACCGTGCTTGTTTGCTCTTTTTCTCAGTGACGGTTGGAATGTTCTTTTCATCTTTCTGCTATATTATTTTTGTTCTTTTTCGTCTTTTTTCTCGTTCAAATTGAGTTTGCAAAAGTACACATTTTTTTTGAATTGTTGATAAAAATTTCTGCTCAACAAATCTTTTTTCTTTATAAGATGTTGTTTTTCAGCTGTAAGGATAATGAAAATAAATTCTTTTTTTTCTGTTTGAAAAAATATTTGTACATTTGCAAATCCATTTTTCAATGTGAAAAGTTGTTAAATGGAACAATTTTTGAACAGATAAAGTAACAAAAAAAACAACTGTCGGATATGGACAAAAAACAGTTTATCGACATGGCATCGGCTCCTGGCCGTTTCACCTCGCAGGACCGTGGTTGGCTCAAAGCGCAGCTGGCCAAGTATCCCTATTCCTCGGTTGTGGCCACCCTGGCGCTGCTGGCCGACCATGCCTATGGCTTCGACACCCCCGAGGAACGCCGTTCCGTGGCCCTGTCGATGTGCAACCCCGCCGTCCTCGACGACCTCATGGCCCGTGCCACCACGGCCGCCGCGCCTGCCCCCGTGGCCGACGATCCCTCCTTCGACATCCTCAGCGAAATCAACACCTTCCAGGAGGTCTCTTTCAAGACCGCTCCCAAGAGCGTCATCCTGTCCAATTTTTTGAAAGTCGACCCCTCCGAGGAGGAAAATGACACCGCCAACGGCACCTCCAGCCACGACATCACCGATAAAAAAAGTTTGACCCCCGATGTTTCGCTAGGCACTGAAACTCTTGCTGTTATACTCGAAAAGCAAGGTCGCTACGACAAAGCTTTGGCAATTTATAAGAATTTATTGGCCCAAAATCCCGAAAAAAGTAGTATTTTTGCACCCCGAATTCAACGACTGACAACAATATTAAATAGTAAATAAAACATTTAAAAAACTATGCTGTATAACATCATCGTAATCCTGATTATCATTGTTTGCGTACTGCTTGCATTGGTTGTGCTCGTGCAGAACTCCAAGGGCGGCGGCCTCGCTGCCAACTTCTCCGCCCCCACCCAGGTGATGGGTGTGCGCCAGACCGCAGACTTCCTTGAGAAGGCCACCTGGTGGCTCGCCGGCATCCTCGTGGTGCTCAGCCTCGCTGCCACCGTCAGCATCCACCGTGGTCAGAAAACCGACCCCCTCCAGTCCGAGGTGAAGGTCGCCGACTACAGCCCCGTCCAGCAGGCTCCCGCCGCTACGGCCACCATGCCCGTAGCCGCCACCCCCGCTCCCGAGGCCGACCAGCAGTAAGGTCGTGGCTGCCTCAGGCTTCGAGCCGGTTGTCCAAAAGCTCATACTATCCCACTTTCCGCACCATCCCACGGGCGGACAGTGGGATGCTTGTGCCTCCATGGCACGCTTCCTCTACGACTCCGACCCCCGTTCGGCCTTCCTCCTGAAAGGCTATGCCGGCACCGGCAAGACCTCCCTCATCTCCGCCCTCATCCAGACCCTCCCGGCCCTCCGCGTCAGCTCCCTGCTCCTCGCCCCCACGGGCCGCGCCGCCAAGGTTATCTCCGCCTACTCCGAACGCCCGGCCTACACCATCCACAAGAAGATCTACATGACCGTCACCGACGCCTCCGGCGCCGTGCGCACGGTCCGCGGCATCAACAAGCACGCCTACACCCTCTTCATCGTTGACGAGGCCTCCATGATAGGCCTCGAGCCCACCTCCACCCGCCAGAGCCTCCTGGAGGACCTCATCGACTACGTCTACGACGGCAACCACTGCCGCCTCATGCTCATCGGCGACAGCGCCCAGCTGCCCCCCGTGGGCCAGAGCGAGAGCCCCGCCCTCGACGAGCGCTACCTCTCCGCGGCCTTCTCGCTCAACGTCATCAGCGCCGAGCTCACCGAGGTGGTGCGCCAGAAGCAGCTCTCCGGCATCCTCGCCGGAGCCACGGCCCTTCGCTCGCAGATCACCGCCCTGGCGGGCGGCGACGAAGCACAGATGCCCCTCTTCGACCCCAACAGCGTCGACGTCGTCCGCCTTGCTGGCGAAGACCTCATGGAGACCCTCTACCGCGAATACGGCGACTTCGCCCTCGACCAGGTCGTCGTCATCTGCCGCTCCAACAAGCGCGCCAACCTCTTCAACCAGGGCGTGCGCAACAGCGTCCTCTTCCGCGAGGAGGAGGTCAACGCCGGCGACTACCTCATGGTGGTGAAAAACAACTACTACTGGCTCGACGAGGACAGCTCCATAGGCTTCATCGCCAACGGCGACATCGTCGAGGTCCTCAGCGTGCGCCATGTGCAGGAACTCTACGGCTTCCGCTTTGCCGACGCCACGGTGCGCTTCGTCGACTACCCCGACGAGGAGCCCCGCGACTGCAAGCTCCTCCTCTCCACGCTCTACTCCGAGTCGCCCTCGCTCACCGCCGACGAGGCCAACCTCCTGTTCAACAACGTCATGGAAGACTATGCCGACCTGCCCACCAAGGCCGACCGCCTGCGCGAACTCCGCGCCAACCCCTACTTCAACGCCCTGCAGGTCAAGTTCGCCTACGCCCTCACCTGCCACAAGACCCAGGGCGGCCAGTGGCGCACCGTCATCATCGACCAGGGCTTCCTGCCGCCGGACATGCTCCTCGACCGCGAATACCTGCGCTGGCTCTACACCGCTTTCACGCGAGCCACCGACCGCGTCTATCTGCTCAACTTCGAGCCCCGTTTCTACGATAAAGTGTGAAATCCTATTTCCGTGCCGAAATCACGGGGTTGGCATACATCTCCATGAATATCCGCTGGCACTCGCCCTCCGGCAGCTGGTTCATACGCTGCAGGAACTGGTTCTTCACCTCGGAGGAATAGTGCTGGCGATGCTGGTTGGTGCCCGTCAGCATGTCGTAGGCCAGATAGTTGGTCGGCATCAGCTTGTACAGCTTCTGTATGCGCTTGTCCAGCACGGCGGCCACGTGGTCCGCCAGGTCGCCGTCGGTGGCTATCTCGGTGCTGCTCAGGGGCTTGCCGATGGCCAGGTGCACATGCCCCTTGGGCCCTATGATACCCGTGGTGACGCTGTTGGTGTCCTCGCCCTCCACCTTGTGGTATCCGCCGTGGGCGCGGTGGTAGAGCTCGTTGGCCTTCATCAGGTCGCAGGGGTCCCATTCGTACGACACCGACACGGGAATGATGTTCAGCTCCGCCAACGTCTTGTCGGCCGGGCCGTCGCTGCCCAGGGTCAGCATCTTCACGATGGCCGGAGCCGTGGAGTCCACGCCGTCCTTGCTGCGGCCGTTCTTCTGGGCTATCCACACCGACTCCCGCTGCTCCACAATGAGACTGTGCAGATACTGCGACAGGTGCTGCAGGCTCCGGTAGAAGGCCCGCGGGTTGCCCCCGCCGCGCTCCATCTGGATCAGGTGGTTGCTCAGGAAGAGGTCCCTCAGCAACGGAGTCTCCATCAGGTTGTTGCCGAAGACGATGTACGAGGTCTTCCGCTGGCGGCTGATGAGCAGCATCTGCAGCAGGAAGGCGTCCAAGGTGATGTCGCGGTGGTTGGAGATGTAGAGGCAGGGCTTGCCCTTGCGGATATAGTCGAAGCCCGAGTGCGAGAACCCCTGCGTCGTGGTGCTGACGATGCGGCAGATGGCGTCGTACATGAAGGTGATCTGCAGCTCCTTCACCGTCTGCACATTCTGCAGCCGCTGCATGGACTCCTCCACGGGCATCTGCGGATAGATGAATTTCAGTATCTGGGGTATCAGTTCCCACTTGACGATGCGTTTCAGCGCCTCGCGCAACTCCGCGTCGTTGTAGGGTCGTATGTCGTCGAACGTATTGGCTTCCATGCCTTTGATGCTATCTGAATAGTTTGGTGTTTAAAAGACATTCTCTATCAGGTTGTCTATCTCCTCCTTGGGGTCGGACCCCTCGTAGAGCACACGGTAGACGGCCTCCACAATCGGCATATCGTCGCAGCGGCCTATCAGCAACCCCAGCTCGTGGAAGTTCTTGGCGGAATAGTAGCCCTCGGCCACGGTGCCCATCTTCTCGAAGATGTCGTCGATCCTGCCCCCTTTGGCGATTTCCTCGCCGAGGCGGCGGTTGCGGCTGTGCCTGGACCAGCAGGTGACCATCAGGTCGCCCAGGTAGCAGTTGTCGGCAATGTTGCGGTTCACCGAGGGGAACACCTGTATCAGGTGCGCCAGCTCGCGCATGGCGGCGCTGACCATCACGGCGTTGAGGTTGTCCCCGTAGCCCAGCCCCTGGCACATGCCAGCGCCTATGGCGTAGACATTCTTCAGCAGCCCCACGCGCTCCACGGCCATGATGTCCGTCGTGTGCGTGGTGTGCAGGTACGGGCAGCGCATCATCTGCTCCACCTCGATGGCCAACGAGGGGCTGTTCGACGCCATCGTCAGGAACGTCGGCTTCCCGTGCCCCGCCTCCTCGGCGTGCGTAGGGCCGCTGATGACGCAGATGTCGCTGCGCTTCACCTTCACAATGCTCTCCAGATACACCGACACCGAAATCCTACGCTCCGGGATAATGCCCTTGATGGCCGAGACAAACTTTTTGCCTTTGTAGGCCGACTTCGGCAGCTGCTCCAACACATTGGCTATGAACGCCGACGGCGTTACAAGGAACAGGTACTCGCTCTTCGCCACCACCTCCGCCAGGTCGTTGCTGATGTCCAGCCGGTCGGCGTCGAGTTCCACGTCCGGCAGGTGCACCGGATTGTGTCCGTCGCGTTGCAAACCCGTGCGTACCTCCTCGTTTCTTACCCACCAATTCACCCTCCGGTCTGCCTGTTCCAGCAGTATTTTGACAATTGCAGTGGCCCACGAGCCACTTCCAATCACTCCTATCATTTCTTTATCTTATTGTACCACAGAGGATAACCATCCTTTGGCCATCCTTATTTATTCTGCAAAGATACGTATTCTTTTTCACACTTTATAACAAAATTTTGTTAAAATCCCTTAAAATTCCATTCCCCCATCCCCGACCCACCCCCGGAAACGGACCCCAAAAAAGAGGGGTCAAATAGGTACCTTATTCGACTGTTCTTATATAGTATGCATAGAGTATACATATACTTCTCATATAGTATTTATATACAGTATATGAATACTATATGAGAAGTATATGTATACTATATGCATACTATATGACATGGGTCGAATTATACCCCTC
>JAFUWF010000011.1 GCA_017483575.1 Bacteroidales bacterium
CAGGCTTACGCAGGCCAGAACCTTCAAGTATTTACCGTAGTATCTCATAGGACTCAATAATTTCATTTTTCATTTTTCAATTTTCAATTTTTCTTGCTTCCTCCGGCAAGGGCCAATATCAGTCCCAGGGCGACACCCAACAGGGCGGCGAAGAGCACCTGCAGGTTGGCGGGCAGGATGAAGGTGATGGTGTGGGCCGGGAACCAGAAGAGGGGTATGGTCTTCTTGATGACGAGGTTCCACTGCACGTCCCAGTTGATTTTCTCGCGGAAGATTTCGCGCATCTTCATGGGGCGCAGCAGGCCTGCCACGGTGCCGCCGTTCTCCGTAATGTGGATGTCGGTGCACTTGTGGAAGGTCATCATCACGGGGGCGAAGATGCTGTTCATCAGCACGCTGACGGCGAAGGCGATGCCGAGTTTGCCCCAGGTGAACTCCGAGGCCGTGAAGATGGCTACCAGGGAGCCTTTGTCACATCCGCCTACGGTCTCGAGGAAGGCGGGGACGCCGACCTTGAAGATGACCATGGCCATGGCGATGCCCATGCCGAGGAATCCCCACACCATCATGCGCGGCAGGACGCCGAAGCCTTTCTTATTGTAGACGCCCTCGCGGATGCGGAGGGCCAGCATCTCGCCCAGGGTGGCGAGGATGGCGAACTTGAAGAAGGCCATGATGTAGGGGTGGTGGGCCGTGGCCCAGTTGAAGCCCTCGGCGCAGTGGGTCTGCGGGATGGCGAAGAGTGCCGCTACCGCGGCGACACAAAGAATGAGTATCCAGTCTGCTTTTTTCATAGGGATGGGGTTTTCTTAATTGACAACATTGGTGAACGAAAGGATGTATTTGCCGCCGGAGTTGGGGTAGTTGGTGACGCGGGCGGAGACGGACAGGGCGCGCGAATCGTAGGACACGGTGCCCGAGATGTCGGCATCGTAGTTGTGGCCACCGGAGGCTGCCAGGGTGCCGGTACCGCCGAAGCTGGCTTCGTAGTTGTAGTCGGAGCACGAGGCTTTCTCGACCACGGCGTCGCCCCATTTCTTGGACGAGGCCTTGACGGCCACGGTGTTGTCGTCGACCTTGGTGATGACCACGGTGTTGTTCTGCTTGGACACGTAGGAGGTGTCGCGCCACTGGTCGCCTTTCTTGTAGCGGGTGTATAGGCGTGCCTCGCAGTTGTAGGACCCTACAATCTGGTCGGCTGGTGGCTCGCTGGAGCAGGATGCCAGCGTGAGCGCCAACAGCATAAGCAGCAATACTTTCTTCATAGGACTCTGGTGTGTTAGAACGAATAGGTGGCGCCGTCTTTGCCGTCCTTGACGGTGACGCCGGCTTCCTTGAGGGCATCGCGGATTTTGTCGCTGGTGGCCCAGTCCTTGTTGGCCTTGGCGGTGGCGCGGATGTCGAGGATGATGTGCATCAAGCCGTCGATGAGGGCGGTGTTGTCGCTGCTGGCCTCATCGCGCATGCCGAGGATGTCGAAGAGGAAGGTGTCGAAGATGCCGCGCAGCTCGTCGATATCGGCCTGGGAGAGTTGCAACTTGCCGTCGGCGGCGCCGTTGATGATGCGGGCGGCCTCGAAGAGGTGGCTGATGACGATGGGGGTGGAGAAGTCGTCGTTCATGGCGTTGTAGCACTTCTGACGGAGGTCGGAGGTTTGAGGTATGAGGTCTGACTTCTGACCTCCGACTTCCGACTTCAGCCTTCCGAGGGCCTTGTAGGCTTCCATGAGCTTGCTGTAGCCCTTCTCGGCGGCCTGCAGGGCTTCGTTGCTGAAGTCGACGGTGCTGCGGTAGTGGGCCTGGAGGATGAAGAAGCGGATGGTCATGGGGCTGTAGGCTTGCTCCAGCATCTCCTTGCCGTCCTTGTCTTTGTGGCTGCCGGCGAAGAACTCGTCGAGGGTGATGAAGTTGCCAAGACTCTTGCCCATCTTCTGGCCGTTGATGGTGATCATGTTGTTGTGCATCCAGTAGCGGCAGGGGGCGTGGCCGGTGGAGGCAACGCACTGCGCTATCTCGCTCTCGTGGTGGGGGAAGACGAGGTCCATGCCGCCGCCGTGGATGTCGAAGGGCGAACCGAGGTACTTGGCGCCCATGGCGGTGCACTCGGCGTGCCAGCCGGGGAAGCCGTCGCTCCAGGGCGAGGGCCACCGCATGATGTGCTCTGGCGAGGCTTTCTTCCACAGGGCGAAGTCGCCCGGGAAGCGCTTCTCGTCCTGTCCATCGAGGTCGCGCGTGGTGGCGAGCATCTCCTCGATGACGCGGCCGCTGAGCTGGCCATATTTATGCGTCACCTCCTGGTATTTGCGCACATCGAAGTAGACGCTTCCGTTGCTGACGTAGGCCAGTCCGGCGTCGAGGATGCTCTGCACGAGGGCTATCTGCTCCATGATGTGGCCGCTGGCGTGGGGCTCGATGCTGGGGGGCAGCACGTTGAGCTTCTCCATGGCGGCATGGTAGCGGTTGGTGTAGTACTGCGCCACCTCCATGGGCTCCAGCTGCTCCAGGCGGGCCTTCTTGGCAATCTTGTCCTCGCCCTCGTCGGCGTCGTGCTCCAGGTGCCCCACGTCGGTGATGTTGCGCACATAGCGCACCTTGTAGCCCAGGTGGCTCAGGTAGCGGTAGACGACGTCGAAGGTGATGGCCGGGCGCGCATGGCCCAGATGGCCGTCGCCGTAGACGGTAGGACCGCACACATACATGCCCACACGACCCTCAGTGATGGGGCGGAAGAGTTCCTTGTTTCTTGTCAAGGTATTGTAAATCAACAGTTGTTGTTCCATAATGCAATTATAATAAAGTGCAAAAATACAAAAAAAATATCATTTTCTACCCCTGTATGGGAAAAAAATAGTAATTTTGCATCCCGAATGATGAAAACCCAGGTGCGATACAATGCTTATAGTGACTATTTTCGCCGGCGTTTCGGGACGCGGGTGCAGAAGCTGTCGGTCGATGCCGGCTTCTCCTGTCCCAACCGCGATGGGCGGGTAGGCACCGGCGGTTGCGCCTTCTGCACCAACGAGGCTTTCAGCCCCTCCTACCTGCGCCGGGTTTCCACCATCACCGAACAGCTCGACGAAGGCATCGCCTTCCATCGCCACCGCTACCGCTCGGCGCCGGTCTATCTGGCCTATTTTCAGGCCTACAGCAACACCTATGCCCCGCTGGAGGTGCTCCGCCAGCGCTACGACGAGGCCCTGCGCCACCCCGTGGTGGTGGGATTGGTGGTGGGCACGCGCCCCGACTGTGTGGACGATGCCGTGCTCGACCTACTGGGAGAATACGCCAAGGAACACTATGTGGCCGTGGAGTACGGAATAGAAAGTTGCTACGACCGCACGCTCCAAGCCATCAACCGTGGCCACGACTTCGCCTGCACCGAGCGTGCTATCCACGCCACGGCGCAACGAGGGCTCCCCGTCGGAGGCCACCTCATCCTCGGCCTCCCCGGTGAGAGCCGCGACGACCTGCTGGCCGAGATGGACATCGTCAACCGCCTGCCCCTCACCACCATCAAGTTCCACCAGCTGCAAATCCTCAAAGGCACCGCCATGGAACGCCAGTACCGCAACGAAGCCTTCCGCCAGTCGCTCCTGCACTTCACGCTGGAAGAATATATCGCTCTGGTGTGCGACCTGCTGGAACGTCTGCGGCCCACCCTCGTGGTGGAGCGCCTGGCCGGGGAGGTGCCGCCACGCTTCCAGGCCTGCCCCGAACGCAGCTTCCGCCGCCTGGACGGACGCCTGCTGCGCAACGAAGAAATCCCCGCCCTTGTCGAGGCCGAGCTCGCACGCCGCGGCACCCGCCAGGGCTCATCGTATAAACCTGAACAACAAACCTTAGAAAACATAATATGAGTATCACATTCATCGCGGCCCTGCTGCCTGTCGTCCTGTTGCTGTTTTTCATCTATCGGAAAGACAAATACCAACCTGAACCCATCAAAAAGCTCCTCTGGACCTTCTTCGTGGGATGCCTGAGCGTCATCCCCGCCTCCATCCTGGAGATGCTGCTCTCGGTCTTTACGCCCTCCGAGCCGGTGACCGGGGCTTTCTTCACGGGCTACGTTGTGGCAGGCTTCAGCGAGGAGCTCTGCAAGTTTGCCCTCCTGATGTGGGTCATCTGGCGCAGCCCCCACTTCGACGAGTACTTCGACGGCATCGTCTACGCCGTCTTCCTCTCTCTGGGCTTTGCTTGCGTGGAGAATGTGATGTACGTCTTCGGCAGCGACGATGTCATTGCCATCGCCCTCTCGCGCGGCCTCCTGGCGGTGCCGGCCCACTTCCTCTTCGCCGTCATCATGGGCTATCACCTCTCGCTGGCCAAGTTCGACCTCTCCAACCGCCGTATCCACCTCTTCCACGCACTGCTCTATCCCATGCTTCTCCACGGCACCTACGACGCCCTGCTGATGGTCAGCGATGTCCTCTTCGATGGCAGCGACGACGAGGTGACCACCGGCGTGGTGGTGGCCGCTGTACTGATGGTGGTCTTCCTGGTGTTCGACGTCATGATGTGGCGCTGGGGAATGAAGCGCATCAAGCGTCTCCAAGAACGCTCAAAAGAGCAAGATTTCGACCGCCAACACCCCTTCCTGGGCTTCAATTGGAACATCCACTAGAAAAAAATATTCATCACAACTGACTGGTTTTCAATTTTCAATTTTCAATTTTCAATTTTTAATTAAAAAAAATTTGGCTATATCGGAAAAAGGTTGTACTTTTGCACCCGATTTCGAGAGAAAAACATATGAAATCTGCCGGGGTATTAGCTCAGTAGGCTAGAGCGCTTGCATGGCATGCAAGAGGTCATCGGTTCGACTCCGATATACTCCACAAGAAAGAGGGTCGCACAAACGACCCTTTTTTGATAAAGAAAGGGGTAGTAGCTCATCTGGTAGAGCATTTGGTTCGCAATCAAAAGGTAGTGGGTTCGAGTCCCATCTACTCCACAAGAAAAGCCCTCGGAAGCACAGCGCTTCCGAGGGCTTTTTTTCATTTCTCATTTTACCATCGGTTGTAGTGCACGCGGGCGGGATCCCACTTGTCCTTGGGGCTGTTCTCGGTGCTGGGGTATCCGATGGGCACCACGGCGTAGGGCACCACCGTCGGCGGCAGCTGCAGGGCCTTCTTGATGGGATCCATGCGGTCGGCGTAGGGGTAGCAGGCCGTCCAGCAGGCACCCAGATTGTAGGCCTCGACAGCAAGTAACAGGTTCTCGGTGACGGCGCCCATATCGTCGCGCCACAGCTGGTTCACCTGCGTCACGGCAGGGCCGTCGGGGTCCTCACGCGTGGGGGCGGTGAAGGTGGTGTCGGCGCAGAGGATGAGCACGGCGCCACTCTCCATGAACTTCTGCATGTTGAAGTTGCCCTCGAAGACGGTCTCGTACTGGCTCTTGTCGGTCATGACGACCACCTGCCACGGGCGCAGGTCGCGGCCAGAGGGGGCGGCCATGGCGGCCTTCAGCAGGTTGTCCATCACGGCAGCGGGGATGGTGTCGCCGTTGTACGAGCGCACGCTCTTGCGGCTGAGGATGTTTTGCATCACCACCTCGGCGGCGTTGTCGGCGGTGGCGGTCTCTTGTTTGTTGCAGCAGGCGCCGAACAGCAGCGCGGCCGCGGAAAGGATAAGGATGGTCTTCTTCATTTGTATGTTGTTATTGTTTCTCAATCCTGTTGGTGTCGGGCACGAAGGGGACGTCACCCATCAGGGGCCGGGGCTCCTCATGCCTGTCGTTGATGCGAAGCTGCTCCCTGGGGTCCACCACGGTGCCGTCGGGCATCTCAGGCACCTTGCCCCCCAGGGGCTCGGGCTCGGCGGGGCGGGGCTGCTCGATGGGGGGCTCGCCCTGCAGCCGGTCGATGGGCTGCTGGGTCGACGAGCAGGAGCTCAGCGCGGCCATCGTCAGCGCCACGCCCGCCACCGTCGCCACCTTGCCCAGCTTGGTGCGCTCATTGAGCATCTTCTCGATGTATTGCAACTCGGCGTCGCAATGGGGGCAGGTGCCGTCGCACGGGCCGTCGTAGGTGCACTCGGGCTGCTCCAGCGGTATGTCGTTTTGCTCGGCCACCTGGCGGCGGATGGCTTTCAGCTCCTTGCAGATGTTTTTTCCGTTAGTCTTCATATATCAGGTATTTTTTGCGTATCTCTTTGAATGCCTCGAGGCCCGGCTGCCACGAGGCGCGGATTTCCGCCTCGCCAAGCCCCTGTTCGAGCTGCATGCGCAGTTCGCGCGTGCCGGCCAGGCGGTCGAAGAAGTTGTTCTTCAGGAAGAACCGCCCCTTCGGCACACGGCGGTGCATCTCCAGCAGGTATTTGAGTCTGAAGGCCGTCGGGGCTGCCTCTTGCCGCAGGTCGAGGGTGTCGGTGCCGTAGGTGACCCACTCGAAGGGGAAGTCGGTGCCACGGCCCACGCCGCAGTTGGTGCCCTCGAAGAGGCAGAGGCTCGGATAGAGGGCGATGGCGTGGGCGTTGCGCAGGTTGGGCGACGGCGGCACGGGCAGCTCATAGCCCGCGCTGTCGCGCTTGTAGCCCTGCATGGGGACCACCGTGAGGTCGCAATGGAGCGCCGGCGTCCCGCCGGCATTCCTCGCAGTGTTGCCGGCGTCCCGCCGGCGCTCCAGCCAGCCTTCGCCGTTGATCATCTGCGCGTATTCGCCAATGGTCATGCCATAGACCACCGGCACGGGGTGCAGGCCCACGAAGGAACGGCAGGTGGCGGTGTCAAGAACGGGACCGTCCACATAGTGGCCGTTGGGGTTGGGCCTATCCAACACGATGAGCGGAATGTCGCTCTCGGCGCAGGCCTCCATCACGTAGTGCAGTGTCGAAAGGTAGGTGTAGAACCGGCAACCCACGTCCTGCAGGTCGAACAGCACCACGTCCACGTCCGCCAGCTGCTCCGCCGACGGCTTCTTGTTCTTGCCGTAGAGCGAGATAATCGGTAGGCCCGTCCTGGGATCGACGCTGTTTTCCACCTTGGCTCCCGCCGCCGCGGTGCCGCGGAAGCCGTGCTCCGGGCAGAATATCTTGCTGACGTTCACTCCTTTGGCTAGCAGGGTGTCCACCAGGTGGGTACTGCCGACAATGGAGGTCTGGTTGCCCACCACGGCCACGCCGCCAACGTTGGGGTTACGCAAATCCTGCACCATGTCGGCAGTACTCTCGGTAGGTTTGTTGATTATTTCCAACAACTCTTCGGCGCCGGTCCGCAGGGTGGCGGTTTGTGGTTGTGGCTGCGCATTGCATGCGACAAAAGTCACCACTGCCACGACATACAGTAATAATTTACGGCAATTCACGGTCAATTTATGGTAATTCGCGTTCATTTATGTCCTGTGTGCCCGAAACCACCGGTGCCGCGCTCGGTGTCGGTCAGTTCCTGCACCTCGACGACCTCGGCCTGCTCGTGCTTCGCAATCACCATCTGCGCGATGCGCTCGCCGTCGCTGATGACGAAGTCCTCCTGGCTGAGGTTGATGAGGATGACGCATATTTCGCCGCGGTAGTCGGCGTCGATGGTGCCGGGACTATTGAGCACCGTAATGCCCTTCTTCAGCGCCAGGCCGCTGCGGGGCCGCACCTGCGCCTCGTAGCCCGCCGGCAGCTCCATGAAGAGTCCCGTCTTCACCAGTCCCCGTTCCATAGGCTTCAAGGTTATCGGCCCTTCCGGCAGAAAAGCCCTCAAATCCATCCCCGCCGACAGCGCGGTCTCATATTTCGGCAGCGCATGGTGGCTGCGGTTGATAAACTTCACTTGCATATACTTCTTGGTTTATTCTATGCTTATATTACACCTAATTCTTGATATAGGGCCACTGGGCCGAGGTGCCACTGCTTTGTATGTTCCTGCTCCAAGCGTTCGTACAGGCTGGATGCATAGATGTCTTTCACGGCATCCACGATGCTCTTGCCGCTGTCATTGGCAAGCATCTCTGCCATGCGGCTGACCTTCGATGGCAATATCAGATACAAGTTATTCTGTGTGATGTCGAGATTCATAGCACCACCTCCTTTGCTTCTATGAATGTGAGCGTTTGCAGGGCAGCTTCTGTGTGGAACAGGTATTGGTCAACCAGTTTGTATGCTTTCAGTTCCTTGATGAGGTCCTGCTTGTTCAGAAATCCGCCTTCGTAAAGGGCAAAGGCGGCATAGACGCGGTCGTTGGCCACAGGGCCGTAGACGATATCATAATCATGCACAAAACCTTTCTCTGTGCGGTTACGCATCACGAAGTCCACCCATTCCTCCGTTGGTGACTGGAATATGAGTTGTTTTAGGGTTGAAGGGATAACCGCAGGCATTTCGTATATGTTCACATAGCCTCTGGCCAGCTTTGCCTCGTCCATACGGCGACGCACCCATGCCTCGGCCTGCTCGTACGATGTGGTGGTATAGAACCCACTGCCGTAGTCGAGTGTGCGGTTGGCCTTGCGTATCTCTGGTTTTTGTACTATTTCAAGGCTTCCGTGATACAGCTTCATGAGACCTCCTTTCTGCGGAGTGAGATAAACTCGTCGATGTCTTCCAACAGCCACTGGCGGCTCTGCGTATGCAGCATCTCGTAATGCTCCGCCAGATAATCCAGCACGCCATACCGACCCAGCACTTCGGCGGCATCCTTGCCCGATAGGTGCTTCTCGTTCTTGTACTGTTCGATACAGAACGACAGGAAATAGGCTGTGTCTTGTTGTCTTTTATCTATCATTTTGCCGCATAAATTCGCTGCAAAAATACGCATTTTCTGCGACATGATGAAAATATTTTTTGTCGGATGGATTATTATTCGTAATTTTGCAACCGGTTTTGAGGTAATACTCAATACCGAAAGTTATTAATGATTAGAAGCGTTATGCTTCCTTGTACTTGAAAACTTCGGAACTTTTCAATGTATCACAAGGGCGGTGTGACGGCTTCACGTGTCAGCGTGGGCTGTTCCCTTTACATTAGTGATACAGGTATTCCGAAGACCTTCAAGTACTATGTGAGACATACAGTCCTCGCTTCTTTTATTCACCTGCCTTTATGGGACTGGAGGGCACTATATAGGAGGTACAAATGACCAAACTAACATTTGATGAATATGTCGCCGCATTGTTGACGATATCACTAAAACGCAAGATGAGTAATCACACCCTCTGCGACATTAAGGATTTCTTAGAGGATGACCATGATGAGATTGATATGAAGAAAGTATCAGATTGGCTTTAGGAAAACGACCTCGCACTTATTAACTATTCCGAATATGGAGATGACTTTTGCTTTGCTGCGGATGGTGACACTTTGGAACCGGGAGGCAATGATTTAGTAAAGCGCATATTTAAAAACATATTGATATGAAAACAAGATTATTTGTATGCATTCTATTTTTGTGTTTGTCTACCTATGTGGATGCACAAACCATAGTTGATACAATACCACAAAACCGGAAAGCCGTTATTGAACAATTTAATGGTTGCGGATATTGCCCGGATGCTCATCGAGTGGTAGATGAGATATGTGCCAATCATCCGAATGATGTTTTTGACATCAGATTTTATACCGGGCAGTTCGCACAATATAATCTCCCTCATTTTGTTACATCATGGGGTGAAGCCTTGGCCAGTCAAGCCAGCGTGTCAGCATACCCGAACGCCACAATCAACAGGCACCCTTTCCCGTGGGCACAATACTGCTATTATCCGTATTTATCTATTGGTCGCAACGACTATGCCCAAGCTGTGGATACGATACTACAATTATCTTCACCCGTCAACATGGCCGCAACCGCGACAATTGATAGCGCCACCCGCACATTAACGGTATATGTCGAACTATATTACACTGAACAATCCTGCTGTACAACAAACCGTCTAAATGTTGTCCTGCTCCAAAACAACATAATTGATTCAAACATCAGCTTCCAGCAATACAACCCTGCCATGGAGGTGAACGGTTCAGAGTATCGCTATATGCATGTGGTAAGAGACCTATTGACGGGGCAATGGGGAGAGGAAATCAACATCAGCAATGAAGGTTCATTCATTACGAGAACCTATACTTATCAAGTTCCGGACAGTATCGGCAGTATTCCTATTCTAAGTCTATGCGACTTAGAGGTTATTGCCTTCGTGTCGGAAGACCACAAGGAGATACTGACCGGATGCCGTGCCGCTGCTGCAAAAATTGACACAAATATCGGCAATATAAGTTTGCATGTGAACGATACTGCAAGTGGATATATTGCAAAACAACATTGCACCTTGACAGGCGAAATTACAGTGATGGCTTGTCCAAACTTCGGATATGTCTTTGAGATGTGGAGTGACAGCGTGGTCGAAAACCCACGCACCCTCATCCCCGAACAAGACACCGCGCTAACAGCCATATTCCGTCAAATAACGTACGAAGTATTTGTGCAGAGTGCCGACACAGCACTTGGCTCCGTGATGGGTGGAGGTTTATTCCATTACGGCGACACCACATACATCTATGCGATACCCAACAGCATCCACAAACATTTCACTCATTGGAACAATTCAGTACAAGACACCGTAAATCCACGAATGATAGTTGTGAAAGGAAATTATACTATCACAGCACATTTTGAAGCAAATCAATATCATGTTACGGCAACTCCCAATAACATAATCTATGGGGTTACAGGAGGGAGCAACGTATATGAAGCCGAGACAATATGTACACTAACCGCAATGGCCTACAATGGTTATCGATTTCTAAAATGGAGCAATAATGAAACGAGCAATCCCTACTCTTTTATTGTTGTCCAAGACAGTGCTTTGACAGCAATATTTGTGTCGGAAGATTCTATTTTCAACATTATAGCAACGTGTGATCCTACAATGGGAATAGTAAGTGGTGGTGGGCAATATCTATATGGAGATAGTGCTATACTAACGGCGGTATCAAATCCCGGTTTTATTTTCGACCATTGGAACGATGGAGATACAAACAACCCACGGAATGTGGAGGTATTGTCTGATGCAACTTACATTGCATATTTTTCGCAGAACACTGTGATTCAAGACATCGAAATACAAGACATTGTCTTTGAAGCAAAAAATGGTAGAATTATTGTGTATGGTGCGACCGAACCAATAAGAGTATTTGATACAATGGGACGTGAGGTACAAAATGAATTCTTGCCAGTCGGCGTGTATTTGGTAAAAATAGGTAACTATCCAGCCCGAAAGGTGCTGATGCAGTAGTTTAAAATCTCAAGCGCATGAAGTTTTGAAATCATGCTCATCTCGTTCCGAAATCATGCTCATGATTCACACATAATCATGAGCATGATTTTTTTGAAGATGCTCATGAACTTTGAGCAAGATGAGCATGAGGTTTTGAAGCCATTTCGTCGAGCCATTGCCGAGAGACCGAAGAAGGACCGAGCTTGGATCATAGTTGGCACATGGGTGGGAGACAGTAGTTGATCAAAAAATGAGTAAAGGGGAGCAAAATCTATGGACCGTTATTGGTTCGTCGCAAGGTCACAGGAAACCGGTAATAACTGTAGACGAATGACCTATATTTTGTGCAGAAAAATGCAATCTGACTACATAAATCTGCATGAAATAATGTATTTTCTTTTATTCTGGCACAATAAAATGTTATGGTTTGAGTTATTGATAGGTACAATAAAATGAGCATTTACTACATTTTGATGCACAAAAAGACGATATTAATATGGAGATACACAGGACAATTATCGACAGACTCGTTGAGTGGAAGAACTCGGAAACGCACAAACCTCTGCTTTTGATGGGTGCAAGACAGACTGGCAAGACATGGGTGATGAAAGAGTTAGGACTACGGCATTTCGAGCACATGGCTTTTTTTGATTTCAGCGAGACCATGGAACTCGAAACGATTTTCAACCAGACCAAAGAGCCTGAGCGATTGCTGAAGGAACTCGCCATGCAGACAGATGTTCCGATTGAGCCAGGGAAAACCCTTATCGTGTTCGACGAGATACAAGAGTGTGAGGCCGCATTCAACAGCCTGAAG
This sequence comes from Bacteroidales bacterium, assembly GCA_017483575.1. Classification (GTDB taxonomy): domain Bacteria; phylum Bacteroidota; class Bacteroidia; order Bacteroidales; family P3; genus Colimorpha. Next base: position 12,008 of record JAFUWF010000011.1, read on the forward strand.
TATTTCTGCGACAAAGCACCACAATATCATATCATTGCAGCAGGGTCACTTCTGGGCGTGGCAGTCCGCCGCCGCAAGATGACTGTTCCCGTCGGAAAGGTGACTCCTGTGAGGATGTACCCCATTTCTTTCGGAGAATTCCTACAGACTTCGGAACCATCATTGTACAAGCATGTATCCGAGTTGAGAAACATAGAGCATCTGCCTGAGATCATCCACAGCAAACTCAACCTTGAATATCGTCGTTACCAAGTAAGTGGCGGTATGCCAGAGGCTGTGGTCGCGCTCTTGTCTGGCGCGGGCATGGCGGCGGTGGAATCGACCCTACAGGGTATCCTGGACCTCTATGAGATGGATTTTGCAAAATATGCCGAACCTCGTGAAATCCCACGCATCAAAGCATTATGGCATTCGCTTCCATCACAACTGTCGAAAGAGAATCGAAAGTTTATATATAGTGTTGTCCAAAGAGGGGCGAGGGCAAAGGATTATGAGGATGGCCTGCTTTGGCTAGAGGAAGCGGGTATGATATACAGGGTATTCTCAGCCTCCAAGCCTGCTATGCCTCTTGCTGGATACCGCGAGGTTAATGCTTTCAAGGTCTATGCTTGCGACTGCGGGCTGCTTCGACGGCTGGCACGTGTCCCTGCGGATGTGATTTTAGGAGAAGCCAGCAGCTACACAGAATTCAAGGGAGCTTTGGCAGAGAATATGATACTGCAATCGTATATTGCTATCACTAACGAGATGCCGTACTACTGGACCTCGGCCGGAAGGGCAGAGGTGGAGTTTGTGGTACAGAATGGTGCAGACATTGTCCCGATAGAAGTCAAAGCCGCTGGTTGTGTTGGGGGAAAGAGCCTTTCTATCTACAACGAAAAATTCAACCCCAATGTACGTATCAGGTTTTCTGCCAACAATCTGCAGAAAAACGGTAACATGATTAGTTGTCCTTCATACCTTTCCGATTGGCTATTCAGCGCACGAGATTGGGGAACATTATTGATTTCATAGAGTTTCCAATCAAATTTGCATAAACTTGCCGATAACTACCCGTGGCCATGGTCTGTCGGGCTGTGAAAAACAGAGGTACTGCACACATGTGTGCAGTACCTCTTGTTTCGTATGGTAACTAATGCTTACTTCTTCGTCAGCACCTCGTCGATCATGCCGTACTGGAGGGCCTCTTCGGCGGTGAACCAGTGGTCGCGGTCGGAGTCTTTCTCCACCTGCTCGAAGGGCTGGCCGCTGTGCTTGGCGATGATTTCGTAGAGCTCCTTCTTGAGCTTGAGGATCTCGCGGACGGTGATTTCCATGTCGGTGGCCTGACCGTCGGCGCCGCCCATGGGCTGGTGGATCATCACGCGGGCATGCGGCAGGGCGCAGCGGCGGCCTTTCTCGCCGGCGCAGAGCAGCACGCTGGCCATCGAGGCGGCCAATCCGGTGCAGATGGTGCTCACCTTCGGCTGGATGTACTGCATGGTGTCGTAGATGCCGAGACCGGCATAGACGGAGCCTCCCGGCGAGTTGAGGTAAATCTGGATGTCCTTGGTGGGGTCCACGCTCTCGAGGAAGAGCAGCTGGGCCTGGATGACGTTGGCCGTGTAGTCGTCGATGGCGGTGCCGAGGAAGATGATGCGGTCCATCATCAGGCGGCTGAAGACGTCCATCTGGGCCACGTTGAGCTGGCGCTCCTCGACGATGTAGGGGGTGAGCGAATTGTTGATGGCCGAGGTGTACTTGGCCATGGTGGTGCTGCTGATGCCACGGTGACGGGTGGCGTATTTCTCAAATTCTGTCATTGTCTGTTTCTTTATGAGGTTTATCTATGTATTTCTTATCATCAACATCCTGGGGGTCATCGTTCAGATAGTTGCCTTTCAATATGTTGTCCTCGTCGTACCATTCCGGCGGACCGTACATGCATTCCGTCGGACTGTCGTCGTAGGAGAGTATTTTCTTCAGCAGGAGGTTCTTTATCTTTTTCATTTCTTCAACAGGTTAGGTCTGCGTTCCTTGGTGCGCTGGATGGCTTGTTCCATGCGCCACTGCTCTATCTTGGCGTGGTTGCCGCTGAGGAGGACGTCGGGCACCTTCCATCCGCGGAACTCCGGCGGCCGCGTGTATTCCGGCGGGGCCACCAGGCCGTCCTGGAAGGAGTCGGCCAAGGCCGACTGCTCGTCGCCTATCACTCCGGGCACGAGGCGTATCACCGCGTCGCAGATGACCGCCGTAGCCAACTCGCCGCCGGTGAGCACATAGTCGCCGATGCTTATCTCCTTGGTGATGAAATGCTCCCGCACGCGCTCGTCAACGCCCTTGTAGTGCCCACAGAGCACCATCAAATTCTGTGCCAACGACAGCTCGTTGGCCATGGGCTGGCTGAGCATCTCGCCGTCGGGGGCGGTATAGATGACTTCGTCGTAGGTGCGTTCCGTCTGCAGACCCTCGATGCAGTTGGCCAGGGGTTCCACGGCCATCACCATGCCCGCGGCGCCGCCGTAGGGGTAGTCGTCGACGGAGCCGTATTTGGTCAGCGAATAGTCGTGCAGGTCGTGGAAGTGCACCTCCACCAGGCCCTTCTTCTGAGCCCGCTTGAGGATGCTCTCCTCGAAGAACATGGTCATCATGTTGGGGAAGAGGGTGAGGATGTCGATTCTCATTTGACTTTCAGTTTCTGGCCTTCGCGGATGGGTTTGTTCTCGCTGATGCCGTTGAGCTGGCAGAGCTTTTTCACCGTGGTGCCGTGGGCTTTGGCTATTTTTCCGAGGGTGTCGCCCTTGCGAACGGTGTAGGTGGCGGAGCCCGACGACTTGCCGCTGTCGGCTTTGGCGTTGGTAGGTGCAGAGTCGCTGACGCTGGCTTTGCCGCTGACGCGCAGTCGGTCGCCGGGATGCAGCACCTTGTTGCGGCTGATGCCGTTGAGCTTGCAGAGCTGGTTGATGGTGGTGCCGTTGCGGCGGGCAATCTTCTCGAGGGTGTCGCCCTGGCGTACGCGGTACCAGCCACCTGACGACGAACCTCCTGACGACGAGGCCTTGCTGCCACTCTTGCCCTTGGCCGTCTTGCGGAACGACGACGGGGTGAGGCTCAGTTCGTCGTTGATGAGGTCGTGCGTGGCACAGTCAACCACGTTCTCGGGGTTGAGGGCGTTGCCCATATAGCGTATCTCGAAGTGGAGATGGCTGCCGCGGCTGCGACCGGTGTTGCCGCAAAGGCCGATGATGTCGCCACTCTTTACCTGCTGCCCTGCCACCACGTTGCGTTTCGACATGTGGGCGTAGTAGGTCTCCAAGCCGTTGGCATGGTGGATGATGACCAGCTTGCCGTAGCTCTTGTTGTCCTTGGAGATGCGCACCACGCCGTCGAAGGCGGCATAGATGGGTTCGCCGGTGGGCAGAGCCAGGTCGAGGCCGTAGTGCCAGCGGCGCCAGCGGGGTCCGAAGTGCGACGACGGCCGCGCCGACCAAGGCGTAGGCCACGTGAACTTCTCGCCTCGGGCGTTGTCGCGCAGGCGGATGACGATGGGCTCGTCAATGCGGTTGACATCCAGTTTGGGGAGGTGGATGACTGCTGTGTCGAAGCCTTCAATGAGGATTTCGTCCTCGCTGTCGGCACCGGCATCGTCGAGGGTATAGATGTTGGGCATGTCCTCTTCTTCTTCCTCGTCGTCTTCGTCGACTTCGTACATGAAGGGAGCTTGGTACATGTAGTTCTCGGTCTCCTTGTTGTTGCGGCGGTCGATGGCTACTCCTTTGTATTCTTCCTCCTCGTAGATGACATCCAGTTTGTTGACTTTGATTTCCGATTTGTTGTTTTTCTGTTGCGGTTCGTCGGTCTGCGCCGATACCACTACGGGCAGGGCCAACAGGGCAAATAACAGTATGATAGGTTCTATATGTTTCATCTAATATGGTTCAAAGAGTGATACTAAAAACTTTGCAAAAGTACAAAAAATGTGTCAGTCTACAAAATATTTAAACTTAAAAAATCAAAAAAAGCCCTCATTCCGCTGTTGCGGGACGGAAGGCGCCGTTGTCGTCGATGCTCAGGGTGGCTTTCTCGAAGTCCTCTTCCGAGAGGGTGCGGATGAGTGCGGCGGCCTTGTTGTCCTTGTCGGGTCGGGGGCCCGTCAGCATGGCCTGCTGGAAGGAGTGTATCTGTCCGTCCACCAGCATGCCGTCGCGGTTGACGCGGGCCGTCACGATGGGGGCGTATCCCAGGTATCCGGAGAGGTTCATGCCCGTGGGGGTGCAGAAGTTGCCCAGGCTGTAGGCGATGAGGTGGCCGCGGTAGAGCTCCATGGCGCGGCACACGTGGGGGCCGTGGCCGAAGACCAGGTCGGCACCCTCGTTGATGCAGAGGTGGGCGAAGTCGCGCAGGGCTCCGCGTTTCTCGTCGAGGAATATTTCCATGCCCTCGGGCAGGTGGGTGCAGTCGCGCCCCTCGGCGCCGCCGTGGAACGACACGATGAGTATGTCGCACTCGTCGCGCAGCCGGTGGATGATGTCCACCACCAGCGTGCTGTCCATCAGGTTGCAGGTGTGGCTGTTGGTGCCGAAGGCGCAGAAGCCGAACACCAGGCTGTCGCGCATGGTGAGGGCGGTGGTGCAGATGGATTGTATGCCGGCGTAGCCGATGTCCAGGCTGTCCAGCAGGCGGATGGTGGTAAGGGCTCCGGCGTGGCCGAAGTCGTTGCTGTGGTTGTTGGCCAGGCTGAGGAAGTCGAAGCCGGCTTCATGCAGCAATGGCGCATAGGATTCGGGCATACGGAAGGCATAGCAATAGCTGCAGTCTTCCTTGGTGCTTGGGAGGGTGTCGTTGCTGAACACGCCCTCGCAGTTGCCTACGGCCAGGGTGGCGTTGTTGAGGATGGCTTTGGTGTGTTCGAAGAGGTATCTGCCGTTGTGGCGCGGCAGTTGCACGGTGGGGTAGAGCGTGCCGAGCATCATGTCGCCCACCATGGCGATGGTGTACAGCGGCTCCTGCAGCACGCTGTCGGCCGATGCCAGCAGCAGTCCGGCCTCCTTCACTTCCTCGCGGTCGATGATGCGGCAGGCGCCTTTGTAGCGTTTCAGGTAGTAGGGCTCCTGCGACGAGGTGATGCGGATGCCCGTGCTGGAAGCGTGGATGAAGTCGAAGCTGCCCTCCTTGACGGCCGTGACGATGCCTACATGCCCGATGGTCTTCATGTTGCGCCGCCCGGAGAAGAACACCAGGTCGCCCACGGCCAGCGAGTCCTTGCCCACGGGGATGCCCATCTTGTATTGTGGCGCCGCCGAGGGGGCCAGGAGCACTCCGAACTTGGAGTAGATGTATCGGGTGAATCCGGCGCAGTCGAAGCCCTTGGGGGTCTTGCCGCCCCAGCGGTAGGGCACGCCGATGTACTTCATGGCCTCGCTGATGACGGAGTCGGGTTCTATGCACGCCAGTGCCAGGGTGTCCTGCGCACGGAGCGTGCCTGCCGTCAGGGATGCCAGCAACAGGAGGGTCGTCAGGAGGATTCTTTTCATGGGGATATCTCTTATTTGGTTTGGTTCAATAGTCGAATATGATGCGCCCCTCGGCCATGTGGCTCTTCACACCGTAGACGGTGCCGATGTTCCCCGTCGTCAGGCCTTGGGCTATGGGACCGTGGAAGAGCAGCTTGCCGTTGTGTATCAGCATCAGGTCGTCGCAGAACTGCAGGGCGAGGTTCAGGTCGTGGATGACGATGACCACCGTCTTGTCCGTGGTCCTCAGCAGGCGCATGATTTCCAGCTGGTGGGCGATGTCGAGGTTGCTCACGGGTTCGTCCATCAGCAACACAGGCGTCTGCTGTGCCAACGCGCGGGCAATCATCACCCTCTGCATCTCGCCGCCGCTCATCTCGCCGGGTTTGGCCAGGCGCAGGTGCCATGTGCCCGTCTGCTTCATGCATTGCTCCACGATGTCCCAGTCCTTCTGGCTCTCGTTCTGCAGGTGGTGCTGATAGGGGTTGCGCCCCATGAGCACCGTCTCGAAGGCCGAGAACTCGAAGTCGGTCTGTGCCTGTTGGCGCACGAAGGCCACCTTCTGCGCCAGGCCCCGGGCCGTGTAGGACCCCACCAACTGCCCGTCGATGGCCACGCTGCCCGCCGTGGGCTCCAGCAGGCCGCCGATGCATCGCAGCAGCGTCGTCTTGCCGCAGCCGTTGGGACCCATCACCGCCGTGATGCGCCCCGGGGCAACCGTCGCGTCGATGCCGTCCAGTATGCGCCTTTTCCCAAACTCAACCCGTATATGTTTAATCTCTATCATAAATCTATCGCCTCTATCGCTTCTATATCTATCGCTCCTATCCTGTCTATCCCCTCTAGAACCCTTTCTTGTTCTTGTACAGCAAGTAAATGAACAGCGGTGCTCCCACCATCGACGTCAGGCTACCCACCGGCAGCTCGCTCGGCCGCAGCACCGTCCGCGCCAAGGTGTCGCAGACGAGCACGAAGATGGCTCCGCAGAGGATGGCGTAGGGCACCACCTTGCGGTTGTCCGGCCCTGCCACCAGGCGCACGGCATGCGGCACTATCAGACCCACGAAGCCAATCACGCCGCACGAACTCACGGCAAAGGCCACCATCAGCGTGGTGAACAGCAGCAACATGCGTTTCACCTTCTCCACCTCGCAGCCCATGCTCTGCGCCGCCTCGCTGCCTGCCAGCAGCAGGTTCAGGTCGCGGCTGTACCACAGCACCACGCCTATGCCCACCGCCGCCACGGGCAGCAGCATCCACACATCGGTCCACGACGAGCTGCCGAAGCTTCCCATCGTCCAGAAGATGATCGAGTCCATCTTCTCCTGGTTCAGCACCATCAGGAACGAGATGACGGCCGAGATGAGCAGCGTCAGGCACACGCCCGTCAGCAGCAGGGTGGTGGTGTGCATACGGTTGCCGATGGAGGCTATCTTGTAGATAACCAGCACCGTCATCAACGCCATGGCCAACGCCAGTCCGCCCACGCCCCACAGGTACGCCTCCAGGCCCAGCAGTATGGCCACCGCCGCTCCCAGCGAGGCTCCGCTGGACACTCCCAGCACGTAGGGGTCCGTCAAGGGGTTGCGGAAGATGCTCTGGTAGGCCGCGCCGCACACGCTCAGCACCGCCCCCACCAGGGCACCCATGATTACCCTCGGCAGGCGCAGCTGCCAGAAGATCTGCGACCGGCCCGCGATGTCGTCCATGCTGATGTCCACGGCGCCGAACATGCAGCTGACCGCCATCGTCACCGCCAGCAGTGCCGTCAGCCCCAGGATCACCCAGGGGTTGGCCCTTCCCGTTTTATGTGCTCTTTTCTGCATTTGTCCTCTCACTCCTTATTCACTCCCTCTCAACTCCCTTTCACTCCTTCTGAAAAAAGGTCTCTCATCGTGTACACCCCCGGCTGGGCAGAAACAAGGAATTCCGCCGCCAGCAACGCCCCCAGGGCCAACCCCTTGCGGCTGTGGGCCTCGTGGGTCAAGGTGATGGTGTCTATCTCGCTGTCGTACACCACGGTGTGCGTACCCGGCACCTCGCCTTCGCGTATGGATTCGATGGGAACACTTTCCGCTCTCCGCTCTCCGCTCTCCACTATCTGCTCCTGCAGCGTGATGGCTGTGCCGCTGGGGGCATCGAGCTTGTGGATGTGGTGTGTCTCGCTGATGCCTACGCTGTACTCCGCGCGGCCTTTCATCAGCTCCGCCAGCCGGCGGTTCAGTTCGAACATGATGTTCATGCCGATGCTGAAGTTGGTAGCCGTGAAGAGGCGTCCGACACGGGCCTTGCATTCGCCGACCACCTTGTCGTAGTCGCCGTACCACCCTGTGGTGCCGCACACCACGGGAACGCCCTTTTCCAGGCAGCGCAGCAGGTTCGCCGTCGCCGTCTTCGGCGTGGTGAACTCGATGGCCACATCGGCCTCTATCGTCTCCGGCCAGGGGGCGTCCCGGTCAATCCTGACTGTGACGCTGTGCCCCCGCTCCGCGGCCAGCGCCTCGATGGCGTGACCCATCTTTCCGTATCCTATTAGTGCTATGTTCATTTTATGATAAACGTCGTATGTTTCTTTTTATTGTGTTTGCACCCATCATTTTCTTTTTCCACCTCCGGGCATAAAAGAACCGAAACAGGAACATCAACGAAAGGGATAACGCAGGAGCACTAATCCATCAACCCCATGCCTCAAAACCGTATATCAACCAGCTATTCAACCTCTTATACCATTATCCTCCCCTTATCAACTCTTACCATAATAAGGGTTGATAAAGAGAGGGGTAAGAGGGGGGTAAGAGGGGAGAAAGAGGGGGTCCATATAAGATACTGATCTGCATGGAGTTATGGAAAAGTCATGTATTGTTGGAAAACAATGTTGATTTGTTGTGTTCTAATAAAGTTTATTGTTTGTTGATAGTTAAAATATGTTAAAATTTATAAAGTGTTGAAAACTAGATGCAAAGGGCTTTCCGTTGGTTGCTGAGGGGGAGGGGAGGTCGGGGTTGGGGGAACATCTTTTTTGGGCGATATGAACTTTTTTTTGTAAATTTGCAGTCGCAACGATAAACAAGATTATTACTATGGATTTCAAAGTCAATACTATAGAGGAAGCAATCGAGGATTTCCGCGAGGGCAAATTCGTTATTGTCGTCGACGACGAGGACCGCGAGAACGAGGGTGACTTCATTATGGCGGCGGAGAAGATCACCGCCGAGCACGTGAACTTCATGCTCAAGAACGGACGCGGAGTGCTCTGCGCCCCGATTACCGAGGAGCGCTGCCACGAGCTGCAGCTGGACATGCAGGTGCACGACAACACCTCGTTGCTGGGCACGCCGTTCACCGTGACCGTTGACAACCTGGAGGATGGCTGTACCACCGGCGTCAGCATGCACGACCGTGCCAGTACCATCCGCGCCCTGGCCGATCCCGCCACCAAACCCACGCAGCTGGGCCGTCCGGGCCACATCAATCCCCTGCGCGCCCGCAACGGTGGCGTGCTGGTGCGCGCCGGCCACACGGAGGCGGCCGTGGACCTGGCCCGTCTCGCCGGCCTGCGTCCCGCAGGAGCCCTCATCGAAATCATCAACGACGACGGCACCATGGCCCGTATGCCCCAGTTGCAGGAAGTGGCCAAACGCTTCGGCCTCAAGATTGTTACCATCAAGGACCTCATCGCCTACCGTGTGGCCCACGAGACGCTGATCCGCAAGGAGCAGGAGGTGTTTCTGCCCACACAGTGGGGCAACTTCCAGCTCATAGCCTATACCCAGCTCGACAACGGCAATACGCACATGGTGCTGAAGAAGGGCGAATGGGAGGAAGGCGAGCCCGTGCTGGTGCGTGTGCATTCGAGTTGCGCCACGGGCGACATCTTCGGTTCCTGCAAGTGCGACTGCGGCGAGCAGCTGCACAGCGCCATGCAGATGATTGAAAAAGAGGGCAAAGGCCTCATAGCCTACATGAGCCAGGAGGGCCGCGGCATCGGGTTGGTGAACAAACTCAAGGCCTACCACCTGCAGGAGCAGGGTTTCGACACCGTCGACGCCAACCTGAAGCTTGGTTTCAAAGCCGACGAGCGCGACTACGGCATCGGCGCCCAGATACTGCGCGACCAGAAGGTCACCAAGATGCGCCTCATCACCAACAACCCGGTGAAGCGCACGGGCCTGGAAGGCTACGGCTTGGAGGTGACCGAGATTGTGCCCATCGTCATCGAGCCCAACAAGTACAACGAGCGCTACCTCAAGACCAAGCAGGACCGTATGGGCCACCAGCTGCACCTGAAATGAACCGAGTGCGCATCACCGCCGTCCGCAAGACGGAGTATCCGGACCTGATGGCCCGGTACGAGAACCCCATCGAGCACACGTGCGACGTGGCGGTGGGGCAGGAGTGGGTCTCCGTTGACGGACAATGCCCGGAAGGGATGTGTCCCTCGGCATGGGAGAGCATGCGCCCCTTTGTGGAGGCCCTTGCCCGCGGCGAAGGCAATTTCTACGACGGATGGATGCAGAACCCCATGAGCGCCATGATCAGCTGCAACGACGGTTTCCGCCCCGTCAGTTTCTACCTCGAGGTGGACAGCTGAAGGTGGATAGTTTTCTTGAAAAAAAAAAACTAGATATTATGAAACGACTGATACTCTTTTTGGCGTTGGCTGTGGCCGGGAGGGCTGTGGCTTGCACGAACCTGATAGTGTCGAAGGGCGCCAGTAGCGACGGCAGCACCTTCATCACCTATGCCGCCGACAGCCACACGCGCTACGGGCAGCTGCGCTATTGCGCTGCCGCCGACCACCAGGCGGGCGAGATGCTCAAGCTGTTCAACTACGGTTCCCTGCGGCACCAGATCGACATCCCGCAGCCGGCCCACACCTACCAGGTGGTGGGCTTCATCAACGAGCATCAGCTGGCCATCGGCGAGACCACCTGGGGCGGCATCAGCCCCCTGGACAAGGGCAACGCCACGGGCATCGACTACGGCAACCTCATCTACGTCACCCTTCAGAGGGCCAGGAACTGCCGCGAGGCCATACGGGTGATGCACGAGCTCGTTTCCACCTACGGCTACGCCGATGGCGGCGAGAGCTTCTCTCTGGCCGACCCCGACGAGGTGTGGATCTTTGAGATTACCAGCAAGGGCAACTATGAGAAGGGTGCCGTGTGGGTGGCGCGCCGCGTGCCCGACGGCTACATCTGTGGCCACGCCAACCAGGCCCGCATCACCACCTTCCCGCAGGAGCCCGCCAAGTGGAACAAGAAGCAGCGCCAAGTTGCCATCAGCAGCAGGCATATCGACTATATCGACAATAAGGACATCGAGGTGGTCTACAGCGACGATGTGGTCTCCTTCGCCAAGAAGCATAACCTCTACAGCGGTCCCGACGAGAACTTCTCCTTCGCCGACACCTACAACCCCCTGACCTTCTCGGGCCTCCGCGCCTGCGAGGCGCGCGTGTATGCGATGTTCAATCGCGTGGCCGACGGCATGAAGAAGTATGAGGCCTTCGCCATGGGCGACGCCACGGCCGAGCGCCTGCCGCTGTGGGTCAGGCCCAACCGCAAGCTCTCCGTCCAGGACTGCATGTCCCTGATGCGCGACCACTTCGAGGGCACGCCCATGGACATGACGCAGGACGTCGGCGCAGGCCCCTTCCACTGCCCCTACCGTTGGCGGCCGATGGACTTCACCGTCGACGGGCAGAAGTACATCCACGAGCGTGCCATCAGCACCCAGCAGACGGGCTTCTCCTTCGTGGCGCAATGCCGCAAGTGGTTGCCGTCGAAGCTCGGCGGCGTCATCTGGTTCGGCGTCGACGATACCTACAGCACCGTCTATTGCCCCGTCTACTGTGGCACCACGCAGGTGCCCGTGTGCTTCGAAGAGGGCAACGGCAGCATGAGCCAGTACAGCGAGACGGCGGCCTTCTGGCTCTTCAACCGCGTGAGCAACTTCTGCTACCTGCGCTACGACTCGATGATTGTCGATGTGCAGCAGGTGCAGCGCGAGCTGGAGAGCAACTTCGTCAGCCTGGAGCGTCGCCATGCCGAGCGTTGGGCCAACGAGGACAACGAGGCCCGCCTCGTCGGTGCCCTCAACCGTTTCAGCAACGACCGCGCCGAAGAGATGATGCGCCGTTGGCACGAACTGGACCAACTGTTGCTGATGAAGTACATCGACGGCAACATCAAGCATGTCCGCAACGGCCGCATCGAGACCACCGAGACTGGCGTCGTCCGCTTCCCCCAGCAGCCGCCCTATCCCGAGTGGTTCCTCCGCCAGATTGTCACAGAGCATGGTGATGTGATACGGGAGAGGTGATAGACACGCCTCCGTTGTTTTACACACTCCTCGGTTGTTCTTACACACTCCTCCGTCCGCCCTGCCGGGCGGCCACCTCCCCTAACTTAGGGGAGGAGTTTAGATAGCTACGTCACAAACTTGGCTGCTCCCCTAAGTTAGGGGAGCTGGCAGCCCTTCTAGGGCTGACTGAGGAGTGTGTCCAGGAGGCGTCAGAGGAGTGTGTCCAGGAGGCGTCAGAGGAGCATGTCAAGGAGGCGTCTGAGGAGTAAAAAAAAATACTTTTTTTGTTCACTTTAAAAAAAAAGTGTATATTTGCATTGTACACTGCGTGGGCAATGCAAGTGTAACCTTTTGTGTGACAGACTGCCACTTTTCTCCATCCACTCCCCCGATTGCCCGCCAAGGCCCCATTGGGGGAGAGTTCTTATATTGTTTATTAATAAATTACAGAAAATCAAATCCAAAAATTAACTTTTTTTATTAACAAAATCCTTATCATTATGGTAAAAAAACTATTACAAATGATGCTCCTCTCGGCACTATTGGTGCCCCTCGGAGCGCGTGCGCAGTCGAGCACCTTGACGGTGGCCGACGGCACGTCAACCAACGACTATCTGCCTGTCTACGGCAGCTGGATTGATGCCGCACAGCACAACCAGATGCTCTATCCAGTCAGCCTGATTGGCAGTCTGGCGGGCGACAGCATCACCGGCATTGGTTTCTACATGTCGTCGCAAAACAGCACCGCCTGGGGCACCACGATGACCATCTCGCTGGCCGAAGTGGCTGATGACCAGCTCTCCGCCATCAACACCACCGCCACCCTGACGCAGGTGTGGAGCGGCACCGTCAACGGCCAGGCCGACTCGCTGTGGTTCGATTTCACCACCGCCTTCGACTATCATGGCGGCAACCTCCTTGTCGACATTACCACCACCGCCGCCTCGTGGAACGGTGCCTCCTTCTACGGCGTTGCTCTCACCAATGCAAGCATCTATTCCTACAATTCCAATGTTTATACCCAGAACTTCCTCCCCAAGGCCAAGTTCAGCCATGTGGAAGGCGACTTTAGTTTCTGCCCGCCGGCGGGCGACATGACCGTGGTGCCCGACACCACCTCCGCCCTGATTACCTGGACCGGCACCGCCGCCAGCTATGAAATGACGCTGAACGGCACCTCCTTGGGCCCCGTCACCAGCCCCTACACCCTTACTGAACTTACTCCCGGCAACAACTACACCGTTGCCGTGCAGGCTGTCTGCGGCAGCGACAACGTCGCCACCCCCGCAGCTGTCACCTTCTTCACTCCCTGCGTGCCCGTCGAGGCTCCCTTCTTCGAGGGCTTCGAGAACGGCAGCACCCACTATGACTGCTATACCATTGAGGAATACAACAGCTACGGCAGCATCTATCCGCAGTTCTACACCTACTATCACCATAACGGCGAGCGCTCGCTCTATTTCTATTACAACAACTCCGTGGTGCTCCAGAAGGTCAACCTTCCGGCCAACCAGATGCACGTCAGCTTCTATGTCCGTGCCACCAGCAGCTACACTATCGAGGCCGGTTATGTCACCGACCCCACCGACTTGAGCACCTTCGTCTCGATGAAGACCGTCACCGGCCCCACCGAGGATTGGCAGGAGTTTGAATTCTACACCGACAGCGTGACCGCTGAAACCATCTACATTACCTTCCGCACACCCAGCAACAACTACGGCATCTACCTCGACGACATCACCATCGAGCAGTCCATGCCCTGCCGTCGCCCCCTGGCCTCGCAGGTCGACTCCGCCACCGCCACGAGCATCACCCTTCGCTGGACTCCCAACGGCATCGGCTCCTACTATGAGATTGCCTACGCCACCGAGGGCAACGTCTCCGCCGCCACCATCATCAGTGACATTGAAGACACCACCGCCTACACCATCGAAGGCCTCCAGCCCAACAGAAACTACTGGCTGTGGGTGCGCACCCTTTGCAACGAGGGAAGCGACACCACTTCCTGGCACTTTGTGGGCCATCATCGCACCGCCTGCGGCGACCTCCAGGTGCCCTATTATGAGGACTTCTCCTACATGACCGGCTACCAGGCTCCCAATTGCTGGACGGTCATGCAGTCGACAAATTACTACTCCAACGTTCTCCCGTATGTTTATGTCGACAGCCCCAACTACCTGAATCTCGGCCCGCAGTACCAGGCTCCCAACCTGATTGCTATGCCGCTGGTCGACCTGCCTGCCAACCGGCTGAATGTCATCTATACGGCCTATGTCAGTTCCTACTATCCCAGCACGCTGGAAGCTGGCTATGTGACCAGCCTCGACTCGGCCGGCATTGCCTCGTTCGTGCCGCTTGACACTGTGACCGAGAGCACCTATACTGTCCATGAGTTCAACACCTCCAGCCTCCCCGAAGGCTTGGACACCATCTACATTGCCTTCCGTTCCACTTCCACCGCTTCCCAGGGCTATGCCTATATCAGCAACGTCGAAGTGCGTCGCTACTCCAGCTGCCTGCGTCCTTCGGCTCCTGTCGTCACTGGGACCGAAACCGAGAGCATAGCCATCGAGTGGCCCTCCACCGGTGCCGACGGTTACGAGGTGCGCTACAGCACGTCCAACAACATCAACTCCGAGTCGGTCGAATCGCTTACAAGCTCCGACACCACGGCTCTGATTGAGGACCTCACCATCAACACCAACTACTACATCTGGGTGCGTGGCATCTGCGGCACCGACACCAGCGACTGGAGCAATGTCCTTGCCGCGCAGACCCTGCGCTGCGAAGGCGGCTGCATCCTCACCATCGACATGCACGACAGCTACGGCGACGGCTGGAACGGCCACGCCATCAACGTCTTCGTCAACGGTAGCCAGGTGACCTCCGCCACTGTGCCCAGCGGCAGCCACGACAATGTCTTCACCATGGTTGTGTGCCCTGAGGACACCCTCGAACTCGTCGGTGTCAGCGGCAGCTATCCTGATGAAGTGTCCTACTCCATTACCCTCGGTGCCCTCGGCCTCGACGGCGTCGGCACCAACCTCAACGGTAGCTCGCTGTTCAGCTATGCCGGCTGCCCCAACTGCATGGCTCCTACGGCTCTGACCCAGGTTGCTTCCACCACCACCAGCATCGACCTCCAGTGGACTCCCGCCAACGACTTTGACGAGGCTTGGGTCATCAAGGTCGACGGCGCCTACCTGGCCACCGTCACCGGCACCCCCGCCTACACCCTCACCAGCCTCACCGCCAACACGGGCTACAACGTCAGCGTGGCTACCCTCTGCAACCAGACTGACACTTCGATCTACGTCAACCTCTACGCTTCTACCGATTGCCCGGGTGCCACCTGCGACGTCTATGTCCAGATGGCCGCCGACTACACCAACACCTGGGCTCCCGGCAACAACTACGTGGCCGTCTACTCCGGCACCGCTATGCGTGGCATTGCCACCATGCCGCAAGGTCAGAACGCTGGCGAGGCTGAGATTGCCGCCTGCGTTGGCGACTCGGTGCGCTTCGTGTGGAATGCCGGTACCCCCGACTGGGGCCAATACGACCACATGATCATCCTCAACTCCAACGGCGACACCCTTTATGCCGGCGACGGCATGTCCTCCACCAGCCTCTTGGCCGCTGCTCCTCTGGCCTGCGCTTCCTGCGTACGTCCTGACAGCGTCACCGTGAGTGGAATCACCGCCACTTCGGCTGTTGTGACCGTTGCCTCTGCCGCCACCTCCTTCGCCGTCACCATCGGCGACGTCACCACCTCCTACACTGGCAACCCCTTCACCATCACCGGCCTCAACCCCGGCACCAACTACACCATCAGCGTCCAGGCCAACTGCGAAGCCAACAATCTCTCCATGGCCCGCAACGCCAGCTTCGCCACCCTCTGCCAGGACATCACCTCCCTGCCTTGGAGCGAAGGCTTCGCTGCCTATGAAAATGAAGAGACTCCCGCCTGCTGGCACTACCTCGGCTCCGAGTCGCTCGGTGGCATCCGTATCCCGCTGGTGCTCTATGAAGAAAGCTCCTTCGACGAGGAAAGCAATGTGATGTACGTGCGCGCCTATTATGTTGCCGACAGCCAGTATGCCATCACTCCGATGATGCCTGTTCCTGCCAACAAGATGCAGATTACCTTCTCTTCCTATTTCTACGGCTACAATGGCGTTGCCGATGCCGGTATCATGACCAACCCCGCCAACCCCAACACCTACATTCCTCTGGTGGAGATTGAGTCCGGCGTCAACGAATACGAGATGATTACCGACGTGCTGAGCATTGCCGACAGCGGTGCCTACATCGCCTTCCGCGTCAAGGGTCTCAACGAGAACAGCCAGAGCGAGCTGGAGATTGACTCCCTCCAGGTGAAGCGCCTGCCCAACTGCCAGCGTCCGCTGGTCGTCACCATCAGCGACACCACCAGCCACGGCGCCACCGTGCACTGGAACAACACCGGCGCCTCCTCCTATGAGGTCACCGTCAACGGCACTGTGTACGTTGCTTCCACCACCGACACCTTCTGTGTCGTCACTGGTCTCGGTGCTGCTTCGCGCAATGAGGTCAAGGTCCGCTCCAACTGCGGTTCTGAGTACTCCATCTTCTCCCCGGTCAGTTCCTTCAACACCCTGTGCGGTGCTGTCGAGCTGCCCTTCGCCGAGAACTTCGACAGCTACAACGACGGTGAGTTCCCCACCTGCTGGACCAAGCTTGCCAGCTATCCCGACAGCTACGGCAACATGCTGCCCGCCGTCTACAACTCTACCTACTACGCCCATTCCGGCAACAATTCGCTGCGCATGGTCACCTTCAACAACCAGCAGACCAAGTTTGCCACCCCGTTGCTCGATGGTCCCATCAACAATGTCAGCGTCAGCTTCTGGCTGTATGGTAGCTCTTCTGTTGGTTTCGTTGCCGGTGTGATGACCGACCTCGACTCCACCTTCATCCCCCTCGACACCGTGACCGCCACCACCTATGGCAACATTCAATACACTATCAACACCAACAGTGTGCCCCTCACCGACACGGGCTTCTACTTCGTCCTCCAGACCATCGGCAACAACGCCTACTCTTATTCCATCTATCTTGACGACCTCACCGTTGCCGTCATCCCGCCGTGCTCCGAAGAGATTGCCAACATCGAGGTGGCTGCCACCACCGACGTCAGCGTCACGGTTGACTTCACTCCTGGCCTCGGTGTCAATGCCGGTGCCACCTACGACGCTTATGTGATTGACGACAACAACAACGTGGTCTCCTCCACCAACGTCACTGCCTCCCCGGCCACCGTTTCCGGCCTCCAGGCTTTCACCAACTATCGCGTCTATGTTGCCCTCAACTGTGAAGGCGGCGTCACTGCTGTCAGCGACACCATCACCTTCTCTACCCGCTGCGTCGGCGGCACCACCGTCAACATCAGCGACAGCACCTCCTATGCCACCAGCTACCTCCCGGTGTATCCCTACTACAACCACTCCGTCTCCCAGTCCATCTATCCCGACAGCCTGCTTGGCGACGCCTCCAGCATCACCAGCATCGCCGTCAACTGCTCCACCACCAACAACACCCTCACTGGCTTCCGCGGCCGCATCTGGCTCAAGGAAATGCCCGACAGTGTGATTACGGTGGATGCCTGGATGCCGCTCGACAGCATGACCCTCGTCTACGACGGCAACCTGCCCATCCAGAACGGCTGGAACGAGTTCCTCTTCTCCACTCCGTTCGAGTATAGCGGCAACGGCAACCTCATGGTCTGCATGATGTCCGACACCACCTTCGGTACCTACAAGAGTGGCTACAACTTCTATCAGCACACCGCCCCTGCCAACGCCACACGCTACAACTACAATGACCAGAATGGATGGGAAACCTGGATGACGAACAACACCACCGGCTACACCGTGGGTCGCCGCGCCGACATGCGCTTCTTCACCTGCGGCAATGCTGTGTGCGACGAGCCCGTTGACCTCGCTGCCGAGGCCGACGAGACCTCCATCACCTTCAACTGGACCGGCGAAGCCAGCAACTACGAGGTGGCCATCGCCGAAGAGTGGAATCTTGACAGCATCACCGCTGTCGCCGTCACCGACACCTTCTACACCTTCAATGGCCTCACCGCCGCCACCACCTACA